>JBDRIO010000019.1:0-42197 GCA_043815815.1 Candidatus Eiseniibacteriota bacterium | reverse complement strand
TCGGGCGCCACGTGCAGTCCCGTGTGGTGCTCGCACTCCATCGCGAACGCGACGCGCTCCGAGAGCCCGTAGAAGTCGAACAGCTTGCAGCCGAACGCCTTCTCGATCGCCGCGCGGTGCATCGGGTAGACCGGCTCGGAGCCGGTGAGAACGAGGTCCAGCTCAAGATGCTCCCCGTGCGCGAGCATCGACTCGGCGAGGAAGTAGACCGACGCAGGGAGCGCCTCCACGGCGCGCGCGCCGAAGTCGCGGATGGCGTGCGCGAACGAGGGACCCGCCTCGAACGACAGATGGAAACCGGACATCACGAGCTGGTTCTCGGCGATGTTCGTCCGCCAGTAGGGCGGCGTTTTCTGGTTGGGGGGAACGACCGGATGCCCCCTGAGCGACGCGCGTCTCCCGAAGAGAGGAAGCCCGCCGATCGCCCAGTGGCGCCAGAGCGACGCCTGCTCGAATTCTATGGAGTACTGGTCGCGCAGCGTCGCGAGCGGGGTCCCCGTCGTTCCGCTCGACGTCGACTTGCGCGGCCTCCTGCTCCCAGCGTCCTCGCTCACGAGTTCCTCGTACCTCGTCCGCACGATCTCCTTCGTGAGGAACGGGAGCTTCGGGAGGTCTTCGGGCCCACGGACGTCAGAGGGAGTGAGCCCGCGCTCCTTCATGACGGCTCTGTAGTACGGCACCTTCTCGTAGCAGTGACGGACGAGCCTCTCGAGCTTCTCACGACGGAGTTCGGCGAACTCCTCTTCCGAGTACCACTGGCTCTCCTCGAGCTCGTTGAGGATCCTGCGGAAGCCCTTCCCGTTCCTTCCCGCGCGCTGCGCGAATCCGTAGGCCGACACGACCGCGTTCTGAACGAGGAGCGGACTTCGACAGTACCAGTTCTTCTCGGCGAGCTTCACTTCCCGCCTCCCAGCCGCGAGCGCACGAACCCCAGGATGAGTCTCACGTGCCGCCACCTGAAGTGTCGAAGCTCCCGGAGGACCGCGCGCGGGCCGCCGTCTCTGAGCGTGGCCCGCACCGCCTTCACCTTGTGCCCGACGAGCCTGCCGCCTGCGTGCTCCCAGACGGCCGCGCTTCCGGCCTCCATGTTCTCGGAACGTTCGCTCACGCGGTCCAGGATGGCCTCGCGGTCGGCCCCGGACGCGAGCGCGCCCAGCCCGCTCTCGCCGATCAGCGTGGGAACGGCGGCCAGGGACGCGACGCGACCCGGCTCGAGCGTCGCTTCGACCACGTACCCGGCGCGGAGGTCCCACGGGTCGAACTCGTGCCTGATGCGTCCGGCGTGGATGTCGAACGCGAAGTTCCCCATGCTGTAGACGACGAACGCGCCGCCCACCTTCTCGTGGCCCTGGATGACGTGCGGGTGGTGGCCGATGATGAGGTGGGCGCCGGCCTCGACGATGTCGCGCGCCAGCTTCCTGTCCTCCGGCGTCGGGTAGTGCGACATCTCGATGCCCCAGTGGAGCGACACGACGCGCACGTCCGGGCGGTCCATCCCGTCGAGCGACGCTCTGACGTGTTCGAGCGTCAGGGGCGCCGCCCCCGGCATGTCGCGCGTCGCCGTCCAGCGCTGCTCGGGCGTGAACGCGCAGAAGCCCACGCGCAGCCCGCGCCGCTCGAGGACGACGCCGCGAATGGCCTCCTCGAGGTTCGCCCCGGCTCCGACCGGCACCACGTTCCGCTCGCGCAGGGCCTCGAGCGTCTCCGCGAGTCCCTTCTCGCCCCAGTCCATGATGTGGTTCGTCGCGAGGGCGACGACGTCGACGCCGGTCTCGAGGAACGCGGGGAGCGCGTCCGGCCTACCTACGAGGTCGGGACTGACGTCGACCGCCACGCGCTCGACGACGGAGCGCGGGATCGCCATCTCGAAGTTCGCGAACGTGATGTCGGCCTCGGCGAGGAACGCGGCGGTGCCGGGCCACGCCGGGTCGGTTCCGTCCGCGAGAGCGTCGGCCGCGCGGCCGATCAGGGCGACGTCCCCGACGGCGCGCAGGAGGATGCTCTTCTCGTCCCCTCTGGACATGCGTCTCCCCGGAAGGCGGTCAGCCGCTCCGCGACCGCGCGAACGACTCGGACTTCTCGGCGTAGTATGCCTCGACGCGCTCGGCGACGCGGTCCCAGTCGTACTTGGCGAGGACCTCGTCGCGGTAGCGCGTGGTGCCCGTCTCCTCCGTCCGCCAGTCGAGCCACTCGATGACCGCCGTCGCTATGGCTCCGGACGAGGTGTCCAGGGTCAGCAGGCGCGGGTCTATGGCGGCCAGTATCTCCGGTGTCGCGCCGGCCGGCGTTCCAACGACGGGCGTGTTCGTCGACAGCGCCTCGACCGTGGAGATCCCGAATCCCTCCATGTCGGTGGTCGGAAGAACGAAGAGGTCCGCGGCCTGGTAGTGGCCGACCAGGTCGTCGTCGGTAACGCGGCCGGCAAGCGTGACGGTCCCCTCCAGGCCGAGTCGCTCGATGAGCGACTCGAGCGTGGCCTTGAGCGAGCCGCTCCCGCAAATGGTGAGCCGAACCTCCCGACCCTTTGCCGCCGCGGCGCGGACGATCTCGGGCATCGCGTTCACGAGCTGCTCGAGCCCCATTCTCGGGGCGAGCTTCCTGACCGTGAGCAGGTGAAGAGTCTCATCCTCGAGCCCGAGCCTGGCGCGGACCTCCGAGCGGTCGGCCGCCGGCCGGAATCGCCCGGTGTCAACGCCGCTCGGGATGATGGACACGCGCCCCAGGTCGACCGACGGGAACTCGCGCTCGATGTGTCCCCTGCTGTACCGGGAGAGCACGAGGATGTCGTGTGCCGCCTCGAGCACGTCGCGCTCGAACCTGCGCTGCCAGTACTCGAGCGGAGGCTCCGACAGGCGCGTCACCATCCTCCGGAGGGCCGACGGCTCGGACCTGAGCCGCCACGCCGTGTCGAACCTGAACTCGAGGAAGACGGGCGCGTGGAACGTAGGGAGCTGGCACACGGTGCGCCCGAACGTGCCGACCGAGAGCCTGTGGCCGAGCTGCGACTCGTGGATGGTGAGCACGTCGACCGGGCTCTCCGAGGCCAGGCGCTCGCACATGCTCGTGGTGTTGGCCAGATGCTGGAGCGTGCTCGAGACCGGGTTCACGCGGCGAATCGCGTACTCGTGGACGCGGATGCCCTCCAGTTCGAACGGGGGGCGGGCCTGGGCCCGCCGCGTGCTGGCGATGACGTCGATGCGGTGGCCGAGGCCGGCCAACCGCTTGTACAGCTCGTAGATATAGCTGTACGTCCCGCCGATGCGTTCGGGGTACATGCCCCGGTGAACACAGACGATGTGCATGGGTGGGAGTCTATCGGAGGCTCAGAGGACTGTCAATGGAGCCGGTCGGATGCGACGGACGGGTCCCCGCCGAAGTCCCCACGTTCGGAGGAGGGGCACTCGCGGTCGCGCAGGGTCCCGAGGTCGCCGCTACCTGACGACCGCGAGCTTCCGTGTCATCGAGAACTCCCCGACCGAGAACCACACGAAGTATGTGCCGGAAGCGACGGGATGGCCGCCGGCGTCGCAGCAGTCCCAGCTGCGGGTCTGCCTGCCGGCTTCCGCGTCGTTCGAGACGAGCCGTCTGACCACGCGCCCTCGGAGGTCGTAGACGACGAGAGTGACGTCGTCGGCCTCGACTGGTACCGAGAACTGGATCATCGCTTCGTCGCGGGCGGGGTTCGGGGACGGAAAGTCGAGGCTGAAGCCGAGACTGCCTCCGGTGGTCACGCAGGTGGGGGCGGTCATGAAGTCCTCCGGCTCGCCGAGCAGAAACCCCTTGAGGACGTACCAGAACGTCTCACCGTCCCACACCGTATCGTCCAGATACACTCCGGGCGTGCAGCAGAGGATGGGCTCCTCGTTGAGCAGCTCGTACGGGCCGTCCCGCGAGGTCCCGCGGTACACGTTCAGGTAGTCGGCGAGTTCGGGGTAGTCGAGGACCCATCTGACCGTCACGATCCCGCGTTCGACCTGCGTCGCGTAGATGCTGCCGCTGACAGGCGTGTCCTCCAGGCGAGTGGCCGCGGGCACGAGGTCGGCGGTGACAGGAGGCGACGCGACGGCGACCACGATGCACGTTGTGAGCAACACCTGCGCGAGCTTCATGGCATCTTCCTCCAGCTGTCTCCGGGCCGGCTGCAGCGTGAGAAGAGACGGGCCGCTCGAGCGGCGGAGGGCAGCCCAAGCGACGGAGGGCAGCCCAACCTGACTGCACGTCAGAAGTGTATCAAAGAAACCGGCTCAGTGCAACTATGGGCTGCGGTCATCGCCTGGAACGGCCTTGCGAGGCGGGGGCCTCGGGGCCGGATCGGTCTCACGGACGCTCTCAGAAGCAGACGTCCACGGGGAGCCCGACGGCGGCCGCCGCCCGCTTCACGCGTGCCCGCAGCTCGCGCTCGTACGAGTCCGGGTCCCTCCTCACGTCCTGGACGACGTCGACGAGCCCCGGGAACCGCCGCTCCAGAACGGGCCGGAGACGAGCCCACACCTTCGGGTAGAGGTTCAGCCGGTCGACCAGGACGCGCGACGCGCCCGCGTCGCTCACGGCCTGAAGCACCTCGGCGACGGACTCCTCGGAATCCGACAGGCCGGGAAGCACCGGGCCGAAGAACGCCCAGACGCCGATGCCGGCCGACGCGAGCTCGCGCATCGCCGCGAGCCTCCGAGCCGGAGGCGGAGCCCCGGGCTCCAGAACGCCCGCGACGTCGGCCGCGAGCGTGGTGATCGTGAGGCCGACGTCGGCGCCGGAGATGTGCGAGAGGACGTCAACGTCCCGCGCCACGAGATCGGACTTCGTCAGCACACCGACGTCGAAGCCCTCTACCTCAGAGAACACCTCGAGGCACGCGCGCGTGATGCGGTACTCGCGTTCGACGTCCTGGTACGGGTCGCACACGGTACCGAACGTGACGACGCCGGGCGCCTTCTTGCGCGCCTCGCGCCCCAGGACCTCCGCGGCGTTCACCTTGACGCCCACGAACTCACCCCACTCGTCGGGGATGCGCAGGAACTTCTTCATGAACGTCGCGTAGCAGTAGGTGCACGCGTGCTCGCAGCCGACGTACGGGTTCACGGCGTAGTCGAGGCCCGGTATCTTCGACTTCGAGAGCACGCTCTTGGCGGTCGTCTCGAACACGCGAGTGGCGGCCACGTCTTGCACCTCCTCCAGGTCGAACGCGACCATTCCCGTAGGCGGGCTGTGAGCCGTCGCACGCCGCGAGAGCGGCGTCTCGGCGGCGAACGAGCGGAGCGCCCCGCCCGAGGGAATGGTCGTGGTCGACCGGGGCAGAATGCGAGCCGGCCGCCCTCGCGTGTGAGAGCGGCCGGCTTCGGTGGTACGCCGCGAAGGAATCGAACCTTCAACCTACTGATTAAGAGTCAGTTGCTCTGCCTAGTTGAGCTAGCGGCGCGCATGTCTCCGGACGGGCCACCTGCTAGAACGGCAGGTCGTCGTCCTCTATCTTCACCGTCTCGGCCTCGAACGACGGCGACTCGTCCTGCTCACCGCCTCCGCCTTCCGGACCGCGTCCCCCGAGCATCTGCATGTTCTGCGCGATGACCTCGGTGGTCTTCCGCTGGTTGCCCTGCTTGTCCTCCCAGCTGCGCGTCTGCAGGCGGCCCTCGATGTATACCTGCCGGCCCTTTCTCAGATACTGGCCGCAGATCTCGGCGAGCCTGGACCAGGCGACGATGCGATGCCACTCGGTCCGCTCCTGCTTCTGACCGTCCTTGTCGTTCCACGTCTCGTTCGTCGCGAGCGTGAACGTGGCGACCGACGTGCCACTCGGGGTCTGGCGCAGCTCCGGGTCACCTCCGAGGTTCCCGATGAGGATGACCTTGTTCACTCCTCTTCCTGCCATGGCACTTCCCTCGCTGGGGTGCTCCGTTCGTCCACCCCGACGCCATCGCGGCGGGGTCGTTGCAGGGGGCGGAGGCGCATCTCAGGAGGGGTGTGCCTCCGCATCGCGCTAGAGACTATCACCAAGACGTCTCTCGCGCAAGAGCCAGGTGCCTCCCCCGGGCGACGTCGCGCCCGGGGGGAGGACTCTGGTGGGGTGGAAGACGGGAATCGAACCCGCGACAACTGGAGCCACAGTCCAGCGCTCTACCAACTGAGCTACTTCCACCGTATCTGGTACGCCTGGCTGGATTTGAACCAGCGACCTACGGATTAGAAGTCCGTTGCTCTATCCGGGCTGAGCTACAGGCGCGCATGGTCGGGGCGAGAGGATTCGAACCTCCGACTTCCTGCTCCCAAAGCAGGCGCGCTAACCGGGCTGCGCCACGCCCCGCTCGTCGGACCAAACCTATATGATAGGAGGCGGTCACGGGCCTGTCAAGCGGGGGGCTTGGGGCCTGTCCCGAACGCACGTCGCCCCCCGCCTCACGGCGAGGGGCGACAGTACGGGGGGTCGTACTCCCTTACTCGTCTGCCTCGGGTTCAGCCGCCGCGGAGCCCTCCACCTCGACCGAAGAGCTCTCGTTCGAGACCTCGCCCGGCGGACCCGTGCCCGCGGCCGTGGAGTCCGCGACCGGCGCCTTCAGGCTCACGAGCCACTTGACGAGAAGCGACCGCTCCTCATCACTCCCCTTGAACTTCTTCTTGTGCTTGCTTCCGTCGATCGCTTCCTTCTTGAGAAGGTAGAGGTCCAGCCACTCCGCGACGCGGCTCGAACCGGTCACCGAGAGGTCCGGTGGAAGAGAGACGTCCTCTCCCTCCTCGGTCACCCTCGGCTCCCCGATCCCCGCGGCCACTACGGTGTGGCACATGTTGCACTTGGCCTCCAGGAAGATCCTCTCGCCCGCGGGGCGAACGGGTTCCTCCGCCTCCTTCGCTCCGGCAAACGCGGCCGGCACGAGAGAGACCAACAGGGCAGCGATGGCGAGCGTTGCTGTTAGTTTCTTCATCTAGAACATCGTCCTTATGTTGAGCATGATGTCGTGTCTGAGTTCGTCTTCCTCTCGCCCGTCGGTCATGTCCAGTCTGCCGTACAGCCCGATCCGGACGTTCTCCCTCGGGAAGTACGAGATCGAAGGAGTCACGTAGGTCGTCTCCAGACTGGGCACGTCGTCGGACGTGACCGAGTCGTACTGAAGACCGTAGTGGAGCGCCCGCCCCGCCGCGAGTTCCTGCACGTAGCCTCCGACGACGGATATGCCGCTGAACTCGACCTCCGTGTCGGTGTCGTCGAGGGCCCAGTTCTCGTCCTTGCCCATGAGATAGACGGCCATGACCTCGAAGTCTCCGGCCCTGACCTCGGCCTCGACCGAGGTGCGGGTGTAGTCGTTCTCGTACGGACCGAACCGCGTCTCCTCTTCGGGGACCTCGCCGGCCGTGTCGGTGCCCTGGTAGTACCAGGCGGAGATGGCGCTGCCCTCGATCGGCCAGTCCATGTCCTCCGTCACCTCGAGCCTGACGCCGCCCCACGTGTGGAGCTTGTCGTTCATGTCCGCTCCGAGGTTCGACGTGTTTCCGTTGTCGCCTGGGCTCACGCCGCCCCAGACAAGGAACGGCCCCTGGTATCCGTAGTACTGGAGCGCAGGACGTGAGCCGCTCGAGTTCAGGGCGCTCTCGTCGTTCACCGCGGCGCCGCCTGAGGACTTGATGTTGAAGACGTCGCCCTTGATAGGCCCGAAGATCCTGAGCCGGTTCGGGTACGCGCCGTAGTCCCTCGCGGGCACGTTGCCGACGATGAGGTTGGCCAGAGAACTCCCGAACATGTTGTGGTAGCCGAGCTTGTACCAGCTGTAGTGGTACTTCTCGTCGGTGAACTCCATCTCGATGAAGATCGACATGTTCTTCGCGATGCTCCCGGCGACGAAGAACTGCGCCCAGTTCGTGTTCCCGAGCGTCAGCTGGTCCACCGGCTCGCCGTCGGAGTCGGTGAGAGCGTTCGTCTTGTACTGAACCGGGGTCACGTTCAGTCGGACGCCCATGTAGTTCCCCAGCTTGTCGATGAACGTGGCGTCGTTGAGCTGGGTCTTACCGACCTCGTCACCGTCCGGCATCTCGTTGTCCGGGTCCTGGTAGCCGTTCCGCATGAACCGTTGCCCGTAGGCGTTCAGACGCGGGAACGTCGAGTGGCAGGTCCGGCAGGACATGTTGTACTTCCGCGACCACTGCGAGGTCGCCTGGGCCGCGCCGGTGAACCCGACCACGACCACGACCAGGACGGCAACGATTACCGCGGCACGATACAGAGTCTTCATCCATCCTCCTTGGTCCCGACAGTGGGACACCACGACACTCCTCGAACGTCGACACGCGGCAACAGAGCACGCCGAACGGCGGGCACGAGGCCGGTGCGCGAATCGGGGGACAGTTCTGTGTTCACGGTGCTTCGCTTGGGCGGGGCGGGAGGCAGTCAAGCCTCCGACTTACTGCACGGATGGCAGATACGCTCACCAGACGATGGACGCCCCTGGTACGTGATGTGACGCAACGATACTACGAACGCGCGCATACGTCAAGAGTGCCGTCGCTCCCGCACCCAGCTGTAGAGCACCGGCGTTACAAAGACAGACAGAAGAACGACCAGCATCCCCCCGAACGAGGGGACCGCCATAGGGATCATGACGTCCGAGCCGCGCCCGGTCGACGTCAGGATCGGAAGAAGCGCGAGGATCGTCGTGGCGCTCGTCATGAGGCAGGGGCGGATGCGCCTCCTCCCTGCTTCGACGACCGCCTCTCTGACGTCGCGCACGCAGCCGATCGGTCGAGCCGCGCACGACTGGTCCATGTACGTCGCGAGCACCACGCCGTCGTCCGACGCGATACCGAAGAGCGCCAGGAACCCGACCCAGACCGCGACCGAGAGATTGATCGGGTGGATCTGGAAGAGGTCGCGCATGTTCGCGCCCATCAACGTGAAGTCGAGGAACCACGGCTTGCCGTAGAGCCAGATCAGGATGAACCCGCCCGCCCATGCGACCGCGATCCCCGAGAACACGATCGCCGTCGTCGACGCGGACTTGAAGTGCAGGTAGAGGATCATGAAGATGACAAGGAGCGCGAGCGGCAGGATCACCGACAGCTTCTGCTGGGCGCGCACCTGGTTCTCGTAGCTCCCCGCGAACCGGTAGCTCACGCCCGGAGGTATCTCGAGTTCGCCCGAGTCGATCAGACCGCTCAGGGCTTGCTGGCACATCTCGACCACGTCGACCTCGGCGTGTCCCGGGCGCGCGCCGAAGGTCACGTAGCCGACGAGGAACGTGTCCTCGCTCTTGATGGCCTGCGGCCCTCGCACGTATCGGATGTCGGAGAGCTCGCGCAGCGGGACCTGGGCCCCGCCGGGCGTGGCTACGAGCACGCCGCTCAACGCCTCGATGGAGTCGCGCAGCTCGCGCGCGTATCGGACGCGAACCGGGTAACGCTCCCGCCCCTCGACAGTCACGGTCGCGGTCTTCCCGCCTATCGCCGTCTCGATGACGTTCGTCACGTCCGTGACGTGGAGGCCGTACCTCGCGATCGCGACTCTGTCGACGTCGATCTCGATGTACGGCTTCCCGACGATCCTGTCGGCGAAGACCGTCGCCGCCTCTACCGCCGGCACCTGTTTGAGCGCCCGCTCGATCTCGAGCCCGACGCGCTCGATCGTCTCGAGGTCTGGCCCCCTGACCTTGACGCCCATCGGGGCCCGCATGCCGCTCTGAAGCATCACGAGCCGCGTCTCGATGGGCTGGAGCTTCGGGGCGGACGTCGTCCCCGGGATCTCCCCCGCCTTCGCGATCTCGGCCCAGATGTCATCGGGGCTCTCGATGTGTTCGCGCCACTGACGGTACGCGCGGCCCCTGCGGTCGGGAATCAGTTCGCCGAACGCGTCGCGCGCGAACTTGCCGGTGCCGCGGTCGTAGCGGAAGAGAAGCTGTCTGCCGCCCTCGTCCTCCGCGTACTCCGACTTGTAGTTGATGACCGTCTCGATCATGGAGATCGGCGCCGGGTCGAGCGCGCTCTCGACGCGTCCGATCTTCCCGACGACGCTCTCTACCTCGGGGATGGCCGCGAACGCCATGTCCTGCTTGCTGAGGACGTCGAGAGCCTCCCCTATCGAGGCGTGCGGCATCGTGGTCGGCATCCACAGGAACGAGCCCTCGTCCAGGGGCGGCATGAACTCGCGGCCGAACCCGGGCCACGCGTGCGCCGGACCGGACCAGATCGCGCTCGTTCGGATCCTCTCCTCGGGCACGCCCAGCTTCGAAAGCCCCGCCGGGATGAACCCGAAGATCGTGTCGAATCCGAGCCATGCCATCATCCCGAAGAAGACCACGGTCAGGGGCACGGCCATGAACCGTCCCTTGTGCTCAAGGCACCATCGGAGGATCGGCTCGTAGAACCGCATGAACAGCATGAAGAAGGCGAGCAGCGCCCCGAGCACGAGGACGACGAACGAGAGGTTGGGATAGGTTCCGCGCGCCGGGCCCAGAGGCATCCAGTACTTCGTAAGGGCGACCACGACGAGCAGGCCGACCAGGATCAGAGGGACGTGAGGCGAGAGCCTGGGCGCGCGTTCGTCGAGGCGGCCGCCGAAGAGCCCGTGGAGCCCCATCATCGCCACGATGACGCCGACCCACCACGTGGCAATGAAGGCCAAGGCCACGCCGGCCGCCACGAGCACGGTCGGCCAAAAATAGCCTCTCTCGCGCGCGGCTCGCACGCGACGGAAGATGATGTGCGCGAGCGGCGGTATGACGACGATGGCGACGAGGACCGACGCGACGAGCGCGAACGTCTTGGTGTACGCGAGCGGCCGGAAGAGCTTGCCCTCGGCCCCCGTCATCGCGAAGACGGGAAGGAAGCTCACGACGGTCGTCGATATGGCGGTCAGGATCGCACCGCTGACCTCCGAGGTCGCGCCCCGAACGACCTCCATCCTGTCGGCGTCCGGCCCCGCGCGGTCCAGGTGCCTCAGGATGTTCTCGGTGATGATGATCCCCATGTCGACGATCGTTCCGATGGCGATGGCGATGCCGGAGAGCGCCACGATGTTCGCGTCTACGCCGAACGCCCTCATCGCCACGAACGCGAGGAGCACGACGAGAGGCAGGACGCCCGAGATGAGCATCGCCCCGCCGAACTGCCGAACCATCACAATGACGACGATGATGGTGATGAGGATCTCGAGTATGAGCGCGCGGTTGAGCGTGGCCAGGGTCTCGTGGATGAGCGTCGTCCTGTCGTAGAACGGCACGATCGCAACGTGGGAGACGGTCCCGTCGTCGAGCGTCCGGGACGGGAGCCCCGGAGAGATCTCCGCGATCTTCTCCTTCACGTTCCGGATGGCGGCGAGCGGGTTGTGCCCGTGCCGGACGACCACGACGCCGCCCACGGCCTCGGCGCCGCTCTTGTCGAGCGCGCCTCGACGGGGCGCGGGACCCATCTGGACGGTCGCCACGTCCTTCACTCGGATGGGAACGCCGTCCGCGGCCTTGACGACCACGTTCTCGAGGTCGTCGGCGCTGTCCACGAATCCGAGTCCCCGGACGACGTACTCAACCCGGTTGACCTCGATCGTCCTGGCGCCGACGTCGAGGTTCGACATCCGGACCGCCGAGAAGACCTGCTCGAGCGTCACGCCGTTGGCGCGCATCGCCGCTGGGTCGAGGTCGATCTGGTACTCGCGCTCGAACCCGCCGACGGACGCGACCTCGGAGACTCCGTCGGCCGACATGAGCCCGTACCGGACGTAGAAGTCCTGGATCGAGCGCAGTTCCTGCGGGCTCCAGCCGCCTGCGGGCTTTCCGTCGGCGTCCAGACCCTCGAGCGTGTACCAGTAGACCTGCCCCAGCGCCGTGGCGTCGGGGCCGAGCGTCGGCCGCACGTTCTCGGGGAGAACTCCTGGAGCGAGGCTCGCGAGCTTCTCGAGAATGCGGGTCCTCGACCAGTAGAAGTCGACGCCCTCATTGAAGATGACGTAGATCGTGGAGAAGCCGAAGAAGGAGAAGCTGCGGACCGTCCGGACGCCGGGGATCCCCAGGAGCGACACGGTCAGTGGATACGTGACCTGATCCTCGACGTCCTGGGGCGAGCGCCCCATCCAGCTCGTGAAGACGATCTGCTGGTTCTCGCCGATGTCGGGTATCGCATCGACCGGGACGGGACTGCGCGGATACCCGCCGACGTCCCAGTCGAAGGGCGCGACGGCGATGCCCGCGCCGATGATGACGGCGATCAGGAGCGCAACGATAGGGCGGTGCAGGAGGAAGAACCTCACGAACCTGGAGATGCTCTTCGACTCCTCGACGTGCCGCCGGCCTTCGTCGGCCATCTAGTGCGACCCCCCGTGCGTTTGACCGTGGTCGTGCGTGAGCGCGGGAGCCGCGCCACCGTCGTCCGGACTCATCATGCTGGGCTTCGCGCGGATCTGGAGCGCGCTGTCTATCTTGAAGGCGCCCTCGACGACGACCAGCTCACCTTCCGCGAGCCCGCTCTCGACCACGTAGTAGTCGCCGGCCCTCGGCCCCAGTACGACCTCCCTGCCCTCGTAGGTCGGGACGTCCTCCCCGGGGACCTCGACGTAGACGACCGCGCGCGTCCCGGTGAGGAGCGGGGCGGTGGCAGGCACGACGAGAGGTGGAGCGCCGTGAGTTCCGAAGCGGGCCACGGCCGTGGCGCGAACGAACATCATGGGCTTCAGGAGCCCTCCGTCGTTCGCCGCCTCCACGCGGACGCCAACGGTCCGGGTCATCGGGTCGACGACCGGGTCTACGAACTCCACCGTTCCCTCGAACGTCCGGCCCGGATGCGCGTCGGTGCGAAACGTCACTCTGTCCCCGCCGGAGATCCAGGTCAGGTCGGACTCGTAGGCCTCGAGTTCGATCCACACGCGAGAGAGGTCGGCGATCGTGTAGAGGGGAGCCCCCATCTGCACGTACGCGCCCTCGGTCACGCTCTTCTCGACGACGGTGCCGCCGACAGGCGCGACGAGCGTCACTATCTCCGTCGCCTCGCCTCCCTCCTCGATGGCTCGGACCTGAGCCGGGGAGAGGCCCCACTGGACGAGTCGCTCCCGAACGGCCTCGAGCGTCGCCAGAGCGCGATCCTCGCTCGTGCTCGCGGACTCGCGCGCGCGACGGTATGCGTCGGCCGCCCTCAGAAGCTCTTCCTGCGCCGCCACGAGACCGGGGCTGTAGAGATCGACCATCGGCTCTCCGGCCCGGACCAGCGCGCCCTCGTAGTCGACGTGCAGCTTCTCGATGCGGCCGCCGACCCAGGCCGCGATCCTCTCCACGCGTCCCTCGTCGTACGTGACGGCGCCCACCATCGGCACCTCGACGTCGACGACGGTGCGCCTGACGTGCGCCGTCTCCACCTCCATGAGCTTCCGTCCCGCGTCGGTGACGGTCAGCCGACGCGGTCCGGTGTCCTCCGGCTCGGTCTCGACGGGGATGAGGTCCATCCCGCAGATCGGGCAGTCGCCCGGTCCGGGCTGGCGCACGTCCGGGTGCATCGAGCACGTCCACACGGTTCCGTCGGCGACGGCATGGGTCTCCGCCTCGCCACCGGACTGGCAGGCCGGCAGCGCAACGAGCGCCGCGAGGACGAACACAAGCAGGGCCCCGGACGCGATGAAGCCCCTCGCGCTACCTCCGTTCAGACTCACCGTCGCTTCTCCCTTCACGGTGCCTACTTGGTGCTCGCGGCGCCGGCCTCGATCAGATCCATGCCGCACTCCGGGCACTCGCCCGGCTCGTGTCTCTGAACCTCGGGGTGCATCGGACACGTCCACGTGACCACGTCTTCCATGGCGTCCATGCTCGCCTCTTCGGAACCCGCCTCGACGAGGTACATGCCGCACTCGGGGCACTTGCCCGACTCGTTGGATATGACTTCGGGATGCATCGGACAGGTGTAGATCGTGACCTCGTCCGACCCGTCGGGCGTGTCGCCCTCCATGTGAGCGTCGCCCTCCATCTGAGCGTCGCCCTCCATGTGAGTGCCGGCCTCTTCGCCGGGCTGGCACGCCAGCGTGCCGAGCGCAACGAGCATGATCACGACAGACAGACCAGCGAACCACGCCACCGTCCGGCCCTTCGCTCTTGTTCTTCTCATCGTCCGTCACTCCCCCGGTCATCCTGACCGATTGATGTCACAACTTACTCTCACGCCATTCACCGGTCCGGCAGATCACCCGCCGGACCGACACTGCCCGGACCTTCAGACCTCCAACGCTTGAGCCAACGTCACTACCGTCTTGCCTCCGACGCCCGAGCGCCACGTCACTCGCCGTCGGGCGGCCGCGCCGGAACGCTCGTCCCCAGCAGCCTCTCGAGCCCGGCGCCAGCGACGACCGCGTCGGCACGGGCTCTCGCCAGCGACAGCTCGAACTCGAGGAGCGCCTGCTCGGCCGCCACCACGGACTCGAAGCCCACCGCCCCGCTGCCGTAGGCTGCCCGCGCGGACGCGAGCGACTGCTCCGCGGACGGCACGATCTCTCCTTCGTACAGCGCCACTCGTCTTGCCGCGTCGTCGACCTCGAAGAACACCATCTCGAGACGCGCGGCGAGCTCATTCTCCCTGTGTCGTCTCGTGTCGCGCGCCGAGATGACCCGCTCCGCCTGTTCCGACACCTCCGCGGCGTGCTTCCCGAACCAGAGCGGTATACTCACCGACGCCGAGACCGCGAGCGGGTCCTTGCCGCTCTCGTCCACCGGCATCGCGGCCTCCCCCGTCACGATGTAGTCGACGCCGAGCATGATGTCCGGGAAGTAGCCTCGACGCGCCAGAGACCTCATGCGCTCCGCTCTCTCTATGCCGCTGTCCAGCATGAGCAGCTCTGGACTCACTCGCGCGAGTTCCGCGCCAGTGTCTCCGCCGGCCGGAGGTTCGGCGGCGGGGATCCCGTCGGGCCACGGCAGCGGTCCATCGCTCGTCGTGCCGAGGGCCGCGGCAAGGCGCGCCGACGCCGGTCTCCGCCGCGCCACGGCCGCAGCCAGCCTGTCGGAGATCCTCGCCCGTTCGATGCCGGCCCGCATGAGGTCCGAGTAGGGAACCTCGCCCGAGGCGTAGCGCGCGCGAACGACGCTCTCGAGGTCCTCCAGGAGCGACGCGCGCCGCTCGAGGATGTCGATCGTGATCCTGAGATTCGCGTACTCGACGTACGCTTCCGTCACTTCGAAGACGGCGTCCGCGGCCGCACGCCGGTAGCGCTGGTACGCCGCTTCCGCGCCCGCCCGCGCCGCGGCCGACCTCAGGCGGAGCTTCCCGAACCACGGAAGCGTCTGCCTGAGCGCGAACCTCTGCTCCTGCGGGCCGACACGCGTCTCGACCTCATCCACGAAGTACCCGTACGAGAGAACAGGGTCCGGCAAGGAGCCGACGCGCCCCACCGCCTCGTCCGCGGCGAGCCACTCGTGTCGCGCCGCGCTGACGTCGGGCGCTTCCTCGAGAGCGCGCGCGACGCACGCGTCGAGGGTGAGCCCACGCGACGACGCGATGCCGTCATCTGAATCCGCGTGCGCGGGGAGCGAGAGCGCCGCGCAGGCCACGGCGACCAGCGTCGCGTGTGCGACGACCGCGACCGGGCCGCCGCGCGTGCGGCAGATGGCGCGAGTGCCGCGGATGCCGCGCATGCCGCAGATGGCGCGAATGCCGCGCATGCTGTCCGTGTGCCTCTTCAAACGTTCTCCCGAGAGTCGTCCCGAGACCGACTCCGCCCGACGGAGCTGCGCGCCCCGCGAACACCTGCCCCCTCCACTCCGCCTGCGGGCGGCCGCGTCCTCCACTCCTACTTTGGACGCGCGACCTGACCGGACGGTGCGCCGCTCGGCGCGTTCTTCGGGCCGCGCAGGGTCGTCCGTAGGCGGAAAACCACGAAAACAGCCGTTCCCGGCGGCATTTCACAATGCGAGCCGCTGCCCGATCACCGGCAGTCGTGTGCTCGCGTGTCGCGCTCACAAGGATTGGTCGGGGCGGGAGGCTCGGGCCTCCAACGTCCTGCTGGGAGGCAGGGAAGCTCGCTCGGTCCTGCGACACCCCCGGAAACAACGAAGATGCGCCAAGTTACACTTGTGTGCCCGAGTCGTCAATACGGAACCGCCGCGCCCGGAAAGGCCGTGGCCGCGGCCCAATGGGAGGTCCGCGGCCACAAAAAGACTCGACACTCCGTGAGGAGAGCCAAGTCGGCCAAGTCTGGCGGGTTCATATGGCCCCCGGAACGGGGACAAAGGCATAGTATCACGCCGACCCCGCCGAATCAAGCACGGGGCCGCGAAATCGTTAACTTATTGTTACGTAGTACGTTACCTGCCCACGCCGCCTGCGGATCAGCCCAGGATCGCCTCGACGAGGCCGCGGGCGGCCCGAACGGCCCTCCCCCTGTGACTCACCGCGTTCTTCGCGCTCGCGGACATCTCCGCGTACGTCGCGTCGTGCCCGTCCGGCAGGAATAGCGGGTCGTATCCGAACCCGTCGCTCCCCCGTCCAGCCTCCAGGATGACGCCCTCGGTCCGTCCCTCCACGGTCCGGACGTCGCCACCGGGAACCGCCAGCGCGACGACGCACCTGAATCGCGCCCGCCGGCTCCCCCTCGGGACGCCCGCGAGCTCACGAAGGAGCTTCTCGTTGTTGCGCTGGTAGTCGGGGGGCTCTCCCCCGTACCGCGCCGAGCGCACTCCCGGCTTCCCGCCGAGTGCGTCCACCTCGAGCCCGGTGTCATCGGCGAGCGCCGGAAGACCGGTCGCGTCGGCGACCGTCCGCGCCTTCTTGACGGCGTTCTCCTCGAGCGTCGCTCCGTCCTCGACGACGTCGGGCACGTCGGGGTACTCGATGAACGACAGGAGTTCTACATCGAGCCCCGCCAGGATCTGCCGGATCTCGTCGACCTTGTGTGGGTTTCTCGTCGCCAGGATGAGCTTCACGGAGTCGGGCTCCGGTGCGGACGAAGATTCACTTCCTTGAAGAGCGCGGGCTTGCCGGACGCCCGAGACTCTCTCGCGGGGAGCGCGGGCTCCGCCCGCCGCTAGCCACGCGCGAGTTCGTCGATCGACACGACGTCCACCGAGGGAAGCGCTCCGCCCAGGAACCGCTCGGCCTGCTCCTTGAACTTGTGCGGAACGTCGCTCACGTAGAACCTGTGTTCGAGCGGTAGACCCGGCTCGCGCTCCAGACCGAGAGTGGCGAGGCGCTCCGCGACCTCCCGCGCCGTCTCCTCGGCAGAGTCGATCAGCTTGACGTTGGGGCCGAACACCTTCCCGATCGTCCCCTTGAGTATCGGATAGTGCGTGCAGCCGAGGACGACGACGTCGACGCCCGAGTCCCTCAAGGGGGTCAGATACTCGTGAGCGATGACGAGCGTGACCTCGCGGTCCGTCCATCCTTCCTCGGCGAGCGGCACGAAGAGCGGGCAGCTCTGCTCCACGACCTCAGCTTCGCGGTCGAGCTTCGCGATCTCCCGTCGATAGGCGTGGCTCGCAATGGTCCCCTCGGTACCGATGACGCCGATCCTGCCGTCCAGGGTCGATGAGACAGCGGCCAGCGCGCCGGGGCGGATGACGCCGATGACTGGAAGCTCGTACCTCGACGCCAGCGCATCGATGGCCACGGACGAGGCGGTGTTGCACGCCACGACGACCATCTTGACGCCGCGGCTCAGAAGGAAGTCAGTGTCCTCGATGGCGAACTGCGTCACGGTCTCGGGCGACTTGGGGCCGTACGGAAGTCTGGCGGTGTCACCGAAGTAGACGATCTCCTCGTTCGGCAGTTGTCTCATGATCTCGGCCACGACGGTGAGACCGCCGATCCCCGAGTCGAAGACCCCGATGGGTCTGGCTGCGCTGTCGTTCACGAAGCGTGTCTCCTCTCGAGCGCTGTTCGATGCCGGCCACGCAAGGCGGGCGCGAGTGCGGCGCGCGCTGGTCCCGCAGCGTTCATCGATACTGGTCCACGCTGAAGGGAACGGTCGCGTCGATGTGCCCGGCGACGCTCTCGATCTGCCGGCCCTCGACCAGGAACGTCACCTGCGCGACGTCCGGGAAATTGCGAACCAGCGTCTGCACGACCGAGCTGATGGTCATGAGCTCGCCCGTCGACCCTCCGGGGTGCCCGTCGATCAGCTCCCGCGAGAAGTCCACGAACGCCCCGCCCCTGTCGTCGAAGACGACCGAACGGATCAGCGTGCCCTGCGGAAGTGTGCGGACACCGCCCCCACCCCTGGGCCCGCGCGCAAGCTCCTCCATTATCCGCATCCCGCGCTTCGCCCGATCCTCGGGCACCTCTATCTCGCGCGTCTCCTCGACGAGACGCGTGGCGGACGGGTCGGCAAAGACGACCACCACGGATTGGACCCCGCGGCCGACCTCCTCCTCGATCGCTCCTCCCTGCTCCAGACCCTCCGTGCCTTCGCGTTCCCACAGAAGGAAGAAGACAGCGAACGCAAGCACACCGACACCCAGGGCGACAATGATCTTCACGCGCAGGAGGTTCATGGGTTCCTCTTCTCGACACCCGACCTGTACGCCGCTATGCCTCGGGCTATCGCTCTCACGGCATCGCCGATGAAGTCCTCGTCGGTCAGCAGAGCTTCCTCGTCGCGGTTGGTGATGTAACCGAGTTCTATCTGTATCGCCGGCATGTCGCATCCCGAGAGCACGCCCGCGCTGCGCCGTCCCACGCCGCGGTCCCTCAGTGGGAGAGCCTCTCCCATGCTGGCGCGCACCGCTCTTGCCAGCTCGCGGCTCTCCGCAATGTGGTTCTCCTGAAGTCTCCCCCACATGAGGTCGTCCGTGGCGGCGGAGGCCCTCTCCGTCTCGAACCGCGGAAGACCTCTGGACTGTTCGACGGTCCCGACGCGCGCCGTGGAGTGTGGAGGCTCGTAGTAGCAGACGCTGAATCCGCCGGCCCACCCGGAGTACCACGCGCCGCACTGTATGCTAACGAAGATGTCTGCGTCGGCCAAGTTGGCGAGCTCCGACCTGCGCTCGTCCGGAACCTGGGAGTCGGAACTGCGCGTCATGAACGCGTAGAAACCCTCGCGCTGAAGCGCACGACCGAGCGCCCTCGCCACCGCCAGCGTCGCGTCCTTCTCCAGAAGCCCGCCGCGCCCGCGGGAGCCGGCGTCCCTGCCCCCGTGTCCAGGATCTATCATGACGGTCTCCGTGCCGTGGCCCGCCGCTCGGAACGGGTCGTCGGACTGCGCGAGGAGCTGCTTCACGTTCATGAGCGCGGGCCCGGGGGTCTTCGACTCGAAGCCTCCCCGCACAAGGACCTCGATCCGCGCGGGGTCGCGAAGGAACTCGGCTCCGTAGGAACCGGCCCTGTCCGTGAGCACGATCTCGGCCCTGACGCCTTCGGGAGACTCCTCAACGAGCACGGCGCTCACGTGGTCGGTGCCCACGGCGACTCCGAGCGAATCGGGGAGTCTGGCGCCGGGCATGAGAACCTCGATCGCGGCGCGCGTTCGACTTCTGGCCGTGAAGTCGACGCTGCCCGTGAGCCCCATGTCGACGACGGTCCCATCGACCGTGGACCTGAGTGAGAGCGACTCCACCGCGGGCCGGAGGCGCGTGATCGTCACCGCCTTCTCGTCCGGGACCCACTCGATGTCGGCGTTCAGGGCGGACGCCAGAACGCCCGTGACGAAACCGGACGGCACCCAGAAGACACCCCGCCTCGTCACCGCGGGCGCCCTCAAGTTCTCGACGGAGCGGTCCAGCGCTGCGAAGCGGCTGTCGGAGTTCATGGCGATGAGATGGTCGCCGACCGACAGCGTCATCTTGCCGGTTCGCGGGTTCCAGTATCGAATGCCGGACACGGCGAGCGCTATGTCGCTCAAACGGAAGTACGCGCCTCCGTCCTCGGTCAGCGTCTCGACCTGCGCGACGCGGTCTTCGTCGACGAACGCGAAGCGTGTGAGAACGGCGTCGGCCGCGAGCGCGTGGCACACCGCGAGAAGGACCGCGAGCGCGGCAGTGCGGCCTCTGCACCTCCTCGTCATCAGTCGTCTCCCCTGGTGCGTTGCCTGAGCGCCCTCTCGGTGTCGCGGTCGGCGTCGCGCGTGCGTATCGTCTCCCGCTTGTCGTAGGTCTTCTTCCCTCGGCACACGCCGACCTCGACCTTGACCCGACCGCGCTTGATGTAGACGGAGAGAGGGATGAGGGCCATGCCCTTCTCCATGACCTGTCGCTCGAGGCGTCCGATCTCGACCTTGTGCATGAGGAGCTTGCGCGTGCGGCGCGGCTCCACGTTGAACCGGTTGCCCTGCTCGTACGGACTGATGTGCGCGCCGTGGAGGTACAGCTCGCCGTCCTGAACGCGGGCGAAGCTGTCTATGAGCTGGACCTTCCCGAGGCGCACCGACTTGACCTCGGTGCCCTTGAGAACGATCCCTGCCTCGACCGAGTCGACAACATGATAGTCGTGACGGGCGCGCTTGTTCTTCGCGATGACCTTGACGCCGTCACTCACGTCCCCCTCCTGGAGGCGTCCCGGGGCCGCCAAAGGGCCGTCCCGTCCGGTGCGATTCTGCGGAAACTCGGGCTGGCGGTAGGCTCGTTCGCCCTGCGGCGACACCGCCGGCGCGACGGGAGGTCGGCCGGCTCAGTGGATGCTAGCAGAGCGCGTGGAAGAGGGGCAAGGCGATTCGGGAGGCGCGCTGGCCGGGACGTGCGCGGAGGGCGGGAGAATCCCCGCCCTCCTGTCACGCTCGCTCTGACTCGCGAGCGGTCGCGGGCTCGGGAACCCGTCCCCTCGTCGTGTGCCTGCGCTCGGACTCGCGCGGGGAGGGTGACCCGAGAGAATGAAAGAGGGCCGGCAACGTCGAGTGAGGGGTCGTTTCAAGCGCGGTAGCGACGACGACGACGTGTCTTCAAGCTGGTCTCGCGCTGTCCCCCCGCCCCTGGTCGGCGCCTGCCGGCCACAGTCGGTCGGTACAACCACACCGGGGGATCCGGCTCTGGAGCCCGGGAGTGAGCACTCGCTTCGCAAAGCACGCCGGACCCCGCCGGCGTGGACATCTCTCACTACTTATCTTATCATAGGTATCTGAAGTTGTCAATGACTCTGTGTGGCGCCGGCTCCGCCTCCCGAGCCGCCGAGACCTGCCGCGCGTTGTTGACTACCCAGTCGCGGGAATATAGACTACCTTCTGTACGAGGGACCGCCGAAGTGGTGGAACTGGTAGACGCGCTGCGTTCAGGGCGCAGTGGGGCTAGTCCCTGTGGGGGTTCGAATCCCCCCTTCGGCACCAGCGTGATCCCGGGGCGGCCCGCAAGGTGCCGCCCCGTTTCGCTGCCGCGGTCCGCCGAACGGCCGCCGGATCACCCAAGGAGAGTTGGCACCCCTTGAGCACCCGGGGCTCACACACGCCTCTCCCGACGAAGGAGCAGGAGCATGCCGAAGTCCAGGGTCGCCGTCCTCCGCACGAAGCCAAAGACAGCTCTCGATGATTACAGGCGCCTGTGCGAACTTGCGGATCTGAAGGGCGCGCTCGACCCCTCTGCGACCACGATCCTCAAGGACAACATCAGCTGGCACCTCATGTACCCCGGCTCCAACACGACGCCGTGGCAGCTCGAGGGCACCATCCTCGCCCTCAAGGAGCAGGGGTTCGAGGACCTCGTCGACGTCCACAACAAGACCGTCGTGACGATCTGCGACCTGGGCGACCGGTACAACAAGTTCGGTCCGGTTCTCGCCAAGCACGGGATCCCCACGAAGTACAATTTCAATCCCGACGACATGTCGTGGATCGAGTACAAGCCCAAGGCCGCGATGGCCGTCCTCGACAAGGTCTTCCCCGACGGCATCTATCTCCCCGACTATTTCTTCGGGAAGAACATCGTGCACCTCCCGACCGTCAAGACCCACAGCTACACGGTGACGACGGGGGCCTTGAAGAACGCGTTCGGCGGGCTCCGGAACGTGAACCGCCACCTCACGCACACGTGGATCCACGACACGATCGTCGACCTCCTGGCGATACAGAAGGAGATCCACACCGGGCTCTTCTGTACGATGGACGGAACCACGGCAGGGAGCGGCCCGGGACCGAGGACGCTCATCCCCCACCAGAAGGACGTCATCCTGGCGTCATCTGATCAGGTGGCCATCGATGCGGTGTCCGCGAGCATGATGGGGTTCGATCCGATGGGCATCGAGTACATCGCGCACGCGACGGCGCGCGGCCTGGGTCAGGGAGACCCGCGTGAGATCGAGATCGTCGGCGATCCGGACGCCGCGGCCGAGCGATGGAACTTCACCGTCGGCGTGAACCTCGGGACGGGCACCGGCATGCTGCTCTGGCGCTCGCCCCTCAAGATCTTCCAGAAGCTCCTCTTCCAGACGCCCATCGTTAAGATGTTCATCTGGGCGAGCGAGACGTACCACGACAAGTTCTGGTACCCGAAGAACGGCGTTCCGGTCGTCGAGAGGTGGAAGCGCGAGAGCCCGTGGGGGCAGCTCTTCGAGCAGTACCCGGAGGCCGCCGCAGACGCCGACCCCTCGTGCCGCGTGGAGCCGTTCGAGTAGCTCCGGGGCCGGTCCGTTCGAGTGGCTCCGGGGCCCGTGGTCCGTTCGGGCCGCGGCCGCGCGCGCCTGCCCGTCCCTACGACCGGGCGAGAACCTGCTTCGACACCTCCATCACGTACGCGTCGATCCCCTCACCGTGCGCGCCCTCGTTGAACGACTCGAACTCGCGCACAAGCGCGCCGGACGTCGCGTCGTCCACGACGGCGAAGAGCGTCGAGTTCGCGCCCGGCCAGACGTGGGAGTTCTCCCTCGGCTCGCCGCACGATATCCGTCCCTCGACCTCGGGAAGCCTCGTGTAGGTGCAGACGTCGAGCTTCGCCAGGATCTCCTTCACCTCGGCGTCGATCCCGACGTAGTAGTTCAAGAGAACCATCTTCATCGCTACACCCTTGCCTTCCGGTTGAGCCTGGCCTCGAAGATCGTGTAGAGCGTCGGCACGAGAATGAGCGTCACGAGCGTCGACACGAGCAGTCCACCGACCATCGCAACACCGAGCGGTCTCCACATCTCGGAGCCCGTGGCCCTCATGAGCGCGAGCGGGAGCATGCCGAAGATAGTCGTGAACGCCGTCATGAGAACCGGTCTGAGCCTTCGACTGCCGGCCGTCAGCACGGCCTCCTCGAGACCCATGCCGCGTTTGCGCATGATGTTCGTGTAGTCGACGAGCACGATCGCGTTGTTGACGACGATCCCCATGAGCATGATGAGCCCAAGGAACGACGTCATCGAGAGCGTCGTGTTCGTTATGAGAAACGCCCAGATGACGCCCACGAACGCGAACGGTATCGAGAACATCACGACGAACGGGTCGCGCAGGTTCTCGAACTGCGAAGCCATCACCATGTAGACGAGCACGATCGAGAGAAGCAGAAGCACGCCCAGGTCGGCGAACGACTCCTGCTGCTGCTCGACGTCTCCGCCGTAGTCGACGGTGATGCCCTGGGGAACGTCCAGGTCCGCCAGCGCCGCCCGGACGTCGGCCGCGACCTCTCCCAGCGCGCGGTTCAGGATGCGCCCGTTCACGCGAACGATACGCTCCTGGTCGCGCCTGCGGATCTCCGTCGGACCGACGCCCGTCTCGACGTTCGCCACAGAGGAGAGCCGCACCATCTCACCGGTCATGGACGGGATCGGAAGCGCCAGGATGTCTTCGACGGTCGAGCGCTCGTTCTCCTCCGCGCGCACGATCACGTCCCACTGGTCGCCCCCCTGGCGGAGCTTCGTCGCCTCGACTCCGTAGATGTTCGAGCGGAGAGCCGAGGCGATGCCGTAGGTGTTCAGCCCCAAGGCCGCCGCGCGCTCCCGGTCTATGACCACGTGGAATTCGGGCTTCGGGTCGCCGAGGTCGAGTTCCACGTCGACCGTTCCCTCGACGCTCCTGACAGCCTCGCGGATCGCGATGCTGGTCGCCTCGAGATCCTCCATGTTCTCGCCCTTGACCTGGATCGAGATGGGCGCGCCGCCCATGCCCATGAACTGGGATATCGAGCTTCCGGTCCTGATGTTCAACCTGACGATCGCAGGCACGGTCTTCGTGAACCGGCGGATCTCGTCTGCGACCTCGTCGGAGGTACGGCTTCGAAGCTCCTTGTCGACAAGCTGGACACCGGCGCGACCGACGTGCGTGCCCTCCTTCTCGCCCTGGATGATGGCCCAGCCGCTTCCGGTCTCCCCGGCGTAGGTCCACATGTAGTCCCGCTCCGGCACCTCGCGTTCGATGAAGTCCTCGACCTCACCCAGGACCTCCATCGTCCTCTCGAGATTCGTGCCGGGCGCGAGCTCCACCGTCATCTCGATCTCGCCGCTGTCGGGGTGCGGGAAGAACTCTGTCTTCACGAGCCCGCCCATGGCCATCGAGACGACGAAGATGCCGACGGCGATCAGGATCGTCCGCCTCTTGTGCCTGAGGGCACTCTCGAGCAGCGCGCTGTAGCGCTCCTCGAGTCGAATGAACACCCTCTCGCCCCACTCGAAGAAACCGCTCTTCTTCCTCTTCTCCCCGTCCCCGTCGAAGCTCCTTCTCATGAGGGTCGAGGAGAGCGCGGGCGTCAGCGTTAGCGCCGCGAAGAGCGACATCGCGATCGACACGATGACGACGAGCGCCATCTGCTTGAAGAGGATGCCCGTGATGTTCGTGATGAAGAGCATCGGGAGGAAGACGACGATCGTCGTGAGAGTCGAAGCCGACAGCGCCTGGCCGATCTCGGCCGGCGCGAACATCGACGCCTCCTTCACGCGCTCGCCCGACTCCACGTGTCTCGTGACGTTCTCGAGCGTCACGACAGCGGAGTCGACGACCATTCCGATGGCGATCGCCAGGCTCATGAGCGACACCATGTTGATCGTGTAGCCCGACACGTACATGACGAAGAGAGACGCCGCCAGCGCGGCGGGTATCGTGAGCCCGATGACGACGGTGCTCCTGAGCCTTCGCAGGAAGAGCAGGACCACCACCACGACGCCGAGCGCTCCGAAGATGAGCGCCTGGCGGAGATTGCGGAGCGCCTTCCCGATGAAGTCGGACGTGTCGAAGAAGGTGAACATCTCGAGGTCCGGAGGAAGCTCGGCCTTGAGCTCCTCGAGCCTGTCTAGCGCGGCCTTGGAGACCGTCACGGAGTTCGTCCCGGACTGCTTCGACACGAAGAAGACGACGCCGGGCACCTGGTCGCAGCGCGCCTTCATCCGCTGCTCCGCGAAGTCGTCCTGCACGTCCGCGATATCGCGGAGGTGTATGAGCCTGCCCATCGACTGACCGACGACGATGCCCTCGAGCTCGTCGACCGCCTCGAAGCTGCCGGGCACTCGAACTGCGTACTCCGTCCAGCCGAGTTTGACGTTGCCGGCGGGAATATCGAGGTTCTCGGCCGCGAGCACCTGGACGATCTGCTCCATCGGGATCCCGAGCGATTCGAGCCGGCCCGGGTCGACCCGCACCTGGATCTCGCGCTCCGGTCCGCCCATCACCTCTACGCCCGCGACGCCGGGGACGGCCTTCAGAGGCTCCGCGATGTCGTCCCGGACGATGTGCCTCAGGCTCTCGAAGCTCTCTTCCGCGGTCACGCCGAACATGAGGATCGGGATGTTGGTGGAGCTCATCTTCATGAGCATCGGCGGCTCGATGTCGTTCGGGAGCATGGTGCCGAGCATGTCGATGATGTCGCGGATGTCGCTCGACGCCTCGGTCAGGTCCGTCCCCCACTCGAACTGGACCATGACCGCCGAGATGCCCGTCTGCGATACCGAGTCGACGTGCTCCACGCCGCTGATCGCGGAGAGCGCGTCCTCCATGATCTCCGTGACGTTGGTCTCGATGTCCTCCGATCCCGCTCCGGGATAGAGGGTGATGACGCTCACCATCGGCATCTCGAACGACGGCATGAGGTCCACGGGGAGCCGCACGAGCGCCAGGAGGCCGAAGATCAGGACCGCCCCGAAGAGCATGAAGACGGTGATGGGACGCCTTACTGCGAACTCGGGGAGGTTCATCGGACGTCCTCCTCACCGGAGCCGGTCTCTTCGGGCGGCGCGCCGCCTTCGGCCGTCGCGTCGGGTCCGCCGTCCCCGGCGGCCCGGGGCTCGACCTCGGCTCCGGCGTGGAGCCTGTAGCGCCCGGCGGTCACGACCCGCTCGCCGCCTTCGAGCCCCTCGACGACCTCCACCTGCCCGCCGAACCCCACGCCCAGCTCCACGACCTGGCGAGACACGGTCCCGCCGTTCACGACGTAGACGAAGAACGTGCCCGTGCCCTCCTGACGGATGAGCGAGTCGCGCGGGACGACCAGCGTCTCGCGCGGGTCGAGCACGATGTCGACGTCGGCGAACGTCCCGGGCATGAGATCGCCCCGCGGGTTGCTCACGGCGATCTCGACGGTGGCCGTTCGGCTCATCATGTCGAGCGCCGGGTCGACCCTGGCAACGACGCCACTGAACGTCCTGCCGGGATGGGAGTCGACGCTCACGTCGGCCTCGAGTCCTTTGGAGATGAGCGCCCTGTCCCGCTCTCCGACCTCGAAGACGACCTTCACCTCGCTCGCGTCGGCGAGCTCGAAGATCGCCGGGGAGGCGGTCGCCATGGACATGAGCGTGTAGACCTCTCCCTCATCCAGGTAGCGCTCGGTGATGACCCCGTCGAACGGCGCCCTCAGCTGGCAGCTCGCGAGCACCATCTCGTGCGTCGCCCGTGCGACCTCGAGACCGGCGAGCGCGTGGTCGTACGCCTGCTCGGAGATGGCGCCCTTCTCGAGCAGGTTCCTCGCCCTCTCCCAGTCCTTCTCGGCGGTCACCGCCTGAGCGCGGGCCTGGGTCAGCTGCTCGCCGGCCAGCTCGGCCAGGAGGTCACCCTCGCTCACACGATCCCCGACGTCGACGTGAAGCCGCTCCACCCGCCCCTGGACCTCAGCCCCCAGAAGAGCCTTTCTCCCGGCCTGCACGGTCCCGGAGTAGTCGACGTGCGCCGCGACCATCTCGCGGCTGACCAGTGCGAACTCGACGGGTATCCTGCCTTCGGTCTCGACCGTGGCTTCACCGCCGCCCCCGCAGCCGGCCAGCGTCAGCCCCACCGCTGCAACGCCCATGAGCATGAGCGCGATGCTGGTTCCGTTGCGCTTCATCGCGTTTCCTCCCCGGCGCCGGCCACACCGGCCGCCAGCTCGAGACCGGCCTCCGCGAGCGTAAGCCTCGCGAGCGCCCCGATCCTGTTCATCATTGCGGTCGTCAGCGCGGTCTGCGCGGACAGGACGTCGCTGTTCGTGGCGAGTCCGCTCCGGAAGCTCTCTCGCACCACCCTCATGCTCTCTCGCGCCTGCGCGAGCCCGTTCTCCGCGATCGCGGCGGCGTCGAGCGCTTCCTCGCGCTCGAGGTAGGCCTGCCGCACCTCGAGACGGACGGCATCGCTCATCATCTCGTAGCCGCGCTCGACCTGAGTGAGACCCGCGCGCGCCTCCCTGACGCGATTCCTGGTGAGTCCCCAGTCGAAGATGTTCATCTCGACGGCGAGCGTGATGCTCCAATGCTCGTAGAACTCGGGCTGATACTCCCTGTCGGGCCTGTCCCACGCGTACGTCCCGACCGCGACGACGCTCGGGAAGTACGCCGACCGCGCGAGCGACACGCCGTTGTCGGCGGCGCCGACAAGCTCTCCCATCGAACGGAGGTCGGCTCTCCTCTCGAGAGCGAGCTCCGTCCACGCGGGCAGCCCGCGTTCGCTCGCGGCGTCCATCTCCAGACCGTCGAGAGGAACGACGTCCACCTCGGGCCCCAGACCCAGAACGAACCCGAGCCCCGCCCGCGCCAGCTCCACGCCGTGCCTCGCCCGGTTGCGCGCGAGCTCCACCTCGGACATCTGAACGCGCGCCCGCATGAGGTCCGCCTCGATGATCATCCCCTCTTCGTACATCGCCTCCAGGTCCGAGAGGTGGCTTGTCATCTCGCCGGTGGCGTCGTCCATCGTCGCGAGGGCCGCGTCGGCCTGCACGAGCCCCAGATACGCGCGGGTGGCGTCATACCTGACTCGTTCCTCCGTCCGCGACGCGTTGAACTCCTCCGCCCTCGCCGCGTGGCGCGCCGCGCCGTGCGCCGACAGTATGGCCCCGCCGGTGAACAGGGGCTGCGTCACCGTGAGTCCCACGGAGTAGATGTCGTCGTCCCCCAGGTAGATCTTGTCGGCACCGTCCGACTGGAGTCCCACGAGCGTGGCGGGGTCCAGGTATCCCTCATCGACGAGGTACTCGAACGGCGTCATCAGAGGCGCGAAGAAGTCTCCGAACTGGGAGGCGTCCATGTACGGGGCCTCGTCCAGTCGCGTGTAGCTTCCCGACGCCGTCAGGGCCGGGAAGTAGCCGGCCCGCGCCTGCCCGAGCCGCGCCCTCGCGGCGTCGAGCCCGGCCTCCGCCATCGCGATCTCCCTGTTGTTCTCGAGCGCGATGTCCACCGCGTCCGAGAGCGTCAGTGATAGCGGCTCGGCGTAGACCGTGCCCGCCGCGATGCTCAGAAAGAGCAGAGCAAGCACCGCCGCTGCCGGCGCGAGCCCGACCTCCGTCCGCCGGTCCCCCGCGCTCCTGTTGCGCGTTCCGTCGCGAAGTCCGTTCATGCCGCCTCCTCACGAGGTCTCAGACCGTTCATGATGATGTCCAGGATGTTCTCGACGATCTCGTCCCTCTGCGCACCGACGTGGCCCGTCAGCACGCCCAGGAAGAGACCCTTCAGAAGATACAGGAGCATGAGCGCCATCTCCCTGGGCTCGCCGTCCCGGAACTCGCCGGACGCGACTCCGCCGGCCAGTATCTCCTCGTAGACGTCGAGCGCCTTTACGGTCAGCTCGTCCGTCTCGTGCCTCCAGCGTGACATGAGGTCCGCGGTCGCCTCGAGCGAGACCCGGAGCACGTTGGCCTTCCTCCGGATGGCGTCGATGTGGGTGACGACGGCCACGCGGAGCCTCCCGGCCGCCGTCGTCTCGCCCCCGATCGCCGCGCGCACCTCATCCAGGACCTCCCCCATCTCGCGCGCCAGTACGGCGTGGAAGAGATCCTCCTTCGAACCGAAGTGCTTGTAGAGCGTGGCCCGCGCGACGTGAGCCTCGCGCAGGATGTCTCCCATGTTCGTCTTTCTGAACCCGTACTGCGCGAAAACGCGCTCCGCCGCGTCCAGTATCTGCGCCGCCTTACCGTTGGCCAGCGTTCCGGCCTCCGTCACGTTGCTCACCTCCCCGCCTGCATTCGCCCTCGATCCGTCATCTCACGCGATATCGACAAGTTGAACAATCGAGCGTCTACTGTTCATAATATTCGACTGCCCGTTCACTGTCAAGAGACAATCCCGGCCCCTCTTGCCCTCGTCCGCTCGGCGCCCTAGACTCACGACTGCGGCGTCCGCTGGGGCGCCGCAAGCCCGGTGTCGGCAGGAGACCGCATGCAGCATCTTCTCGGAGCCGTCGTCGTCCTGGCAGCGGTGTTCGCCTTCATCGGGCGACGCTTGTCCGGACGACGTCCCCCACTCTTCGTCGTTCCCGGCCTGACGCCGGCCGCCCGGCGTGCGGCGGTCGTCGCCCTCATCGCCGTGGCCGCCGTGGCCGCCCTGCCCGCGCTCTTCCCACCCCTCCGGAAGGGGATCTTCGCGCTCTGCGGAACGTGTCCGGTTCTGCCGGTCTCCTCGGGCGCGCCCGCTGCGGAGGCCGCCGCCGCGGCAGCCCCCGCGGCCGCCGCCCAGGGAGGCCTGGCGGGCGAGTTCCTCCTCGCCGCCTGGTATTACGCCGCCACCGTGCTCCCGGTCTTCATTCTGGCTTCGCTTCTCTCGGGGCTCCTCCTCGCGCGGTCCGACCGGTTCAGAGTCTCCGGCGTGTGGGGTTCGTTCGGCCTCGCCGCCCTCCTGCCGGTCTGCTCCTGCGGCGTCGTCCCGCTCGGCAGGGCGATCATCGAGCGTGGAGGCTCCGGGCGACGAGACGGCCTCATCTTCCTGGCGGCCGCCCCGCTCCTCTCCCCGATCATCATCGTCCTCTCGTTCGCCGTCCTCGGCCCCGCGTACGCGATCCTCCGCATTGCGGCTAGCGCGGTGGTCGCAGTGTCGGTCGCCCTCATCGTGCGTCCGCTCCTCCCTGAGCCATCCGCGGAGGGACGCTCCGACAGCGGAGTGCAGAGCGACGCCACGGCGCGGCAAGGCGACGGGGAGGATGCCGGGCGGGCGGCGCGGCGGAGCGATTGGGAGGATGCCGGCCGGGGGGCTCTGCGGAACGACGGGGAGGCGCGTCCGGAGGTCCCCGCGCGCTCGGGCGGGTCAGCGCTTGACGCGGGAATGTCGACCCTGTCGGGTCTCATCCGCTACGCTCTCTACGGGGTCGTGGTGGGCGCCGCGTTCACCGCCCTCCTCCCCGCCGAATCGGTGGCAGCGTTCCTGCGTCCCGGCGTGCTCTCGATGGCGGCGGCCGTGCTCGTGGGTCTCCCGGTCAACATGTGCGGCGGCGAGGAGATACTCATATCGGCGCCCCTGGTCGGCATGGGTCTGGGCGTCGGGCACGCGGTCGCATTCGCGCTCGCCAGCACCGGGATCTGCGTCGGTTCGATACCTCTCCTGGCCGCCGTCCTCGGGCGCCGGGCCGTCGTAGCCATGGCCGCCACCTACGTCGTGGTGCCGTTCGCCATCGGGCTCGTCCTGAACGCGCTCCTCGCGGGGGGCCTGCCGGGGTAGACCCCGCCCCTGGCGTCATCGAATACCCGCCTGGAATGCCTCATAGACAAACCCAGCAAAATGTGCTAAGATAAGGTGTATGTGACAGATACGACCGGGCTCACGGCACGGCCGGGGCCCGGTCGCTTGTCAGGCTCCCGCGCGGAAGCGCGGTGTCGTCGTCTTGTGCCTCGGGGCGACGGTGCGACGTCCCGCGCGACCGTTCGACACGTGTTGCGTGCGCTAGAGAGAAGAAGTCAGCGGACAGGAAAGGTTCAGTGAGGAGGCTCTGATGCCTGCAAGCCCCGCCCGCGTTACAGGGACCGTCGCGACGGTCTTCACCGCCATCGCATGCCTGCTCGTCCTGAGCGGGGGAAGCACGAGCGCCGCTCCTCAGGCGGAGCTTGCCGGTGCGGCAGACGCCGCGCCGTCGATCGAGTTCAACGTCATCGAGTCCGACCAGCTCCACACCGTGGTGGAGATCCTGGTCCCCGACTTCGTCTCGTGGAAGGTCGCGTCAGGCGAGCGGACGTTTGACGTTGTGGGCGTCCCCGGCGGCAGTCCCTTCGGCGAGCCGGGTGAGCCTCTCCTCCAGGTGGCCGCCACGCTCATCGCGGTGCCGCCGACGGCAGGCGTTCAGATGCGTGTGCTCGAAGAGGAGTTCGGCACGTGGAGCGGCTACGAGCTTCCGCCGGTGCCTGACCCGAACGCAGAGCCGGGCGCTGCCGTCCTCGTGAACGAAGAGGCCTATGCGCGCGACGCGTTCCTTCCCGCGAGCGCCGTGCGCACCGACGACCCGGCCATCATGAGGGACTACAGGGTCGTCCCTCTCCGCGTCCACCCCGTGCGCTACAACGCGGTGACCGACGAGATCCGCGTGCTCAAGCGCGCCGTCGTCGAGTTCGAGTACGGGGTCGGTGAGGCGGTGAACGCCCTCACGTCCAGGCGGCCGGGGACGCGCGCCTTCAGACCCATCTACGAGAACGCCATCGCCAACTACGACCACGTGAAGACCCGCTACGAGAGCGACGGAAGCGGGAAGTACGTCATCATCACGCACGACAACTACTACTCGACGATCCTTCCGCTCGCCGAGTGGAAGCACAAGAGGGGCATGGAGGTCGAGATCGCGAAGCTGTCGGTCATCGGCTCGTCGTCATCGGCGATCAAGACCTACATCCAGAACGCCTACAACACGTGGAGCGCTCCGCCGGAGTTCGTTCTTCTGGTCGGAGACACGGAGCAGACGCCGACGGGGAGCGAGGGCGACGACTACTACGCGAAGCTCTCGGGCTCGGACTACCTCGTGGACGTCGACCTGGGCAGGTTCTCCTGCGACAGCGTGGCCGACTGCGAGCTGCTCGTGGCGAAGACCCTCGGCTACAAGAGGGACCCCGATATGAGCGACCCCGACTGGTTCCGGAGCGCCTGTCTCATGGTCAGGGACGACTACGACAGCTCCGACGCCACGTACTACGAGGACACGTGGCACGCCTATGACCTCATGATAGCCGGGGGGTTCGTCCACGTAGACACGCTCTTCCGCAAGAACGGCGACGACTACAACGACACCCACGCCGCCGTCACGGACGGAAGGGCCTTCGTCAACTACCGGGGACAGGGCGTATCGAACTGGTGGTCGCCCTTCGACTGCAACCCCAACAGCACGAGCCCGAACTACAAGCTCCCGGTCGTCATGTCGGCGACCTGCGGCACGGGAAGCTACTGGTCCGACGGCTACCCCTGCGAGACGTGGATGCGCGCGGGGACGGTGGCCAACCCGAAGGGCTCCGTCGGCTTCGTGGCGACCTACGAGATCGTCTCTCACGGCGCGCACCTCCGGAGCTGCGTGAACCAGAACTTCTACAGCGCGATCTTCAACCTCAGGCTGTACACGCTCTCCACTGCGCTCAACAACGGCAAGCTCGCCGTCTTCCAGCTCTACGGAGACCAGGACGAGTACGAGGGATGGAACACGCAGGGCGACCCCGAGCTCGACGTCTGGACCATGACGCCGCAGACGCTGACGGTGACGCACCCCGCATCGGTCCCGACCGGCTCGTCGAACCTGGTCGTTGAGGTCGAGCAGGGCGGCAACCCGGTGAGCAAGGTCCTGGTCTGCGCCTACGTGCCCGGCGAGGTGTACGCGTCGGGCCTCACGGACCTGTCCGGCATAGCGACGCTGCCCATCAACCCGTCGACGGCGGACACGGTGTGGATCACGGTGACGGGCCACAACCTCTATCCGTACGAGGGCCACGCGGAGATCGTCCCGAGCGGTTCGTATCTCGAGTACGGCAGTCACGCCATCGACGACGCCACGTCCGGGAACGGCGACGGGCTGGTGAACCCCGGCGAGACCATCCTCCTGACGGTCGGGATCCTGAACTCAGGTCCCGAGACCGCGGTCGGTGTGACCGGGGTCCTGGAGGAGATCGACGCCTACGTCGCTCTGGTGGACTCGACCGACACGTACGGCGCCATCGCGAGCAGCGCGACGGTCACGAACCCCGACCCCTTCGAGTTCCACGTGTCGGACGCCTGCCCGAACGACCACGGCATCGGTCTGACCGTGGCCGCGACGGACGCCGCAAGGCCGACGTGGACCGTGCTCGTCCCGAACATCACGGTCGCGGCCGCCGAACTCGCCTACTCCGGGGCCGCCATAGGAGACGGCGCTCCGTGGGGCGACGGTGACGGCGTGCTCGAGAGCGGCGAGACGGCCTGGGTGACCATCACGCTGGACAATGACGGGCCGGTCGGGCTCGACGAGGTCGCGGGGTCGCTCACGACGAGCGACGCGTACGTCGCCGTGACCGACGCCGACGGCTACTTCGGCACGATAGCAGCGAGCGGTAGCGCCTCTAGCTCCGCCAACTCGTTCCGGGTGAGCGTGAGTCCCGGCGCCCCTCCGGGACACGAGGCCTCTCTGGTGCTGTCCGCGTCCGGTGACGGCGGCACCTACACGCACGCGCAGGACGTCGGGCTCACGCTGACGCTGGGCGGAGCGGCCACGGCCGGTCCCAGTGGACCCGACACGTACGGGTACTACGCGTACGACCACACCGACGTCGCGACCGGTCAGGCTCCGACGTATTCCTGGGTAGAGCTCGTGGGCGTGGGCACGAAGATAGCGGCGATCACTGACGAGGATGCGCAGGTCGCCGTGATCAGCCTGCCGTTCACGTTCCAGTACTACGGGAGCAGCTACTCCCAGATCACCGCCTGCTCGAACGGCTTCCTGGCGATGGGCAACGAGGACTACAGGCTCGGCGACAACTCGTCGATCCCGAACACCCACGGGCCGGACGCCATGATCGCCCCATTCTGGGACGACCTCGACCCGAGCGACGCGGGAGACGTCTACGAGTGGTACGACAGCGCGAACCACCGCTACATCATCCAGTTCGACGCGTGCGTCCACTACGGCGGCGCCAACCCAGAGACGTTCGAGGTGATCCTCTACGACCCGGTCTACTACCCGACGACGTCCGGCGACGGCATCATCGTCTATCAGTACGAGGACGCCGCGTTCGTCTACTCGATGACGATGGGTATCGAGAACCCGGCGCAGAATGACGGCATCCAGTACGTCTACAACAGCACCTACGACGCCAACGCGGCGCCTGTGGCTGACGGCCTGGCGGTCAAGTTCACGACCGAGCCCCCGGACGCCCCGGACATCTGGCTCGTCGTGGACGACATGACCGTCGACGACTCGGCGACCGGGAACGACGACGGTCTGGCGCAGCCCCTCGAGACGCTCGACCTCATCGTCACGCTCGAGAACCGCCTGAGCGCCACGGCCCCGTCGGTGTCGGCGACGCTCACGACGACCGACCCGGACGTGACTATCGACGACGGGACCGCTTCGTTCGGGAGCATTCCGGGAAGCGGGACGGGCGACAACTCCGCGTCGCCGTTCGTGCTGACGATCGCCGGACTGCCGTCCGACGACACGGTCGAACTCGACATCACGATATCCACGGGCAGCCGGTATGACACGTGGGACGTCGTGACGCTGGTTCTCGACCTGAGCCAGACCGGGATAGAAGAGGGCGAGCTGCCTCTCGCGTTCGCGCTCAGGCAGAACTACCCGAACCCGTTCCGCTCGGGCACGACGATAGCGTTCGGACTGCCGGCTCCTTCGGACGTGCGGATCGACGTCTACAACGTCGCCGGGCGGAAGGTCGCCACCGTGCTGAACGACGAGATGCCGACCGGGTGGCACGCGGCCACGTGGGACGGCCGCGACTCGGCCGGGAACGACGTTTCGGCCGGGATGTACTTCTACAGGATCGAAGCGGGCTCCAGGGCCGCGTCCAGGAAGATGATCCTGGTGCGGTAGCCCGGCAGAGCGCTCGCCTCGCGGCTCGCGCGTGAGCCGGAAGGCGCTGCGCAGGAGATGGACACAACGGATCGCCGGCCCGACCGCCACCTGGTGCGACGGCCGGCGATCGTCTTCCCGGGGCACGGCGTGAGCGAGCGGACGAGCAGGTACGCGCGACGAGACCCACGCAAGGAGACCCACGTGATAACACGCACAGTCCGGTTGGCCGCGGCGCTCCTCTCTCTTGCGGCGGCGATCGTCATGACGGCGACCGTCACGGCGGCGCCCGCGGCGGCGACAACTACGACCGACGTCCCCGAGCGCTTCGGAGTGTCGGTCAGCCCACAGGGGACGCTGGCTTCGGACGGCCCGCGGGTCTCCGGAGAGTTCACGTGGCGCGTCGAGGTCGAGGACGGCCCCGCGAACCCGTTCTCGGCCCGCGTTGTCGTCACCGGCCCCGAGGGGATCACACATCACATCGCGGCTCTCGGCGAGGCGTTCCTCGTGTCTGACCTGGGACTCGTGGTCGCCGTCCGGCGTCCGGAGACGCGGGCGCTACGCGCCACGGTCGAGGTGCTCGACCTCGAAGGGAACACGGTATGGACGGAGCAGGCCTGGGACCTCGCGAGCCCCACGCTGTCGCCCAACGGGAGGATCCTCGCGTATCTCTCGCGCGGCGGACTCACGACCGTCGACCTCACGACGCTCGAGGCGGCGTCGCACCCCAGGCTTCTCCCCTTCGCGGTCTCTGATGAAGGAGCGCTCGCGGGCGTGCCGACCGACGCGCCACTCGCGGACGGGGCTTTCGGGATCTCGGTCTTGTGGCCGGGCGCACGGGAGTCGCGGACGGTTCTCTCCGAGCGACCCTTGCGCGTCGCGTTCACGCATGACGGGCGCTCGGCGCTCGTGCTCTCCAGCCGTTCTCTCCGACGCATCGACGCGGACGGCGGCTCGCACACCATGTTCTCCTGCGAACGCGACGAGGCTCTCCGCGACCTCGCCGTCACTCGAGACGGCATCGCGGTGGGAACCCGGCGGACGGACGGGAGCACGTTCTCAGGAGCGATCGTCGAACTGGACGATAGGGGACTCGTCGTCGCCCGCAGGTCCGGGCCGTCGCGGGCGATACCGCGTCATCCCGGCGTGGACGGACGCGGCGCTGCGCTGCGGGGCAATCCCTGGCCGCTGGCCCCCGACGCTCAGCAGGACGTCGGGAACACCTACGGCGAGTACCAGGACTACGGGGGCAGTCCCTACCTACACCCCGGCGTGGACGTGCTCGGCGCCGCGGGGCAGCCCGTGTACGCCGTGGCCGGCGGCTACGTCAAGGCCGTCCTGACCACCTCGGCCCAGTGGCACTGGCGCGTGGCTCTGTCGGACTCGAACACGAGCGGCACGAGCACGGGATACCTCTACGCTCATCTGGACGAGCCGACGATCACGGTGAGCGTGGGCGACACGGTGCTGCCGGGCGAGTATCTCGGGGACCTCGTGGAGTGGCCGGTGGCCGGTTTCCATCACGTCCACTTCGTGAGGCTCGAGGACACGGGAGCGCAGTGGTACGGGAACTGGGACTCAATAGACAACCCGCACATCGACTTCGACGTGCACGGCGAGACGGAGGCGCCGGTGTTCGAACCGGCTAGGGGGTCGGACCTTCTTGCGTTCTGCTCCAACCAGACGTCGAGCTATCTCGAGCCCGACGCGCTCGTGGGCTCGGTCGACATCATCGCCCACGTGGGCGACCGGGTCCAGACGAACTGGGTCTGCAGCGTGCAGGAGATCCGCTACACCATCTACCCCGTGGGACACCCGGAGTTCCCGGTCGTGGACGACAAGCTGGCGGTCAACTTCGACATGCTGCTCGACACCTACTATGGAGGGCCCATCGACCCGTTCCTCGTGGGGCTCCTGTACAAGCAGGACGGGACCTGCGCCACGCAGGGCGACTACGACTACCGGGAGTTCTACCACATCATCACGAACTCGGACGGGAACGAGGTCTACGAGACCTCGGACCTCGCCCAGGCCTGGGACACGACCTGGCTCCCCGACGCGGACTTCGTCATCCGCGTCACGGCCACGGACGCCGCCGGGAACGCCACCGTCGATTCGATGACGGTCACGACCGCGAACGGGAATCCGACCTGGGTGCCTCCCGCGGGCGGGACGTCGACCGCTCTGGGTCGCCCGTTCCCCAACCCCGCCGCTGACGCCGCGGTCCTCTCGTTCTCCACTCCGTCCATGGGGCCAGTCGCGCTCAGGGTCTACTCGCCCGCCGGGAGGCTGGTCCGAACGCTCGTCTCGGGCGACCTCCCGGCCGGACCGCACGCGGTCGGGTGGGACCTGCTGGACTCGCGCGGGCTCCCGGTCGGCTCCGGCGTCTATCTCATCATGCTCGACGCGGGGAGCGGCACGCGGACGAGGAAGCTCGCGATCATGCGTTGACGTGGAACGATCTGGGGGCGCAGAACGCGCGTGAGGAAGCCCGCGGTCGTCCGGTGGCCGGAGTTCGCTCCCAGGGAAGTTGCTCCCCACAAAGAAGAGGGCCGCCCGCTCGCGCGGGCGGCCCTTCTCTCTTGGCGCGCGAAGAGCGCCGACTGTCGTGCCGGACGATCCCTACTTGAGCAGGACCATCCTGCCGCCGAGCTCGCGCCCGGCAGCCTCGAGGCTGTAATAGTACACGCCCGACGCAACTTCAGAGCCTGCGTCCGTTCTCCCGTCCCACTCCACCGTGCGCGGTCCCGCGTCGACCATTCCGTCGACGAGGGTCCGGACCAGCCTTCCGCTCGTGTTGTAGATGAGCACGCGCGCTGGGCCGGCGGTCGGCAGGGCGAACGCGATCCTGGTCTTCGGGTTGAACGGATTCGGGTAGTTGCCGTACAGGACCGAGACTCTCGGGAGATCGTCCTCGACGCCCGTCGCCTGAACGTGCAGCGCCACCGGGACCGTGATCCGGGCCCCGCCGTTCGAGTCGATGTGGATGTCGGCGAAGTAGTCGCCCTCGGGAAGCCCCGTGGCGTCCGCCGTGATGACGACCTGCTCGTCGAGACCTGAGTCCACGTCGCCCGACATCGGCACGGCCGTGAGCCACGTGACGGGCTGGTAGATTGCGAACTGCCCGTCGCTCGCGTCGTCGATGGAGGGTGTCGTCAGGCCCGTCACCCGAATGCGGCACTCGGTCGACACGCCCGCGTCCACGAGCCAGGGATAGCCGCCGTCGTTCTCCGTCGAGGACGAGATGGAGCTCCACGTCGCCCCGTCGTCCGTCGAGCAATCGAGGGAGACGTAGCCGAACGAGCCCGTCCAGCTCCACCCGATGCTGTGCGACTCCCCGATGCCCCAGACCTCTCCGCCGTCCGGCGTGGTCAGAGTGACCGTCGGACCGGCGGGCGGGGACGTGGTCACGGTGCCGCTCACTGAGTGCGGCGCGCTCCCCCATCCGTCGCCGTCGAGCGTGTAGCCGACGTCGAGGTCGCCCGCGAAGCCGGAGTCTATCGTCAGCCTGATCGTCGAGACCGCGGTCTCTGCCGGATAGATGACGTTCGACGAACCGACACCGGACCAGCCGACGGTCACGCCATCACCCGTCGTCCCGTCGCACGTGAGCGTCCGGGTCGAGACCTGGAAGTCCGTGCAGGAGACTACGGTCACACCTGTCGGGAAGTCGAGCGTCGCGTCCGTCACCCACTCGTCGTCGGTGCTTCCGTTGTAGATCGAGTAGACGAAGTCGATGGTCTCGCCCGGTCCGTAGTTCACCGGGGACACCGAGACGTCGGACCCGGTGAGGCTCCTGGGAGTGCTGGCGTCGACGATCTCGAGATCGAAGTGCAGCACCGAGAGGGGCTCGCCCACGTTGCCGATGTAGAGAGTCGCTGCGTCCGTCTCGTCGGGCTCGAGCACGAAGTCGAAGTAGGTGGGCGTGGCGTCGACGTTCGGCACGTACGCCTGTCCGACGTGAACGGTGCCGAAGTACGGAAGTCCGTTGAACGACGTGACCGTGAGAGTGAGGTCTACGTCGGTCGGAGGTGTCGAGCTGACGTTGATGGTGGCGACCCCTGAGCCGTTCGTGAAAGCGGAGCCGTAGAGCACGCCGTCGTAGTAGAGTGCGCAGAGCGCGCCCTCCTCGCCCGTCACTGTGACGTCGAACGTCGTCGCGATCGGGTCGATGTTGTCGTCGTGGATGACCGAGATGGCTGAGGGCGTGTCCGTGCGGACCCTGAGTGACGGGTCGCCGAAGATGTGCCACGTCTTGAACATGTCGATGCCGTCTGATCCGTACTCGTCGATCATCTGGCAGCTGCCGTTGAACGACAGGGCGCCGAACGTCCGCTTGGCGCCGGCCACAAGGAGGTCGACCATCTCATCCTGCGCGCACATCGGCGAGTTCCAGGACTGGTTGATCGACGACATGTATGCCCCGATGGCCCCTGTCGGCTCCGCGCCGTTCGTGGCGCGCAGCCACGCTTCGCCGAAGCACGTGCCGCTCGTGAAGGCTCCGTTGACGCACGCCACGCTCCAGATGAACGGAAGCATGTTGTCGTTCGTGAGCGCGTTCACGTTGGTCGACGAGAACCCGGAGGAACTCCACGCGTTCGTCGAGCCGTGTCCGGTGTAGTTCATGACGCTTCTGCCGTCGTTCACCGCGGTGGAGACCATCGCGGCGGTCGCCGTCGGATCGTAGATCTGATCGACCTCGGTGTACGTGAACCCAAGAAGGTCGGTGCGGATATTGTCCATGTGGGCGTTGTCGTACTCGTTGTCGTCACCGGGACCCTGGTTCGACGCGATGCCGGTGCCCTTGTGGTACCACGCGCCCCCCGCCTGCGGGAGCTTCTCGTACTCGACCGAGCGGAGCACCTGCGTGTCGACCTGGGGCGTGCTCTCCGCGGAGAAACGCCCGACGAAGATGTCGGGGTAGCTGTCGCCGCCCGCCACGAGCGAGAAGCTCGGGTCGGAAGCGCCGCCCGCAGCCGAGAGACTCGGGATCTGCGCCGCGTCTCCAACGAGGAGGACGAAGGCGATGCCGTTCGTGTCGTAGTAGTTCTGGATGTACGTCTGGATGTTGCTCGCGCTCGAGCCCGCGGTGGTGACGCTCACCATCTCGCAAGGGACGCCCATCTGGTTCTTCCAGTCGACGAAGGCCTGCATGTTCGTCATGAAGCTGTCGTACGCGATGACGAGCATATTGCCGACCTCACCGACGGACGTGTAGCGCGCCGCAGGGATGGAGCCGTAGTTCAGGAAGTGGCGCTCGTAGATGCGCCTGAACTCGTCGACGACTCCCTCGCCCGGGCGGTGCGTCAGCACGTTCGTGACGCCCGGACCGACCGGCACGACCTCCAGCACGAGGTGGTCGTAGACGCGGAGCGTCTTCGTGACCGGGTTGTACTGGAAGGGGTTCACCACGACCACGATCCCTCGCACGTCGCGCATGATGTATGGCTCGCGCGCGTAGGCAAGTTCGCCCGGATACCAGGCGTCCACCGCGTAGGTCGGATCGAAGGAGTAGCGAACCGTCGCCGGGTCTATGTTGCGCGTGATGACGCCCTTGGACGGAGCCACCATCACGTCCGGTATGTCGACGTAGTGCGATGTAACGACGCGCACCTCCATCTCCGCGTCGTCGGGGATGATGATGCTGCGCGCGACGTCGGGAAGCTCGGGAAGCCCCCGCTCATACGTGCTGCTCTCGCCGCCAAGGATGATCTTCTGATATGTCTCCCCGTCGATGTCGACCGGCGCCGTGGTGAACGCGCCGACCTCGTACTCTATGACGGTCCTCTCGAACGACGACTCGATGAGCTCTACGGCGTGCCCATCCAGCGACGCATCGAGCGTCACGACCTCGGCCGTGGCGAGGGAAAAGGAGACCATGATGAACGCGAGAACTGCGAGGCTCGCTCTGCCCACAACACACCTCCGTTCAGGTGAGGCTAGGTATGGTTGTCCGCAGCGCGGCGGGGGGCCGCCCACGAGTACTGATCCAATATTCTAACACGCCCCGAGGGACGCCTGCGCGTTTAGATGCCCGGGCGCCTCATGAGGTCCTTCTGGTCCATCTGCATTAATTATACCACATACTTGCAACTTGTCATTGAGAAATCTCGTCCGCGCCTGCTCTTAGGGCCACTCCCGGACCGGCCCGACGGGAAGGGGTGGCGCACGAAGACGCCCCGCGCGCGATGCGCGGGGCGCCCTCTCTCCTCGCGTGGCGCTCCTCGCACACCGCGTCCTGCGGAGGCCCCCGCGGGTCCCCGCCACGAGAGACCGCCCCGGGAGAGCCCCGGGGCGGTCGCCGTCACGTCAGTGTCAGGAGTCCCTGCCAGACGGACACGTGCCCGTCGGGCGAGGGGCTCCGTCACTACTTGAGCAGCACCATCTTGGCGGTATCGCGGAACGACGCCGACTCCATCCGGCAGAAGTAGACGCCCGACGCCACCTCGGCGCCTCCGTCGTCGCGCCCGTCCCACATCTCAGTGTGGTAACCCGCGCCCTTCTCTCCGTCCACGAGCGTACGCACAAGACGGCCGGTCACGTCGTACACCTTGAGAGCAACGTGGCCCGAGTTCGGAAGGCCGTAGCTCACCTCCGTCGTCGGGTTGAACGGGTTCGGAGAGACGCCCTTAAGGACGCACCGAGACGGGAGCACGCCGCTCTCGTCAGGAACGTCGGTCGCTCCCCCGCCGTACACGTGCACGCACCACGTGTTCAGAACGCCCGTGTCGGCGCCCACGTTGTCGCTCACCCAGATCTCCCACTCACCGGCGGAGCTTTCGCCCGCGAAGTCCGCGAGAGCGCCAGGACCGTTGACCGCGAGCTCCGAGTCGTACCAGCCGATGATGTTGTCCGAGCCGGAGCCCGTCTGGCTGTGCAGGCGCACCGTCGTCCCCTCGGGGGACGTCACCTCCACGATCAGGTCGCCGATGTACGTGTGCGTCAGGTTCAGATAGATCTCGACGTCCGTCATGTCGAGCTCGTCGACCATCGTGAACGTGTCGTAGACGCCGGCCGGAGTGTTGTCGGGGATGGCGAGCGCCGGAGACTCGCACGTCTCACCTTCCGTCACCGGGTAGAGCATCATCATGACGCCCGGAGTCATGTAGCCCTCCGCGACGGCGATGCCCGTCACCTGGCCCACGGACCACCCGTCCATCGTTGCCTGGGCCGAGTACGTCGCCGTGTAGAGACCGTCGATCTGGAAGTGGCCGGAAGCGTCGGTCATCCCGAAGTTGCCGCCCGGGTA
>JBDRIO010000018.1:0-31480 GCA_043815815.1 Candidatus Eiseniibacteriota bacterium | reverse complement strand
CCCTCGGCGCGGTGCCGACCACCTTCTCCGCCGCCCTCGAGTGTTGCGGCTCCTACGAGAGCCTGATCAACCCCGAGCAGGGGCTCAAGCGCTCCGCCACGGTCCTCGGCTCGGCGGTCAAGGCCGGGGTCGACGCCCTCGCCCTCTCCTGTCCCATGTGTGACTACAATCTGGAGCGCAAGCAGGCGGCGCTGCGCGAGGTGGACCCGAGCCTCGGCGAGATCCCGGTCTACTACTTCTCGCAATTGCTGGCCGTGGCCCTCGGCCTCGACGCCGAGGTCTCGCGCTTCGACCTGAACAACGACAACGCCCGCGGGTTGCTGGAGGAGAAGGGCCTCCTCAGCGCCAGCGGAGCATGAGCATTGAGTGAATCGCGGCCACCGGGCCGCGCGAACGGATAGATCCCTACGAGGTATGAAATGGCTGAGGCAGCAAAAAACATCGAGACGGAGATGATCCCTGTCTTCATCATGGGCAAGCGCTACCAAGTGCCTGCCGAGCTCACCATCATGAAGGCGATGGAGTACGCCGGCTATCGCTTCGTCAGGGGGTGCGGTTGCAGGGGAGCCTTCTGCGGCGCGTGCGGCACCGTCTATAGAACGAGCGACGACTATCGTCTGAAGGTCGGGCTCGCCTGCCAGGAGGTCGTGCAGGACGACATGTACCTGACCGAGATCCCGTTCTTCCCGGGCAACAAGGCGATCTACGACATCGAGGAGCTTCCTCCGACGTCCGAGTCGGTCCTCAGGCTCTACCCCGAGGTCTTCCGCTGTCTCGCCTGCAACACCTGCACGAAGGCGTGCCCTCAGGACATCGAGGTGATGGAGTACATACAGGCCGCTCTCCGCGGCGACATCGCGAAGGCCGCCGACCTGTCGTTCGACTGTCTCCTCTGCGGGCTCTGCGCCGCGCGCTGTCCGGCCGAGATCGTCCAGTACAACGTGGCGCTCCTCTGCCGGCGACTCTACTCGCGGCACATCGCCCCGAAGGCCAAGGATCTGGAGGGGATGGTCTCCGCGGTCAAGAAGGGCAAGTTCGATGCCGAGATCGGTGGCCTCAAGAAGATGAACGAACGAGAACTCGCGGTGCTATACGACGCCAGAGAGATAGAGACGGACGACTAGGAGGACGCTAGGTGTACTACTCCCCGGAGATGCTGAAGTCGATGAAGCGCGTCGAGGAGACGCGTGAGGCGAGGCGGGGTCAGGAGCTGCCTCTCCTCGATCCGCTTGAGAAGGTCGAGCTCCTTGAGATGTTCCACCCAGACTACGTCGAGTCGATCTTCAGGACGCTGAAGGTGGGGCCGTCCAGGGGCTCGCTCACGCCGCACGAGTTCGCCGACATTTTTGAGGCGTACAGCGTGATCGATCCGTGGCACTTCGACCTGGCCGACGTGGACCACGATGTCGATGTCCTCGTTGTGGGTGGTGGTGGGGCCGGCGCTGCGGCCGCGCTCGTGGCGCAGGAGCAAGGTGCGAACGTGCTGCTGACGACGAAGCTCAGGCTGGGAGATGCGAACACGGTCATGGCGCAGGGCGGGATTCAGGGGGCGGACAAGCCGACCGATTCGCCGGCGATACACTACCTGGACGTGATGGGCGGTGGACGGTATCTGAACGACCCCGATCTCGTCGAGGCTCTTGTCATAGACGCGCCGGACGTCCTGGCGTGGCTCGAGAAGCTCGGCGTGATGTTCGATAAGGCCCCTGACGGAACGATGGTCACGATCCACGGCGGAGGCACATCGCGGAAGCGGATGCACGCGGCTCGTGATTACACCGGCGGCGAGATAATGAAGACCCTCAAGGACGAGGTCCTCAATCGCAAGATCCCGGTCATCGAGTTCGCTGCCGTATACGAGCTCCTGACCGACGGCGAGAACGTCACCGGCGCCATTCTGTACAACCTGGAGACCCGCGAGTACCAGATCGTGCGCGCCAAGACCGTCATCCTGGCTACCGGTGGGGCGGGGCGGCTGCACGTCAACGGATTCCCTACCACGAACCACTATGGGGCGACGGCAGACGGGTTGGTGTTGGGCTACCGCGCGGGAGCGTCCCTGGTCTTCATGGACACGATTCAGTACCATCCGACCGGCGCCGCGTATCCGGAACAGCTCCTCGGACAGCTCGTCACGGAGAAGGTCAGGAGTCTCGGCGGCCAGCTGGTCAACAAGGACGGCGACCGATTCATCTATGAGCTCGAGACACGTGATGTGGAGGCGGCTGCCATCATCAAGGAGTGCAAGGACCGCGAGAAGGGTGTGGAGACTCCCTCGGGATACTGCGCGGTCTGGCTCGACACACCCATCATCGAGGTGATTCACGGCGAGGGGACCATCAAGAAGCGCCTCCCGGCGATGTACCGCCAGTACCAGAGATTCGGCATCGACATGTCGGAGACGCCGATCCTGGTCTATCCTACGCAGCACTACCAGAATGGGGGTCTCGTCATCGACGAGTCCACCGAAACCGAGGTCAAGAACCTCTACGCGGCCGGCGAGATCTCCGGAGGAATCCACGGCAGGAACCGGCTCATGGGGAACTCGCTTCTCGACGTCGTGGTGTTCGGCAAGAGAGCCGGGGCGGCTGCGGCCGAGCGTGCGGCCGGCATGAAGGCGCCCGGGAAGATAACGCTTGAGCATCTCAAGGCCTTCGTGTCCGAGCTGAAGGAGGCGGGGATTCGCAAGGAGAGGGTCGCTCCGATCCTGCTCCCGGAGTACCGTCGTCAGGACCTGGCCGGGAAGACGCTGGACGTTCCGTTTTGACGCTGGGCTTCGTGCCCACGCCGCGCGTCTCGTCCGGACCGCGGGAATCGGTCCGGTACACGCCGCGACGTCTGTCTTCTCGGGCGCCGCATCAATTCTGAGCGGGGGTTTGCTTGAGGTCACTCATTCTGGGACTGGGGGATCGCGCCGGCGACATCGCGCGCGTCGGCCTGCAGGTCGCTCGCGAGCTGCACGCCGTGCTGGGCGACCCCGACGTCGACATCATAGAGTCGCCGGGCGCGGACATTGACCTCTTCGAGCTGGCCGCCGGATACGACAAGGTCGTCGTCGTGGACTCGGTTCGCAGCGGGGAGGGGGACGTGGGTGAGCTCAGGAAGCTGGGTCTTGGCGACCTGGAGATGACCGTGCGGTCGGACCTTCACGACGGGCACGAGTACCGCGCCGTGCTGGAGCGCGGCGACGCGCGCGGGTCGAAGGTCCCCCTCGAGATATCCATATACGCTATCGAGATGGGCAGAAGCGTACGGCTCACCGGCGAGTCCACGGAGATCCTAAGTAGCGTCGTGCCCAGGCTTGTGAAGCAGATAGCGCGCGAGGAGTTCGGCGCGGGCTCCGCGAGCGGTGACTGGTACTAGTCGGACCAAGACACCGGCGCAGGCCCCCGTTCCTGCGAGGCTGGATGGGCGAGCAGAACGTCTACACGGACACGGATCTTGTAGTGAAGGCGAAGGCCGGCGACGGCGACGCGTTCGGCGAGCTTGTCGTCAGGCACGAGGGCAAGATCTACGGTCTGTGCCTTAAGATGCTCGGCAACCCGGAGGACGCCGAGGACTGCCTGCAGGAGGTCTTCATGAAGGCCTTCGAGGCGCTGCCGGGTTTCCGACAGGAGGCCAGGTTCTCCACCTGGCTCTACAGGATCGCCTACAACGCGTGCCTCATGCGCATCCGCAAGAAGAAGCTGGAGACCGTCTCGCTCGACAGTCCGGTTCAGGTCGGTGAGGACCAGATCCAGCGTGACGTGCCCGACTGGACGACCGACCCGCGCGCCGACCTCATGAATGAGGAGTTGAACGACGTTCTGACGGCGCACATCAACGAGCTTCAGCCAGACAACAGGATCGTATTCGTTCTGAGAGACATCCACGGCCTCTCGACAGACGACACGGCCAGCGTTCTCGGCCTGTCGGTCCCCGCGGTCAAATCGCGCCTGCACAGGGCGCGACTCTTCTTGAGAGAGAGGCTGACCGACTACTTCGCGAGAGGATCTTCCGAGACTCACGTTTGACGAGGTCGGAGACGGCTCCGGCCGGAACAAGAGGGGGAAGGCAGATGTTCGGCAACTCACGGAGGCTCATCGCGACGGTGGCTCTGGTCGCGCTCCTGGCAGGGACCGCCATCTTCATCGCGTCCTGCGGCTCGAGCGACACCCAGCTCATACCCAGGACCGTGCTCGTGGGCAATCCCGAGAAGATGAGAGCGCGGCTCTCGCCCGACGGCACGCGTCTGGCCTACGTCGCGCCGCAGGACGACGTGCTCAACGTGTGGGTCAAGACGGTCGGGGAGGACGACGACCGGGTCGTGACACGCGACACCAACCGCGGCATCTTCAGGTACTTCTGGACGCAGGACGACGCCCGCATCATGTATCTGCAGGACAAGGGCGGCGACGAGAACTGGCGCCTCTACGACGTCGATCTCGAGACCGGGGAAGAGCGCGACCTGACGCCGTTCGAGAACGTGCAGGTCCGCATCGTGGACGTCAGCAAGCACCACCCGGAGACGATCGTCATCACGATGAACCAGCAGGACGAGCGCCTGCACGACGTCTACAGGCTCGACCTGGCGTCGGGCGAGCTCACGATGGCCGCGCGCAACCCGGGCAACGTGGTGGGCTGGGTGACGGACTTCGACCTTCAGGTCCTGGGCGCCGTGGCCGCCACACCGACGGGCGGCTACGACATGCTCGTCCGGGACTCCGAGGACGCTCGTTGGGAGGCCCTGCTCACCTGGGGGCCCGAGGACAACATGACGAGCTACCCGATCACGTTCAGCAGAGACGGCGGCTCGCTTCTCATGGTCGACTCGAGGAACGTGAACGCGGGCCGGCTCGTCAGCCTCGACCTCGCGACGAAGGAGCTCGAGATCGTCGCCGAGGACGCGACCTACGACGTGAGCGACCTCGTTCTACATCCGGACACGTTCGAGGTCCAGGCGGTCAGCTACACGAAGGACCGCGCGGAGTGGGTCGTGCTGGATGACGGGATCGCCGCCGACTTCGAGGCCATAGCCGCGCTCGACGAGGGCGACTTCAGTCTGACCAGCACCGACCACGACTACGACACGTGGGTCGTGGCGTTCATGAAGGACGACGGTCCGGTGTCGTACTGGAGCTACGACCGCGCCACGAAGAGCGGCACGTTCCTGTTCGACCACCGCTCCGACCTCGGCGACTACGAGCTGGCGAAGATGGAGCCCATCTCGTTCACGTCGCGCGACGGCATGACGATCCACGGGTACATCACGTTCCCCGTGGGGAAGCCGAGGCGCAACCTGCCCATGGTTCTGAACGTCCACGGCGGTCCGTGGGCCCGGGACGTCTGGGGCTACAACCCCGAGGCGCAGCTCCTGGCGAACCGCGGCTACATCTGCCTGCAGGTCAACTTCCGCGGCTCCACGGGCTACGGCAAGAACTTCGTCAACGCCGGCGACAAGGAATGGGGCGGGAAGATGCACAACGACCTCCTTGACGCGGTGAACTGGGCGATCGACCAGGGCTACGCCGACCCCGAGAAGATCGCCATCTACGGGCACTCGTACGGAGGCTACGCGGCGCTCGTGGGCGCCACGTTCACGCCCGACGTCTTCGCGTGCGCCATAAGCGGTATGGGTCCGAGCAATCTCCTGACCTTCATCAACTCCATCCCTCCGTACTGGGCGACGATGATCGAGAACATGTACACGCGGATCGGCGACCCGAGGACGGAGGAGGAGTTCCTGAGGGAGCGCTCTCCACTCTTCAGGGTCGACCAGATCCAGATCCCGATGATCGTCGTGCAGGGCGCGAACGACGTTCGTGTCAAGCAGGCGGAGTCCGAGCAGATCGTCGCCGCGATGGAGGAGAAGGGTCTCGACGTCGAGTACATCCTGTTCGAGGACGAGGGACACGGGTTCGTGATCCCCGAGAACAGGCTGGAGTTCTACGGCGCGACCGAGGAGTTCCTGGCCAGGCACCTGGGCGGGCGGTTCGAGCCGGCGACGGCCGAGAACTAGCCGCATCCAAAGAGACAGGCGGTGGTGCCCGGTCGGTCTCGATGGGCCGGCCGGGCGTCACCCACAGCCCCAGCGGTCAGGGGCAGAGGCGGAGATGGACGACATCAAAGAGTGCAGGGAGTTCCTGGAGTGCCTGTCTGCTCGTTTCGACGGCGAGCTCGACGAGGAGCTCGTCCTGCAGTTCGAGCAGCACCTCAGGTTCTGCTCTGACGCCAGGTGCGTCGTCCGGACCTTCGAACGGACGATAACGCTTCACCGCCACAAGCGCCCCGACCGCGTGCCGTCCGACGTGCACGAGCGTCTCCTCAAGGCGCTCGAGGAGTGCCGCAAGAGCCGCGAATAGCGACGCAAATCACCCACCCGATCCATCCCGCCCCCGCGCGACGCCAATGCCGCCGGCACGACCCTTCTTCCCGGAATCCCTCCGGGCAGTTCCGCATCTCAATACCGGTTCGGGACGAAGGCGTTCTGGACCTGAGACATGGTGAGAGCGGAAGTTGCGAAGGGCAAGAAGACAGGCATCAAGAGCGGCCAGCGCCTTGACCTTCGCTTTGGCCGGTACTGTGTCGCGAGGGGTCGCTTCACTGGGCGTGCCGGTCAGACCGGGGGTGGCTTCGTGCCTCCCCCGGTCCTTTTTTTGCCGCGGCTCTCGCGCCCCTGCACCTTGTGCCCCTCTGCGCCTCGTATCCCCGTGCACCCTGTGTCCCCTTGTCTCCGGCGTTCGCCTGTGCTAACCATTGGCTCTGACCCGGCCACGAAACACGGGCAGAACGTGCCCCGCTTCCGCAGGAGAAGGACGGATGCCGCCAGCGATGAGAGAAGGTGGAAGACTCGTGGTCCTGGGCGGGAACGCCGCAGGGCTTTCGGCCGCGAGCCGCGCGAGGCGAGTGCGACCGGACGTCGAGATCGTCGTGCTGGAGCGCGGGCAGGACGTCTCATATGCGGCGTGCATGCTGCCGTACTACATAGCGGGTGTCTCCGGACCCCGAGAGAACCTCATCGTCTACGACGCTGACTTCTTCAGGAGGGAGCGCCGGATCGACCTGAGGCTGGGGGTCGAGGCGCTGGAGGTCAAGCCCCGCTCCCGCGCCGTCCACTGCCGCCGCGCCGACGGGACGGCCGAGACCATCGAATACGACGCGCTCGTTCTGGCGACTGGGTCGCGCGCCGTGGTCCCACCGATACCCGGGTCGAACATGCCCGGCGTCTTCGTGCTCAGGACGCTCCCCGACGGGGATGCGGTCAAGTCGTTCCTGGACGGAGGCCGTGCCCGGTCGGCGGTCATTCTGGGCGCCGGCTACGTCGGGCTCGAGATGGCGGAGGCGTTCCTGGCGAGGGGCCTCGACGTTACCGTCGTGGAGCGGTTGCCTCAGGTGCTCTCCACCTACGATCCGGACATGAGCGAGATTGTGGAACGGGAGCTGCACTCCAAGGGCGTGCGCGTCCTGACGGGCACGAGCGTCGACGGATTCGAGCGCGGGGACGACTCGTCATCCGTCGCGTACGTGATGACCGGCGGGCAGCGCATTCCGGCGGACATGGTTCTCATGGCGGCCGGCGTGCGGCCCAACTCGGAACTGGCGCGCGAGGCCGGGCTCGAACTCGGAGTCGCCGACGCGATCAGGGTGGACGCGCGTCAGGTGACGAGCGAGCCGTCGATACTCGCCGCCGGCGACTGCTGCGAGGCGACCCACATCGTGACCGGCAGGAAGACGTGGATCCCGCTGGGCACGACCGCTAACAAGCAGGGCAGAACGGCGGGCGAGAACGCGGTCGGCGGCACGATCCGGTTCGGAGGCGTGGCCGGAACGAACGTCACAAAGGTCATGGACCTCGAGGTCGCGCAGACCGGTCTCACGGAGACGCGGGCTCTCGAGGAGGGCCTCAGGGCCGACTCGTCCTCCATCACGGCCTCGTCTCGGGCGCACGCGTATCCCGGAGGCAGCCCGCTCAGGGTCAAGGTCGTGTTCGAGGAAGGCTCCGGCAGACTGCTGGGGGCGCAGATGGTGGGAGAGGACGGCGTCTCGAAACGGATAGACACCGTCGCGGCAGGATTGTCGTCCGGCATGTCCGTCAGGGACCTGGCGTCGGTCGACATGAGCTACGCGCCACCGTTCTCGCCGGTGTGGGACCCGGTCTTGATAGCGGCGAACCAGGCAGTGAAGAAGGCAGGTCTCTGAGCCGTCCGTTGCACCGAAGGCCGAACCGCAGGCCGTACGACGCCCGCGACGGTCCCGCCTTCGGAGCGCGCGAACCCTATACCGAGTGGCCATCCGACATGCTTCGTTGCAGGAATCTCCTGACGTTCTCACTTCTCGCGACAGCGCTTCTCTGCGTCTCCGCCAGCGGCTCGGAACTCGCAGCCGTCGACTCGCTCTACTCCGCGGCCGCGGCCGCCTTCCAGGACCGGAACTTCGCCCGCGCCGCGTCCGGATACGCAGACGTCCTGGCGCTCATCGAGGCCGGAGCCGACGAAGGCGGGACGTATCTCGCCGAGCGTCGCCGAAGGGCCGGGTTCCTGATGGCCCGCTCCCTCGAGGGCGCCGAGCGATGGGACGACGCCATCGACGCGTACACGACCGCGCTCGAGGAGACCCCGCTCCTGTCCGACCACGTCCTCATGAGTCTTGCCCGGTGTCATCTGGAGAGAGACGAGTTCGCGACGGCGACAGGGCTTTTGCGCGAGGTGGTGGACGCGCCGGCGCGCACGACGCTCTACCTGACGGCCGTCGAACAGCTCGGCGACGCTCACATGGCGGCAGGCGAGCGCGACGTCGCCGTTCAGTGGTACCGCGTGCTTCTCAAGGAACGCTCCGGGTACAACGACCGCGCCCGCGCGCACTACAAGATAGGGCTCGCCATGGCCGCCAGAGGCGACCGGGAGTCCGCGCTCGAGAGCTTCGCGACGGCCGTCGACGAGTTCCCCCGGTCGTTTCACGCATACGAGGCGCTGCGCGAGGCCAGGAACTCGTCGCGCTCGTTCACGGACCGGTACCATCAGGGGCTCGTTCTGTACAACCGCAAGAAGTATCGGGAGGCCGCCGACCTCTTCAAGTACTACCTGAGGCACGAGAGCGACGCCGAGCTCCGCTCCGCGGCCAGCTACTTCCTCGGGCGGAGCCATCAGAGGATGGGAAGCTACGGATCGGCGGCCGGAGACTACGAGGACGTCATCGAGTACGGCCCCGACGACGAGTACTTCGACCTCGCGTGGAGCAAGCTCGCCTATTGCAGGCGCGTCACAGGGCGCCTCGAGACGAGCCTCGAGACCTACGACGCGTTCGCGGACGCCTACCCCGAGCGGGGGGCCGCGGCAGAGCTTCTGTGGGAGAAGTCGAGGCTTCTCGAGGAGAAACTCCGCTGGGACGAGGCGATCGAGTCCTACGGGGACCTCGCTCGACGCCACCCCGATTCGTCGCGAACGCAGGACGCGCTCTTCAGAGCGGGGCTCTGTCTCTTCAAGCTCGAGCGCTACGAGGAGGCGGACGCCGCCTTCGCCGCCCTGTCCATCGGGCGCCGGGGCGAGGACGCGGCGCGGGCGTTCTTCTGGGCCGGCAAGAGCCGCGAGGCGCTCGGCGGGTCGGAGGGCGCCGCGGCCAGGTACCAGGAGGCGGTCGACTCTGCGCGGGACTCGTACTACGGGCGGCGCGCGCTGGAACTCCTTGGGAGCGTCCGGGGAGGAGGAGCGGCCGGAGGCGGGGACCCGGTAGCTCCCGCGGAGGATCCGGGACCGTCGCCCGCGCGGCAACGCGGGGCCGTTCCCATGCCCGTCCGGACGCCCGACGTCCGCGGGCAGATGGGCTACCCCTTCAGGATGATCAGCGGTCTTCAGGGTTTCGCCGCGTGGCTGGCGGAGTGGTATCCGCTCGTCTACGTCCCGGGCGAGAGGATCCAGCTGGTCCGGATGCTGCGGGCAGACCCCTCGTTCCAGCGGGCGGACGCCTTCATGGCGCTCCACATGCAGAAGGAGGCCGAGGCGGAGCTGTCGCTCCTCGAGGACTCGTTCGGGTCTGATCCCAGAATGCTCGACATCATGATCGGCTACTACGAGGGAGCCGGGCTCCATAAGCGCGCCATAGGCCTGGCCGAGTGGATCCTGGAGCTTTCGCCCGTCGAGTCGCTGGGCGATGCGCCCCACTATCTCCGCAGGAAGATGTGCCCCGTCCACTTCGAAGGCCTGGTCGTGGCCGAGTGCGCCGAGCGCGGCGTCGACCCCGAACTTCTCCTGTCGCTCATCAGACAGGAGAGCCTGTTCGAACCCGACGCGGTCTCGTGGGTGGGTGCCAGGGGTCTCTCCCAGATCATGCCGGCGACCGGCACGTGGATCGCCCGCAGGCTGGGGGAGCGCAGCTTCCGGACGAACGACCTCTTCGATCCCGCGACGAACGTCCGGTTCGGCACATACTACCTGTCGGTTCAGCTCGAGGAGTTCGACGGGGACGCGCTCCGCGCCCTCGCGGCCTACAACGGCGGACCCGACAACGTACCTCGGTGGTGGGGCTACGGGGGAGGACGCGACTCCGACGTCTTCGTCGAGGACATCGGGTACTCGCAGACGAACGACTACGTGAGAAGGGTCTACCTCTACGGGGAGTTCTACAAGGAACTGGCGAGTGCGCCGAGATGAGCCCCAGGGCGCAGGTGAGCCCCCGGGCCCGTCGTTTCGCCGTCAGCGCCTCCCGCCTGTGCTCGAACGCCTTCGTCCGAGCCCCACGCCCGCAGCTTCAGACTCCGGACGTCAGAACGTAGAGCCAGTTCGCCGCCAGCGCGGCGCCCGTGACGAGCCACACCCACGTCCGCTCACCGCGGCTGAGTTCGACCCTCAAGGCCCACCTGCCCAATCTGTTGGCCGCCCACATGCCGACCATGAGCGGAGCCGCGAAGAGCATCGTCGCTGCGTCGAGGGGGTTCGTGCCGAAGGCGGCTGCGAGCTCGCCCCGCAACAGATGGCCCGCGGTTCTGGTCAGACCGCAGGTGGGACACGGGAGCCCAGTCACCACCCTGAACGGACAGGTGACGGGGCCCGCGTGCTGCCTTCCGAGAACGGCCGCCAGGATCCCCAGTGAGACGAGGGCCGCTCCCGCTATCATCGCCGACCGGGAAACGCCGTACGCCTCGTCCGCCCTGGTCAGCTTCACTCTCACGTCCCGCCGTCCTAGAAGCCGCCCATCGCCCCGAGGAACCCGGAGCCGCCTATGATGACGACGGCGATCAGCCACCAGAGGAGGCCGACGACGCCCAGGATCGTGCCGATGATCCCGCAGATCATGCCGGCCTTCGTTAGCTGCTCGCCGGACGGGTCGCGCTTGCCCTCCTGCATCTCCCGTAGATCGCCCTTGCCCATCACCCAGGCGATGATGCCAAGGATGAAGCAGATAACGATGCCGAGAATGCCGAGGGTGAGGACCGCGCCGCCTCGCGACGGCTTCATTCCCATCTGCGGGGCGGCCGTCGTCTGCGGCGTGCCCTGAGGAGCTTCCTGCATGGCTTTCCTCCTTGAGTGTGGCGGGGATCCGCATCGCATCTGAGTGCCGCTCGGTTCAGCCTATCGATTACGACACGCGCGAGCCGCTGTCAACCTCAAAACGGAAGGGCCCCGCTCGCGCGGAGCCCCTCTGACGGAGTTCTTCAATCCTGCGGGCACTGCTCTCAAATGCGTAAATGCGTACGGCACGTCCAGGCGCTACTCGCTCTTCCCGTCGTCCTTCTTCTTCCCCCCGCCGTGCTTCTCGCGGTAGTCGGCTATCGCCTTGTGGAGCGCGTCGGCCGCCAGGTTCGAGCAGTGCATCTTCTGTGGAGGCAGGCCGTCGAGTTCCTGGGCCACGGTCTCGCGGGTGATGGCCAGCGCTTCGTCCAGCGTCTTGCCCTTGGCGATCTCCGTGACCATGCTGCTCGTCGCTATGGCCGAGCCGCATCCGAACGTCTTGAACCTGATGTCGACGATCCTGTCGTCCTCGACCTTGATCTGGATCTCCATCAGGTCGCCGCACACCGGATTGCCCTCGACGCCCACGCCGTCGGGTTCCTGGAGCTCCCCGACGTTCCTGGGGTTCCTGAAGTGGTCCAGCACCTTCTCGCTGTAGAGCGGCGTCATCTTCTCTGGGACTCCTTTCCCTGTCGGACATCTATTATGATAGCCGCACCGCTGCGGGGGGTCAAGCTCAGGAGGGGAGCGAGACGCGGGTCGCTGCCGGGGCTTCCGGGCGGGGGACGACCGGACGGAGCGCGTGTTGGCTTGACACGCATGCAGGACGAGTGATACTAGCTAGCTCGGAGACGATTATGAGACCGAACACCACACTGTGCTCGCATCGCATGGCGCCCTGGGCGTCGACGCGGTTGGCTGCCACGCTCCGCGGGGCCGCGCTCGCGTGCCTGCTCGTGCCGACGCTGCTCGCCGGGAGCGCTCCCGCGCGGGTGGGCACGGTGCCGGTGCACGCCGCGCACATCGGGCCCGCGGTCGAGGAGATCTACCTCGCGGACGACGCCCGCATAGAGGGTGCCATCACCGCCCTCGGAGAGCAGGACGTCGAGTTCGTGGACGTCGACGTCTGCGTCGATCCCGAGCGTTTCAGGATCTCCGCAGCCGCCAAGCTCACCATCGCGACGGAAGAGCCCGTCGTCGAGCTTGCTCTGAATGAGGACCTCGCGGTCCTGTCCGTGACGGGCGGTGGCAGGCAGCTTCAGTTCCTCCGGGACGGGGCCGCACTCGTCGTTCGCACCGGCCCGCTCGGTCGTCCGATCGTCGAACTCACCGTGCGCTACGAGGGGACTCTCACGCCCGGCGATCACGTGCGTCTGCAGAAGAGGCTCGTGTTCCTCGGCGACAGCTCGCACTGGTACCCGTCGCCGCGGTACGGCGACCGGTGCCGGTTCCGCACCGTGGTCCGATACCCGCAGGGATACACCAGCGTCTGCACCGGGGCTCTGGCGGGGATGACCCCGTCGAGCTCCGACTCCGCGTCAGACTGCGGGTTGGGCGACGTGTGGGACACGGGTGTGCCCGTCCCGTCCGCCGCCGTCGCGGTCGGGACCTTCGCGAGTTCCTACTCCGTGTGGGGGGACGTGTTTCTCGGCTACCACATGCTCGTCGAGCCGGACGAAGGAACGCCCGAGGGAGTCGAGGCCTCGGCCACCGAGCTCAAGGGCCTCGTCTCCTACCTCGAGAGCTGCTACGGGCCGTATCCCTTCGAGTGGTTGAGCGTCGTGTCGATACCGGGATTCCCGGCCGGGCTTCCGTCCTCCGCCTCCGCCCCGGGCTTCGTGGTCGTCACAGACTCGGACTGGTCCGGCACCGGCCTCAGAATGCCGCGCGCCGACCGCGTCGTGAGCGGGTTGTCGAAGAGCTGGTGGCCGCACTCGATCGACGCGGGGAGCATCGTGTCGGAGGGTCTGTCGGCCCTCTGCGAGATCAGTCTCCTGGTCGAGACCGGCGACGAGGAGGGCGCGGCCAGACGGCGGGAGGCCGCCAGGAGCCGGTACATCGCGGCGCTGGCCGACTCCGGCGGGAGAGCCCCGCTCCGCGATTGCCTCGAAGGCGGCGGAGCGGTCGACATGCGCATCTGCGGGACGAGGAGCCAGGCCTTCTTCGGCATCCTCGAGGAGGTCGTTGGGCGCGACGCGTTCTGCAGGGCGCTCAGGGGGCTTGGCTCCAGGTTCGCGGGAGGAATGCTTCCTCTCCGGGAGGTCGTGGCCGCGTTTGAGGTCGAGGACGGACGCGATCTGGACTGGCTCGTCTACGAGTGGATCTATCGGGGAGACCTGCCCACCTATGTCCTGAGCTACGACGTCGTCCCGCGCGGGAAGGAGTACGTCGTGAAGGGGACGATAGGTCAGCTGGGCGAGATATTCAGGACCCCGATCCCCCTCACCATCGACCTCGGGGTCTGGTCGTACGACGAGTGGGTCGCGATCGACTCGCCCCGGCAGCCTTTCGAACTGGCGACCGATCTGGAGCCTCAGTCCATCGGCGTGGATCTGGGATTCATCGTGCCGCGGATCGAAGCCGGAGAGCTGGCCGGCGTGCACTACGAGCGAGGACAGAGGGCGGCCGACGCCAACGAGTGGGGCGCGGCGGTCGACGAGTTCGGAGCGGCCTCGCACCTCGTTCCCGGTGAAGCGCTCTACCTGCGCCGCTACGGCGGAGCCCTCGTGCGCTCCGGCCGCGTCGACCTCGGGCTTGCCGCGCTCGAGGACGCGATGAAGCTCCTGCCGGACGACGCGGACGGCAGGATGAGTCTCGCGAAGCTCTATCTTGTGTCGGGCCGGTACAAGGAGGCGAAGCGCCACCTCGACGAGTACGTGTCGCGCGGCAAGGACGACCCGGAGGGGTACGCCGTTCGCGCGATGGCGCTCGTGGCGCTGGACCGTCTTCCCGAGGCGGGGCAGGACGTCGCCCGCGCCGAGTCCCTCGCGGACACGGCGAGTACCGGAGAGAACGTGATGGAGCTGCTCAGCCTGGCCTCCGGTCGTCTCTTCGAGGCCACCGGCGACACGGAACGGGCGCTCTCCGCCTACCGTGAAGCGCTCAGGCTCAATCCGGTCTCGGACGAGGCCAGGCGCGGTCTCGCGCGGCTGGCCCCCGGATCCGAGTGAGCGAGAGCGCGCACGTCTCTGAGAGCGTGCACGTCGCTGAGAACGCGCACGTCGCTGATGGCGCGCATCTCTCCACAGGCTCTAGGCGACGGGGTCCGGTTGAACCTGCCCGCCGGGCCGTGATACCATTCCACGGAGAGTTGAACGAGCACCCGAGCCGGTCCGCTGAGAGAGGGCGTGCGTCCGGGGCCGGTCCTTGAGTCACGTCGTCTACGCAGGAGACATGATGAGGAAGCACTTCTTCAGCGGGATACAACCCAGCGGCCGCCTTCACATCGGCAACTACCTGGGCGCCATCAAGCAGTGGATCGCGCTTCAGGACGAGTACGAGCCTGTCTTCGGGATCGTCGACTACCACGCGATGACCGTGCGGTACGACCCCGCGAAGATGGGAGCGAGGGTGATGGACGCGGCGGCGAGCTATCTCGCGGCCGGGCTCGATCCCGAGAAGAGCATTCTCATCGTGCAGTCCGACGTTCCCGAGCACACGGAGCTGGCGTGGATCCTGAACTGCATAACCCCGATGGGTCGTCTGTCCCGCGTCCCCACCTTCAAGGAGAAGGTCCGCCAGAACCCCGACAACGTGAACATGGGGTTGTTCGACTACCCCGTTCTTATGGCGGCCGACATCCTGCTCTACAAGTCGGAGATCGTCCCCGTCGGTGAGGATCAGGTGCCGCACCTGGAGTTCACGCGCGACATCGCGCGCCGGTTCAACGCGGCGTTCGGAGAGGTGTTCTCCGAGCCGGCGGAGGTCCTATCGTCCGGCGCCAAGATCATAGGTCTGGACGGCGTCAACAAGATGAGCAAGAGCCTCGACAACTGCCTCTACCTGGACGACACGAACGAGGAGATAGGGAAGAAGCTCTCGACCGCCGTGACCGACCCGGCGCGGAAACGCCGCACCGATTCGGGGGACCCCAAGGTGTGCAACATCATGAGCCTTCACGACGTCTTCTCGACTCCCGAAGAGCGCAAGCGCTGCGCGGATGGATGCCGCACGGCCGCGATCGGGTGCGTCGACTGCAAGAAGATCCTGATGGCGCACGTCATGGAAATGGTCGGGCCTCTCCGAGACCGTAAGGCAGATCTTCTGGCCAGGCCGGACGACATCAGGGACGTGCTTCGCGCCGGCGCCGGGCGCGCGAGGCCGATCGCCCGCAGCACGATGGACGAGGTGAGGCGGGCCGTCGGCGTGTCGCTCTAGCGTCTGCCGGAAGGCGGGGGGAGACAGCTCCGTGACACACGAACGAGACGAACGGTGGGTCTACGTGGCGCTCGCGGTCCTCGCCGTGGCGTACGTCGTCTACAAATACCGGACGTCGCTCGAGCTTCCGGACATCAACTTCCGCGGCTTCGGGAAGGTCGCCTCGACGCTCCCGTACCTCGCGGCGACGTTCTTCGGGGTCTTCTTCCAGATGCTGAACAGGAAGAAGCAGGTCGCGGCCCGCAAGCGCATGGAAGAGGGGCTCTCCATGGAGGGCGCGCTTCGCCGGTCCGAGGCGGTCCCGGTTCGCGTCGGCCGCAAGCGCGGGCAGTCGTACGTCGCCGACGTCTTCCTGACGAGAGCGGCGCTCTACGTGTTCGACAGCGCCCGGAAGCGCGACGCCATGCGCGTCCCCACGCAGCGAGGCGTGGAGGCGCTCTACATCGAGAACGCGTCGCTCGAACCCGACGCGGCCGGCGGGGCGCCGACGCTCACGGTCCAACTGGGCGGTTCGACCGGCAGCGCGCTCACGTTCACTCTTCCCGACGCCGTCGCGTGGTGGATGGACATCCGGGGCGCTCTCGGCAAGTCTACCGACGTGGAAGCCGAGCTTGCCGGCCGTCGCGAGGAAGCGCTCCACGAGTACTGACCGCCCGGGAACCCGAACCCACTCCCGACACTCGTCACCCGAGAGGAACCGAGATGGAGAGCTACATCTTCCGCGAGTATGACGTCCGCGGTGTCGTCGGCACGGAACTGACCGAGGAGACCGTGCTCCTCTTGGGCAGGGGCTTCGGCACGTACGTGCGCAGGGCCGGCGGACGCGCGATCGCGCTCGGCGGCGACGTGCGCCATTCGACCGAGGGGTTCCGTCGCGCGATCACCGAGGGCGTCACATCGACAGGGGTCGACGTCGTCGACCTCGGCGTCGTTCCCACGCCCGTGCTCTACTTCAGCGAATACGAGCTTCCGGTGGACGGCGCGCTCATGATCACCGGGAGTCACAACCCGCCCGACATGAACGGGTTCAAGATGAACCTGCGGAAGGGGTCGGTCTACGGGGCGGAGATCCAGGTGATACGCGGGCTCATCGAGCGGGGCGATTTCGAGACCGGCAGGGGAGAGCGCACCGAGGCGTTGCTCGTCGACGGCTACATCGACGCGATCGTCCAGCGGATCAAGCTCGAACGCCCGCTCAAGGTCGTCGTCGATTGCGGGAACGGGTGCGGGAGCCTCGTCGCGCGCGAGCTCTTCGCGAGGCTGGGTTGCGACACGACGTTCCTCTTCTGCGAGCCGGACGGGGACTTTCCCAATCACCACCCGGACCCGACGGTGATGGAGAACGTGAGAGATCTGATCGCGGCCGTCAGGAGCGAGGGCGCCGACATCGGCATAGGGTACGACGGCGACGCGGACCGAGTGGGCACGATCGACGAGACCGGCGGCGTGGTGTTCGCGGACAAGGTGCTCGCGCTGCTCGCCCGCGAGATCCTGGAACGCGGCCCGGCGGAGGTCGTGTTCGACGTGAAGTGCTCGCAGGCTCTCGTCGAGGACATCGAGGCGCACGGCGGAACGCCCGTGATGTGGAAGACGGGGCACTCGCTCCTCAAGAAGAAGATCGTGGAGTCGGGCGCCCCCATCGGCGGAGAGATGAGCGGGCACATGGTACTGGCCGACGACTACTTCCCGTTCGACGACGCCATATACGCGTCGTGTCGCATACTCCAGATGCTGTCGCGAAGCGCGGTTCCGCTGTCGGCGACGGTTAAGACGATACCTGCCTACTACTCGACGCCGGAGATCCGCGGTGAGACGTCAGACGACGCCACCAAGTTCGAGATCGTGAGGAAGGCCGTCGAGTACTTCAAGGCGAACCATGACGTCATAGACGTCGACGGCGTCAGGATCCTCTTCGGGGACGGCTGGGGGCTCGTCCGGGCGTCCAATACGCAGCCGGTCATCGTCATGAGGTTCGAGGCCAGAACCGAGGAGCGGCTCGAGGAGATCCGCCACATGGTCACCGGTAAGCTCAAGGAGTTCGGTGAGATACGGTACTAGGGACCCGTCTGCGCGGCCGTGAATACGGTTCGCGGGTCACCGTCTAAGGACGCGGCGAGGGAGCATGCCCGAGCGTGACCCCAAGGCGATAGACAGGGAGAAGGTCAAGGCGGCCCAAGCCGGTGACCGCGATGCCTTTGACTTCCTCGTCGAGAAGTACAAGGACATCGTGTATGCGGTCGCCTACCGATTCGCTCACGATCCCGACCTCGCGCTCGACCTGGCGCAGGACTCGTTCATCCGGGCGTATCGGGGGATCAAGAGCTTCAAGGGCCGCTCGAGCTTCTCAACCTGGCTCTATCGCGTCACGATGAACACGTGCATCGACTACACGCGCCGCAAGGCCAGATCGGTCGACGCGCAGACTGTCCCGGAAGAGGTGGCCGAGTACGTCGGAGTCGAGCCGATCGTAGCGAGGGGGCCACGTTCGCCCGACTCGCAGGCTCTGTCCGGCGAACTGGGAGAGAAGATACAGGAGGCCATCGAAGCTCTCCCCGAGTACCACAGGTCGGTCTTCGTGCTCTACGAGATCGAGGGAATGTCGTACAAGGAGATCGCGGAAGTCGTTGGATGCTCCATAGGAACCGTGATGTCCAGACTCCACTACGCGAGGAAGAAGCTGCAGAAGATGCTCCAGCCCTACGTCGACCGGGGCGGGTCAGTGGGCGCGAGCGAAGGAGACCGGTAGAAATGGCGCGAACGTGCCGAATCGAACGCTACCTGACTGCGTACGCTGACGGGGAACTCAGTCCCCGCCTGCGCGGCAAGGTCGAGAGACACCTCGAGACCTGCGAAACCTGCGCGCGCGAGCTTGACTCGCTCATCGCATCTGATAGAATCCGGAAGGGTGTCGCCCCTTCGCCGGTGTCGGACGCCCGCTGGAGCGTGTTCAGAGCCGAGCTCTCGAGGTCGCTCGACAGGGTCGACAGGGAGACAGCGACGCGGGAGCCCACGCGGCACTTCGCACCTCCCTTCGGCGCGGAGCGCAGGCGCGCTCTCGCCGTGGCCGGAGCGTTCGCAGTGGTGGCGTTCGCGGTGGTCGTGCTGGGTCCCGCGGGACGCGCGTTCATGCGACGCGGCGTCAGCGGCAACGAGTGCATGGTCGACAGCATCGAAAGCTACGCGTCCGGCTACACCCCGATGTTCTTCACGTCGGAGGACCCGGAGATGACGGTCATCTGGGTGTTCTCCGAGGACGTCGAAGGAAGCGTGGGAGACGACAGATTGGGCGCCCCTTGACGGCCGCAGGTCTGACGTCCGCCGTCGAAGTCCGGAGACACGAATGAAGCACACTGCTATCGCTGTTCTTCTGGCCCTCACCTTCCTTCCAGCCTGGTTCGACACGGCGACCGCCGCGTCTGAGGTCGCGATACAGGTGACCTCCATCGTGGCGTCCATGGAGCCCGTCAACCAGGCGAGGCCCGGCGACCCGCCCGTCATAGACCCGAAGCTCTCCATCTACAAGAAGAAGCTCGAGTCGCTGTTCGCCTACAAGCAGTACTCGTTCGCCGGTCGCGCGAGGTCCGAGGCCGGCTTCGGAACGGCCTCTATGTTCCAGCTTCCGGAGAGGTTCACTCTCGAGGTCGAGCCCGAGCGCTTCGAGTCAGAGGGGCGCGGGCGCATCGAGATGCTAGTGACGCTCTTCCACGAAGTCCCCGCTCCAGACGGAAGCGGCGGGCGGGACCGGGCGATGCGCAAGGAGATCGTCCTGCGCACACGGATCCGGCTCGAGAACGGCGGCGTCGTCCTGCTCGGCGGTCCACCCGTCGGGGGCGGCGTACTCATCCTCGCACTCTCCGCGCGTCGGTAGGTCGCACGCCCGGCGTACGCGGCTCAACACCATCTCCTGACATCGTGGCACCGGTTCGCCTGCCTCCCGCACGCTCACGGACGGCCCGCTCTTGACGTCGTGCGTCAGCAGGCGGCGTTTCTCTTCCGCCGGAAGCCTTCACGCGGAGGTTGAATAGCCCCCCGATGCCTCCGTCTAAGCACCAGCAGCGGGAGTAGACGGGAGTCCCGCTGCGACTGGTCCCTGAAGAGAGCGGGACGCGGCCCCACAGAGAGAAGGGGGTGAGTCTGGTGACACGAGTGCTTTCGCTTTCCACACATCGCTCGTTCCCGATCTGGCTGGCCTTCGTTCTGGCGCTGGCGTTCGCGACCTTCGCGGCCACGAACGCCGTCGCTGCGGAGGTCACTCAGAACAAGGGGAACGCATCGACTCCACAGGAACTCGACGATGACGACGGCCACGGTTCCGTGAGGTCCGACAGAGTCATCGTCACTCCCGAGCCTTCGTGGGGTGGATGGGGTGAATGGCACGACGGGTGGAACGAGCACGGTCCCCGCGTGGACGTGTGGGTCGACCGCGGCGACTGGTCGGTCTATCGGCCAGGCGATCGGCTCGACGTGTTCTTCCGGGTCGACCGTTCGTGCTACGTGACTATTCTCGACTACGCTCCGGACGGGAGCGTTTCGGTCCTCTTTCCGAACAGGTGGTCCGGCTCAAACTTCGTGCGTGCGGGTAGGACGTACAGACTACCTGAGAGCCGGATGTACTCTCTCAGAATCGCTGGGTCGGGGGGCGAGGAGACGCTGTTCGCATGCGCACACAGTGCTCCCTGGCCCAGCGTGTCGAGCGGCGGGTACTGGATCCCCCCTTACCATCCGTATCGAGGGAGAGTGATCGTCGGCCGTCCCGGTGGCAATCATCCGCCGGGGCGGCGGCACGGGAACTCCCCGTGGCGCCACGGCCGTGTGGTCGTCGGTTCCGGGTGCAACTGGCCGGTGCCGCCCGACTGGCGGGACCGTCGTGACCGCTGGGGATGCGACTCCGTGACGTTCCACGTGGAGTCGGGATATCCCTGGTCGAGCAGAGGCAGTGGATGGCGCGACGGCTACGAAGATCAGTACTACGAGCACGGCGACGACGGATACGCGTACGGCGGACACGACTACGGTGACGGCCGCACGGTCTTCCGCGACGACTTCAGGATGGGCGGGTGCTCGGACTCGTACTACCGCAATATCGAACGGCGCGGGAGTCCCCTCGTCCTGAACATCGAGTGCGTCGAGAGCAGAAGCGGCGACGCCACCGAGATAGTGGGCCGGATCGTGTGGGAGGACGGCTGGGGCAACGAGACTCTCTTCCGGATAGACGTGGAGGGGAAGCACGGCGACCGCCCCGCTGAGGGCCGCGTGTATGCGGCCAGAACGGGCGATCTTGTGGTCGAGATCGAGGTGGACGACTTCCGTGTCGATGAGGGGAAGCCCTGGCAGCTCCCACGCATCAAATGGATAGAGTTCGACATAAGGGTTCTGGACGACTGATCCGCTGGAGGACAGGCGCCCCCGGCGAGAGCGGTCGTGCGGAACTCCAGGCCGAAGTCGGGGAAGGCGCCGAGGGGGAGAGGAGGTTCGAGCACATGAGACCGAAGGCCATACGAACAGCCGTCGCGGCAGTGCTCTTCCTGGTGCTGGTCCTCCTGGCCGGGTGCATCGTCGTCCCGGTCTGGTGGGACGGACACAACCGCGCGCCGCGCATGGCGGTAGTGCACGTTCACGTCTACGACTACTACACATACGCGCCCGTCTCTTGGGCGGTGGTGGAGCTCTACGAGGAGTCATGGTGGAGCTGGAACTACCGTGGAGCGTGGCCGGTCAACATGACTGGCTACACGGCCGCTCAAGGAGGTTACCTTTACGATGACGGGAGCGGCGGACCGCAGGAGCGACGATTCGGGGTCGAGGTGTCGGCCGGCGGGTACTACCCCGAGTGGCACGAACTCGAGCTGGACTACTGGTATCCGGTCGAGACGCTCTCGTTCTACGTGGTGCCGTGGGACGACTGCGCGATCTGCGGGGAGCCCGTCGAGGGTCAGCCGCCGGAGATCCACGACCACGACCTTCCGGAGGGCCGCGTGAAGGTGGGCGAGCCCGACGCGGTGGACTAGCCGGAGGACAGCCGGGACAGCAGGTCGGCGAACGAGTTCGCCTTGCGGTTCCAGCTGTTCGGGAGAGCGATGGACTTGCGGATGGCTCGGCGGCGATCATCGTCGCCGAGCGCCGCATCTACGGCCGCGGCGAACTCGTCGCGGCCGCTCGCCACGAAGACCACGTCTCGATGCCTCTTGACCTCGCTCGAGAACGGCGTCGTCACGACGTTCATGTCCATCGCCGCGTACATGTAGAGCTTGTTCGGATTGATGGCGCGAGTCCTCTCCGAGAGGACGAAGGGTGCGATCCCCACCTTCGCACTCGACATCAGCTCCGGGAGCCGCTCGTACGGAACGCGGCCGGTGAACAGCACACGCTCGCCCAGCGACCTCTCGAGCGCGCGGACGCGGGCCGCCACCGAGTCGAACACGCGACCGATGACAACGAGACCCGTCGCGCGTGACGCCTCCGAGATGCGCCGCCCGACGGCCTCCAGCAGGCCGAAGTCGACACGGTCGTCGACGGATCCCACGTAGGCGACGAGGTCCTCGCAGGCGGAGAGAGGGCTGTCGGCGAGGAGCTTCGGCATCGGTCCGACCGTCCTGCCCGCGAAGGCGTCCAAATCGACCCCGTTCCCGATGACGACACCCCGCCGCGCCACGTCCCGCAGATAGTCCGATGACGACACGACCTCGTCCACCGAGCTCAGCATGCTGCGGAACATCTCGTCGGCCTCCCGGCGTCGCTTCGGATAGAACTCGGGATGAAGGTCGTTGAGGTCGTAGACGACGGGTATGCCTCGGGCCCGGAACGCCGGCACCGCCGGCGCCGCCCACAGGTACGAACACACGATGACGTTCGGACGGAATGACCGCGCCAGCCAGGCGAGCCTCCGCGTCCCCACGGCCGCGAGCGGGCGCGTCAGTCCGCGGACGAAGGCGATCCCAGAATCCGGTTTGGGCAGCGGGAGCGAGGCGTATCTGACGTTCGGGTAGGTCTCGTCCGACCTGGGGCGAAGACTGTTCTCGCTTCTGACGGCGTTCAGGGGCGACACGAACAGGACGTCCCAGTCCTTCGGGAGCCGGCGGATGATGAGGTGCTTCCGCGAGACCTGCGAGAGCCACTGGACCTCTGACACGTAGAGCAAGCGCACGTTGCCCCCCATCCTCTCGAAGTACCTGAACGAGAGTGTAGCTCCGAAGCCCGTTCGTGGCAACACGGTCGTCAGCCCGTTCGTGGCAGCACGGTCGTCGGCCGGCTCGTGGCAACATGGTCGTCTGCCCGTTCATGGCAGCACGGTCGCCGGCCGGCTCCGGGGGCACGGCACCGCGGGCCGTGGCGAGGCACGGGACGTTCTGCTAACATGTGTCCCGGCACTCAACGAGGAGGTTGCCATGAAGATGCACAGCGTTCCGATCTCGTTCCCCGAAGGCTCCAACATCATCTTCGGTCAAAGTCACTTCATCAAGACGGTCGAGGACCTTTACGAGGTGATGGTCACGTCCGCGCCCGGCGCCAGGTTCGGTGTGGCCTTCTGCGAGGCGTCCGGTCCGTGTCTGATCAGACGGGAAGGAAACGACGACGCTCTCGTTCAGGCGGCGACCGACATAGCGGAGCGCGTCGGCGCCGGTCACAGCTTCGTCATCGTCATGAGCGACGCCTTTCCGATCAACGCTCTCAACGCCGTCAAGGCGTGCCAGGAGGTCTGCCGCGTGTATTGCGCGACGGCGAATCCCGTGGAGGTCCTGGTGGCGGAAACAGCCCAGGGCAGGGGCGTTCTGGGCGTTGTCGACGGCTCCAGTCCTGCCGGCGTGGAGGGCCCGGAAGACGCCTCCGCGCGCAGGGAGTTCCTGCGCACGATCGGGTACAAGCGCTAGCCTGCTATCGTCGCGGCCACGCGAACCGCGCGCGGGCGCTGTGTCGGCCTGAGGCCGGCGCCCCGACACAAGACGAGAGGCGCGGTACCTTCGTACCGCGCCTCATTTCGTTCGTTGGTCTGACGAGTCTCTACGTGACAAGCTCGCGAATGAGCTTCTTCGCGTCGCCCGCCATCTCCTTCGGAATGAAGACCCGCGTCGCTGCGGCCGCTTCTCTTGTGGGGAACAGCTCGTCGCTCAGGAAGCAGGGGATGCCGCTGTCTTCCAGTAACTCGCGTAGCTGTCCGACGCGCGTGTTGTCGCTCGTCGTCTCGATGACGACCAGGCCCTCGACGGGAAGATCGTCGTCGACCTTGTCCTCGGGAGCGCTCTCGGTTTCTGCGTCTGCCACGAGCGGTACTTCACAGTGAGGGCATATCTCGCTCGAGTCGTCGAACTGGCAGCTGCAGTCGGGGCACGTTCGCACGTCGGTGTTCCTCCAGGGGCGTCGTTCTGCTTTGCGAGTGGATGCATGAGTATGGTAGCAACGGCCTCTCAAGAGTCAAACAGATAATTGCCGGTGACGTCAACCTGATGATGCGGTTGGAGCCGGAGGCGGACGTCCCGTCCCTACTTCAGGTCCCGACTCCCGGTTCCGGCGGGACCCGTCGCACTCTCTTACGTCCCTGACCGCAGCGAGCCGGCGGGACCCGTCGCATTCTCCTCCGTCCCGGACCGGCGCGAGCCTGCGGCGACCCGGAACCTGGTTGGCCCGGTGACGGACCGACGAAGGTCGTCATCCGGTTGACACGCGTCTCCCGGGCGGATAGCATCGTTTGGACCGTGGTACCGTCGGAGTAGTCCCGTCGTCGGGACTCCCCCCGTCGCCCGCGCCGCATCGGCATCCACCATGAGGCGCCCTTCGGACCCATCAACCGAGGGAGGAGAAATATGAGCAGGAGAACGATCCTCGCCGCGGCGGTCGTGTGTGTACTCGTTGCACACTCGCTGCCCGTAGCCGCCGAAGCCTCCGGAAACGAGGTGTTCCGCTTCGCCATTCTGTCGGACCGCACCGGCGGGCACACCCCGGGGGTCTATCCGAAGGTGATCGCGGCCATCAACGCGCAGAATCCGGCCTTCGTGGTCACCGTGGGAGATCACATAGAGGGCTACGGGGAAGACTACGACAGGGCCGAGGCCGAGTGGGACTCCCTGTTCGCTCTGTTGAGGACGATAGAAGCGCCCGTCTACGTGACCCCGGGAAACCACGACATGTGGGACGACACCTCCCAGGCGCTCTACAAGGCGAGGACCGGCCGGGACCCGGACTACTCGTTCGATCATGAGAACACGCACTTCGTGATCCTCGACAACAGCCGCATCGAGTCGTGGGACCGCATGGGCATCAGCAAGATCACCTGGCTCATGCGCGACCTCGCCCAGGCGGAGACGAAGAACATCTTCGTCTTCTTCCACAAGCCGTTCTGGGACCAGACCCTCCGCAGGGGTGAGCGGGACACCATGCACGAGATCCTGCTGGAGGGTGGAGTGGACGCGGTCTTCTGCGGCCACTACCACAGGTACTTCGCCGGTGAGTACGACGGCATCGAATACACGACGATCGGGAGTTCGGGCGGCGCCATCGACGAATCCGCGGCGCAGCCGACCCTGACCGGCGAGTTCTTCCAGTTCGCGATGGTCAGCGTTCTCGAGGACGGATACGAGCTTGAGATACACGACGTCGCGACGGGGGAGGTCTACCCGCGCGACATGGTGACCGTGGAACTCCTGGACGAGATCGAGCTCATCCATCAGGAGTTCATCGACGTGAGTCCGGTGAGCGTGTCGGGTGATGGAGACGAGAGGTCGCACGTGACGCTCTCCGTCCACAACGGCACCGGGAAGACGCTCGACGGGGAGGCCGTGTGGGACGTGCCCGGGCAGTGGCTGGTAGAACCGGCGAGCGCCGGCTACAGCGTCGCCCCGGGCGCCACGCAGGAGATGACGTTCGCGGCATCCCGGAGCGGCGCCATATACCCCGTCCCGTCCGTGTCGCTCTCGTATCCCCTGGCCGATGGACGGAACCTCGAGATAGAGAGTCCGGCGCGCGTCGTCCGCAAGGTCAGGGCGCCGCGCGTCACGCAGACGGTGACGCTTGACGGAGAGGTCGACGCGTTCCTTCTCGAGCACGGGGGGAGAGAGACCGAGCTCTATACGGGCTCGGGGTACGAGGCCGTCGAGGGCGAGACGGAGTTCATCTTCGCGCACGACACCGGCAACCTCTTCGTGTCCGCGATCTGTCACGATGACGCGATGGACGAACTGCAGTCGGCGGCCGGAGAGCGCGATGCGGCGGTCTACCGCGACGACTGCGTGGGGTTCTTCTTCCAGCCGGACCCTGAGGATCTTACCGTCTATCAGATCTACGTGAACGCTGACGGCGTCGTTTTCGATCAGTCGATAACTTTCGATGAGAACATGTGGTGGACGGTCCACCCTGAGTGGAACGGCGAGTACGGCGTTGCTGCCAGCCGCGGCGATGACAGGTGGACGGTCGAGATGCAGATCCCCATGGAGACGTTCAAGAGCGACGCCGAGCGTGGCGACCGACCGGAAGTCCAGACGCTCGGGTCGAAGGGGACCAGGACGTGGCGCCTCAACTTCCGCAGGAAGCAGCAGAGGACCGGCGGCGCCGCCGACTGGCAGGTGCCGATCGACTACAATCCTGAGTCGTTCGGGGAGATCGACCTCCAGTAGGGGGTTGCGCCGCGTGACGCGGGAACGATTCGACATCATTGTTGCAGGATGCGGTCCGGCCGGCGCCAGTTGCGCCGGCCGCGCTGCAGAGTTGGGACTCTCCGTTCTCGTCCTCGAGATGACGGTGTTCCCTCGCTCGAAGCCGTGCGCCGCGGGACTGACGCAGGGAGCGCTCAAGCTACTGGGAGCCGACGCGGAGCTGGTGGCGCACGACACGGCGAGCCGGCTCCGCATTGACGCCGGCCGAACGTGTCTGCTCTGGACAGGCGAGTCCCCCCTCGTCCGCACGACCACGAGGAGAGAACTCGACTCTCTGCTCGCGCGGCGCGCGGCGGAGGCGGGAGCCACCGTCGAGTTCGGCGTCCGCCTGAACTCCGCGCGTCTCGCGGACGACGGCGTGACCGTCGAGGCCGGTGGCAGGACGCTGTCCGGACGGTACCTCGTGGGGGCCGACGGGCCGCGCAGCGCAGTGGCGCGCGTCGCGGGACTGCCGGACCCGGTCCTGTGCGGGGCGGCGTACGTGAGGGCCTACCCTCCGTCAGGGGCGGAACTCGACCGCTACGCTGGAACGGTCACCTTCGACCCGACGGCCGCCGAGCGCGGATACGGTTGGGTGTTCCCCAAGCGCGACCATCTGAACGTCGGCGTCTTCTCGCAGCTCCCGTTCGGCAAGCGGCTGCTGCGCGATCTGTACGCCTACGTCGCGTCGCTGGGCCTGGATGAATGGAACAGGAGAGGTCCGTTCGCGGCCCCGATACCACTCGGCGCGCGACGCGAGCCCTCTCGCGGCCGGTTCATTCTGGCGGGCGACGCGGCCGGTCTGGCCGACCCCTTGACGGGCGAGGGGATCTCGCACGCGATGGCCAGCGGACGGGCGGCCGCCGAGGCCGTCGCGCAGTCGCTGGCAGAGCGCTCGGAGGCGTCCCCGCTGTACAACGCGCGCGTTCGCTCCGAGATCGTCCGCGAGCTCAGGGCGCGAAGTCGGGTCGGGAACGCGCTCTACTCGCTCGGTCCTCGAGGCATCGCGAGAGCCGCCGGTCTTCCGCCGGCACGCTTCGTGATCAGACGTCTGGGCTTGTGGGACAGGCCCGGGAACGGCGGAGGGTCTCTGATTGTCGAGTCGGCGCAGGGCCGTTGTCATCAGTAACGACGAGCCGGACTCGTCGTACGGCGCGGGAAGGCTCGGGGCGGCGTTCGCCGAGCGCTTCGACGTCGAACTCGTAAGCCCGCTCGCCGGCTTCGGAGAACCGCGGGACTGGCTGTCGCGCGCGCGCGCGGACGCTCTCGTGCTCTCGGGGAGCGACAGGTCGGTGCTCGCCGAACTCCCGTGGATGCTCGACGAAGAAGAGATCCTGTGCCGCGCCGTGTCGTCCGGCGTGCCCACGCTGGCGATCTGTTTCGGGCATCAGCTACTCGCGAAGGCGCTCGGGGCCGCGATCGTGACCCGGGAAAAGCGGATCGGGCTCTTCGAGGTGTCCGCACTGGGCGGCGACCCGGTGTTCTCGGGTCTCGGCGACAAGGTCCTGGTCCCGGAGCAGCACGCCGACCAGGTCGTCGAGTTGCCCGCGGGGTTCGAGCTCATCGCGACGTCGGGCTACTGCCGCGTCCAGGCGATGCGGCACGAAGCCCTCCCGATCTACGGCATGCAGTTTCATCCCTGCTACGACGATGGAGTGTTCGGGGAGGACGAGGCCTGGGAGGAGCTGGATCTCGCAAGGTCGTTCGTCCACGACGGAGCGCGCATACTCGGGAACACTGTCAGGCTCCTGGCCGACGCGCTGCCCTGAGCGCGTGTCCGGCTATCTTGTAGGCCAGTTGAGCGGCCGCGAACTCCGAGGCGATCTGTCCCGGGATGGGGCAGAGTTCGACGACGTCCGCGGACACGACCGACCTCGATGCGAAGAGCTCCTCGACGAACGCCAGCATCTCGTACCAGAGCAGCCCGCCCGGAACCGGCGTGCCGACCGCGGGGACGACCGACGGGTCAAGCCCGTCCAGGTCGACCGACAGGTAGACCCTGTCCGTCCTGACCGCGTTCAGCGCCCCTCTGATCCACCCGCCGCGCCCTCCGCCCTCGAGCCTGGCGGCCGCGATGTAGTCGCCGGAGACGCAATAGACCCGGTTCGAGCCTTCCGCGAAGCGCGCCTCCTCCGAGGAGAGGGCGCGTATTCCTATCTGGACGATCGGATGCCTGTCGACCAGACGCCTCATGACGCAGGCGTGGCTGAACCGCGAGCCCTGGTATTCGTCCCGCAGGTCGGCGTGCGCGTCGATCTGGACCACGGTCAGGTCCCCTGACGACGCGGCCCCGTCCGCGCATCCGACGGTCACCGTGTGCTCGCCGCCGAGCGAGAGGACGAACCTGCCGGCCGAGACGTGCCGCGCGACCTCGGTGCGGATCCTGTCCAGGACCGTCTCCGGCGTCCCGGAGCAATCGACCGCCGCGAGCGTGTGTATCCCGTTGGAGCACGGCTCGTCACCCGCCGACTCGTCGTACCACTCCACGTGGGCCGAGGCCTCGATGATCGCCGCCGGACCCCACGCGGTCCCCTTCACGTAGCAAGTCGTGGCCTCGTACGGGACGGGCAGAACGAGAACCGGAGATGTCCTGGGGTCGGACATCTCCGGTGGAAGGTCCAGGAACGCTCCGCCTGGATGAACTGCTTCAGACATGCGTCACTTCTCCGGCACGACTCGCGGTCGGAACGACGCGGCGCGCGGCTAGAGGTGGAGCGGCAGAGGCGGAACCGCGAAAACCGCGGCGGCGACGACCGTCGTCCAGAGTCCGCCCTTGTCCCCGACCGCTGTCTTCGTGACGTTGCTCGTGCGGACGATCTCGTCGCTGATCCGCCAGAGTTCCTTGCGCTCGTCGTAGCTCGCGTCCGGGTCGAAGGGCACTCCGAGTGTCGTGGCGAGCATCTCGGCGGCCAGGTCCTCGGCGTAGTCCCCTGCGACCTGCTCGCGCTCCCCGAAGCTGTGGTGCTCGGAGAGATAGCCGTAGCGCTCATGGTCCTTGGGTCTGGCGAGCCCCACCGAAGCGGCCACGAGGCGGTGCGGCTCGCTCGTGGCGTTGTCCGACATCACGGCGAACACGATCTGGCCGTGGCTCAGGTGCCTGAGTCCCGCGGTCCTGGAGACGATCCGGGCGCCGGGAGGGAAGATGCTGGAGACACGAACGATGTTGAACGTCGCGAGTCCGGCGCTGCGCAGCGCCATCTCGAAACTGGCGAGCCGCTCCTTGTGCTTCCCCACGCCCTTGGTGAGGAATATGTCAGACCTTGTCGGCACTTCCGGTTCTCCTCACGTTCCCGAGGCGCCAGACATCTCGCGCCTTCCGGTACCACACAAGCCGCCCTTCACACTGCCCTGGCGGGCGGCCCACGATGCCGACAAGTATAGGGTCCTCCGGAACGGTGTGTCAATGAGACGCGACGCGGGGGCGGGGCCGGACGCGCGGCCCCCGTTGACCGCGCTGCGGCGCCCGGATATAGTCGTCCGGGAGGGTCCGAGGCGAACGGCGGTGCCAGGATGCGGTCGTTCGGGAGAGCTCCGGACAGGCGGCGGCGAGTTCTGGGCCAGGGCCGGCGCGTTCGGGCCGTGCTCGGGGGGGGCGATGTGTGCAGGATGATAGCCGCTGTGGGGCGGTTCGACACGGGCGTCCTCGTCGACGCCGTGAGGGCAATGGCCCTGAACGCGAACGCGGCCTACGGCCACGAGTACCGGGTCCGGGGCGATTCGCTCCGGCACGACTGCGGCTGGGGCGCCGCGCTTCTCGGCGACGGTGGATTCTCGGTCCACCGCAGCACGGCCCCGTGCTTTGAGGACGCGGGTCTGAACGCCATCGCCGGGAGCCGCACGGACCTCGCCATTCTGCACGCGAGACGCACGCCCGAGAGAGAGACGATAGCGCTGCGCAACACGCACCCGTTCGCGGCCGCGTGGAGGGGCACGGACTACGTCTTCTGCCACAACGGCGCCGTCAACGACCGCTCGCAGCTCACGTGGGACCCGTCCCTGACCGGGCGGGCCTCGATCGACTCGGAGGAGCTCTTCTTCCACGTCCTCACGCGCCTGGACGAGGACGCTGAGGCCGAGTCGGTCGTCGAGTCGCTCGCGGCGGTCGAGGACTTCACCGCGCTGAACTGCTTCCTCGCATCGAGCTCGTCGCTCCTGACCCACACACGGATGTCCCCGGACATCGAGTGTCCCCGCTACTACACGATGTGGCGCGGGAGAGGGGACGGATTCGAGGTCGTCTCATCCGAGATCGTGGACGGCTTCGACGTCGAGTGGAGCGCGGTCCCCCAGGGCTCTGCGTTCCGCATCCCGCGTGATCATTGATTCACTACGTAATCTGTGCTATTATAGGCTGTTAGGAGCACTCTGACCGGATGTGGTCGGCTCCCCCGGCCGTCCAGACAGACGGCGCCACGACCCGCGCCGTCGAAACGCACGGCTGAACGCCCCGGCCGTCCAGATACGGAGGGAATTCCGAATGGTCCGCAACCTGTCTTCCGTCCTCATCGTGCTCGCGCTCGCCGCGGCCGTGATGACCGCCCAGGCCCAGGAGCCGCAGCCTGCCTACATCAAGGCGCGGGTCGAGTTCGACTCCATGGCGGAGTTCGAGCGGTTCATGAAGACGCCCGGCCTCGACATCATGAAGGTCAAACCGGGTGTCGGAGTGACGATCGTCACCGACGAGGCCCAGCTGTCGGAGATCGAGTCCGAAGGCTACGGCGTCGTCGTCGAGATCGAGGACATGCAGGACTTCTATTCCCGCAGGATCAGGGGAGAGAACTTCGGCGAGTTCCACACGTACTCCGAGACGGTCGAGTTCCTGGACGACCTCCACACGAACTACCCGTCCATCGTCAGCGAGAAGTTCTCGATCGCCACGACGTATGAGGGGAACGACGTGTGGGGCATCAAGGTCTCGGACAACCACGCCGTCGACGAGACGGAACCCGAGATCGTGTTCGACGGCCTGCACCACGCGAGGGAGCCGATCACTGTCGAGGTCCTGATGCACTACCTCGAGTGGCTCACCGGGAACTACGGGACCGACCCGGACGCGAC
>JBDRIO010000017.1:0-43810 GCA_043815815.1 Candidatus Eiseniibacteriota bacterium | reverse complement strand
GCGGGCGCGTGCGACGGCGCTGACCCGTTCGCCTGACGGCCGTGGATGAGTCGCGCTGGTGGTTACGGAGACCCACGGGAAGCACGATCCGGAGGACACGCAATGACGGAGCGCGGAAGCGAACTTAGGGTCGGAATCACTCTCACGATCGCCGGGATCGTGCTGATCCTCGGCATCCTGTGGTTGGGCGGATTCACGTTCGGGGACGAGTCCTACCAGTTCAGCGTGGTCTTCCCCGAGGTCGCCGGCCTCGTCGTCGGCGACCGCGTCACGGTCGCCGGCATCCAGTTCGGTGAGCTGACGAACCTACAGCTGGTGGACGGGGGCGTCCTGGCCGACCTCTCCATCGACCGTAGCGTCCGTCTGCCCGTCGACTCGCGGATCAGCGTCTCGACCTACGGCCTGATCGGGGCCAAGGTCATCGCGATACGTCCCGGCGCGAGCGCCGAGTTCATCGAGGAGGGCGCGACGGTCTTCGGGTACTACGAGAAGGGGCTGGGTGACGTGGTGGCGGAGATGGGAGAGGCGCTGACCGAGATCCGAAGCGTCCTGAACGCGGCCGACGAGGCCATCTCCGACGTCGACAGCCGCAAGCGGGTCGGCGACACGCTCGAGAACGCGAGCATCGCGTCGGCGGAGCTCCGGGAAGCGGTGGTGAGCTTCCGCGCGACCGCCGAGTCGCTCCAGGAACTGGTCGAGCAGAATCGCGAGGGGGCGACGGCGACCGTCGACTCGCTGACGGTGGCGTCGGCCCGGTTCGCCGAGCTCACGACGGAGCTCAAGGGCATCTCCGAGTCGCTCGACGTGATAGTGACGCGCGTGGAGCAGGGAGAGGGTTCGCTGGGGAAGGTGATAGGCGACGACACGGCCCACGACGAATTCCTGGCGGCGGTGCGGGAGGTGCGCGAGCTGGTGGCGAAGATAACCGAGAATCCGAAGAGCTTCGTCAGGTTCTCGATCTTCTAGGACGCCTGCGGGGCCGCCTGCCCGAAACGCTGCGAAGCGGGGCCGGCGGGCCCCGCTTCTCTCTGCTGCGCGTTCCCGACGCGCGGAGATCCCGCCGGCCGGCCCGACTCAGTGCGACTGCGCCCGGTTCAGCGCGAGCCGGTCCGGCTCAGTGCGAGCCCTCCCACTCACGGATCTCGGCGACCTCGCGGGTCATGCCTTCCTCGAAGGTGAGAGCGGTGTAGCCCAGGTCGCGCTCGATCTCCTCGGTGGAGAACGCCTTATCCTCGTTGAGTCTCAGGATCTGCTCCCCGTGCAACCGGGGGTTCGGAGCGATTCGCCAGTAGAGCCTCACGAGGAAGAGCGAGAGCCTGAGGGGGATGTGTACGCGCGTGACCCGTCTCCCGAGCAGACGTGCCGTCGTGTCGATGACCTCGTTGTAGCTGAGCGCGTTCCCTCCCGCCACGTCGTACGCCTTCCCGACGCTCGTCGGACTCTCGAGCGCCAGAACCGCCGCTCGCGCGAGGTCCTGAACGTAGACGGGCTGCTGGAGGAACTCGCCGGTTCCGAAGATGGGAACGAACCTGTGGGTCGACACGTACTGGACGAGCCTGCACATGTTCCGGTCCTCGTGCGTGCCGTAGATCATGGTGGGCCGGAGGACCGTGTATCGGAGGCCGCTCTGGCGCACGACGTCTTCCGCCTCGGTCTTGCGCGCCTTGCTCTTGGCGGACAGGGTAGTGAAGATGCTCGTGGACCCGATGACGAGGACGCGGTGGAGCCGCGCGTCCCGCGCAGCGGCGACTACCGCCCTGGCGATGTCCGGGGTCAGGGGACCGGCGCTCGCGAACGCGTCGTGTCCGTCGAGCGCGGCGGCGATGGCGCCGGCGTCCTCGAGGTCTCCCACGACGACGTCGAGGCCGCGCCCGGCCAGGCTCTCGGTCCTGCTCTCGGCTCTGACGAGGCACGTGACCGAGTGCCCCCGCTCGAGCAGAAGGTCGAGCATTCTCTTTCCCGTGAATCCCGTGGCTCCGGCGAGCGCTATTCTCATCGAGTCATCCTGTCCGGCCCGTGCGTCCGCTCAAAGATACCGACCGTTGCTCTTGAGGACACGCTATCAGATTGCGACCCGACCTTCCACCGGAGAGTGCGTGCCCGCCGGCGGCACGGTGCGCCCGGCCGCTCCGGGAATGCCCAGCGGGCGGGCGCTTGTGGCGTTCCGTCCGTTGTGCTAGTGTCTTTCTCGTCGCGATGCGGGGCGCGGGACTTGAGAAGCTGCGGGGTGCGGGACTTGGGAAGCCGTGGGGTGCGGGACTTGAAGAGCGAGGTGAGAGAGTGAGCCGGCGCGGACTTCTGGTGCTGGTGATAGCCGTGTTGGCCGCCGCGGTACTGGCGGTCGCGCTCGTTTGGTGGGCGCCTGCCCGCGAGCGCGCCTTTCTCCCCTTCGCTTCCGGCCGGAGCTGCGTGGTCGCCGTCACCGACGACACCGACTTCTTCCAGTTCGACACGACCGCGCCGGTCTACGCGCTCATCGACAGCCTCGGGATCCGCGTCACCAAGACGGTCTGGGCGTTCGATCACGCTGACCACCCGCCGTCCCGCGCCGGCCTCTCTCTCGAGGACCCGGCGTATCGCGAGTGGGTGCTTGGCGAGGCCGCTCGGGGTCACGAGATCGCGCTTCACTCGGCCACCGCGGGGCACGACGAGCGCGCGGTCACGGTAGAGGCGCACAGATACCTGGAGGCTCTCACGGGCGAGCGTCCCAGGATGATGGTCTTCCACAGCACCAACAGAGAGGCGTTCTACTGGGGGAGCCACAGGCTGCCCAACCCCTTCTTGAGGCGCATCTACGACGCGCGCACCGGCGGCCGGAGCTTCGAGGGCGAGGACCCGAAGAGCCCGCACTACTGGGTCGACGTATCGAGGTGGCTCGTCCGGTACGTGAGGGGCTACACGACGAACGCCGTGAACACGCTCGCCGTCAACCCGTCGATGCCCTACTCGGACCCGTGGGCGCCCGCGTCGCCGCTCTGGTGCGCGAGCAGCAACGGCCGTCTCGCAGAGGAGTTCGTCGAGCTCCTGAGTCCCGCGAACGTCCAGAGCCTCAAGGACGGAGAGGGCGTCAGCATCATCTACACGCACCTGGCGAGCGGCTTCACGGAGCCGCTCGAGGGCGGCGGGGCGCGCGTGACGCCCCGGGCCCGCGAGACGTTCGCGCGCTGCGGCGGCGACCCGGACATCGAGTTCGCTCCCGCGGGAGAGGTGCTGGACCGGCTCAGGCTCATCCAGTTCCTGGAGGACGCCGTCGACGGGGCCGAACTCGCGGTGGAGCCGGTGATGCTCACGATACCGGCCGGGCTCGTCCCGGCGATCGACGACGTGTCGGTGGTGCCCTCGCGCCTTCCGAAGCCGCTCGACGCGCCCCGGGGGGTCTCCGATGAGAGCGTCGACCTCAAGACGTGGCTCGACGCCGTCGGGTGGGAGGTCGCCCCGGGGGACGTGAGCGTCTTCGACTACGCGCGCGAGATCTCCCTCCGAGAGAGATGGAGACTCGTTCTCCGGTGGCTGGCGATGTCGTTCGCGTCGCCGGCCTACGCCTACGAGTCCGGGAGGGCCGGTGCGTGACAGGCGGACAGGAGGCGCCGCGCCCGCCGCGCGGGACCGTTCAGCGGGGACGGAGTCGACCGGCCCCGCCCCGGGCGCACTCGCCAGAACGATCGCCGTCGCCGTTCCTATCCTGGTCGTGCTGGCGCTCCTCGAAGTGCTCGTTCGGCTTGCCGGCATAGCGTCACCGAACCACTGGATGGTCTACGACGACACGGTGGTGAAGGGACGCCCCAACGCGACGTACGTGAACCGGAAGGAGAACCGCAACGTAGTCAGGCTGAACGACGTCGGGTTCCACGATCGCGACTGGAGCGTCTCCGACGACGACTACGTGCTGCTCTTCCTCGGCGACTCGATGACCGAGGGCATACAGGTCCCTGTCGACAGCCTCTTCACGTCGGTCCTCGAGGACAGGTTCGCGGCCGAGGGCAGGAAGGTCGACGTTCTGAACGCCGCCGTCTCGGCGACCGGAACGGGGCACCAGTATCTCCTATGGAAGACGTTCATCCGGGACCTGGGCGTGCGCATCGATCACGTCGTCGTCTGCCTCTTCCCGCAGAACGACCTCAAGAACAACCACGTGTCCATCGGCAAGGGTCCGGAGAACTACGGGGTCTATCTCGACGCCGACGGGAGGCCATACGTCCACAAGCTCGGGGCGTCCGTATGGCGCGGGGTCGCCAGGAAGCTCACCGACCACTCGGCGCTCCTCAATCTCGTCTACACGAGACTCCGCTACCTGAGGGGCGGCGCCCAGACAGAGGACGAGGGGGGCGAGACGGCTCCGGCCGGCTCGCGCGGCGGCGAACGCTCCGGTTCCGACGCTCCGACACATCCGGATCTCGAAGCTCCCGGGTCGGAGGAGCTATGGTCGGCCTCGCTCGACAGGACGCTGGCGCTCATCGAGAGCTGGAACCGCGAGGTCGCAGCCACGGGATCGATGTTCTCCGTGGTCATCGTGCCGAACACCGACCGCACCAACCCCTACGAGGACGAGCTGCGGCTCCGGCTCGAAGCGAAGGCCGAGGTGGGGACGATGCGCGTCTTCACGCTGACGCTCGGGGGACGCGACCTGGTCGAGACCAACTCGTTCGACGGCGTCACGCTTGGACATCTGAACTGCGAGGGCCATCGGCTGGCGGCCGTGGAGCTTCACGAGTGGCTCGGACCCGTGGTGGCCGGCGCAGGCGATGAGAGCGCCGGGGCCCGGGGGGTCGGCGCAACCGAGACGGGAGGGGGCGGGGAATGATGAAGAAGCGAAGCGTCTTCATGTGCAGCGAGTGCGGGCACGAGTCGGCCAGGTGGCTCGGCCGGTGTCCCGGGTGCGGCGAGTGGAACACGTTCGTCGAACAGGCGGTGAGATCCGAGAGCGCGACGCCTGCGCGCCGCAGGGCGAAGGCGGTGTCGCTGTCCGAGATAGAGGCCGACGACCGGGAACGGCTCGTGACCGGCGTTGCGGAGCTCGACCGCGTGCTGGGCGGCGGCATCGTGCCGGGCGTCGTCGTACTCGTGGGGGGCGATCCAGGCATCGGGAAGTCGACGCTCCTCCTTCAGGCGAGCGACAGGCTGGCGTCCGCGGGCGAGACGGTACTCTACGTGAGCGCGGAGGAGTCGCGGTCGCAGGTCAAGCTGCGCGCCAGGAGGCTCGGCATCACCTCCGACAGGATCGTCGTTCTGGCCGAGACCGACGTCACCGCGGCTCTCGAGGAGGCGGCCCGGGTCAAGCCGGGCGTCCTCGTGCTCGACTCCATACAGGCCGTGGCCCATCCGGACGCGGCCGGTTCCGCAGGGAGCGTCTCGCAGGTGCGCGCGTGCGCCGCCTCGCTCGTGAGGCTGGCCAAGGAGGAGGGTCTCCCGGTCTTCATCGTGGGACACGTGACGAAGCAGGGCTCGATCGCGGGTCCTCGCGTCCTCGAGCACATGGTCGACACCGTGCTCTACTTCGAGGGCGACAAGCGGCTTCCGTACCGGATACTGCGCGCCGTCAAGAACAGGTTCGGCTCGACCGACGAGATCGGTGTCTTCGAGATGACGTCCGGAGGTCTGGCCGAGGTCGCGGACCCCTCAGAGCTCTTCGTGACGGAGGGACGAGAGCCGACGCCCGGCTCGATAGTCATCGCGACGGCGGAGGGGACGCGCTCTCTCATGGTCGAGATACAGGCTCTGACCGGTCTCTCCAACTACGCCGTGCCGCAGAGATCGAGCACCGGCGTCGACCGCGGGAGGCTGCCGCTCGTTCTCGCGGTGCTCGAGCGCCGAGCCGGCCTCTCGTTCGGCAACCGCGACGTGTTCGTGAGCGTCGCGGGCGGAGTGCGGGTCGAGGAACCGGCGGCCGACCTCGGCATCGCGCTCGCCGTCGCCTCCAGCTACTGGGACACGCCGGTCGACGTTCGGACGGCCGTCTTCGGAGAGATAGGACTGGGCGGGGAAGTGAGGCGTGTCGCCCTCTGCGGCAAGCGCGTGCAGGAGGCGGCGCGGCTCGGCTACGCGAAGATCGTGGCGCCGGCGGGCGCCGTCGCCAGTGAGGAACGGCCGTCAGGGCTCGAACTCGTGGAGGTCCGCTCGGTCTCCGACGCCATCGAGGCGGTGCTCGGCCGGCGGCCGAAGCGCCAGGGCAGGCGCGCTGCGTCAGACGTGAGGGAGGTGTGAGTTTGTCCCGTGCGGGTGCGATCCTCGTGGCGGCCGGGTCGTCCGAGAGGGCGGGGTCCGGGCCGCCGAAGCAGTTCAGAATGCTCGGGACGCGGCCCATGTTCGTCTCGGCGCTCGACCCGCTGCTCGCTGTCTGCGAGGAGGTGGCGGTCGTCGTGCCGGAGGACCAGGTCGCACGCGCCACCGAGTCGCTGCGCGGCGCCGGAGTCCCCGTGTCGGAGACGGCCGGAGGGGCGGGCGTGCGCGTCGTCGCCGGTGGAGCTAGAAGACAGGACTCGGTCGGCGCCGGGCTCGACGCCCTCTCTCCGGACGTCGGGGTCGTGCTCGTGCACGACGCCGCTCGGCCGTTCGCGTCGGCCGCTCTCGCCCGACGCGTCATCGAGGCCGCCCTCGAGCACGGAGCTGCCGTCCCGGCCGTTCCCGTGCCGGACACGGTGAAGCGAGTGGAGGACGGCGCCGTGGTGGCCACGCTCGACCGGTCGGTCCTCCGTCTATCGCAGACTCCTCAGGGGTTCCGGCGCGACGTTCTCGAGCGGGCGCGCGACGCGCTCGGCGGCGCCGACGTGACCGACGACGCGCAGTGCGTCGAGATGGCCGGTCACCCCGTGGCGGTCGTTGAAGGCGAGCCGGGCAACGTGAAGCTCACCACGCCCTACGACCTTGAGCTCGCGGCGTTGCGCGCGGCGGACGCGCTCGGGTTCGTCCCCCGCGCGCGCGTCGGAACGGGCAGCGACTGGCATCGAGTGGTTCACGGAAGGCGGCTCGTGCTTTGCGGTGTCGAGGTCCCGTTCGAGAGCGGCCTGGACGGCTGGTCGGACGCCGACGTCGCCACTCACGCGGTCATGGACGCGCTCTTGGGCGCGGTCGGCGAGCGCGACATCGGGCATCACTTCCCTCCAGGGGAGGCCAAGCTCGAGGGCGCGTCCAGCATCGGGCTGCTGGAGACGGTGGTCTCGCTCCTCAGCTCGAAGGGTTTCTCGGCGTCGAGCGTGGACGTCACGATCGTTGCCCAGGCGCCCCGGCTGTCGTCCCACATCGAGGCCATGCGCGGCAATCTGGCCCGCGCGCTCGGGATCTCTCCTTCCCGCGTGGCGGTCAAGGCGACGACGACGGAGGGGACCGGTCCCGAAGGCCGAGGCGAGGCGATGTCGGCGACAGCGGTGGCCGTCGTCGCGCCCGTCGTCGCGCCCCCGGGCGGGGGATCGGCGGACTAGGGCTTCGGCGCCACGGAGCGGCGTTCGAGTCTCGTGTGTCGACGCTCCGGCGGAAGAGGGAGAGCACGGAGGGTGGCAATGCGCGCAGGTCGCGCGAAGACGCTCGCGGTCAATCTGCTGGTGGCGGTCGTGTCCACCTCGGTCGTCTATCTGGCGATCGAGTTCCTCGTCTTCCCGCGCATTCTGCCGATGATGCCGCTCGACCGGCACGTCGATCTCCACGAGGGGATCCGCGTCCTCGCGCAGAGCTCGAAGGCGGGCACGGTTCCGCGCGACTACGTGGCGATCGTGGGCGACTCGTACGCGCAGGGCGCGGGCGACTGGCTGATGGAGGTCGATCACGGCCGGAATCCGCCGCACAACGTGACCCACCTTCTCCGCGAACGACTCGGCCGCGACGTCGTCACCTTCGGCGCGAGCGGCGCGGGAAGCCTGCGGGGGCTCGTGGCGGAGCCCGCGTCCCAGCTCGGCTTCGCGAACGCCTCGTTCCTCTTCGACCTGGAGGCGCCGAAGGCCTTCGTCGTGTTCTTCTACGAGGGGAACGACCTCGACGACAACCTCCGGGACGTGTCGACGCGTTACGAGGGCGAGCTCGAGCCCGGGGCTCCGATCGACGCGTCGGCGTTCGGCCGGTTCATGGAGGAGACGGTCGTCGGGGGCGACCCGTTGATGGTAGAGGCGCGCGACTTCGCGTGGCACCAGAACCTGTTCCTCGCCAACTTCGCCTACCGAACGGCCCGCCGCATAGCCAGGGTCATGATCCGCGGGGAAGAGGCGTATGCTCCGCCTCCTCCCGAGTGGCACCCCGGTCCGGTGAACCTGGCCGTGGTCGGCGGGGAGGTCGTGGACATCCCCGACGTCCTACAGGGCCCGGCGCTCGAGCTGTCCGACGCCGAGATAGAACTCGCGGTCGACGTGTTCGGACGCGCGCTCGCGTTCCTGGCCGAGCGCTACCCGTCCTCAGCCGTCGGCGTCGTCTATCTTCCTTCTCCGCTCTCGTCGTACGAGATCGCGTCGTCGACGGTCAGTTGCCAGACCTACCACGGCCGGGAGGGCATCTACCCGACGGAGCTCGCCGTCGAGAGGAGCGACCGGGTAGCGCGGCTCGTGGCCGACGCCTCGGAGAGGAGCGGGTGCGCGTTCGTGGACGCGCGCCGGCATCTGCGCCGCGCCTCCGCGGACGCCCTTGTCCACGGTCCAAAGGACTGGAAGCACTACAACCGCGTTGGGCTCGAGGCGCTCGCCGACTCGATCGTCGAGCTCCTGTCCGACCTGGGAACGTTCGAACGTGGGGATGATCCCGGGACGCGAGCCCCGTGATCGCGACCGGAGCCGCACCGAGCGGCGTGACGTCAGACAGGAGGTATCGGTGAGGGCCTTAGCCGTCAACGGGAGTCCGAGGGCGGACGGGAACACTGCGGCCCTTCTGCGCATGGTGACGGACGAGCTCGAGGCACGCGGTGTCGAGACCGAGTCCGTTCAGGTAGGCGGACGCCGCGTGTCGGGCTGCGTCGCGTGCTACCACTGCTACGAAGCCAAGGACGGCCGGTGCGTGTTCTCGGACGACTCGTTCAACGAGGTCTTTGCGGGTATGACCGCGGCGGACGCGATCATACTCGGCACGCCCACCTACGTCGCCGACGTGTCGCCGGAGATGAAGGCGCTCATCGATCGAGCCACACTCGTCTGCAGGGCCAACGGCGGCATGCTCAGGCGCAAGGTCGGCGCGGCCGTGGTCGCGGTGCGGCGCGCGGGCAGCATTCACGCGTTCGATTCGATGAACCACTTCTTCACGATCAACGAGATGATCGTCCCGGGCTCGAGCTACTGGAACCTCGGCATCGGTCGCGAGAAAGGGGACGTCGAGCACGACGAGGAGGGCGTCCGCACCATGCGAACACTGGGTGAGAACATGGCCTGGTTGCTGGAGCGACTGCGAGAGGGGGGAGAGGAAGCGTGAGCCGTCCCATCCGAGTTCGATTCGCCCCCAGCCCCACCGGACACCTTCACGTCGGCGGGGCGAGGACCGCGCTCTTCAACTGGCTTTTCGCGAAGCGGAGCGGGGGGACGTTCGTCCTTAGGGTCGAGGACACGGATTCGGCCAGGTCGACGGCGGAGTCCGAGCGCGCCGTGCTCTCCGACCTGGCGTGGCTCGGGCTCGAGTGGGACGAGGGTCCCGACATCGGGGGAGGGCGCGGCCCGTATCGCCAGTCCGAGAGACTCGACATCTACCGCGAGCACGCTGACAGGCTCATGGACGAGGGCCTGGCCTATCTGTGCTACTGCACCGACCCGGAGCTCGAGGCCAAGCGCAAGGCGGCGCTGGCGAGCGGACAGGACCCCCGCTACGACGGCACCTGCAGGGAGCTCACCCCGGCCGCCCGTGCGGCCAACGACGCGGACGGGCGCCGTCCCGTAGTCAGGTTCCGTACCGAGTCACGAGACGTCAGGGTGCGCGACCTCGTCCGCGGGGACGTCGAGTTCGGAAGCGAGATGTTGGGCGACTTCGTGATACTGAGGAGCGACGGCCGCCCGACGTACAACTTCGCCGTGGTGGTCGACGACGCGCTCATGGAGATAAGTCACGTGATCCGGGCCGAGGAGCACCTCCCCAACACCATGCGACAGGTTCTGGTGTACGAGGCCCTGGGTTTCCAGCTACCCGAGTTCGCCCACGTCTCACTCATCGTGGACAAGGACCGCAGCAAGCTCTCGAAGAGGCGGGGGGCGACCTCTGTCGCGGAGTTCAGGGAACTCGGGTATCTTCCGGGCGCGCTCGTGAACTACCTGGCGCTCCTGGGGTGGTCGCCCGCTGACGAGAGAGAGCTGTTCACGAAGCGCGACCTCGTCGACGCGTTCGACCTCTCTCGCGTGTCGTCGAGTCCGGCCGCGTTCGATGAGGACAAGCTCGACTGGGTGAACGGGCACCACATACGCGAGGAACCGCTGTCGGGAGTGGTGGAGCTCTCGCGCCCCTTCGCCGAGGCCGCGGGACTCCGCGAGCCTTCGGAGAGCCGCTTCGAGGCCATGGTCGCGCTCGTTCGGCCGCGTCTCAGCCGTCTGTCCGACTTGCCCGGCGCCGTCTCCATCTTCTTTGACGACGCGTGGCGGATGGAGGACGAGGCGGCCGAGGCGCTCCGCGACCCGGCGGGGCTCGAGGTCGTCCGCGCGCTCCTCGAGGCGATCGAGCGGGACGCGGGCGGCTCCGCGGGGAGCCCTCTCTCGTGCGGCCGTTTCAAAGACCTCCTGGCGGGCGTCGGGAAGGACCGCGGCGCCAAGGGGAAGGGCCTCTACGGCCCGGTCAGAGCCGCGCTCACCGGAGCGACGCACGGTCCGGGTCTGGGAGAGATCGCGGAGCTTCTCGGCCGGGAGCGCGTCCGCGGGAGGCTTGCGCGGGCGCTCGGGACGTGACGAAAGGAGAACCGCGTTGAGAATCGCAGTCCTCTATGGGGGCACGTCGACCGAACGAGAGGTCTCGCTCGTCAGCGGCCGGGCCGTTGGGCTTGCCCTCTGCGAGCGCGGCCACGACGTGCTGCTCGTCGACACGGCCACGGGCGACGAGCTGGTCGGCGCCAGGGAGGCGGTCGCGGCCGCCTCGCTCGCGCCTGGGTCCCCGCCGCTCAGACCCCCCGAGAGGGGGGCGGTCGAGGCGGTTACCGGGACAGCGGTCTCTGACGCCGACGTGGTCTTCGTCGCCCTGCACGGCGGGTACGGGGAGAACGGGACGATCCAGGGCCTCCTCGAACTCGCCGGGAAGCGCTACACGGGCTCCGGCGTGTTAGCGAGCGCGCTCGCCATGGACAAGCGCATGTCGAAGGTCGCGTTTCGTGAGGCGGGCGTGCCCACGCCTGAGTGGAGGGTCCTGAACGTCGGGGACTCCACGCCCGCGATGGAGCGGGCGGGTTCTCCGCTCTTCCCGGAGGACGCGACGCCCGGGGACGCCCCGGAGGCGGCGCGCGCCGTCGGAGGTTATCCGGTCATCGTGAAGCCCAACGACCAGGGATCCACCGTGGGGCTCTCGCTCGTCAGGGACGAGTCGGCTCTCGCCGCGGCCGTGGCGCTCGCCGGCAGGTACTCGAGCAACGTCCTCGTGGAGGAGTACATTCCCGGACGCGAGCTCACCGTCGCTGTCTTCGAAGGCCGGGCACTCCCCGCCGTCGAGGTGGCGCCCAGGGGCGGGCTCTACGACTACGAGAGCAAGTACACCAAGGGGATGACGGACTACACGTGCCCCGCCGACATCCCCGACGAGGTCGCGGCGGCGCTCGGAAGGAGCGGGATCGACGCCTTCAGGGCCACGGGCTGCTGCGGATACGCCAGGGCCGACTACCGGCTCTCGCCCGAGGGGCGCTTCTATTGCCTCGAGGTCAACACGGTTCCTGGTATGACGGAGGTCAGCCTGGTTCCGATGGCCGCCCGCGAGGCCGGAATGGACTTCGGCGAGCTGTGCGAGAGGATCGTCGGAATGGCCCTCCTGTAGGGCACTTACTGGCACAACTGATGCAGTACGGAGGGGTTCTGGAGGGCGTTTGTAGCGCCCGTCAAGACCCGGCCCGTGCGGCACTCGGATCGCAGGACGGTCGTCGGGCCGTCCTGCTAATATGTTGTGTGCACGTCACTTAGGGCTCCCGTGAACGCCGCAGGGCGGCCAGGCGTCGGAAACAGCTACACTCGACCTGCGAAACCTGTTGACCGGGGGAGCGGGTCCGCTGTAGCTTTCCCGCATGGGCCCCACGGCAGCCGACGCTCCGGGGGCGAGTTCGTAAGTGCCTGTGAGCCGGGTAATTGGTGGCTTGACGCTCTTCGGACGAGGCCGAACACGGCGCCGCCCGAGGTGGTTTGCGACCTGGGGGATCAGCCGATGTCGAACAGACGAACATTGCAGATTGCTCTCACGGCGGCCGTCATCCTTGTATCGCTTCTCGACGCCTCCGCTCAGCAGCCGGTCGAGTACGTCATAGGCCCCGGTGACGTCCTCTCGGTGTCGGTGTGGCGCCATCCGGAGCTGGAGCGCAACGTCGTCGTTCGCTCGAACGGGATGGTGACGTTTCCGCCGATCGGAGACCTCAAGGCGTCCGGCCTCACGCCCACGGAGCTGTCGAGAGAGATGATGCAGCGCCTCCGGGACTACACGCGCGAGACGACGCAGGTGACAATATCGATGTCGCAGTTCAACAGCCGGGCGGTCTACCTGACGGGCCAGGTCATGGCGCCGGGCCGATACAGCTTCGAGAGTCTCCCGGACCTGCTCCAGCTGTTGAGTCAGGCCGGCGGACCTCTGCCGGGCGCCGACCTCTCGAACGTGTCGATCGTCCGTCCCTCCACGGGCGGCGCCGACGTCATCAAGGTCGACGTGTCGGCGTACATGCGGGGTCAGGTGTCGACGCCGCTCCCCTCGCTGCGTCCCGGCGACACCGTCGAGATCCCGTCACTGGCGTTCGGAGGTGGTGGCATAGCGGGAGGAGGGCTCGTCTACATCCTGGGCGAGGTCACCGCTCCCGGAGCGTATCCGGCCACCGACGGCCTCGACCTGCTTCAGCTCATAGCGATCGCCGGAGGCACGACCCCGCAGGCCCGGTTCGACGACGTCGCCATCGTGATGGACGCGGGCGGGAGCCAGGTCGTCGCCAACGTGAATCTAAGGCACGTCATCGAGGACGGCACGGCCGCGCCCTTCATGCTCGGTCCCGGCGACCGCGTGGTGGTCGCAGGCACCACCTCGAACCTGCTCGCTCAGACGTTGGGGATCACGTCCACCGTGCTCGGTTACGGACGCGACATCCTCTCGTCCTATCTGCTCTATCTGAGCGTCGAGCGCGAAGTGGATGACAGAACGGCGAGAGCGGCCGCTGCAGCGGCCGCGGCGGGTACGCCCTAGCCCGGCGTCCAGAGCCTGGACCCGGACGAGAGGATCAAATGCCGGACAACGAGATCAGAACGATCGAACTTCGCACGTACGCCAAGGCCCTCTGGCGCAGACGCTGGCTGCTCGTCATCCCGCTCGTCGCTGCCGGCGTGGTCGGATTCGTCTCCGGACGACTGCTGCCGCCGGTCTATGAGTCGAAGAGCACCGTGATCGTGAGAGTGCAGGAGAGGCTCTCGGAGCCCCTCGCACGGCTCGTCGGGCGGTCGCCCGTGGAGGACCAGCTCTCGCGCCTGCAGGAGAGGGTGAAGAGCCGGACGTTCCTCGTCGAACTGGTGCGCAGCCTGGACATGGCCGACGACGCGGCGGTGCAGGCGTGGGCGAGGGACATGCACGAGGAGAACCCGTCCGTCTCGCAGGAGGAGTTCGCCGAGAGCAAGGCAGTCGAGTATCTGCAGAACAGGATCGGCGTCGTGCGGACCTCGTCCAACGGATTCCAGGTGGTCGCGCGCGACCTGAACCCAGACAGAGCGCTGCTGCTGGCGCAGCACATAACGAACGCGTTCGTGTCGGCCTCGAACCGCGAACAGATCGAAGAGATCAGGGCAGTACACGATTTCTCGGTGGAGCAGCTCGTCATCTACCGGCAGAAGCTCGACGACGCCGAGAGCCGTCTTCAGCAGTTCCAGGCGAGTTCGGGGAGCGGAGGCCTGGTCCAGAATCCCGTCACCGCAGAGAACGTCAACAAGGTCGACGTCCTCATCAGTCAGGCGATGGTCGACCGCGACCGCGCGGGGGAGCGGAGGACGGAACGGCGCACGGCCCTCTTCAACCTGGCTCCGCGGGAGTATGACAGGTTGTCGAACCTCACGTCTCAGACGATCGACTCCCTCTTCGAGCAGCTGGTCGATCTCGAGAGCGAGATCTCGTCCGTTCTGGTGCGCGCCAACGACGACGCGCCGGAGGCCACGACCCTCTTCGTCAGCAGCGCTGAGAAGAAGGAGAGGGTGAGGACGGAGGCCAGGGCCTTGGCGGCCAACGTCGCTGCCGAGGCGTCCCAGCAGGTCTACGACGCGGTCGCAGAACTCAAGATATCCGAGGTCGAGGAGCTGATGGCGGCGGAACGGCGGCGCATCCTCGGCCGGTTCATGTGGGACTATGCGCAGGGCCGCGCCAACGCGCCGGAGCGCGAACTCGAGTACACCCGACTCATCCAGGAGGTCGAGAGTAACCGCGCGCTCTACGAGGCGTTCCTTGACCAGTCGGCGGCAGGCCAGATCACAGAGGCGCTCGAGGCGGCGCGTGCAGGCGGGCGGTTCGAGATCATCGAGCCTCCGACCCGCCCCACCGGCCCGGTAGCGCCTGACAAGGCGACGATACTCGGGCTCGCCCTCTTGGGCGGTCTCGTCGTGGGGCTCGTAGCCGTGCTCGTTGCCGAGCAGGGCGACACGTCGTTCAAGGACGTCACCGACATAGAGCGCACGCTGAAGCTGCCGGCGCTGGCCACCGTTCCCGAGGCCGACATCTTCAAGGCGATCGGCGCCGAAGAGAAGCGGAGGAGACGTGTGAAGGGCCCCGTCCGCCTCGAAGGGAAGTCCAGGCTCATTCGGTACATGCTTCGCGAGACGCCCATCTCATTCGAGTTCCGCCGGCTGGCCCGCAAACTCGGTCACAGGTTCGGGGGAGAGGTTCCCGCCTCGATCCTGGTCACGAGCTCGCATCGCGGCGAGGGCAAGACGACGGCGGCGGCCTGTCTGGCCGTGACGCTCGCCAAGCACTACGAGAAGAACACCGTGCTGGTCGATGCCGACCTCAGGAAACCGAGGGTCCACCAGCTCCTCGAGGTTCCCAAGGAGCCAGGTCTCTCGGACGCGCTCGAACGCGGGCACCTCCTGGGTTCCGACCTCAAGTCGACCGCTCTCCCCAACCTGTCGATCCTCCCGTGCGGCACCAGACGAGACCAGCCGACGTGGCTCCTCGAATCGATGCCGGGTTCGCGCGTGATGGAGGAGCTGCTCTCGCGATTCGATCACGTGATCATCGACACCGCGCCGAACGTGGCGGTGCCCGACGCGGTGCTGCTCGGCAGCGCGGTCGACGGGGTCGTCATGGTCTTGAGGGCCGGCGTCACGCCGCGCGAGGTCGCCATGCGCGGCATAGAGCTGCAGCTCGAGGAGAACTCGAACGTGCTGGGGCTCATCGTGAACAACCTGGCGCGGGTGCTCCCGTACTACTACGACTACAGGTACTACCACTACGACCGGCAGGAGCCTTCGGAGGACGACGATCGAAAGGACGAATGACGACGGCATGCTTAGGATCCTCACCGTGTTCGGGACTCGTCCCGAGGCCATCAAGATGGCGCCCGTCGTCGCCGAGTTGTCGCATCACGGCTCACTGGTGGAGTCGCGCGTCTGCGTGAGCGCGCAGCACCGGGAGATGCTCGACCAGGTGCTCGACGTCTTCGAGATCGTGCCCGACTACGACCTCGACGTCATGACGGAGGACCAGTCTCCCTGCGACGTCACCGCGGCGGTCCTCGTGGGTCTTGACCACGTCATCGCCGGGTACGCGCCCGACCTGGTGCTGGTCCACGGCGACACCACAACGACCATGTCGGCGGCCCTGGCCGCCTTCTACCGCAAGGTGCCGGTGGGGCACGTGGAGGCCGGTCTCAGAACCCACGACCGCTACTTCCCGTTCCCCGAAGAGATGAACCGCGTCGTTACCGATTCGCTCTCCACGTTCCACTTCGCGCCGACCGCCCTTGCGAGGGAGAACCTCGTGAGAGAGGGCGTGTCCCCGGACTCGATAAGCGTCACCGGAAACACCGTCATCGACGCGCTCGTGCAGGTCGCGGGCCACGCGGGACGTCCCGAGACGGAACTGCCCGCCGGGAAGAGGCTCGTGCTCGTCACGGCCCACCGCCGTGAGAACTTCGGGAAGCCCCTCGAGAACGTCTGCCGCGCGCTTCGCGACATAGCGGACGCCTTCGCGGACGTGTCGGTCCTCTATCCGGTGCACATGAATCCGAACGTGCGGAGAACGGTGTCGGCGATCCTGGGCGGACACGAGCGGATCGTTCTCACGGACCCTCTGCCGTACGCGGAGTTCGTGAAGCTCCTGAAGACCTCGCACATCGTCGTGACCGACTCCGGCGGTCTCCAGGAGGAGGCGCCGTCGCTGGGGAAGCCGGTGCTCGTGCTCCGGCACAAGACGGAACGACCCGAGGCGGTCGAGGCCGGCACGGTCAGGGTCATAGGGACGGAGCGCGGCACCGTCTTCGATGAGTGCGAGCGCCTGCTGTCGGACGACGTCGCGTACCGTGAGATGGCGGAGGCCGTGAACCCGTACGGGGACGGCCGCGCCGCGGCGAGGATCGTCGGCACGATTCTGTCTGAGCTCGGTCACGTCGAGATCGAGAGGCCCGGGGAGTTCGCGCCGGAGCGCGGCAGCGCCGCCGCCGGACGGGCCGGCGGGCGGAACGCGGAGCGCGGCGCCGGGGGGTCCGGATGCTGATCGTCATGCTGCCGGCCTACAACGAGGCCGAGTCGATGGGACCGCTCCTCGAGGGGCTGGCCGAGGCATTCGGGACGCTCGATGTACAGGCCAGCGTGCTCGTGGTCGACGACGGAAGTTCGGACGGAACGGCCGACCGGGCGAGAGAGACGGCGCGCGCGCTGGGGCTGGCGCTCGAGGTGGAGGTGCACGAGACGAACAAGGGGCTCGGAGAGGCCTTGAAGACCGGATTCACCCGAGCCAACGAGATGCTCGGAGGGAGCGGCGTTCTCGTCGCGATGGACGCCGACAACACACACGATCCGTCGACCATCGCCTCGATGCTCGAGAAGCTCGGAGAGGGGAACGACGTCGTCATCGCGTCGCGATACGCGCCGGGCGGGCGGGAGGTCGGATTGTCCCGCATGAGGAGCTTCCTCTCGAAGGGCGCGAGCACGACGATGCGGATCTTTCTGCCCGTCCGGGGAGCGCGCGACTACTCGTGCGGCTACAGGGCCTACGCGGGCAAGGCGCTCGCGAGAGCGTTCGAGGTCTACGGCGACCGTCTCATCGAAGAGCGCGGGTTCGTCGCTTCCGCGGAGGTCCTCGTCAAGATGGCGTACCTGCCTTCCCGCGTCGCCGAGGTCCCGCTCGTGTTGCGGTACGACAAGAAGGGCGGCGCGAGCAAGATGAACATCACGAAGACGATCGCACGGTACGTGAGACTCATATCCGCAGGCCGACGCGCGATAGCGGCGAGGTCGGGCGGGAGGACGTAGGCACCGACCGGGGACGCGCGGGCGATCCGGCCGCGGCGGGGCCTCTCGAGGGGGACCGAATGAAGGGGATACCGCTCATCCTGCTGGCGGTGCTTCTGGGCGCCACGGGCCAGGTCATCATGAAGATGGGCATGAAGATCTACGGAGAGGTCTCGGCGACGAGCGTCTGGGGACAGCTCGTTCCGATCCTCAAGGTGCCACAGGTCTTCCTGGGGTTCGTGTGCTACGGGGTCAGCGCCGTTCTATGGATAGCGGTCGTCTCGAACGTGGACCTGAGCCTGGCGTATCCGATGGTGAGCCTGGCGTACGTGCTGGTCTTCCTGGCGTCGTGGTTCTTTCTGGGGGAGCAGATCTCCGCGATGCGGGTCGTAGGGCTCCTGATCATCGTGGCCGGCGTCCTCGTCATATCCAGGAGCTGACCGGAGAAGAGGCGGGAACGGAGCGCAGATGAGGCGATCGACGGAGATTCTCATCCTGGTCGTGATCCTGGCCGCGGCGGCGTGGCTTCGGTTCCGCGGTCTCGACTGGGGTCTCCCTCAGCCGTATCACCCCGACGAGGGGTCGATCCTGTTCCACTCGCTGGCCTTCGGCACCGGCGACCTGAACCCTCACTGGTTCAGGTGGCCGTCCTTTCTCATGTACGTCATGTTCGGCGTGTACGGGGGGTACTATCTCCTCGGCAGGCTCGTCGGGACATTCGGAGCTCCGGTCGACCTCCTGCGCGGCTACCTGACCGACCTCTCGCCCTTCTGGCTCATGGGGCGCTGGGTCTCGGCGCTCGCCGGGGTCGCGACGGTCTGGGTCACCTACAGGATAGGGCGCAGGGCGTTCGACGCGTTCGTGGGTCTCGTTGCCGCGCTCTTCATGGCGGTCGTCTACCTGCACGTGCGCGACTCGCACTACGCGACGCCCGACGTCGTCACGACGTTCCTCGCGGCCCTCTCGCTTCTCGCCGCCGTCAGGGCCCTGGACTCGGGGCGCGTCGGCGACCTGGTCCTTTCCGGGTTCCTGGCAGGACTCGCGGCGTCGACCAAGTACCCCGGCGTTCTCGCCGCCGCAGGCACGCTCGCCGCCTACATCCATCTCGCCACGTCCAGGAAGGTGCCCGTGTCGTCGCTCTTCGCGGCGGCCGGCGCGTGTGCAGCCGGCTTCGTGGTCGGGACCCCCTACAGCGTTCTGTCGTACCAGGAGTTCGCGCGGGACGTCACCACCCAGCTCACGATGGTCAGCACGACGGGCGTGGAGCACGCGGCCACGTCGTTCGCGGCGGGACTCCGCGAGGTCTTCGCGGGGAGCGTCGGGCGCGGCGTCGGATACCCCATTCTCGCGCTCGCCGTGCTCGGTGTGTTCCTGAGACGCGGCCGCGTCGCGGAGAGCGCCGGTCGGAGGATCTCCGTGGTCGCGGCGTATGCGGCCGCGGTGTTCGCCGTCATGATCGCGATCACCGTCAAGCGGTCCACGTACCTCACGCCCGCGCTTCCGGCGATGGCGCTGCTCGCCGCCGCGGGGGTCGAAGGGCTGGGCGGGCTGCTGGCGCGTCCGCTCAAGGCGCCGCGGCACGTCCTCGCGGTGACGCTCGCCGTTCTGGTCGCTCTCGTCGCCGTGATCCCGTCGGTCAGGTTCGGTACCGCCCTGGCCGCCGAGGACACGCGCACTCAGGCCGCCAGGTGGATCGAGGCCAACGTTCCGCCCGGAGCCGTCGTCGCGGTCGAGGACTACGGTCCTGTGCTGAACCTGTCGGTCGAGCAGCTGTCGGCCCTCGTCGACCTCGATTCGACGGCGGTCGGCGCATGGGAGGCTCCCCAGCGGAGACTCAACGAACTCCGGCTCGAAGTCGGTCGCGCCCGCGAGCCGCAGTTCGTCGTGTACGGGATCGGATGCGGGCCTTCGCCGTTCAGACTGCCGCGCGCGTACGAGGACGCCTCGGCCCTCATCGCGTCCGTCGAGCGGCTCGGAGCCGAGTTCGTCGTCTTGAGCAGCAAGGCGGTCGAGTGGAGACGGATGGAGGGCGCCGCGAACCGGGCCGACGCGGAGGCGTGCGCGTTCCGAGACTGGGTCGTCGAGAACGGCGCCCTGCGCGAGCGTTTCGTCGCCGAGACGCACACGCCTCCCATCGACCGCGGGGACGGCAGGTCGTTCCACAATCCTGTCATCGAGGTATTCGAGATCTCGCGAACCGCCGGACCGTCGAATCGAGAGGGCCTCTAGATGCCCGAGCGCGATCCACAGAGGAGTCTGTACGGCGCGCCGAGTGGTCCGCCCCCCGGCGAGGTGCCGCAGTACAGCTACGCGTGGGTGCCGTACGTGCTGGGCGGCATCGCGGCGCTCGCTCTCGCGATCGTCATCACGCGTCTCAACTACGGATACGCCCAGGCCCCCCATCGCATCGTGAAGATGATTCTCGGAGCGTCGTTCCTCGCGTTCACCGTCTTCAGGCCGAAGCTGGCGCTGCACCTCTGGCTTCTCGCGATGCCCGTGGCTGCGTGGCTGCCGGTCACGGGGATTCCGGGACTGAACGGCGTCAATCTCCTGTTCATCGTGGCGCTCGTCGGCTGGGTGGGCCCCTGGTTCATGAGCGGTCAGCGGCTTCTTCCTCGCACGCGGATCGGCCCGGCGCTCGCGTTCTACATAGTCGTGCTGTTCGCATCGGTGATCAGGACGATCCTCTTCCCCCCGGAGGGGACGGAGTTCGGGCCCACGGAACTCCTGCTCAGAGTCTGGCAGCGCGTTCCGGCGCTCGCCATCTACTACGTGGCCGTGGGCTCCACCAGGGACTACGACAGGATCCGCAGCCTGATAGGGACCTTCGCCGTGAGCACGGGGATCGCCGCCCTGATCGCCTTCCGGCAGTTCGCGACCACGCCGGACGTGCGCCGCGTCGGCGGAGGCATGAACCCCAACGACTTCGCGGCCTACGTCGGCATGTGCGCCACCGCGCTGATCGCCCACGTCTTCACGTCGTCGGCGTTCACGAGGACGAGGAGGCTCGTCCTGTGGGTCGCGGCGGGACTGGCCTCGATCGCCGTACTCCTGCCGAAGTCGCGCGGCGGGTACGTCGGATTCGCGGGAGGGCTCTCCGCCGTGACGTTTCTCATGAGCAAGAAGGCCTTCATCGTCTTCCTGCTCGTTCTCATCGCCTCGCCGCTGTGGGCGCCGGGATTCGTGAAGGACAGGGTGCTCGAGACCGAGGTGGAGTCGATGGAGGCGCAGATCTCGGGGGACGTCACGGACAGACTGGACCCGTCCGCTGCCGTGCGTATCGAAGTCTGGCGCATCGTGCTATCCGAGGTGGCGGCCAGACCCGTCTTCGGGTTCGGGTTCGGGTCGGTCCCCATGCTGACCCTCGACCGGATGGGGACTCCCTTCTCGGCGCACAGTCTCTACTTCGAGACCCTCGCCGACATGGGACTCATAGGCGTCGCCGCGCTGGCGTGGCTGCTCGTGGCCTGCACGAGAAGCGGATTCGAACTGGCGAGGAGGGCGACGACCCCTCTCACTCGCGGACTGGCCGTGGGGTTCATCGCGGCGACCGTCGTTCTCCTGCTGACCAACGTCTTCGGCCAGCGGTTCTTGCATAGATCGATCGCGGGTTCGTACTTCGTTCTGGCCGGGATGGTCGACAGGAGCGTCCTTCTGGAGAAGGACGCGGCGGCGCACCGGCACGAGGAGGGCATGGCATCATGAAGAACAACGCCTTGCGAACGACGCTAATCGTCCTGACCCTGCTTCTCGTCGCCTCGCAGTCGCTGGCGTACGAGGTGGTGAGCGGTCACCCGAGGCTCTACTTCCGACCGAGCGACCTCCCGACCCTGAGAGCCAGGTGCGACGGGGTCTTCGCGTCGGACTACCAGGACATGAAGTCGTACTGCGCCTCCCACATGAACGACTCGCTGCCTCCGTCGGCCCTCTACGGCGAGTGGTACCTGGCGGCGTACAGCTTCATCTACCTCATGGACAACGACACCGCGTACGCCGCGCGCGCGAAGGCGATCGCCCAGTCGATGATCAACGCCGGGATGACCGGCGGCGAGGAGTGGTGCAGAGGAGGCGCCCTCTTCTTCGACTGGTGCTACGACTACCTGACACCCTCCGAGCGGCAGTCGTTCGGGCTCGCGCTCGCGTCGGGCGGGACGTCGTATCTCGGGAGTCAGAACTGGGGCACGATCTCCTGCTACCACGGCCTCTTCTCGAGACTCAGGAACCTCATATATCCCGGGCTCGCCCTGTACGGCGAGGGGATAGCCGACGCCACGGCGGTGACGCTCTGCGAGACGTTCCACGAGAACACCTACGGGCCGACGCGCGTCATCTGCTGTCAGAACGAGCTCGGTCCCGACGGGGCGTGGTTCCAGGGCGACTACAACTTCAACGGGTATCTCTACCTGACCCGCGGCTTCGAACTCTGGGCGACCGCGACGAGCGATGACCCGTTCGAGGACTCCGACAACGTCCAGAACCTCGCGACGTACTACCTGTACGAGACGGGCTCCGAGGGGAGCGCCGACGGCGGAACGAGGCTCCTCGGTTCGAAGCAGGGTGATTCGCACGGGCACTCGATCTCCCCGCTCGCGTTCCGCCTGACGCTCTTGACCGTGGCCAGGCGCTACCGCGACGGACGCGCCCAGTGGCTCGCCCAGGAGATCGTCAATCAGGGGCACGGGTACGTGAACACGTTCGACAGGTGGCGGCTCATCGTCGCCACTGACCCTACCGTGACGCCCGTTCCGCCTACGAACCTGCCGGACTCGTGGTTCTTCGAGGGAATAGGAACGGCGTACATGAGGTCCGGATGGGACCTGTCTCCCGGGAGCGACGACGTCTACGCCGTCTTCCGCTGCGAGAGGTTCCCCGACATCCACACGCACGCCCATCAGAACCACTTCCTCATCGCGCGCGGGAGCGACCTCCTGGCGATAGACTCGGGCACGTACGACTTCTCCGCCTCGAGCCATCACGACAACTACTTCTCCAGGACCGTCGCTCACAACACGATCACGGTCTACGACCCGAACGAGGACACGTTCGACGGCTACGCGAACGACGGCGGGCAGCGCAGGCCCATGCACGTGAGCTTCCCGCGCTACTGCGGGGAGGGGACCTCGCAGGAGAGCTATCGCGGGCACATCGTCGCGTTCGAGGACGCGGAGACGTTCACCTACGCCAAGGGCGACGCGACCGCGGCGTACTCGTCGGACAAGCTGGACCTCTTCACGCGTGAGATCGTCTACCTCAAGCCCGACGTCTTCGTCATTCTGGATCGGGTGACGGCCACGTCGCCGTCGTTCAAGAAACGGTGGCTGCTTCACTCGATCGGGCAGCCTCAGGTATCGGGCGACACGACCGTGATCCAGGAGGGCGGCTCGAAGCTCTTCGTGAAGACGCTCCTGCCCGATCCGTTCCAGATAACGACGGTCGGTGGTTCCGGTCACCAGTACGACGTGAACGGGGTCAACTACACTCCGACGGAGTCGGCTCCGTACGACGCCGGCGCCTGGAGGATCGAGGTGTCCCCGCAGGTCGACAAGGCGGAGCATCTGTTCCTTCACGTGCTCTACGTGGGAGACGCGAGCGAGTCCGCGATGCCGGAGTGCAGACTCGTGGAGTCTGACGACGTGGTCGGAGCCGAGATCGACGGACACGTCGTTCTGTTCAGCAAGATCGGGGTCGCGGTCGACTCCGCGACCTACGAGTACGGGGGGTAGAAGGCGGTCTGGCTTGAGCCGATGGGGGACGGCGCGAGCATGCGTATCTGTTTTGTCGCACACGCTGGTTCCGCGAACACGGCGTCGTGGTGCAACCACTTCGCTGACGTGCTCGGGCACGACGTTCACGTCGTGTCGCTGTGCGATGGCCCCGGGCTCGCCGCGGCCGTCACCCAGCACGTGCTCCCCCCGGCCGTGTCGGGCCCCTTCTCGTACGCCCTGGCCGTGCCCGCGGTGCGCGAGGCCGTCAGGCGGATCTCGCCGGACCTCGTGGTGGGCTACAGGGTCATGAGCTACGGCTTCCTCGCCGCGGCCACCGGGTTCCATCCTCTCGCCATAGCGGCGCAGGGGCGCGTCGTGTCACCGCCCGCTGCGTGGATCAAGCAGCGGCTCGTCGACTTCGCCCTCGGACGCGCCGATCTCGTGAACTCCTGGGGTCCCCACATGACCGAGCGGCTCGTCGAGGTCGGCGCCGTTCCGGGGACCATCCTGACGTGCCCGCGCGGCATAGACCTGGCGCTCTTCCGGGCGCCGGACGGTGACGCGGCTCTGGCGCCGGCTGGGCGGGCGGCTCTGGCGCCGAGCGTCATCGTGACGAGGACGTTCCACCGCGCGTACAAGCACGACGTGCTGCTCCGCGCCTTGAAGCGCGTTTCGGAGACGCGCGCCGACGTTCGGGCCGCCTTCGTGGGGGAGGGTGAGGCCAGGGCGGAGCTCGAGCGACTGTCGGAGGACCTGGGGATCGCCGGGAGCGTCGACTTCCCCGGAGTTCTGTCTCCCGAGCGACTCGCCCGCAGGCTCCGCAACTCCACCGTGTACGTCTCCTCTGTGCAGACCGACGGCGTCTCCGCGTCGCTCCTGGAGGCGATGGCGAGCGGGACATATCCCGTCGTCGTCGACAACGCGGCGAACAGGCTGTGGATCGAGAACGGGAAGAACGGAACTCTCGTGGCCGGGTGCGACGCGGCCGCGATCGCCCGGGCGATCCTCGAGGCGCTCGACGACGACGAACTCCGCGCCCGCGCTGCCGCGCTCAATCGGCGGATCGTGGAGGAGCGGGCGGACCTCTACGGGAACATGAAGACCATCGAGCGGGCGTACGCGCGGCTCGTGGAGTCCAGAGGCGGAGGGTCGGCATGAACGCCCTCCGCGACAGGCTGTACGCGCTCTGCCCCGTGTCCGTGCAGGACATGCTCGTCTCGGCGTACGGGCGCAGGATCCTGGGCGAGCGGTTCGGACCGGACTTCGATGAGCTGCGGGACTTTCTGGAGATCTCGGAGCGCGCGGGCAGCGAGGAGATGGAGGCCTACCAGGATGAACGCCTGAGAACGGTGGTCGCCCACGCGTACGAGACGGTCCCCTACTACACCGAACTCATGGACGGGCTCGGCCTGCGGCCGTCCGACATCGAGACGCGCTCGGACCTCCGGTCGTTCCCCCTCCTCACGAGGGACGACGTGATCGAGAACCGCGAGCGGCTGGTCTCGACCGGCGTGTCCAGAGAGAGACTCCGGCTGGCTGCGACCTCGGGGACCACCGGCTATCCGGTGTCGGTCTACTGGGACCACGGCGTCACCGTCATGAACAACGCGTGTCTCTGGCGGGCGCGGCGCTGGGGCGGGGTCGGGTTCGGTCGCCCCTACGCGACGCTCATGGGGAGGCCCATCGTCCCTGCGCGACAGAAGCGGCCGCCCTACTGGCGGTTCAACTCGAGCTGGAATCAACTCATCCTGTCCTCATACCATCTGGACGAGGAGAGCGTGCCTTTCTACCTGGGCGCCATGCGCGAGCGCGGAGTGGAGATGCTGGAGGCCTACCCGTCAGCCGCGTACATGCTCGCGCGCTACATGGAGATGGAGTCGCTTCGCTTCCCGCTCAAGTCCGTGCTGACCTCCTCGGAGCCGCTCCTCGACATTCAGAGAGAGCTCATCGAAGAGCGGTTCGGCTGCCGCGTTCTCGACGCGTACGGACAGGCGGAGCGCGTCGCGTTCGCGAGCGAGTGCGAGAGGCACGAAGGCCTTCACGTCTTCGGGGAATACGGCGTCGTCGAGATCCTCGATGGGGACGGCCGGCCGGTGGGGCCGGGCGGCTCCGGACAGATCGTGGCAACGGGGCTCCACAACATGGCGATGCCCCTCATTCGATACGCTACCGGAGACTCGGCAACGCTCAAGAGCGAGCCGTGTTCCTGCGGACGCACGCTCCCCATGCTCTCGAGCGTCACGGGGAAGGCCGAGGACATCGTGGTGACGCCCTTGGGGCGCATGGTCCCGGGACCGCTCCTGAGCTTCGCGTTCAAGGGCGTGCCGCATCTCGTCCGTTCGCAGATCGTTCAGGACCGTCCCGATCAGATTCGGGTGCTCCTCGTCACGAGCGACGGCTTCCTGCCCAGAGACGAGGAGCGCGTTCGCGCCGGTCTGTCCAGAACGCTGGGAGGCGAGGTCGCGATCGTGTTCGAACGCGTGGACGAGATACCGATGTCCGCGCGGGGGAAATACAGGTGGGTCGTGTCGAACGTGCCTCTGCGTTGGGGCAAGCTCAGCACGTCGAATCTGTACCAGGACGAGGACGCCGAGTCAGCGCGAGCGCACTCCGGCGCCACCGAGACCGGCTGAGGCCATGAAACGGATACTGCACATCATTCAGTCGCTGGACACGGGGGGCGCGGAGCGCGTCGTCGCCGAATACGCGCTCGCGCACGACAGAACCCGATACGCGCCCGAGGTGTGCTGCGTCTTCGGCGGCGGGCATCTGGTGGCCGGCCTCGAGGAGGCGGGCGTGCCGGTCCACGTCCTCGGAAGGCGATGGAAACTCGACCCGATCGCCCTCTTCAAGCTGACCCTGCTCATCGCGCGCAGGCGATTCGACGTCGTGCACAACCACAACTTCTCGGCGCTCGCCATCGGCGCTCCGGCGGCGATCTTGGGCGGCGCCCGCACGCTCGTCAGGACAGAGCACAACGTCGTCCACCGGAAGACGGGCGCCCGAACGCTCCTGAGCAGGATGTTCGCGGTGAGAGAGGACGCGCAGATCGCCGTGTCCGACGCCGTGCGGAGGTCGCAGGTCGAGAGGGGACGCGTTCCCCCGCGCCGATTCGCCACCGTCAGGAACGGGATATCGAGCGTCAGGCTCTCCGCGCCCGACGGCCGGGAGGAGCTGCGCGCTGAACTGGGGCTCCCGCAGGACGCTCTCGTGTTTCTGAGCGTCGGCAGTCTGACGGTGCAGAAGGACTTCGTGAACCTGCTCGAGGCCGCGGCCGTCGTCGTGAGGCAGGTTCCGAACGCCAGGTTCGTCATCGTCGGCGACGGGCCGGAGGAGGCGCTTCTCCTTGAGCGGAGACGCGAGCTCGGGCTCGACGAGCACGTTCTCCTCGTCGGACGCAGGACCGATGTTCCGCGACTTCTTCGGGGGAGCGACGTGTTCGTCCTTCCCTCCGCCTGGGAGGGCCTGCCGATCACCGTGCTCGAGGCCATGGCGGCGGGCCGGCCCTGCGTGTCGACGCGCGTCGGAGGCATACCGGAGATCCTGAGAAGCGAGGAGAACAGCATCGTCGTGGAGCCCGGCGACCACGGCGCTCTCGCGGAGGCCCTTCTGAGGTTGGCGGGCGATCCTGGACTTCGCGACAGGCTGGTCGCCCGCGCCACGGAGGTCTTCGAAGCAGGCTACACCGCCGCCGCGATGACGCGACAGACCGAGGCGCTCTACGAGCTGGCCTCCGTCGGCCGGGCCGACCTCGCGGCGTCGGGGCCGATCAAGGTCCTCTTCGTGATAGGACAGCTCTCGTACGGGGGGGCGGAGCGCCAGGTCGTGGAGCTTGCGAAGAGGCTGCCGCGCGACCGCTACGAGCCGGTCGTCTGCTGTCTGGCGGGGAAGGGTCCGCTGGCCGCCGAACTCGAAGAGACAGGCGTGCGGGTCGTGTCGATCGCGAAGCGGGCGGGGGTGGCCTCTGGCGCGTCGCGAACGCTCCTGGACCTCGTCCGCGCCGAGCGTCCCGCCGTCCTGCACTCGTACCTCTTCTCGGCCAACTGGAGATCCGTGCTCGTCGGCAGGCTCGCGAGGGTCCCGCTCGTCATCACGTCGGTTCGGAACGTAGACATACACGGCGCGTCCGCGCTGACTCTCATCGAGAGGCTCCTGGCCGGTCTCAACGACCGCGTCGTCGCGAACGCGGAGGCCGTGAAGGAGTACGTCTCCAGAGCGCACGGGATCAACCCCGACAAGATCGTCGTCGTGCGAAACGGCGTGTCGACCGATCGGGTCCTGAGCCTGGCAACCGACGCCGCGCCACGGAACGGCGCTCCGCTTACCGTCCTGATCGTCGCGAGCCTGACCCCGAAGAAGGACCACGCGACCTTCATCTCCGCGGCGGCGGCGGTGGAGAGCCGGATGCCCGGCGTCCGATTCATCGTGGTCGGAGACGGTCCGCTCAAGGGTGAGCTCGAACGCCGCGCCGACGAAGTGGGACTGGCCGGATCGATCGAGTTCCGCGGAGAGGTGGGCGATGTCGGACGCGTGTTCGCAGAGGCGGACGTGTGCGTCCTGACGTCCCTCAAGGAGGGATGCTCCAATTTCATTCTCGAGGCCATGTTCGCGGGCAAGCCCGTGGTCGCGACGGACGCGGGCGGGAACCGCGAGCTCGTCCGTGACGGCGACACCGGTTTCATCGTGCCCGTGGGCGACGGCGAAGGCGTGGCGGCGAGGCTCCTCGAGATCCTCTCGAGTTCCCAGTTGCGACGGCGGATGGGAGAGAGGGGGAGGGAGCGAGCGCTCGAGAACTTCACGGTCGGGAGGATGGTCGACGAGACCGTGAGGCTTTACGAGACCACGCTCAGAGAGAGGGTCGGAGGTCTCGTGGATTGGGCGTACGCCCGAGCCGCCAGACTGGACCGTGACGCGTCCGCCGTGCCTGCGGCCGGCGAGACCGACGGGTCCCGTCCCGACGTGGACACACTTCCCGAAGGTGAGGGCGCACGTGCAGCGTGACTCGACATCAGGAGACGACGTCCGGACCGCACTCCGTCGGTTCGGGTCGAGAGTGCGGAACTCCCCGCTCGTCGTGGGTGCCATGTCGGCGGTGCCCGCGGAAGGTGCGGTCATCCTGAGGTATCACTCCGTCAACGACGACCCGGGGTGGATCCACGACTACGTTCAGCGGAGCCTGGCCGTGCCTCCCGACGTCTTCGATCGGCAGATGCGCCTGCTGGCTCGCCACCGCACGGTGGTCGGCATCGGCGACCTGGCCGATCTCGCGCGCTCGCGCAGGCGCATAGACCGCCGGTTGGCTGCGGTGACGTTCGACGACGGGTACGAGGACAACTACCGCCACGCGCTCCCCATTCTGAGGCGCCACGGGCTCACCGCCGCATTCTACGTCACGACCGGGTCGGTCGATGACGCGACGGTCCTCTGGACGGTGAGGCTTCGCTTCATGATCAGGAAGTGCCGGCTGAAGTCGCTGGCTCTGTCGTTCACCGGGGAGCGGGCGCTCGACGTGTCGACCACCGAGGCAAGGGAGAACGCCATCCGCCTCATCACGGGAGTCGTCAAGCGAAGCGACGCCCGCGACGCGGACGCGATGCTGAGCGAGGTCGAGGAGGCGTGCGGCGTTCCGCCGTCCACCATTGACCGGCGTGTCATGATGAACGAGGCGGAGATCCGAGGCCTTCACGAGGCGGGCATGACCGTCGGATCTCACACCGCGGGTCACTACAACCTGCCGAGCATCGAGACGCGCGACGTGGCCACCGAGCTCGGCGACTCCAAGGAGTTTCTCGAGCGGGTCACGGGCGCTCCCGTCGACCACTTCGCCTATCCCGACGGGAGGACGGGGCGGCACTTCGACGGACGCGTGTCCAGGCTCGTGGCGATGGCAGGGTACCGCTCGGCGGTCACGTCGGTCACGGGTCCGGCGTCCAGCTGCTATTCCGAGTACAGCATCCCGAGGCTGGGGGTGACGAGGAAGCACAGTGACGTGAGGCGGCTCGCGGCCGACATTCAGTACGCGCGATTCACGCGACCGTCAGACGATGTGTTCGACGAGGTCCGCTCGATGTCGGGCGGGTCCGGCGACGGGGACGGCAACGGCGGCGGGGCGCGTCCGAGACCGGTCAGACCGTGAGGAGCCAATGACGCGAACGACGACAGCGCGCGACAGCGACGGTCCGGCGAAGGTGGTGCTCTGGGCCGGTTCGTTCGAGTACGCCGGCACGCAGCGCTTCCTCGTCGAGCTCTTGAAGCGCATCGACCGCAGCGTCCTGTCCCCGATCGTCTTCTCGACGCGGGCGGACGGCGAACTGCTTCCGGTCGTGGAGGGACTGGGCGTTCCAGTCCACGAGTTCGGGACGGGGACGAGCCCGTTCTCTCCGGCGACGGCTTCCGGCCTGTGGCGCGCGTCCCGCTTCCTGAGACGCGAGCGGGTCCAGGTGCTGTGCTGCATGCTGGGAGTCACGACGCTGTTCGGGCCGTTCGTGGGTCGGATGGCGGGTGTTCCGGTCGTCGTGAACGCGCAGCGTAATCAGGGATACTGGTTGGGCAAGGGGCTCCGGTCCTGCGTCTTCGGGTACGTCAGCAGACGCGTCGTCGACGGCATCCTCGTCAACAGCTCCGCTGCGCGCGACGAGCTGACGGGAAGATTCGGTGTCAGGGACTCTCTGATACACGACACGGGGGGGGGCGTCGACGTCGGATCGATATCCGGAGCGGATTGCCCGGAGGCCCTCCGTCGCGAGTTCGGGCTCGAGGGCGCGCGGGTCGTCGGTTCTGTCGGCAAGCTGTCTCGCGTCAAGGACCATCGCACGTTTCTCAGGGCGGCCGCCGCCGTCGCGTCCCGAAGGGACGACGTCATCTTCCTGCTGGTGGGGGACGGGCCGCTCCGGGGCGAGCTCGAGGAGTTCGCGGCCGAGCTCGGCCTGACCGATCGCGTTCGATTCACGGGGGAGAGAAGGGACGTTCCGTCTCTCCTCAAGCTCATGGACGTCTTCGTCCTCTCGTCCACGTCGGAGGGACTCCCGAACGCGGTGATGGAGGCGATGGCGTCGTCGCTCCCGGTCGTCGCGACGGACGTCGGAGGCGTGTCTCAGCTCGTGGTCGACGGGGAGTCCGGCAGGCTCGCAGGCCCGGGCGACGCGGACGGCATCGCCCGCGCGGTCGCGGAGATCCTCGACGACCCCCGTCTCGCGTCGCGAATGGGCTCGGCCGGGTTCGAGAGGGTACGGTCGGACTACGACATCGATTCGTCCGTGAAGGGGTTCGAGGGCGCCCTCATGGCCCTCCTTCGCGGAGCAGGCAGGAGCGCGGGCGGAGCGCGGGGCCGCGTCGGGCCCGGGGCCGATTCAGTGGGGAGCGCGCAGCGGTGAGGATCCTCTTCCTTACACAGTACTACCCGCCGGAGACGGGCGCCGCGCCCCTGAGGGCGCGCCACTTCGCCGCGACGCTCGCGAGAAACGGTCACGACGTGACCGTCGTGACCGGGATGCCGAATCACCCGAGCGGGGTCAAGCCGCCCGAGTATCGCCGCCGGATGGCGTGCCGGGAAGAGCACGACGGCGTGCGCGTGCTGCGCTGCGCGTTGTTCGCGACACCCAGGAAGACCTTCGCCACGCGCATGCTCAATCAGCTCTCCTTCATGGTGACGAGCGTCTTAGGCGGGATGTCCGCCGGTCCGTGCGACGTGATCCTCGTCAGCTCGCCTCCGCTCTTCCTCGGTCTCTCCGCCTGGCTGCTCGGGCTCGCGAAGCGCGTCCCGTTCGTGCTCGACATTCGCGACTACTGGCCTCACGCCGCCGTGGCGCTCGGCCAGCTTCGCGGCCGATCGGCGATAGCGCTCGCGACGCGGATGGAGGGGTTCCTCTATCGCCGCGCCGCCAGCCTCGTCGCCGTGACGCCGGGGATGCGCCGGCTCATGCTCGAGCGGGGGATCCCGGGCCACCGCATCGCGCTCATAACGAACGGGGCGGATCTCGAGTCCTTCAGCCCCGCCGGCAGTGCCGAGCGGTCCAGGGGCAACGGTCAGGTGACGGTGTTGTACAGCGGCACCCACGGGCTCGTTCACGGTATGGACGTCATCATCGACGCGGCCGACCTCCTCCGCGGAGACGAACGGATCAGGTTCCTGATGGTCGGGGACGGCGTGGCGAAGGAGTCGCTGGTGCGCGAGGCGCGCCGACGCTCTCTTTCCAACATCGAGTTCTCGCCCAGCATCCAGCCGAGCGAGCTGGCCGGGGTCATACGCGAGGCGGACGTGTGTCTGGCGACCACCACCGCGGGCGATTTCGGCGCCGGCACGATACCCGTGAAGGTGTTCGACTACATGGCGTGCGCCAAGCCCGTGGTCGCCGCGGTGTCCGGGGACGCTCGGGCGTTGATAGAGGAGTCGGGCGGCGGCATCGCCGTCGAACCGGGCGACGCGCGCGCACTCGCAGACGCCATCAGCGCCTTCGCCGATGACCCGACCCGGTGCGAGGCGTGTGGAGCCAGGGGAAGGGACTTCGTCTGCTCGAGCTACTCGCGCGAACGTCTCGCCGGGCGCATGGAAGAGCTGCTGGCCGGGGTCGTCTCCGCGGAGAGAGCGCTCGGGTCCCACAGCCACGCCGTGAGGCGGTATCTGGCCTTCAAGTACCTGCTCGACGCGGCGTTCTCGCTCTTCTTCCTCGTCGTGACCTCACCGCTCTTTCTCCTGCTCGCGTTGCTGGTCAGGCTCGATTCGCCGGGCCGGGCCATCTTCGAACAGAGACGGATCGGCGTCTACTCCGAGGAGTTCATGATCGTGAAGTTCAGGACGATGGACCAGCTGACCCCCGACCTGGCGACCGACATCATGGCTGACCAGCCGCGGAGCTACACGACGCGGATGGGCCGCTTTCTCCGCCGGACGAGTCTCGACGAGATGCCCAACTTCTGGAACATCCTGAAGGGAGACATGAGCATCGTCGGGCCGAGGCCCGCGCTCTACAACCAGACAGAGCTCATCGAGATGAGACGGCGGTTGGGCGTCGACGTCGTGAGACCCGGCCTCACGGGCTGGGCGCAGATCAACGGGCGGGATTCGGTGTTGCTCGACGAGAAGGTCAGGCTGGACGAGTTCTACGTGAGGAACTGCTCGTTCCTCCTCGACCTGAGGATACTCCTACGTACCGCCGGCGCGATGTCGAACCCCGATGACCAGCGCAAGAGACCCGGCGAGAAGGACGGAGGTTCCGCTTGAGAGAGCCTGGGGCCGTAAGAGAGGCCGGAGGCGGCGCCGCATCGCCGCGCGACGGGCGCGGGCCCGGAGGCGGCGCTGCACCGCAGGACGCCGGGCGTGAGGGCGGCGGCGGTGAACGACCGCGCGTCGACGTCAGACTGGCCCTGGCCGTGCTCGCGGTGGCCGCGCTCATCGTGGCGGTCTACCGCGACGCGTTCGTGACGCTGGTGCGGACGTGGGAGTCGAACCCCGACTACTCCCACGGCTACATCATCCCGCCGATCGCGGTCTTCATCTTCTGGAGAGAGTGGAAGCGCTTCGTCTCCGCCATCGGACGGGGATCAGGGTGGGGACTGGCGCTCGTCGCGCTCGCGCTCGCGGGCCACGTCGTGTCGATACGCGCCGGCGTGTTCATGACGCAGGGCTACTCGTTCGTGCTCCTGCTCTTCGGGCTCTCGCTCTTCATGTTCGGCGGAGCCGCCACACGACGCGTCTGGTTCCCGCTGGCCTATCTGGTCTTCATGCTGCCCATACCTCCATTCCTCCTGCACGTCGTGAGCTTCCAGCTCAAGGTGTTCGCCGCCCGCGCCGGGAGCGCCGTCGCGGTCAATCTCGGCGTTCCGCTCGTGCGCTCCGGAATGACCATCCACCTGCCCGCGGGCTCTCTCAGGATCGCCAATCCGTGCAGCGGCCTCCGCTCTCTGATCGCGCTGGTCGCTCTCGGGGCGCTCTTCGCCTACCTCTCCAGGGGTGCTCTCTGGAAGCGGATCGTCCTCTTCCTGTCCGCGGTGCCGCTGGCCGTCGGGGCGAACGTGCTGCGCATAGCGACTCTCTGTGTCGTGGCGAGCGTCTGGGGCATCGACACGGCCCTGGGGTTCTTCCACGACCTTTCGGGGCTCCTCCTCTTCCTCGTGGCCTTCATAGGGCTCGTCATCGTGAGGAAGCTCCTGAGGACCGAGGGCCCCGCGCCCGACCGCCCGAGCGGTCCCGGAAGGGAGGCCGCGTGAAGACGACGTGGAGAGTTGCGGCGGTCTCAGTCCTGCTCATCCTGACGGCGGCCTACGTGCGTCTGAACCCGCCGGCGGAGCTGGACCTGGGTCCCGGGTCGCTCGCCGCGTTCCCGCTCGAGCTGGCCGGATGGACCGGAACGGACCAGAGCTTCGACCAGGTGGTGACCGAGGAGCTCGACGCGGACGAGACCCTGTCGCGGAGCTACGTGAAGGACGGAGACACGATCTGGTTCATGGTCATCTTCCACCAGAACGAGCGATACGGCGCGCACGAGCCGCTCGTCTGCTATCGGTCCCAGGGGTGGTCGGTCGTGGAGCAGGGGACGCGCACTCTCAAGCGCCCGGATGACGAGTTCGACGCGAACTGGATACTCGTCGAATCGAGGGGGCAGAAGAGGGTCGCCCTCTACTGGTGGTACACGGCGGGCGATCTGGCCACGGGCGACCGAGACCAGTTCTTCGCGCGCATGGCCAGGTCCGGCATCCTCTCGAACGTCACGTTCGGGGCCTTCGTGAGGGTGTCGACGATCGTGCGCGGCGGGGACGTGGACGCCGCGCTCAACGAAGTGACCGAGTTCGCCGAGAGCGCCCTGGCCGATCTGCCGGCGCTCTTCGACGCGAACGTGGAGGACTAGGTCCGAGGCCCGCGGCGATCTCTACGCGCGCCACGGCGGCCGACGTCAGGAGGTCCGATGGGACTTCTCAAGCAGCTGAACGCCCTCATCTGGAGCTTCAACGAGACGTGGAGGGCTGCGAAGAAGGGAGTGGCGCTGTGGCCGTTCGCCATCTACGCGGGCGCGCAGTGCGTCGTGGCGCTAATGGTCGTGGGGTTCGCCTACCCGCCGATGTCATGGGTAGCGGTCCCGCTCCTCCGGTGGCGGCTCGGCGAGCCGGCGCTTCACTACCCCGCCAATCTGTTCGCTCTGAGACCGGCGCTGGCGCAGGTGGACTCGGTCATGCTGGTGGTCCTGGGCGCAGTGCTCACCGCGACCGCCGTCCACCTCTTCGCCGCGTACTTCGCCGGACGCAGGGAAGGGCTGCGCGAGGGTTGGCGGTCCGCGTCACGCAGGTATCTGCCGCTCCTGGCGGTGGCCGCGGTCCTGGTTGCCGCGACGCACCTGGTGTCACGCGCTCCGTTCACGCTCCTGGGCGAGATGGCCGAGAGCTCTCCGGGCAAGTTCCGGATCGTGAGATTCGGAAGCATCGGTCTCGTGGTCGTGCTGCAGGCGCTCTTCCTCTACTCGACCGCCTATCTGGTGTTGGGCGGCAGGCGGCTCATCGGGGCGGTGGGAGGGAGTCTCAGGCTCGCCGTCACCACGCCTCTGACCACGCTCCTCGTGGTGGGGATCCCGGCGCTCCTGGAGCTTCTCCCGCTGTGGTTGTCGCGGCAGAGTGCGACCATCGTCGACCGGCTGTCTCCGGAGTTCCTCATCGTCGTGATGCTCCTCTGGGTGGCCGTCATCTTCGTCGCCGCGTACGCGACGGCCGGAGCGGCGACGAGGTTCTTCCTCTTCTCAACACAGGACGACGACGAGGGAACCGAGCGGGAGGGTGCGCGATGACGATGCTCAATATGATGGCGCGGCGCAGGTTGGTTCACGCCGCTCTCACTATTGCGACGGTCTCGGCAGTGGTCCTGACCTGCATGGCGCTGTGCGGGTGCGGTCCGAGGGGCGGTATCTCAGACCGGTACGTAGCGGAGAAGCTCGCCTGGCAGGCGCGTAAGCTGGAGCGGGCGATGGCCGAGAACCCGGAGCTCGCCACGGACGAGATGCGTCAGAGACTGGGTTCCACCTACGGAGAGATCGTCAGGAGCTTCCCTCCGCCGACCGGAGATCCGAGCTCGATGACCGACGTCGAACTCGACGTGGCCCGGCTGAGCGGCATGAGCAGACTGCGCCTCGCGGGCCTTGCCGCGCGCGCCGGCGACGCGGCAGAAGCGCAGAGGTTTCTGAGGTCGGTCTGCGACAGCTACGCCTTCAGCCGACCTCTGGCCGTGGAGGCGGCCACACAGCTTGCGTCGTCGCACGCGGCCGCGGGAGAGCCTTCGAGGGCCGCGGCCGTGCTGGACGAGCTGGCGGGAGCGTGGCCGCCCTCGGAATCGAGAGACGGCATGCCGGACCCGCGCGTGCTCCGGGCGCCACTCATGGCGGCGGGGCACCGCGTGGGAGCAGGACTGGAGGGGCCGGGCGACGCCCTCGAGCGAGCCAGAACCTACTACAGACGCGTCCTTGCAGACTGGTCCGGCACACACACCGGGAGGGCCGCGCTCGCCACGATCGCGGAGTCCTACGAACTCGAGGGACGCTGGTCCGACGCGGTCCTGGCCTACGAGAGGCTCGACGGCGAGTACGAGCGGTCCGAGACGCAGGCGTCGCTCTGGATCAAACTGGCGGAGCTGTACGCCGGCAGGATGGGCGACAGCGAGCGGGCTCTCGAGTGCTACCGCGCCGTCGAGGACACGTACGGGGACGCGTTCGACGGCGGGAGCGCGAGCATCGCCCTCGCGCGATACGACCTCGGAGCGGGCCGCTACGACCGCGGCCGCGAGAGGCTCGAGTCGATTCTGTCGCGATTCGCGGACGAGGAGGCTCTTGCGGCGACGGCCGCGCACCTCCTTGCCCTCTCGTACGAGAGCGAGGGACGGATCGACAGCGCCATCTCGCGGTACGGGGACCTCTCGGCGGCGTATCCGACCACGCTGTACGGTCTGCAGGCGCCTCTCCACGTGTCCGACCTCTACGCCGCGATGGGAGAGGACGCAGCCGCCTCGGCGGCGCTCGACCGGGCGGTCGACCAGTACCAGAGGATCATCCGCGACTACACTGACACTCCGGCTGAGCTTGCGGCGCGCAATCACCTCATCACAGCCAGGAGCGCGCAGAAGGACTGGTCCGGAGTGGCCGACCTGCTCTTCGAGACCGCGGCGCGGCATCCGGAGGTCGAGGCCGCCCCCATGATGATGCTGCAGGCGGCCGAGCTCTACGAGACGCGGCTGGCCAATCCGGGAGCCGCGAGAGACGTCCTCAAGGCTCTCGTGAACGCGTTCGGCGGCAGCGACGCCGCCGCGGAGGCCGCCGTCCGGCTCGAGCGGATGGAATAGGGACCGACGGGAAGACGACGTGAGCGAACGGAAACGCATACTGATAGTGGACGCCAGCGAATCGGACCGCAGAAGGCTCGAGGCGTGCCTCTCTGACGACTACGAGGTCCGCTCCGCCTCGACGCTCCCCGTCGCCGACGCTCTACCCGGCGGTCCCGGCCGCGTCGTCGTCGAGACGGCGGTCGGGTCGTCTGGATGCGTCGCCGGCACGAAGGCCGTCTCGGGAGGGCTCGAGGGGATGGTCGGCTCCTGCGATGCGATGCGGGAGGTCTTCTCCCTTCTGCGACGGGCCGCCGCCGCGGACGTGGGGGTCCTCATCGCGGGCGAGTGCGGCACCGGGAAGGAGCGCGCGGCCCGCGCCGTCCACCGGTTGAGTTCGCGAGGGGGCCGGAGCTTCGTGACGCTGAGCGCCGAGGCGTTCGACGCCTCGAGGCTGCCGGTCGAGCTGTTCGGGCGGCCGAACGGCTCGTCGGGGCCGCTCAAGGGAGCTCTCGACCACGCCGACGGCGGGACCCTGCTCCTCGGGGGGTTCGAACACGTGCCCCCGGACTCGCAGGAGAAGCTCCTCGCGTACCTTCGCACGGGCGCGTTCAGGAGAGCCGGCGGAGACGAAATCGTGAGGACGGACGTGAGGGTCCTGGCGGCCACCGACACCGTCCTCGATCCCCACGCGTCCGCCTGCGGCGTCCGGCCGGACCTCCTCTATCGGCTGGGTGTCGTCACGGTCTCGCTTCCCCCGCTCAGGTCACGGGGCGACGACGTCGCTCTCCTGGCCTGTCACTTCTTCGCCAGGTACAGAGGCGAGAACGGGAACGCGGTCGAGGGATTCTCAAGGGAAGCGCTCGAGGCCGTCGTCTCGCACGACTGGCCCGGCAACATAGCCGAGTTGGAGAACCGCATCTGCAGAGCCCTCATCGTCGCCCGCGGCTCGCGCATCACGCCGGACGACCTGGGGCTCGAACTCGCGAACGGGGGAGCGGACCGAACGCTCCGCGAGGCCCGGGACCAGCTGACGAGGGACATGGTAGTGAGCGCCCTGCGCCAGGCCGTCGGGAACGTGTCGAAGGCCGCGCGCGCCATCGGCGTCAGCAGAGCCACGATGTACGATCTCATCCGGAAGCACGACCTGGACGTCGCCGGATTCAAGGACGTCGCCGTCGCGGGCGCCTCCGGAGCCGGACCTCGAGTCGCGCCTCCCGGCGCGGAGACCGTCTAGCCGGAGCGTCTCGAGGACGTTCCGACGCCCCGGGCCCCCGAGCGCGGTCTCGTGGGGCCGCTTGACACCCGCGGCAGGCAGGACTACAATCCGGGGCGTTCGTGTCGCGGAACACTCCAGAGTGTCGACACCGCAAGGAGCCAGCGATGGTTGGAAGAACACTTGGCGTGCTTCTCTGCGCGGCGGTCCTGGCGGGCGCGCTGCCCGTCGGCTCCTACGCGCAGGGGGTCGTTGTCGAATCCGCTCCTCCGGGGGCGGTCGTTGAGCTGGTCGGACAGCACGTCTTCCGCGGCGTCACGCCGTGGACCCTCGACCGGGGGCTCTCCGGGACGTACGAGGTGCGGGCGTACAAGGCCGGGTATGACGAGTGGGAGGGGTACGTTCTGTTATCCGCTTCGAAACGAGACTCCCTCTTCATCAGGCTCACCCGGAAGACCCCGCTCTCCGCGGGACTTAGGTCCGCCATCGTCCCCGGATGGGGGCAGTTCCACACGGACCAGAGGGGCAAGGGCACGCTCTTCTTCCTGGCCGAGGTCGCGGCCCTGTCCGGCGTCATATGGGCGAACGAGCACCGGGACGACGCCCAGCAGAGCTACGACGCGGCCAAGCTCGCTTACGAGTCTGCCGATCAGGTCGAGGAGATCGAGGAGAGGTTCCTCGCCATGCGTGTGGCCTACGACGAACTCGACCGCTGGCACGAGAAGCGAAAGCAGTGGAGCTACGCCGCCGCGATCGTCTGGGTCGCGAACATCGTGGACGCGACCGTTCTCTTCCCGTCCGCTTCTCGGGGAGGCGGCTACTCGGCTCTCCCGGAGGGGGATGAGTCCGGGTTCTTCGCTTCGATCGAGCCGGAACGAACGACCGCCGGGCTCGTCATCCGGTTCTAGCGCGCTGTCACTTGGAGGTGATTAGATGCGACGGCACTGCCTTCTCGCCGCGATCTCCGTAGCGGCGGCGCTCCTGTTCCTGCCGGGGTGCTTCAACACACTGACCGAACCTGTCCGAAACAACCCGGCAGACCCGGACAATCCGACAACGAGTTCCGACATCCCGCCGCGCCCCAGCGGGCTCGCGGCGGTCGTCTCGGACAGGAACGTGATCCTCACGTGGTCGGTGAGCGACACCACGCACGTGGACCACTACAACGTCTACCGATGGGAGGCCGTGGCGGGGGAGGACGAGGACTACGAGCTCTACGAGACGCCCGAGGCGCGCAGGCTCGTGGACGCCGCGGTGCAGAACGGGCAGGAGTATCTCTACAAGGTGTCGGGGGTCAACGCCCTCGGCCTGGAGGGCAAGCGGTCCGCTCCGAGACGCGTGACTCCCCGGATATACAGCCTCGCCATCGACCAGGGCCGCCCGAAGACCGGCTCGCGAACCGTGACGCTATCGTTGTCGGCGTCCGGGTCGGCGCAGCTGATGCGCATCTCGAACTCGTCGGGCATGTCGGGCGCGAGCTGGATCCCGTACACGTCCTCGTACTCGTGGCAGCTGACGTCGGGCGACGGCGAGAAGACCGTGTACGCGATGTACAGGGACGTGATGGACAACGAGTCGGACGTCGTCAGCGACGCGATAGAGCTCGACACCCGAGCGACGATCCTGAGCGTCACGCAGGACTCGGGAGGCGAGATCCTCTACGCGGGGGACGTCATCCACTTCACGCTGGACTCCGGCGAGCCGTACGGAATGGCCGCGGTCGACATCGGCAGCGACATTACGAACATACTCCTGTTCGACGACGGATCGGGAGGTGACCGCGAGGCCGACGACGGCGTGTACGAGCGCGACTACGTCATCGGACACTACGTCGATGTCATCGCCGCGTCGGTGACCGGGCACTTCCTGGACGAAGTCGACAACGACGCGGAGACGGAGCTGGCGAACGGGACGGTGACGATACACGACCCGCCGACGGCGGTGACGATGCAGACTCCTACGCCGCTTTCAGAGCGCCGCATAGCTCTGTCGTGGTCGAGGAACACCGACCCGGACTTCGGCTCGTACAAGCTGTACAGGTCCTACGTGCCCGGTGTCGGTTCGTCCACGGCGCGTGTTCTCATTTCGGAGGGTCTCGCTGCGTCACAGACCGACTTCACCGACACCGATCTCGAGCCCGACTCGACGTACTACTACGCCGTCTACGTCGTGGACGACATCGGTCTCACCGCGATCAGCAACGAGGTCCCGGGCACGACGCTCGCGAACACGCCTCCTGCGCCCGTGACGATGTACGCCCCGTGGGCACCGGACTCCACATCGCTCATCGTGAGCTGGTCCCAGAGCGACGAGGGCGACTTCCGGCAGTACGAGCTGGTCGGTTGGGAGCAGGACCCGCCGAACCCGCCGGACACCGCAGGCAAGCGCGTCATCGCGCGGTTCGACCAGCCCGAGGACACGTTCTACACGCACTCGTCCCTGATCGAGTCGCTGGTCTACTGGTATGAGGTGACCGTCGTCGACTCGTTCGGAGCCACGGCCACCTCTGGCAGTGTCTCCGGTTCCCCGAGACCCGCTCGTGAGTAGGTGAAGGGCGGCAGCGCGGAGAGCCCGTTCTATACGAGACCCCGGTCGGAGCATCCGACCGGGGTCTCTGCTTGCGCCCCTGGTCCCCTCCGGAATCACACCCTTCGACCACAGAGTGCCCAGAGATAGGGCCTTCCTTACGCTGTTACATGTCTATCTGGCATAGATTGTGCAGCATAGGGAGAATGGCTCCCGCCTCGGTACCACCCCAGGAGTCATTGACAACGGGATTCGCGGTGGTCGAGCAGGCCTTGAGTAGCCTCGGTCATACCGGGTCGGAAGCATTCCCCCACGCACGCCGGCCCGGCGGTCTTCCACCGCAAGGCAACCCCCTACGCACCGGCCTCCGGCCCCGCGGATCCCACTGAAGCCCTTGTTGTCAGCGGCAAGGGGCGGTCGAATGCCGGATACTGCTACGAGTTTCGACTTCAGGGCGGCGGCCGTCTGGGTGGCGGCCGTAAGCTCTCTCATCGTTCTCAGCGTCGCGAACCCCGCCTTCGGAGCGGGGCCTCGCGCCGTCTCGTCGCACGTCGTCATCGGCCTCACGGAGAACGCCGGGTTCACGGTGATGGTGAACGGGGACGAGATCCCCGGGAGTCCCGTGGTCTCGAGCGACCTCGGCATCCTGTCCTTCGACGTCGACGACTCGGGCTTCCCCGGAGGACCACGCACCGTGGTCATCGGTGATCCGGGGGAGCTCGTCATCTCCAACGTACACGTGGACGGCGTGACGCAGTCGTCGGCCGTCGTCCACTGGAGCACGAACCTCCCCTCGAACTCGAGCGTGCAGTACGGACCGACCGCGTCATACGGCCAGACCTCGCCGACCGACCCGGTCCTCGTAATGACCCACGCCGTGACGCTCTCGGGGCTTGACTCGGGTGCGACCTACCACTTCAGCGTGTCGAGCGACGATGGCCAGGGGCACTCGTCCTCGTCCCCCGACGGCACGTTCACGACCGGCACGGATCTACTCGACATCACAGGGGCGCGCATCGACAGCGTGGGAGAGACGTGGGCGGTCGTGGCCTGGGAGACGAACCGTCCGGCCGATTCGAGGGTCGAGTACGGTACGACCACCGCGTACGGCTCGTCCACAACGCTCGACACGTCGCTCGTGCTCTCCCACCGGGTCACCGTCTCGGGGCTCGCTCCCGGGACGACGTACCACGTGCGCGCTCACTCCGATGACGAGTTCGGCCCTCCGGCGGTGTCCGAGGACCACCAGTTTGCGACCGACCAGATTCCCCTCTCGGTCGGCGACGTCGACGTGACGTGGCTGGACGCGACGGGGGCGACGATCGTGTGGACGACGAACCGTCCCGCGGACTCCCGCGTCGAGTACGGGACCACCGCGTCGTACGGCAGTACCACGGAGACCCACGACACGCCGGTGACCGAACACGAGGTCACGCTCGGCGACCTTGAGCCGGGAACGCTCTATCACTTCCGCGTGTGGAGCGCGGCGGTCGGAGACCCGGTCGCGTCAGGGGACGGGACGTTCACCACCGAGTTCCTGCCGCTGTCGCTGACCGACTTCACGGTCGAGCAGATCGGTCAGACGTGGGCCATCCTGAGCTGGCTGACCGACAGGCCGGCGACGACCCACGTCGTGTATGGAGAGACGGAGGACTTCGGGAGCGTGGAGTCGCCTGGGCCGGGATTCGTGTCGGAGCACTCCACCACGCTGTCCGGACTCGCCGCCGGCGCGCTCTACTACTTCCGGGTCGTGTCGGTCGATCAGGACCTCATCTTCGCCACGTTGGATTCGACGCTCGTGACCCTCGAGGGCGAGGCGACGGGTCCTCCGCAGATGGACGGTGTCGGGTGCGACCCGTGTTCGGCCACATCGGTCGTCGTCTGCTGGACGACCGACAGGCCCGCGACGTCTCAGGTGAGATACGGCACGAACGGCGAGCTGGACTGCGAGACCGTCGCGGACCCCATCGAGGTCACAGAGCACGCGGTCGTTCTTTGGCCGGTCGTTCCGCGGTCTCTCTACACGTTCGTCGCCGTGAGTTCCTGTGGTTCCGACACGACCGTCTGCGCGCCGCTGACGTTCCGGATAGCGCCGCCTCCGGCGGAGACCCCCGACGTCCGCCCCGTGGACATCATCAAGATCATCACGATCACGGACGAGACGTCGGCGGTCGTGACCTGGGCGAGCGACAGGCCCTGCTCGTCGTGGGTGGAGTATGGAGAGAGCGCCGACTACGGGCAGACGATGCCCGGGATCCCCCTGGGCGAGGCCGCGTATACGGCGCAGCTCGACGGGCTGGCGTCAGGGCTCACGTACCACTTCCGGGTCTGCGCGTGGGACAGAGCGGGGGGGGAGGTGTCCGGAGACGACGTCACGTTCGAGACGTCGCTCCCGCCGGACGAGGTTCCTCCCAGGCGACCCACCGGTCTCGCGTGCGAACTCCGGGAGGGAGGTGTCGAGGTGACCTGGGACGAGAACAGCGAACCCGACCTTCTGGGCTACAACGTGTACAGAGCGCGCGCGCGCGACAGCACGATCGACTGGTCGAGGGCGGAGATCCTCAACCAGGACCCGATCGGGGAACCTGGCTTCCTCGACACGTGCGTCGAAGCGGGCGCCCTCTACGCGTACGCCGTCACCGCCGTCGACGACTCCGGGAACGAGAGCGAGCTCTCCGAGAGCGCCGACGTGTTCGTCGACGCCGACGAGTTGGGCTCCATGCGATTCGCGCTGTACCCCAATCCCGTTCGGGACGATGCGACGTTCGTCTTCACGCTTCCCCCCGGCGTGGCGTCCGCGCGGCTCCGGATCATCTCGACGTCCGGCAGGGTCGTCCTGGAGAGAAGTGTGTCGCAAGCGGAGCGCGGTTCCGGCGAGCACGTCATGACGTGGGACGCGAGAGACCCCTCCGGGTGGCCGGTCGGGGAGGGCGTCTACCTCTGTGAGTTCCGGGCCGGAGATCACGTGACCCGGACCAAGCTGACGGTCCTGCACTAGCGCCCGCGGCGCGTCGGCTGCGCACTCCCTCGACTCGCCGGCCGGAAGGTCGGGGCGGCTGCGCCTCCCACGGCGCGTCACCGTCGCGCGCGGCAAGCGCTTACGCGTCGACGCACTCCGTGTACACTTCGTCAGGAACACGCGTCGGCCCGAGCGCTATTGACTGCGCCTGCCGGACGGGCTATACTCCCGTGCGGTGGGTCGAGTCTTGGCCCGATCCAGGCAACCAGGCGCGCTGCATGCGGGAGCAGATCTATGCCAACGGGACCGAGGGTTCTTGTCGCGGCCGTATTGGTCGCGTTTTTCGCTTCAGTCTCTTCTGCGAGCTTCACCACTGAGGTTCTGTTCTCGGGAGACGGATGGTACATACCTGACGCGGCCGGGAACCACAGCCAGGGATACGGGTCGTTCGAGACGCTGTCGTTCGCGTACAGCGTCGAGTCCGACATGCCCGAGGGAACTCACTGCCTCTACCTCATGCCGGACTACTCGATGACCCTGCGTCCCGCGAGCCCGGGCGGCGCAGACCTGCACGAGATC
>JBDRIO010000016.1:0-194555 GCA_043815815.1 Candidatus Eiseniibacteriota bacterium | reverse complement strand
CGTTCCCCCTGAACTCGATCGCCTGATGCGCTCCGTCCCTGCAGGCGATGACGCATTGCCCACATCCCACGCACAGGTCCTCGTCGACCGCGGCCACGACCTTGTAGTCGCGGGACAGCGCCTCGTGGGACACGAGATTCGGAAGGCCCTTCCCGATGAGCTCCGAAGGAGACGACAGTCCCTTGTCCTCCAGATAGAGCGAGAGCCCTTCGTTCAGCTCCTCGATGATGTCGTACCCGTAGCGCATCACGGCTGTGCACACCTGAACGATGCCAGCTCCGGCCAGCAGGAACTCGGCCGCGTCCCGCCACGTCACGACGCCCCCTACGCCCGCGACCGGGATCCCGACGTCGCGCGCGACGTCGGCCACGAACCGGAGCGCGATGGGCTTGATGGCCGGACCGGAGAACCCGCCCTCCGTCGACTTGCCGTTGACCGCGGGCAGTGGGGAGAACGTCTCGAGGTCGAACCCGAGCAACCCCTTGACGGTGTTGATCGCCGTGACGCCGGCCGCGCCCGCCTCCTTCACCCTGGCCGCGATCGGGCGCATGTCCGTCACGTTCGGGGTCAGCTTGATGAGGACCGGGATGTCGGCGGCCTCCGCGACCCACTTCGCCCGCTCGTACGTGAGGTCGGCGTCCTGGCCGACCGCGGATCCCATGCCCTTCTCGGGCATGCCGTGAGGACACGAGAAGCTGCATTCGATCATGTCGGCGCCCGCGTCCTGCACGCGCCGCGCGATCTCCTTCCACTCGTCCTCGGTGCTCGCCATCATGCTGACGATGAGGACCTGTTCCGGGTAGCGCTTCTTGAGATCCTCGACTTCCTTCAGGACCTCGACGATGTCGCGGTCCGAGATGAGATCGATATTCTCGAGGCCGATGAGGTTCTTGTCCTCGTACTTGAGCCCGGCCATCATGGGCGAGACGAGGTTGACCTCCACGTGCTCGAGCCCGAGCGTCTTGACGACCGCCCCTCCCCACCCGGCGTCGAATCCCCTGGCGATCATCTCGGCGCTGTCAGTCGGCGGCGCGGCCGCGAGCACGAACGGATTGGGGAACCGGACGCCGCAGAAATCGAGAGACAGGTTCGTCTTCTTCATCGGCGTCCACCTCCTTCCGGAGCGCCCGTTCGGCCGGGCTCGCTCTGTCCTCCCAGGAGTTCTACGATCGAGAGCGCGGCCCTCTTGGCGTCGGCCACCGCCTGGACCGCCGTGCCGCCTCCGCTCACGACGTCGCCGCCCGCGAAGACGCGCTCGACCGACGTCTGCATGGTCTCCGGGTCTACTTTGAGGAGCCCCCGCTCCGTCGCCCTAAGACGGGGGAACGCATCGAGCACGCCCTGTCCGATGGCCTCTATGACGGTGTCGGCCGCGATGCGGAAGCCGGTCCCCGGCACGTCCTCCGCGTTCGACGGGACGAGGAGCCCGGGCACCTTCCACCGGATGCCCACGCCCTCGTAGCCCGACACGGCACCGTCGAGCCCGTCGATGCGGACCGGCCTGGTCCTCGTGTGGAACTCGACACCCTCGCTCTGCGCCAGCTCGATCTCGGACCTGAACGCGGGCATCTCGTCCCGCGATTCGAGGCAGCAGAGGTCGACCCGGGAGGCGCCCAGTCTGAGCGCGGTCGATGCGGCGTCTATCGCGACGTTGCCGCCGCCTATGATCACGACGCGCTCGCCGACGTGGGGCCTCTCGCCGTCCGCCACACGCGAGAGGAACTCTCCCGCCAGGAAGACGCCCGCGAGGTCCTCTCCCGGCAGGCCTATGCGATACGACTTCCAGAGCCCCGTCGAGACGAACACTGCGTCGAACCCCTGGTCCAGCAGCCCCGCGGGATCGCCCACCGACTCGCCGAACCTGAACGTGGCACCCAGCCGGGACACGTACGCGAGTTCCGCCCTGGCGAACGACGGGTCCAGCCGGAAGGGCGGTATGCCCCTCGACAGCACGCCGCCCGGAGCTTCCCCGGCCTCGACGATCTCGACGTCGACGCCCGCGCGCCTGAGCTCAGCCGCCGCCGCCAGACCGCCGGGCCCCGCCCCCACGACCGCGACCCGTCCGCGCACGTCTCCGAGCGCGGGCATGGGAGCCACGTCGGGCAGCTCCGCGTCGCCTGCGAACCTCTGAAGTCCGGCGATGTCTATCGGAACGTCGAGCGCCGCTCTCGTGCAGCGTTCCATGCAGAGGATCTCTTGAGGACAGACCCTGCCGCAGATGCCGACCAGGATGTTCGCCTCCCTCACGAGCCGGGAGGCGCCGCGGAAGTTGCCGAACCGGATCTTCCTTATGAATCGCCTCACGTCGACGCCGGCGGGGCACCCGGTGTTGCAGGGCGGGTCGTCGCACATGAGGCATCGCGAGGCCTCGATCACCGCTTCGTGAGGCGCGTACGTTCGCCCCTCCTCGCGCAGCGCGTCCGGGACCGTTCGTATCTCGCTCATCGCTTCAGCCTTTCGCGTCCAGAGACACTCCGAGCGCGTACTCGCCGCGCTCGGGCCCCCCCGAGACGCGGGCCGACAGACCCAGCGACTCGGAGACACCTACCTTGAGGCGAATATACCACCTCGTTCCGGACGCGTTCAAGGTGCGCAGCGCGAATTCGCCGGGGAGAGCCGGTTCGTACTGGACCTCGGGGGAGGCCGAGCCGACGCTCGCGACGGTCGTAGCGCCGACGGACAGGAGGGAGCCGTCCCCGGCGCCGACGTCCCAGCGAACCGAGACGGCCGCCAGGGAGCCGAGTTCGAGCCCCTCGCTCCCGGTGGTCGACCGCCGGACCGTGACCGACAGCGGGGAGCGGCCGTCGGTCCGAAGCGAAAGTCGCGTGCGCGTGGTCGTCTCCGCGGCCGTGCCCCCGTCGGCGCTCCCGAAGCGCACGCGCAGCTCGGCGTCGAGCGTCCCTAGCCCGGCGACCCGCGCCGTGGCCCCGACGGTGGCGCGTTCCCTCGTGTCCGGGAGCTCACGCGTGTAGGAACGCCACTGCCGCCCTACGATGAGCAGCTCTGCGCGGAGCCGCGCGCCCCGCACGGGAGCGTACTCGACGCCCAGCCATCCCGACGTCCCGTTCGTCCCGCCGGAGACGCCCGGTATCCCTCCCCCGGCCGGCAGCCAGTACCGGGACGACAGGTGGCCGAACCCGAACCGCGCAGAGAGCCGGCCGGCCGCAACGCGCGCCGCGGCGACGAGAGCGCGGCCACCGAACGACGTCGTCGCGGCCTCGGCACCGAGCGTGAGCCGGCCGAACACGCATCTCACGTCAACGGCGGAGGCGCCGAGCGTCTCGCCGTGGAACCGGAACCTCTGCCGCTCCGGGTCTCCGCGAGCCAGGCCCGGCTCGTAGGTCAGCGACAGGGCGGAGAGCCCGAAGGACAGCGATGCCGTAGGAGAGACGAAAGCGCGAGCGCCCGCGCACCGCTCCGACAGCGCGTCCCGCCCGTCGCGCTCACCGCTCGTCCGGTGGTGGCCGGACGTCCGGATCGCGCTCACACGTCCTTCGTCATCGACGGTCGCGTCGAACCTCGTGAGCGTGCCCAGGAGGTCGACGTCGACCGCGCCGCGTCCCGCCGCCACGTGCACGCCGGTTCGGGAAGAGGTCTCCCCCGCTCCGTCGTAGCCTCTGGCGCGATCGCGCCGCCTCGGGAAGCTCGACGTGTCGGCGAACCGCCCACCGGTCAGGAGCAGGCCCTGTCCCCAGTCGACCATCACGTGCCCGGCTACGCACGCGAGCCTGTGGTCGCCGCGTCCGGGCTCGGGCGCGCGCCACGAAACGTGGAACGCCGTGTGGTCCAGAAGGTCGGTCTCCCACGCGTCGCGCTCGAACGCCGCTCCGGCCCGCCAGGCATCTCCGCCGCTCAGCCGGAGCCTCGTGAACACCGAGGCCGCCCGGCCCAGGTCGCGCGGTGCGCCAACGGCCCAGTCGTCGCCCGGCCTCAGGCGGCACGACGTGCGGGCCCTCACGCTCCACGTGAATCCCGCGCCCGGCGGACCGGGCCCGTCCTTCGCCGCGGCCGGCGGGGCCGGTCCTTCCCGGCACACGACGTAGGGCCTGAGCGCCCGGACGAACTCGGGCGGGAACCTTGGAGACGCCTCGAGGTCCTCCACGCCGTTCAGACGGCCACGCGCGCGACGGAACTCGACGATCGCCTTGGCGTCCGCGGGGTCGAGCCCCGGGACGCGCGCGAGTTCGTGCGCGTGGGCCGAGTTCAGGTCGAGCGGATTGGCCCGGAGGGCGGCGGCCTCTCTCATGAACTCGTGGATGAGGTCGCCGGGCTCCGCTTCGAGACCCTCCTCATCATCCAACGGACTCCAGAGGGACGCCGCGGCATCGTCGAGCGCGAACTCGGCGTGCGCATCCGACGTGTCGTCCGGCGGGACGCCTTCCCCGGGGACCGCGCACGCGACCGGCGCGGAGAGCGCCAGGAGGACGACCGCGGCCGCCGCCCCGCTAACGAAAGACAGACAACGACGCAAAGGAACTGCCTCCCAGTTCGGGGTGCCACTGCCACGCGAGGTCCAGCACGAACGCTCCGGCTCCGGGGGGACGCGCGGGGACGGCCACGCCGAGCCCGGCCGCGAAGAGCCGGGGGCGAGTCGCAGTTCCGGCGCGGAGCGCGAGGCCTGCGGCGACGTCGAACTCGAGCCCGAGCGAGACCGACGACCCCAGCCCCGGTTCCAGGAGCGCGGAGGCGACCACGGCAAGGCGGTCTGACTCCACGCGGGCGCTCAGGCGACCGGTCGACGAGACCGGCGATCCGCCGATCGACGCGCGACCGAGATTGTCCCAACGGCACTCGAACGCCATGCGGCCGAGGAGCGTCGCGGACAGGCCCGCGTCCACGGCCGCCGTCCACTCCCCGTCCGTGCCGGACGCCGCGAGACCGAGCGCCCGAACCCTGAGAATCGCGCGAGTTCCATCGTCCACGAGCTTCGAGACGCGCAGGCCCACCGTCCGTTCCTCATAGAGGGCCGAGCCGAACCTCGCGAGTTCCACCCCGACGGAGCTGTCGCCGCCGCGCTCGACGTACGCCCGGAACCCGCGCGCCTCCTCGAGCCCGAAGAGCTCACTCGCCGACAGCCGGGCGCTCCAGACCGGGCCGACCCGGCCGCCTGCGTCCCGCAGGTCGGCCACCGGCCCGAACGCGGCGAGGCCCGCGCACCTGGCGTCGGGCCACGGGCTCTCGAACGCCGCGACGGCGCACGAGGCGAGTGCCACGACCGCCAGGAGTGCGGCGACGCTACCTGACGAGACCGACGGCCTCCTTCTCATCGACAAGCACCCCCCTCCTCGCATCGATGGCCTCGAGGCGCACGACGTAGAGCCCCGACGGCAAGGGCTCGCCGGCGCTGCCGCGGCCGTCCCAAAGGACCTCGCCCCTAGACGGTGTCGCGTCGTGATCAACGAGGGTCGCCCGCTTCCGTCCAAGCACGTCGTACACGGTGATACGCAGGACGGCCCTCGCCACCGGCAGGTCGTACGAGATGACGGTGCGGTCGTCCGAACCGTCGCCGTCGGGAGTGAACGGGTTCGGCGCCGCGCTCAGGTGTCCCCGGACGGCCGACGCCGGCAGGTAGATGCTGTTCTCTTCGCACGGGGTGGACCCGGATGGATCGACGGAGCTCCCCCAGTTGCATGCCTCTTCTGCCGGGATGTCGACTCGAACCCGCTCGAGAGAGACGCCTCTCTCTCCTCCCCACGCGTCGTCGTAGGTGACACGCTCTACCGGCGTACCGAAGGCGTCGAGCAGGACGATGGTGTCGTCCGCCGAGAGCGCCTCCCATCCGTCGGTGCCCGCCACGGCGCAGACCGGCGCGCCGAGAGACGATGTGTCCCTGGCCACGACGATGTGGCCCCCCCCCGGCACTCGGGCCCCGTGATCGGAGGCCGCCACGATCGCGTGCATGTCCACTCCGTCGCCCAGGAACCAGCCACTCGCGTCGACCGCGTCGACCGTCGTGTTCCGGAACTCGACCCACTCGGTCCCGGCGTCGCCGGGCGAGAACATGATCTCGCTCACCTTCAGGAGTCCGGCGGGCGCCCCAACGGTGAAGCTCGTCCACGACGCGTCGTTCGCGGGTCCTCCGTCACCTTCGACCGACACGACCACCGTCGCCACATGGTACCCGTCCCCGGCGGGCAGAGAGAGGTCCACAAGGACGGTGTCCCGGGGAGACAGGTCGACCCCGGGGTGAGCCTCTGCCGCCGGGGACGCCGCACCGTCCAGGGTCGCGACGACCGCGGCGGCCGCCGCCGCCACCGTGAGCGAGCCCTCGTTCCGCACGACGCACCGGAGCGGCACCGGCTCGGAGGCGTCGAAGACAACGGGGCCCGGATGAAGCGCCTCGACCGAGAGGTCGACCTGGTACGCGTTCCACGTGCCGGGCGTCGGGACAGACCGCTCCCTCAGGTCGAGGGCGTTGTCGTCGTGGTCGAAGCAGTCCGGACTCCTGGCCAGGGAACTCCCCGACGGCGCGTCGACGGCCGGACTCCCCTCGTAGTACTCGTGGAAGAGAGGTTCCCCCCACCCCACGACGTCGACCACAGACACCCCGTCGGTCAGGCGGACGCCGTCCGGCCCGTTCTGGAGATCGAGCGCGGTCACGTAGTCGGGCGCCGGGACGACGGACGACTCGCCCACGAGGAAGAGCTCTCCCGGCTCGAGGTAGTCGAAGTCGCCTCCGATCCACTCTACGGTCCAGTCATCGGGGTTGGCCCCGTTCCCCGTCTCGAGCGTCCATCCGGAGAGCGGAACGCCGTCCCGGCCGCAGTTCGCGATCTCCACGAACTCGAGGCCAGTGTCGGAGCCCTCGGGGTCGTACAGCACCTCGTTGACGACGACCTGTGAGACCGCGTGTGACGGTGAGAGGCAGAGGAAGACCAGACAGACGAGCGCGCAGGGGAGGTCAGATGACGGGAGACGACGAGTGAGTGAACTGAGCGGACCGTGGAACGAGAGCGTGCCAGAGCGTGAACCGGGAAGATCGTGCGACGAGAGAAGAACCGGCCGCATCCGCCGTACCTCACGGGGGAACCTCTCGGGGCGTCGGGGAGTGCAGGCGCTGTCGCTTCATCAGGGCATGCCCTTCCTCCTTCTTATGGCCCACTCGGTCGAGAGGAGGCCCACGAGAACGATCAGAGGCCAGGACGAGTTCCAGAGCTCGAACTCCCGCTTCATCGTCGTGTGTCTCCTCTCGAGCGACACGGACTCCGGAAGGTCGTCTATCGATTCGGGGGTCAGGTAGCGTCCACCGCTCTCCTCCGCAAGACGCCTGAGCTGTCCCGGGCGCCTGCGGATCTCGGCGTCCTCGAGACTGAACTCCTCGACCGTGAACTCTCCCGACGCCTCTCCCATGTCCTCGTCCAGCACGGACCCCTTCGCGCTGAAGACGTAGCGCCCCGGCGCCAGGGGACCGGCGTCGCCCCGGTAGAAGTCTCCGTCCGGCGCGAGCGCGAGCGTCGTCACGGGGGCAGCGCCGTCACCGGAAGCCACGTCGACCACGACCGAGGCGTCGCGGGCCAGGCGATAGTCCGCCCTGTAGACCTGCGCGGAGAACCGGACGCTCTCTCCGGCCGCGTAGACGTCCTTGTCCGTCTCCGCGGCGACGCGCTCCAGTTCGCCCCTGGCGGTGAGCCATCTGGCCGCGTTGGCGGTCAGGAGATCGAAGACGTCCGGGTCGGACGGGCCCGCCATCTTCCAGCGCCAGATGCCCGACGCCGCGATCGCTGCGACGTTGCCGGCGCCGGCCCTCGAGCTCATGACGACCGGCGCTCCGGCCTCTCCGGACGGCCCCGCGACCACCAGGGTGACGGCGTCGTGTCTGACCGACCACCAGGGCGTTCCTCCGGTCCACACGGGAGGGAGCTCCTTCCAGAGCGCGGCGTTCTCGATTCGTCCGTCCGCGATGCGGGTGAGCGGCGAGGACTCGCCGGGGTCGGTGAGCCGGACGCGCGACTCGGCGAGTTGAGACCCGCGCTCGTCCGAGAGCGTGAACGGCATGAGCGAGGCGAGCTCCGGGGCGTCTCGTCCCGACGCGGGAGGCACTCCGACCACCAGGAGCCCGCCGCCCCTGCTTCGCACGAACCGCTCGAGCCACGCCGCGGAGACGGGGGGATCGTGCCAGTCAGGGTCGACGAGGACGACGAGGTCGTAGGACAGGAGCTCCTCGCTCGTCCCGGGCACCCCGGCGTTCCTCGCCGCGGGAGCGCCCTCGGCCAGAGCGAAGGACGTCAGTTCCACGTTCCCGTCCGACGCCAGCTCCCGCGCCATGAACGCGTAGTCCCAGCCCGGTCGTGACGCGGCGAGGAGGACGCGCGCCTTACCTCCCAGGGTGTGCGTGGCGACGACGCGCCGGTTGTTGGCGGTCGACAGCTCGTCCTGGGCCGGGGGGACGAACACTGTGTATGTGTGCACTCCGGGCGTCGACGGCACGACGCGGAAGCGGACGACGGACTCCTCGCCCGTTCCGGACAGCTCGACGGTCGAGCGCTCGAGCACGTCTCCGTTCTCGCTGAGTTCGACGGTGGCGCTCGCGCCCCTGAATCCCACGCTCGAGATCGTCACCTCGACGGGGAGGCCCTCTCCCGTGTACGAGATGCGGTTCGTCAGGACCTCCCGGACGGCGACGTCGGTCGCCTCCTCCTCGCTCCCGACTCCCAGGGCGTAGACCGGAACGCCGAGCGGACGCCAGGCGTCGACGACGCTGCCCCCGCGGTTCAGGGCCCCGTCGGTCGCCAGGACCACGGCGGCCAGACCGTCGGGGATCCGGCGTCGGAGTTCCGCGAACGCCGCGGACCCGTCGGTCACGCCGCCCTCGAACGGAGGCGCGTCGACGTTCCCGCGCTCGACCTCGAGCGGCGAGAGGTCGGAGTCGAACCCGAACACCTGCACCTCCGCGTCGCGCGCCACCCTCGGGACGACGACCTCGTTCAGGAGCCCCGCGGCCTCGTCGCCGCGGCGCATGCCGCCGGTCCCGTCAGGGATCGCCATGCTGCGCGAGGTGTCCAGGAGGACGGCCACGACCGGTCTCTCGTTCCGCGACCTCGTCGTGCTCAGCACGGGCTCGAGCAGGATGAGAACGACGACGGCGAGAGCGGCTATCCTGAGGCTCAGGAGGACGGTACGGAGAGCGGGACCGACGGCGGGCGGGACGCGCCTGTAGAGCCTCAACGCCGCGAAGACCAGCGCCGCGAGGAGGAGGGCGAAGACCCACGCGTGGGGCTGGTTCAGAAGGACCCTCAAGGCTCGTCGCTCCCCCCCGGGGGGGACGGGGCCAAGCGCGCCGACCAGCCGTCCGCGCCTTCCGAGACCTCGAACACGAGCCTGCCGCCCGGCTCCAGCATCGCGTCCGCGGAGACGCTCTCACGTCTCACGCTCTCCCGCAGCGGAACGGGCGCCTCGAAGCGAACGAGCAGAGGGGGAGCGGAACCGTCGGACGACACGGTGAAACGCCCGCGCTCCGAATCCTCGGCCACGTCGCAGAAGACCGACACCACGCCGTCGCCGACCCGGACCCTGGTCTTGACCCAGGCGAGGTCGCGCGGAAGCGCCGGGCGGAACCCGAGCTCGCCCCGGGGCACGTCGGGCTTGAGCCCAACGTAGTCCTGATAGAAGTTGCGGACGTACTCGGCGAGGCTCCACGCCTGCGACACGGCGCCGGCGACGTTCTCCCCGCCTGCGGGCGGGACCCCGTTACGAAGCTCGGGGAGCGTTCCGGCCGCTCCCTCGTCGTACATGAGGTCGGTCAGCACGCGCGTCTGCTCCCACGCCTCCTCCACCATACCCATGCGGAGGTAGGCGGAGACGACAGGTCCCGTGAGCCAGACCCATACGTCGCCGTTGTGGTACGCCTCGTCGAAGTGATACCGCTCAAGGTCCAGGTGGCGGGGGTGGAAGTTGGGGTCGCTCGGCGCCAGAGACGCCACGCCGTGAGGCAGCACGCAGGTCTCGCTCACCAGCCTCACGACCTCCTCCTGTCTCTCGTCGGACAGGAGATCGTCCCAGGGCACGGTGACGGCGAAGATTTGATTCGGACGGAGCTGTCTGTCCGGCGTGCCGTCCGGGTCGACGTGGTCGTGAAGCCGGGCGCGGTGCTCATCCCAGAAGAGCGCTCCGAACGAGACGCGAACGTCGTCGGCCGCTGCGGTCCACCGGTCGGCGAGATCGGACCGCGCCGCGAGCCGTGCCAGTTCCGCTCCGGAACGAAGGGCAGTGTACCACAGGGCCTGCACTTCGACCGCGCGGTCGCCGCGCGGTGAGTGAGGACCCGCCTCGCCTCCGGCGTCCATCCACGTCTCAGCCTGACCGTGTCTGAGCAGCGTGTCGTCGTCGACCCTCGTGGCGAACGCGCCCTCGATGGCCCGCTCGACCGAGCCCAGTATGCTCCCGGCGAACTCTTCGTCCCCTGTGTATCTGACGTACTCGCAGGCCTCGCGAACGAACCACCACGTCCCGTCCGCCGTGTTGTAGTACGTCTCGCCCGGCATCGCCAGGTTCGGGATGCGGCCAAGGAAGGGGCTTCCCGGTTCCGTCTCCTGCATCGCCGCGAACGTCTCGAGTATCTCGCGCGCCGTGTCGAACTCGCCCCTCACGAGGCACGCGCCCGGAAGACAGATGAACGTGTCGCGTCCCCAGTAGTTGGGGAACCAGTGGAGTCCGGCGAAGATGCCACGGCCCAGCTGGTTCATGATGAGGCCGTCGACCGAGGCCGCCGCCCACGAGAGCGAGTGCCGGTAGTCCCGGTCGCGCATCGCGGCGCACACTCCCTCCATCGTGTCTGACACGCGCCGCATCTTGAGGTCGTACAGGGCGAACTCCTCTTTGATGCCGCGCACCGCGAGCACGATGGTGTCCTCGAGTTCGTCCCCCACCGCCACGCTGAACGTGGCGCCGGCCGCGAACTGGTCGTCGCCCTCGAATCGAAACTCCAGACGTCCGGGCGCGTACGGGACGGCCGAGCCCATGGCGCGACGCGCGGCGTCCTTCGTGTACGTCGTCTGCCTGTATCCGGGCTCAGGACTGAACTTCGTGGCGCGGTCGCACGCGACCGCCACCCAGACCGGGTGGTTCTCGCCGGGGGTCCGCGCCGGATGGTCGCTCCGGCGGAGCGCCAGTACCCTGCGTTTCTCGTCCCAGCGGACGTCGTACTCCGGACGCCGCTCCTCCCATATGCTGCGGATGTCCACGCGGGGCAGGAACGCCGCCCGGCCGCGATAGCTCGTGCTGTACGTGAGGATCAGGAGGTTCAGCTCATCCGCGAGGAAGACGGTCTCGGTTGTCTGCTCGACGATGTGCTCCCGGGTCATGCTCTGCGGCAGCACGCAGGCGCTCTTGACGCCCCACGAGGAGAGCGGCCTGTCTCCCAGGAGCAGATCCCATCCCTCCAAAAACTTGTGGAGTTCGACGATGAGACCCTCGTAGCTTCGCGTGTTCGTCGTGCCGGTCTCGCCCGCGAAGTACGCCTTCTCCTTGTTCGTCAGGATGTACTCGCGGGACTCGTGGCGGCCGACGACGATCTGAAGTCCGCGCCGCTTCCCGACGACCGGAAGCTTGCGTGCACCGTCGTCACGGTCGCCCGCGGCCAGCTCGAATCTGCAGTTCTCCTGCAACTTCTCGTCCATACCGGGCAAGACCTCTCTGCTGCGCCGCATTGGCACGGCGGTGTCACCTGTGTTGACGTCGCGCGGCGACGCTGCCGGCGACGCGGCGCCCGTGGTTGACGGCGCGCGTGCTCCCCGGATGTAGCCGCCGCGGGTCACTCCCGTAGGCGTTGTTCGCGCAGCGACGCTGACGGGGCGCCGCTCCGCGCGCGCTCCCCGTGGGCGGGCTGTGAGCCGTCGCACGCCGCGCGAGCGGCGTCACGGCGGCGAACGAGCGGAGCGCCCCGCCTCAGGGGACGCGCGCGGCGCGGCGCAATGCCGAGGCGCGCGGCGCTACTCCGCTACGATCACGGAGTTCACCCCACCGTACGGGTCGGCGACCGTCTCCGGGTTGCCCTCGTCGGCCGTCCAGACGGCCCCGCCGTCGATCACGAACTTGTACTCGTACGTGCCGGGCGGGATCTCGACGACGACCGACCACACGCCCCCGCCGTCGTCTTCGAGAGGGGTCGCCTCGGTGCTCCAGCCGTTGAACCCACCGGCCAGATGAACGGTCCCCGCGCCCGGGTACTCTATGCTGAACAGGTACCCTTCATCCAGCATAACCGGCCCCGCAAGAAGCGCGGCATCGGATGCGTCGACGGACCTGGCCATGACGCCTCCCGCCCCCGCCTGCCCGACGCCGCGCAGGACGGTCTCGGACAGGAAGCCGGGAGGCTCCTCTCCCAGGATCGTGTAGGCGTTCGAGAGCATCCCGCGGTAGCTCGCGTCGAACTCACCCTCGAGCGGAGAGTCCTGGTCGGTTCCGTACCACCAGAACCAGTCGCTCCCCTCCGCGGCGTAGACCTCGTCGAAGGCGCGGGCGAGCGCCTCCTCGTCGTGCTCTCCGCCCGTTCGGAAGACCTCCATGTCCGCGCGGACCCTCGCGAGATAGTCCCACGCCAGGTTCTCCTCGGACTCGCCGATCCACGTGGCGAAGCTGTGTCCTATCCAGGAGCCGGCCCACAGCCGCGGGAGCGTCGTCCCGGGCTCGTGCTCGGCCAGGTGTTCCGCGACCGTCACAGTGCGGACCCAGGGCGCCCTGCTCAACTGGTCGTACCAAGAGCGGAAGAACTCCTTCCCGTCGTGCCGGTACCACTCCCAGGCGTTCTCGCCGTCCAGAATGATCGGAACGACGTGGCGCCCGTCGGCGTCCGCGAATCGCTTGTGGATCCCGTGCAGGCTCCTCATCATGGAGTTCGCGGCCTGTACGCCGTCCATTTTGCCGAAGTTGAAGCCTATGTCGTCAGACAACCTGTGGTCCCGGAAGATCATCGCCACCCGAGACCCTCCCTCGTCGGCCCAGTACATCTGATAGCGCTGGTCCTCCGAGAGCCCTCCCCTTCCGAGGGAACGCTCGAGGACCTGGTCGTCCGAGGCCATCCAGCGGAACCCGGACGCCGCGACGACCGGCACGATCTCCTGCGCCACCGCGCCCTCCGCGGGCCACATGCCTTCGGGCCTCGCGCCGAAGAGCTGCTCGTAGTAGGAAGCCGCCTCCTCCACGTGGAACGCGGCGTCCGCTGGATAGCTCATCCGCTCCGTGGGCAGCGGAACTGACGGAGACGCCACCCTGGCCAGGTTCGTGTCGTGGATCAGGGGCAGGATCGGGTGGTAGAACGGGGTCGTGACGATCTCGAGCTGGCCGCGCTCCCGCATCTCCCTGTGCACTGCCACCACGTTCCTCATGACGGCGACCTGCGCCTCGATGATCTCGCGTTTGTCGTCCTCGGTGAACCCACGCTCCTTCTCGATCATGTGCCTGACCGTAACGACGCTCCCGTCAGGGAGCTCGACGTCACGCTCCTGGAAGTCGGGGTCGAACCAGGCGAGGTTGAACCACGCCTGCAGGTCTCTCCAGTCCTGCTCCGAGAACGTCGAGGCGCTGGCCTCCAGTTCGCCCCGGCTGTCCCCGCCCTTCATGTCCTTGAGCTCGCGGTATCGCGGCCACACGTGGATCATGTTGTCCCAGTGCGCGTTGAAGAAATGCGTGAGCAGGAACAGCTGGTCCTCGGTCCCTAGTGTGGCGGCGTCCTGGAGCGTCGCGCGGAGGTACCGGTCCGTCCCGCCGCCGCTCTCGTACCCGTCGATCACGTTCTGAAGCTGGGTGAGGAGCACCGGCGTCAGGTTGACGGTGAAGTGGACGTCCGGGTACTCCTCGAGGATGGCGACCATGTCGTAGTAGTCCTTGATCGCGTGCATCCGGACCCACGGCTCCAGGTACTCGCCGGTCTGGAGGTCCCGGAGGTACTTGGGCTGGTGCTGGTGCCATATGATGGCGACGTCGATCGGCCGGCCGACCGACGGAAGGCCGTCGACGACCGGCTCGTGGACCATCGGTTCGCCGCCGCCGAGCGGGCCGAGCGCGACCTCGCCGTCGTCGGTCACCGACACCACCGTGTTGATGCCTCCGTGGTTGTCGTCGACCGTGTAGTCGTTGTTCGGGTCCTCCCTCCAGGACTCGCCTCCGTTCACCACGAACTTATACTCGTAGCTGCGGCCGGTCTGAAGCTCGACCACGATGTCCCAGACGCCGTCCCCGTCGGCGTCGGACATCGGATGCGACGTCGGACTCCAGGTATTGAACTCGCCCGCCAGGTGAACAGACGATGCGCCCGGAGCCTCGAAGGAGAACGCGACACCGCCCTCCACGGCCGAGGGCGCGGCCCCGCCCGCAAGGCAGGTCCCTGCCAGCGCCGTGACGAGAAGCGCAAGAGAGAGGGTTCGGATCGTTCCGCCCATGACAGCTCCCTTCGAGACGTTCCGGACGGGCAGAGGCGCGTCCGCATTTGGCGGCGCCCGGCGGGTGTGCCGCCGGGCTAGCGCCTGCCGATGGATGGAACTCCGGTAGACTCCGCGCCGGGTGTCGCGCGTCTAGTCGATCTCGAGAGACGGCAGCGTCGCCAGGCGCCCCTTCTCGAGGCTGTAGCCGCTCAGGATCTCGGCCTGGCCCTTCGAGCCGCCTCCGAACAGGCCCAGGATCTTGCGCGGCGCCGGCACCACGATGTCGTAGACGTTCGGGTCTATAGCCAGGTCGTCGCCGCCCCCGCCGCGCCACTCCCCGGGCTCGGCCTTGACCTCGCGGAAGTCACCGAGCCCCCCGGCGCCGTAGTCGTCCTGCAGCCCCGCCGCCGCGGCGAACCGCCAGTCCGACGCCGCCCCGTCTATCGACGCTATCGGCACCGATATGCGTATGGTGTTCCTGTCCACGTCGGTCACCACCGTCGCCCCGACGTCGACCGGCTCCGACTCGGCGTCTACGATCTGAACGGTCTCTCCGCCGGCGAAGACCTGATACTCGGAAGGGCTCTCCAGCATGACGTTGGCGTTTCGCCGGAGCTCGCCGTCGCCGCCCTCCTGCGTGTCGATCGCAACCGCCACCATCGTGAGGCGGTTGCCGACGTTCCACGGATCGACCAGGTTCCGGAGCGTGAAGGTGAAGACGAGATCCCCGTTCTCCTTCTCGATGGTGAACGCCAGTATGTCGGCCTGGCCCATCTCGCCGAACGCCTCGTTGGTCGGGTAGACGTAGTCGCCGTCCCCGGTGTCGTCGTTGGCCGGGTCTGTCCACGCGGCCAGGAGCTCCGCTCCGGCCTCCTGGAGCGGAAGCAGGACCGCGGCGCAGACTATGACGCAGGTCATCCATCTCATGTTCGTTCCTCCTGGAATGGTCCTCTCGATGTTATGACGGCGCGCGACCGTTCGAGGTTCGTCGCCTGCGCCGACGTCTCCTCCGCCTACATCTCCTCGTTCAGAAGCTCATCGATCTCGGCCACCGCGGCGTCGAGCGCGGCCTTCGCGGTCTTGGTGTTGTCGAGAGCCGCCTGCATCTCCGGGTTCATCAGGTTCTCGATCTCGGGGTAGTACGGCGTCTGAGGACGCGGGATCGCCGTTCGCATCTGCTCGACGAACACGGACAGGTGCGGGCGCTCCTCCGACGTTATCGCGTCGAAAGCCCTCTGGTTCACAGGTATCTGCCCCAGGCGCTGCGCCCACATCCTCTGGATCTCCTCGCTCGCCACGAACGTAAGGAACTCGGCAGCCAGGTCAGGGTTCCTGGTGTTCCTGAACACGACGAGGTCGTTGCCACCCACATTCGTGTGCGTGCCGGCGGGACCCTCGGGGATGAGCGCGACCCCGAAGTCGATGCCGGTCCTCTTCAGGCTCTCGACGGCCCAGGGGCCGTTCAGGATCATCGCGTACCGGCCGTTCTGGAAGCCGAGGTCGTGCACGATGCCCCCGGCTCTCCAGGCCCCGCCCTCGATGCCGTGCACCTTGTAGAGGTCCACCTTGAGCTTGAAGGCCTCGACTCCCTCGGGGCTGTTCAGGAGGCAGCTCTTGCCGTCCTCGGAGAGGAACGTCGCGCCGTGCGTGTAGAAGAACGGGAGCGACCACCAGAGCGAGTTCGAGAGGCCTATTCCGAAGACGCCCTCGTCGCGCTTCGTGAGCCTCTTGCCGTAGGCGATGAGCTCGTTCCACGTCTTCGGGGGCTTGTTCGGGTCGAGCCCTGCATCGCGGAACATCTGCTTATTATAGAAGAGGCACAGGCCGTTCGTCTGGTCCGGAATGCCCCACAGGCCGTCTCTGTAGCGACAGCTGGCGAGCGCGACCGGGACGACGTCCGCGAGGAACTCCTCGGAGACGAGGTCCGAGAGCTCAAGGAGCGCGTTCTTGTGCGCCAGCTTCGCAAGGAACGACACGTCGACCCGCGCGATGTCGGGCTCAGTCCGTGTCGTGAGCGCGGTCATGATCTTGGGCTCCGCCCCCGCGAACGGCAGCCTGATGACGTCGATCGTGACACCTGGGTGGCTCTCCTCGAACTGGGCGACGATCTCCTTGAAGACGGGGTGCTCCTCGTCGTTGTACGTCTGCCAGACGGTCAGCGTCGCCGCGCCGTCGTCGCCTCCGCCGCCGCACCCTCCGATGAGGGCCGCCGCGCCGAGGATCGCCGCGAGCAAGAGCGCCATCTTCCTCATGTGTGTTCCCTCCGCGAGCTTAGGTTGAGCGTGTCTCGTCCGCGCGTGCCGCGTGTCTCGTCCGCGCGTGCTTTGTGACGCGCCAGTGCGCGCCCGGCATCCCGCCCGCCCGTGCGCGCTTCGTGTCTCGTCCGCCTCCGTCATCCTTTGACCGCGCCCATCGTCATCCCCTCTATGAAGTACCTCTGCGCGAAGAAGAAGAGGAGCGCGATGGGAATGACCGAGATGCATGACCCGGCCATCTTGAGCGTGTACAGCTCCTCGTGGGCGCTCTTGAACATCGCGAGTCCCACGGGAACGGTATAGAGCCGTTCGACGTTCGTCACGATGAGCTGCCACAGGAAGTTGTTCCAGTGGAATTGGAACGTGAGCAGGAAGAGCGTCGCGATGATCGGCACCGAGAGCGGCACCATGATCGTCCGGAAGACCTGCCACTCTCCCGCGCCGTCGATCTTCGCGGCATCGAGGAGTTCCGACGGGATCGTCGTCATGTACTGCCGCATCAGGAAGAGCCCGAAGACGTTCGCCAGGTGCGGCACGATCATCGCCTGGTACGAGTTCATCCACCCGAGCCTGTTGATGATGGCGAACTGCGGAACGACGTACATCATCCCCGGGATCATGAGCGACGCAAGCAGGAGTCCGAACACCTTGTCTCGTCCTATGAACTCCTTCTTCGCGAAGACGTAGCCGGCGAGCGTCGCGAAGAGGGTCGCGAAGAGCGCCGCGGTCGTGGCGACGATGACGCTGTTCAGGAAGTAACGCGTGAATCCGTAGTCCGAGAGCACGCGGCGGAAGTTGTCGAGCGTGGGGCGGGACGGGATGATCTCGGTCGTGAACGCGTGACCCGGCTGCTTGAGGGCGGTGACGATCATCCAGAAGAACGGGAAGAGGACGACGATCGCCGCCGCGGTGAGCCCCAGGTACACGGCCACCCTGCGTATGCCAGCACCCGTCCGCCTCTCCACCCGTCAGACCTCCGCGCGCAGAAAGCGCCTGTTCACCAACGTGATGATGAGCGTCAACGCCAGGAGAACGTATGACATCGCCGCCGCGTAGCCGAGCTTGAACTGATTGTAGAACGTGTCGAAGACGTAGTAGCCGGTGACCCACGTCGCGCCCAGGGCCTTGCCGCCGACGTCGACGTTCGGCCCTCCGCTCGTCATCGCGTAGACCTCGACGAACGCGTTCAGGGCTCCGATCGTCCCGACGATGACCATGAAGAACGTGATCGGCTTGACCAGTGGGAGCGTGATGCTTCTGAAGCGCTGCCACGCCGTCGCTCCGTCGATCTCCGCGGCCTCGTAGAGCGACCTCGGGATGTTCTGGATCGCGGAGAGGTACAGGATCATGCCGAATCCGGCGCCCTTCAGGACGTTCGCGAACACGACCGCCGGCATCGCCGACCCCGCCATGCCGAGGAAGCCTCGCTCCGTGAACGTGCTGATGCCCACGCTCTCCAGTATGCGGACGAGAACGCCGACGTGGGGGCTGTAGATGAGGGTCCACACGATGCCGATGACGAGCATGTCGAGCACGTACGGCATGAAGAAAGCGCTCCTGTAGAACGCGACCGCCTTGAGCCTGTTGTTCAGGAGAAGAGCGAGGGCCATGGACGCGGCGATCCCGGAAGGGATGATGAGGGCCGCGTAGTAGAGCGTCATGAGGACCGACCACCAGAACCGGGTGTCCGCGAAGAGCCTGGCGAAGTTCGAGAGTCCGACGAACTTGAGCCCGCCGAAGATGTCGAACGAGTTCGACGGCACCCTGTGCAGGGCGAGGTAGAGCGAGTAGAACACCGGGTACGCCAGGAACACCGCGAATATGATGAGGAAGGGCGCCAGGAAGGAATAGGAGGTCAGGTTCTCCCTGAGGCTCGCGCGCCTCCGACCCGAGGACGGGCCGGAGGCGGTGCGGTCGATGGAGGGTCTCTCTTGCGTAGATCTGCGTCGTGGCATGGGCGGTCACGGCCTCCTGGTGACCGGCCGCGCCCCTCGGGGCGCGGCTGCGGTCCGGCCCGGCGCCTACTCCACCGTGAGGACCGAGTTCACTCCTCCGTAGGGATCCGGGACCGTGTTCGGGTTGCCGGGATCCTCTACCCAGGTGCCGTCGATGATGAGCTTGTACTCGTACGTCCCGGGCCTGAGCTCGAGCGTGACACGGTAGAAGCCGTCGTCGCCGGCCTCGAGCCTGTGCTCCGTGGGCTCCCAGCCGTTCCAGTCGCCGGCCACGAAGACCTCGGTGGCGCCTTCGAGCTCGACCGCGATGTCGACGGTCACGAGCGCCGCCGCTGGTTCGGACTTGGCCCCGGGGTCGCGCACGACGGCGGTACGCTGCTCGCCGCTGATGACGGTCCCCGTCACGACCTCGTAGTCGTAGCGGACGGTCGGGGGGACGACCACGAGCGAGTTCTCGATTCCGTCCTCCGTACCGGTGTCAGGGTTGTTGGGGTCCTTCTCCCAGCGCACGCCGCCGTCGATCACGTACTTGTACTGATAGCGGCCGGGAGCCAGCGGAACGGTGATCGACCAAACGCCGTCTCCGTCCTGGTCGTGCATCGGGTCGATGTCGGGGTCGTACCTGCCCCCTCCCTTCGTCCCACCCCAGTTGTTGAAGCTGCCGGCCAGCGTCAACTGGCGGGCGGACGGAGCGTAGTAGCGGAAAAGGATGCCGTCCCTCACCTCTTCGGGCGGAGGAAGCCTGTCCTCGATCGCGCCCAGGACCGCGGCGCACGAGGCGAGGCCGAGGGCGACGACTCCGATGACGATGACCGCGGCCGCCCTGCCAGCGTGGGATTGGGTGATCCGTCTCAACGTGGTCCCTGCCTCTCTAGAACGATATGACGGCCATGAGGCCGATGGTCCTGGCGTCTTCGAGGGCCTCCTCGGCGTCGATCACGCCGTGCGCGCTGTGCTCCCACAGATACTGGGAACGCCACCGCTCCCGGCCGTTCCCCCGCCCCTCGACCGGGGTGTCCAGGTAGCTCAGAGGATCGACGCCGTACCCGAGCCGGACCTCGATGTTCGGCCGCGGGCTGTAGACGAGCGCGATGTAGGGAGTGAAGAAGGTCTCGTCCTTGTATTCGATGGAGTCCCTGGCGGCGGTGGCGGTCGGGACGTCGCGATACGTGACGGCCCGGAGGTTCGCCAGCAGGCCCCACTCCTCCCACACCTGGAAGCGTCCGTGCAGTATCGCCTCGACCGTGTCGAGGGGCTGCGACCATGCGGCGCCCGCCGCGAGTTCATCGCCCATGTTCAGTTCGTGCTTGAGGGATTCGAGGTCGAACCCCAGCCCGAGCTTCTCGGGCAGCACGTCGGCGAACGCGGACGCCGCGACGCGGCTGCTCGAGCCGTCGAAGTCGCCGGGACCCATGAGCCAGTCCAGCGTGTCGATGAAGGAGCCCTCGAAACTCAGGTGGTCGAGCTCGAGGCCCAGATCGAATATGCCGAAGCCGAAGCCGGCGTCGATCTCGAGGCTGGTGCTCTCATACTCGGGCAGAGGTCCGAACACGACGGCCACGAGCGGCGACCCCGCATACCTGACCTCCGTGTACTCGCGGATCCCGTGTCCGGGGAAGACCACGCTGGCGGCCGTCGGACCGGCCCAGCTCCACCACGTCGGACCCTCGGCCGCGACGTACTCCTCGTCCGCGGACATGCCGTTCAGAACGAACCTGGTGGCCTCGAGCCTGAAGTCGAGCGGTTCGAGAGCGGACACGTCCAGGATGCCCTTCGCGGCCCACCCGTCGGTCGAGCCGAAGGGGACGTCTATCGCGCCGTTCGAGTAGTCCTCGCCCTCGACCTTCTCCCTGTTGCCCATGTCGAAGAGACCGTCGTAGCTAAGGGCCGCGTACTCCGCGCCGAGACGTCCCATCTCGGAGGGGAGCGGCAGCGCCACGTCCAGGCCGATCGTCTGCTCGGTGTTCGACAGCTCGAACCAGTCGCTCGAGGAGCCGCTCTCCGCTATGTAGTCGTCGAGCTGAGAGCTCTCGTTGGTGCCCTGCCAGCTCATCCACCACCCGTCCTTGTGGGCGGCGTAGGTCACGCCGAGCGTCGCGGGGCCCACCGGCCTCTTCGCCCGCGCGGCGATGAGGTCCGTGTCCGCGTTGTCATAGATCCCCGGGTCGTTCCAGATGTTGAGGTCGTACGAGTTGGCGTAGACGGCCTCTATGTCGATGTCCCAGAAACCGGTGTCGAGGTTCACACCCTGAGCGCCGCGTCCGAACGGGACGTGCTCCTCCGGGATCGTGCCCGCCAGGTCGATGTGCCCGACGTTCTGGAGGGGGTTGTCGAACTGGACCAACTCCTCGTTGTACCAGCCCGTCACGCTGAAGGGACCTCCGCCGAGCGTCAGGTGGCCGCTGTAGATGTCCGCGTGGATCTCCTTGATGTCGCCGGCGCCCGTCGAGAGACGTATCGTCCCGCTTCCCGTGACCTGCTTGTTGACCGTGGGATCGACGGAGACGTAGAACTCGTGCTCCGGCCGGGTCAGACGCCATCTGGGGTCGCTCGGCACGTCGGACTGGGTCTCGTACGTGGCCCGATACCACCCGGTCAGCTTGACGCGCGAGTTGACGGTCGTATTGGAGATGGCGGCGACGCCTCCGCTCGCGGCCAGCTCACCGTTCTCGTCGACCGTCAACCCCGAGTTCCCGTAGTCGCCGACGATGACCGGGTTACTCGGATCGGCGATCCACTCGGAGCCGTTCACGACGAACTTGTACTCGTACGACCCCGCTTTGAGGTCGTAGACCACCCTCCACACGCCCTCCTCGTCCATCTCGAGCGGCGTGGCGTTCGTGCTCCAGCCGTTGAAGTCGCCCGCCAGATGAACGCTCCCGGCGTAGGGATCGTCGTAGGTGAACTCGATCCCTCCGTCGACGGCCGCCACATCCGCGAGCGCCGGCGCGGCACCCAGAAGAAGCACGGCCACCGTGACCATTGCGAATGACGAACAGCGTGCAGGCTTCATCGTCTCTCCCCAGATCGCGCGGCCGCGGCCGCTCTCCCAATGACCTTGCCAGGTCGCCCTGGAGGCCCTCCCGTCCTTCGGGGTCTGCCCCCGAGGACGCTAGTAGTAGATCTTCACGAACGCCTTGAACACCTGTTCCGTGATGTTGTTGCTGCCGTGCTGCACGAAGTCTCCGTCGTTCGCGAGGTCGTCGCTGTGGCCCGGGTTCCCGAACTCGACAAAGAACTCAGCTCCTCCCCATCCGGTGTAGCGCAGCTGCGCGAAGGCCGTCTGACGCGACTCTGTCTTCTCGTCCACGTTCAGGACGCGCGCGTAGAACTTCCAGCTGTCGGACAGGTTGACGTTGGCCTCGAACCCGTACGCTGTGAGCTCGTACACGGAGTCGATGTCCTTGATCCTGAACTGCGTGCGGAGCTTGACGAGACGGTTCTCTCCGGTGGCCTCCAGCAGCAGGTTCGGCCACGTGCCGTTCTGGTCCTCGTAGACCTTGTACTCCGCCTTGCCGGTGAAGCCGTTGACGAACTCCAGGTAGGCCTCCGTGCCCCACTCGTCCGTCGTGCCGACCGAGTTGGAGTAGCTCGTGACACCCGGATGATTGGGCTCGGCGTGGCGCATCCAGCCCTTGACGTTGATCGCCTTCAAGGGGACCCGGTAGTGGGCCTCGCCGTAGTACTGCGTGTAGTCGTTCAGGTTGTTCTTGTCGCCGGAGGATAGTCCGACCGTGTAGAAGTCCTTCCCGAACTCCTCGAACGAGCCCTTGAACCGGAACGCGCCCGCCCTGATGTCGCGGAGTTCCGTCTTGAAGCCGTTCCGGCGCGGGTCCTCGTCGTCCCACAGGTGGCCCGACGTGTTGAAGCCGAACTCGCTCACCCACGTGACGCGGCCGAACTGCTGCAGGAACGGGACGAGGTCTCCCAGCGCGAACTCGGCGTCGAAGGCCACGACCTCATCGAAGCTCGAGGTCGCCCCCTCGTAGGCCGACGTGCCGAAGTCCTTCCGCCCGTAGGTGGTCCCCAGGTAGATGCGGTCGCTCATGAAGTCGCGAGTGACGCGGAGGCCTCGATAGTCGTCGGTGCTGTTGGATATCGTGTCTCCGTCGGCGGCGCCGGGGAAGCCCTCCTGCTCCTCTTCAGACAGCTGAGAGAATCCCGCGGATACGTAGTCGCTGCGCTCGCTCACGAACGCCGCGCCCGTGAATCCGCCCAGGTCCCAGAAGTCGACCCGCACTCCCTGAGCACGGGTTCCGTAGTCGTCGTGCTTGACGACACCCGTGTTCACGATCTCGAGGAGCGGCTCGTTCAGCCAGAACCTGTCCTGTCCCGTGAAGAGGTGCGTCTCGAAGCGCTCCGCCCGGTAGCGCATGTGCGCCTCCCGGAAGAAGAACTTCGTGTCCTTGATGTCTTCACCCTGAGGCCACCGGTTCGACTCGGCGGAGACCTTGAGGAAGCTGTCGACTCCCCGCCAGGGACTGGACTTGAGCCGCAGCTCCGAGTACAGCTTCGGGTTGCTGAGGTCCCAGCTCGAGTCCCCGCCTCCGCTCGAGCGGATCTCCGCCATCACCTCGGAGTATCCCTCGAGCGTCGTCACGGCCCCCGCCGTGCCGGCGCACGCGACGAGCGCCAGCATCGCGAGGAACACGGCGCCCCGCTTGGTCACCCACTCCCTCCTCAGACGAGTCAATGGAAGCTCCTTGGTTTTTGGAGAGCGCTCGGCCCGGAACGCGCGCGAGGCCGTCGCTACCAGACCAGAATCGCCGAAAGCCGGTACAGACTGCCGATCCTGCGTTCCGACAGGAGCGCCACGTCGATACGAACCGGGTCGGCCTTGAGACCCAGCCCCGCCGTGATCCTGTCCCTGTTCATTCCCGCGCGCAGGGCGAAGACGTTGTAGAACCAGACCTCCGTGCCGAGATTGAAGCTCGTCCGCCGGTCGTAGTAGGACGGCACGTCCTTTGGGGCACGCCACTCTGCCGTCATGAGCATGACCTCGCGGAACAGGTACGAGCCTCCGACCCTGAACTCGCTCACGATCGGGTCGGGGCTCTCGGTGGTCGACAGCAACTGGAGCTCCGGCTCGCCCACGTTCCGGTAGGTGGCGCCCGCCGACCAGCTGCCGCGCCGGTAGAGCACGCCGACGTCCCCGGAGTACGCGTCGTCCCCGTCGGCATCGAACGCGGGGTCGTTGTAGTATCCGTATCCCGGCGCTTCTATCGAGAAGCGCTTGACCGAGAAGCCTGCCCGGAGCCCCTCGACCGGCGTCGTCATGCCGTATCCGACGACGATCGTGTCCTCGTTGTACAGGTCCTGCGCCCCCGTCCTCATCCACCCCGCGGCGAACCCCTTGCTGCCGGTGCCGTAGCCTGCCATCGCCGAGTCCTCGGCCAGACCGTCGACGCTGTAGACGCTCGTCCTCATGCCGAAGACCTGGATGCCGTCGAGGTCGGCGAGCCCGGCCGGATTCCAGTGGAGCGCGGTCACGTCGTCCGCGACCGCCACGAAGGCGCCCCCCATGCCCATCGGGCGCGCCCCCGTCTCCACCTCGAGGAAGTTCGCGCCCGCGCCCCCGGCGAGGATGACCAGCACGCCTGCTGCCAGAATGGCTCTCTTCATTGGTACCGTCCCCCCGCTACTTGATGACGGCGATGGCCCTGTTGACTCGCTCGAATATCGGCTCTGTCTTGAACTTCGCCTCCACGCGCATCACGTAGAGTCCGTACGGCACGACGTTGCCGTTCATGTCGGTGCCGTCCCATGTGATCTGCTCGAAGGTCCGACCCGTGTAGTTGGTGGCGCCCTGGAAGACGAGACGACGCGCCAGCACTCCGGCGAGGTCGTAGAATTCGATGTTCACGTAGTCGGCCTCTCTGCCGATGTAGAACGTGACGATCATGTCGTCATACAGCCCGTCTCCGTTCGGCGAGAACGGGTTCGGCTCCGTCAGCACGCCCGAGAGACCCCTCTCGTCGCCGACGTCCAGGGCGTCCCACTCGAAGATCCCGAAGAGTCCCAGTTCATCGAGACCGACCGCGGCGACCGTGTTGCCCTTCCGGTTCGCGGCACCGCCCCTGGCTATCCAGCGCTCCGTCTCGTCGTTCCAGATGAAGATGCCGAAGGCGTTCTCGTCCATTCCGCCAACGTCGTACTGCGGATAGTGGAGGATCAGCCACGCCGGCACCGTCAGCGCGACCTCGTCGCGCGCGCTCGACTCGAGGCGGATGTCTCTGGCGACGCCCGTGAACGTCATGTCGTCGCGGATGTTCGTCACGTCGAGCAGCGACTCGCGGACCGGCTCGAGCACGACGTCCAGCCCGCCCTCAGGGACGGCCTGCCCGGGCTCGAGCACGAAGATCGTGCCGTCCTGGAAGATCGCGGCGTAGTCTCCCCCTTCCGCGAAGAGCGTGTCGATGCGCGCGATGCGCTGCGACGACGCCCACGGCTCCGGGATACCCATCTCCTTGGGCGTGGTCGTGATCTCGTTCTGGCTCGCAGACGCGTCCCGGGCCCTGATCGAGCCGACGATGACCCTCGCGTTCCCGGTCTTCACGAGCTCGACGACGCTCGTCGCCGGCGCGATGTCGTCGCGCGACACGTCGGCGGCCCAGATGTCGCCGGTGAGATTCACCATCCTGACCGAGTCGCGGGCCGCCGCGTTCCCGACCGGGTGCCAGTAGAAGACCGCCTCGTCGACTCCGGTCACGTCGGTGATGGTCGTCCAGAAGACCGCCGGCGCTCCGTCCAGCGCGACCCACGGAATGTGCCGTACGTCCGGGTCGGACGCGAACGGCGAGACGATGGGAGGAGACGTGTCGAGCGCGAAGCTCGCCTCCAGCACGCAGGCGACCTTGTCGTTCGAGAAGCGCTCCATGGCCTCGGGGTCGGTGTAGTCGAGCATCTCCTCCTGCGGGCGTCCCGGCTCGTGGCTCGCGCCCGGCGAGACGGCGACGTCCATGATGTTGGCGTCGCGCTCGCGGCTCGCCTCACCGTCGCGCCCGCCGCCGATCTGCCACTCGCTGGTGTTCGCGTTCACCCAGCGGATGCCGCCCAGGTTCTGGTCGTTGGAGTCGCCGTCGTGCGACCCCGTGCACACGATGATGTCCCACTCGAGCAGCGTCGTGTTGCCCTCGTCGAGGTCCTGGCCGAACAGCGCCCGGTCGACCCTGATGTCGACGTAGTCGTCGAACCAGCTGTTGCAGAGGTTGATCTCGCTGTCGTTCTTGAAGAGGCCCCAGCTCGCTATCGAGTTCGCTCCGTTCGACTCGACGAACCACTTCCCCCATCCCTCGACGGAGATGCCGTAGTCCCAGGCGTCTACGGACGCGACGTCGACGAACCTGTTCGGGAAACCGCTGGTCGCGCCTTCGCCCTCGCGGGCGTCGATGTAGATGTCGATCTTCTGGAGGTTCATGTCAGTTCTGTACGGGCCGTCGCACGTCTGCTCGCTGGGCTGCGGCGCGCCCCAGTCGGCGGCTCCGGCGTCCTGGTGGTTCTTGAGGTCCTGCAGATTGACGCGGAAGACGATCCAGTCCCCGTCGGCGAAGATCTCGACCTTGGTGATGTCGAACGAGCCCGGCGCGAACACGAAGTTGGTCGGGTACTCGTAGTAGAGACCCTCCACGGGGTCGCCTCCGGTGTCGGTCTGGTTCGGGCCGTGATCGTCGTCGACGGGGTCGTCGAACTCGCGAAGCGCCGTGGCCGGGTTGTCTACCACGAGAGAGATCCCGAGCGTCGACTCGGAGACGTTCGACGCGTCTCTCGCGGTGACGGTAACCGTGTGGTCGCCGTCCGCCGCTCCGGTGCCGAGCGTTCGGGTCGCGGCGAAGACGCCATCGGCGGCCGCGCGGTCGGGACTGCGACCGTCGTCCATCATCCGGACGAGGGCCTCGCCTCCTATGCTCGAGAGGTCGAGGAAGACGTCGCCTATCCCGTCACCCGCGTCGGAAACGTCGACCGAATACGTCACCGCGTCCCCCGGCCGGGCCGGCGACGGTGCGGCCGCGCCGTTCGAGAGCGTCGGCGCGTCTCCCGGCGTGAGGATCGCGTGCTCCGCGTAGTTGGAGAGCGTGACCTGCGCCGTCGCGGTCTCCCACCACTCGCCGGTCGCGGGGATCATGTCGTGCGTGGCGTCGTGCGGGACGGAGTCGAGCGCCGTGCGCTTGTCGCCGTCCTCCTGGGTGACGTAGGCCTGCAGGCGGACGGTGTCGCCGAACGCCGTCTCGATGACCGAGAACGGCAGACGGAACGTGACGCGGCCCTGCCCCCTCTCGATGAAGCCCTCCTGCACCGCGTTGACCCCGTCCTGATATCCCACGTGCCACTCGTCGTTCACAAAATTGTAGTGCTGCCACTCGCCGCCGTAGGAACGGCGGAGGTCGGCGTAGTCGTCGGTCGAGTACTTATAGGTGAAGAGGAAGTCCGGAAGGAGCGTGTGAGCGAACGACACGGGGAAGCCGAACGGATCGGTCGCGCCGCCGGCCGTGGTCCCGCGCGTCTCGACCGCGAGCATGAGGTGGACGATGCCGCCCCAGTCCGACTCGAAGTCGAGCGAGACCTCCAGCGTCTCCGCGTCCGACGTGGCCCGGAGTATGGTGAGGTCCACGCCGTCCAAGGCGTTGTGGTCGTCGTCCGACTCGGGCGCCTCCTCGTCGACCGCCACGATGGTGGCGTCGATGGGGAGGTAGACGGTCTCCACGGGCAGCCGTCCGGTCACGCCCGATATCTCGACGACGCCGTAGGCCGTTCCCGCGGTGAGCGACCCTGACGCGGTCCCGTCCTCGCCGGTCACGAGCGGCGTGTCGAGCGACGTGAGAAGGCCCGTGGGCCACGCCGTGAGCGCGACCGACAGACCGTCCTCCGCCACGGCGTTGCCCCAGTCGTCGACGACGGAGGCCTTGAGCATCCCCGTCTCCCCCGCCCTCAGGGCGGAAGGGCTGGCGGCGAGCTCGACGAGCGCGGCCGCTCCCGGCTCGAGCACTATCGCCAGCCGGTCCACGTCGATGTTCGCGTAGGCGGACGTGGGGTCCATCGTCGCCGTCACGTACGTCGTGCCCGCGACGGCGCCGTAGAAGTCGAGTTCGAAGCGGCCGTTGGCGTCGGTCTCCGGCGTGCTCAGACTGAACTGACCGCCGGCGCCCGTGGCCGACATGCTCGCCAGGACCCCGGACACCTTCGTGTCGTTCCCCGCCGCGTCCTTGAGCTGCCCGGTGATGCGCGCGACCCCGGTTCCCACGGCGATGACCGAGACGTCCGAGGTGAGCTCGAGGACCGTGGCGGCGGGAGCGTCGACTCCGACCTCGAGCACGCCCGATGTCTCACCCTTCAGCGCGAGCACTCTCAGGACCTCGATCGCGTCCCCCGCCACGAGGACCGCGGCACGGCCGTCGTCGAACATGGCCGAGGTGATCGTCGAATCGGGGATCTCGACGCTGTCTGCGCCCGCGAAGACCACGGTCCCGTCGGGGGGATAGGCGGGGTCGAGCTTCGTCGCCGAGAGCGCGATCCCGTCCTGCGCGGCGTCGTCCCAGTAGGCGACGCGTCCATCGTCGTCCCGCGGCTCGAGCCAGGCGCCCGCGTAGTAGTAGATGCCGCTGTCGGGGATGCTGACCGTCGTCCCAACGCTGTAGATGGTGCCGCCCGTCGAGTCGACGAACGAGTACCTGGTGGCCACGACCGAGGGAAGTGTCATGAGCCCGGCGTCGAGGGTGTCCTCGTCCGCGACGACCCCCGTCGTCATCTGCTCGACGTAGCCCTTTCCCGTCGCCTCGATCCGGTACGTGCCGTCAAGGACCGTGCTGATCCTGTAGGCGCCCGCGCCGCCGGAGACCGTCTGGGCTCCGTCGCCCGCCAGGGCTCCGGTCATCGTGTTGTACGCGGCGACCGTCACGTCGACGGCGTCGCCGCCCGTGATCGCCACCTCGCCCTCTATGGCTCCGTTGACCCTCTGGAGCGTGAAGTCGACCCCCTCTTCCTCCGACTCGTTCAGGATCGTCACGTAGCGGGTCGAGTCGAGATAGGAGACCGCGGTCGCGACGATGTCGTAGTCGCCGTCCAGGAGCTTCAGGATCGTGTAGTCGCCGCCCCCGGCAGGGGCGTCGTCCGATGCCACCGCCACTCCGGCCAGATACGCCGTCACGGTCGCGACGGTCTGGGTGTCGGCGGGGTCGTCCAGGGTCACGGTGCCCGAGACGGAGCCGCCGGGCGGGAACCCTTCGTCGGGGACGCCGTTCATGTCCCCGTCGACGACGACCTCATAGTAGACGTCGAGGTCGGTGGTGGCGTCCCAGGGCGTCGCCGGGTTGGACTCGGCGCCGCTGGTCGACGTGGGCATGGCGTCATACGCACCCGAACCGTCGCCGCCGACGACCGCGGCGACCAGGCGCAACGTCGTTCCCGCGGGGACGACGCCCTGCCCGAGCCCGAATAGCCCGTTCCAGCTGAAGCCCGCCTCCACGTGGAGCAGTCCCGGGTTGGCTGAGCTCGTGGACTCCTCTACGGGTGTGGTGTTCGTGGGGTCGGAGCAGTGCTTGATGTCGAACTGCGGGGGAAGATTCCAGCCGCCCATGATGACGTCGGCGCCCATCGTGCTGAACGTGATCTTGCGCGGATAGAAGTCGGCGTTCGTGAAGTCCGTGGCGCCCGTGATGCCGTTCTGCGCGTCGGTGTCCATGAAGAGGATGTAGCCGTTCCCGAACCCGCCGGGCCCTCGCTGGGTCTTGATGCCCACGAAGAGCGAATCGGCGCTCCAGGTCACGTAGAGGTCGTCCAGGTCGGGGTCGCTCGGGTACCACCGCCCGTCGTCCACGGGATCGTCCACGCCCCACTCGTCCCCGTCCCAGTCGGTCTCGCTCTGCTCGACCCGCCCGTCGATCGTGGGCGTGTTGTAGGTCTTGGCCGCCGAGACGCACGCGAGGAGAAGGGCCGCCAACAGGGCAATCGCAGGCAGATATCGTCGCATCGGGCCTTCCTTGGGAGGCGCCGGGTCCTGAGCGGCCGACGCCATGTGAGGAATGCGGGTGTCCCCGCGCGCCAGAGAGCGCGGCGGGGGTACCCGACACCCCCGTTTCGATCCAAGAGATCTGAAAGTGGTTACTGAAGAAGCTAACAGAGCGCGGAGGGTCGGTCAAGAAGGGGTACGCGGGAGCGCGGCAAGCCCCCTTTCCGGACCCTGTGCGGTGCCGTGCAGAACGCGAGCGGCTGTCTCTCGGGAGCCTAGCGGCTGGCCGTCTCCGCCTTCTCGGAGGAGGGCATCGACGGGGACCCCTGACTCGCCTTGCGCTCGAGCACCCGGTCGACGAGCTCCGGGAGCACCTCGCCGGCCTTCCCGAAGAGCGTCGCGTCTATGAGGGCCGAGATGGGCGTGAGCCCCACGTTCACCTCGACGACCAGGGCCCCGTTGTGCTTGGCGACCAGCGGAAGCGAGGCCGCGGGGCGCACCATGGCTGACGTGCCAACGACGAGCATCGCCTCACACGAGCATGCCGCGCCGTCGGCCCGCTCGTACGCTTCGCTCGGCAGCGGCTCCCCGAACCACACGACGTCCGGGCGCAGGAGCGAGTTGCATCGGGGACAGCGCGGCGGGACCTCGCGCAGAGGGTTCTCCGGAAGGTCCATCGTCGTTCGCTCGCGGGTGCAGCGGGCGCGCCAGATGTTCCCGTGCAGCTCCACGGGCGACGTGCTGCCGGCCCGCGAGTGAAGACCGTCAACGTTCTGTGTGACGAGGACGAAGTTGTCGTAGGCGGGTTCGAGTCTTGCGACGGCGTGGTGCGCGGGATTGGGCTCGACGTCTGCGATCACCTGCCGGCGGTAGTCGTACCACCGCCAGACGAGCTCGGGATTCGCCTCGAAGGCCTGCCAGGTGGCCAGCTCTTCGGCCGTGTACTTACCCCAGAGCCCGTCTTCGCCTCTGAAGGTCGGAACCCCACTCTCGTGCGAGACGCCCGCGCCTGTGAGGACGGTCATGCTCCTCGCCCGGCTCAGGCGCTCCACCAGCCGTTCACTGATCCCGGCGGCGGGTTCCATTATGAGAGCCCCCTTGGGCGCGTGTGCCGAGCCTCGGACCGGCGCCCTATGGCTCGGATGCCGTTCCCGCGGCGGGCGCGGGCGCGCCCATCGTCTCGCCTGTCCGGTCGCGCGGAGGCCCGATGCCGAACCTCCAGAGGACCGAACCGTAGCTCGTGCAGTTCATGCAGCGGATGCAGTCCACACTTCCGCGCTGCTCCGGGACCTTGAGCCCCATGGGGCAGTTCCTCGAGCAGTGCATACACGTCGCGCAGTTTTCGAACTCGGAACCCTTGGCGTAGGCGATGGCGCAGCTGTCGAGGTCGTAGTCCAGTTGAAGCAGGCTCACCTTGTTCATGATACCGAATATCGCCCCGAGTGGACAGACGAAACGACAGAAGGGACGCTGTATCAGGATCGCGATGACGACGACCGCCGCCAGTATGACGAGCTTGAGCGAGAACATCCAGGTCGCGAAGTCCATGCCCTCGGCGAACATGGAGCCCCTGGCGCTCCACCAGAGCCACGGCAATCCGGCTTCGAGCGTTCCCGCGGGGCATATCTTGCAGAACCACGGTTCATAGGTGAACCACGCGACGAACCCGACCATGCCCACGAGAAAGACGTACTTGGCGTGCCGGAGCCAGTCGGGCGCCCGGAGCTTCGGAGAGCGCATCTTGTGGAGGAGCTCCTGCAGCCATCCGAACGGGCACAGCCATCCGCAGGGCCAGCGCCCCACGAAGAGCCCGATGAGCCCCAGGACCCCTATCAGGTAGAAGGGCAGCGCCCTCACGATGATGAAGTGCTGCAATGTGCCGATGGGGCACGAGCCCCACGCGAGCGGGCACGCGTAGCAGTTCAGGATCGGCACGCACGCGCCCTTCAGATTCCCCTGATAGAAACTGGCCGTGGGGATCGACGCCACGTACGAGTTGCTCATTACCAGAGCGATGAACTGAACGATTCGTCGTCTCAATCGAGTCGCGGCTTTCTATGGAAGGGGACCCGCCGGCATCGACGACCGCGGGCGGGAGACCCTGGACGGAGAAGCGGAGCGCCTGAAGACCAGGCACTCCGCTCAGGCCACTCCGATACACGTAAGGCAGATCATGACGCCGTTGCTGATCGTCTCCCAGAAGTCGCCGACCGCGAGCCCGTATGCGACGGACGCGCAGAGCAGTATCAGAAGCACCGCGAAAACGAGCTTCCTCAAGGGACCCATCCAGTCCGCGCGGCCTCGAGACCGTCGGAAGAGCCGGGAGACGTCAGAGGAACGGAGCCTACACTCTCATTCTAGCCCCGGCGTCAACGCTCGTCAAGCGCGGGCGGCCGCCGCTACATGAGCGACCGGATCCTCGCGCGGAGCACGGCCTGCGCCGCCGCCAGCCTGGCGACCGGGACGCGATACGGCGAGCAGCTCACGTAATCGAGACCCGCGTGGTGGCAGAAGTTGATCGACTCAGGGTCGCCGCCGTGTTCGCCGCAGATCCCGACGTGAAGCTCGTCCTTCGCAAGACAGCCCTTCTCGACGGCCATCTTTATGAGCGCGCCCACACCGCGCTGGTCCAGCGACTGGAACGGGTCCTTCCGGAGCACTCCCTTCTTCAGGTACTCCTTCAGAAAAATGCCGGCGTCGTCCCTGCTGTACCCGTACGTCATCTGCGTGAGGTCGTTGGTGCCGAACGAGAAGAAGTCCGCGAACTGCGCGATCTCGTCGGCCACGAGGGCCGCCCTCGGGATCTCGATCATCGTTCCCACGAGGTACTCGACAGCCTGTCCCTTCTCTGCTATGACCTCCCCCGCGACCCGCTCGACGAGCTCGCGCAGTATCGAGAGCTCCTTCGGCTCGCCCACCAGCGGGATCATGACCTCGGGCTTGACGTCGACGCCCCGCCCGGCGAGCTCGCACGCCGCCTCGAAGATGGCTCGCGTCTGCATCTCGTAGACCTCGGGGTAGCTGATGCCGAGCCTGCAGCCCCTGTGACCCAGCATCGGGTTCATCTCGTGCAGACTGGCCGCCCGCGCCTTGAGCTCCTCCGGGTCCTTCCCGAGTTCCCGCGCCAGCTCCTCGACCTCGGAGTCGACCTGCGGGACGAACTCGTGGAGAGGTGGGTCCAGGAGCCTGATGGTCACCGGAAGCCCCTGCATGGCCTCGAAGATCCCGAGGAAGTCCTCACGCTGGAAGGGAAGCAGCTTCTCGAGCCACCGCCTCCGCTCCTCCACCGTCGCCGACATGATCATCGCACGGATGAACTTGATGCGTTCGTCGCCGAAGAACATGTGCTCCGTCCTGCAGAGGCCGATGCCCTCGGCTCCGAACTCGCGCGCGCGCGCCGCGTCGTCCGGCGTGTCGGCGTTCGTGCGAACGGTCAGCTGGCGGAACTCGTCAGCCCACGTCATGAGCGTCGTGAAGTTGTCGGACATTTCGCTGTCGACCGTCTCCACCTTGCCGACGATGACCTCTCCGGTCGACCCGTTGAGCGTGATCCAGTCGCCTTCCTTGACGACGGTGCCGTCGACCGCGAACGTCCGGGCCGCGTAATCGATCTCGACGCTGCCGGCGCCCGCGATGCAGCACTTGCCCATCCCGCGGGCCACGACCGCCGCGTGCGACGTCATCCCGCCTCGGGCGGTCAGGAACCCCTCCGACGCGTCCATGCCGTCGATGTCCTCCGGCGACGTCTCCTCTCTGACGAGGATCGTCCTGTGACCTTCCTCGGCCCATCTGACCGCGTCCTCCGCGGTGAATACGACCTGACCGACCGCGGCGCCGGGTGAGGCCGGCAGTCCCTTCGTCAGCGCGTTGTACTTCGCCTTCGGATCGAGGCGCTTGTGCAGGAGCTGGCCGATCTGGTCGGGGTCGACGCGCATGAGGGCGGTCTTCCGGTCGATGAGGCCCTCGACCTCCATCTCGACTGCGATCCGGACGGCCGCCGCGGCGGTCCGTTTCCCTGTCCTCGTCTGGAGCATCCAGAGCCGGCCGTTCTGGATCGTGAACTCGATGTCCTGGGTGTCGGTGTAGTGCATCTCGAGCTTCTCGCGGATCGAGTCGAGCTCTCGGTACGTCTCCGGCATGAGCTCCTCGAGCGACTCCTCGTCGCCCTCCTTCTTCTGCGCGATGTTGATGGGGCGCGGCGTCCTGACGCCGGCGACGACGTCCTCGCCCTGCGCGTTCGGAAGGTACTCGCCGTAGAAGACCTTCTCCCCGGTCGCGGGGTCTCTCGTGAAGGCGACCCCCGTCGCGCTCCCGTCTCCCATGTTCCCGAACACCATCGCCTGAACGTTGACGGCCGTGCCCCAGTCGTCGGGGATGTCTTCGAGCTTGCGGTAACTCTTGGCGCGCGGGATGTTCCAGGAGTTGAAGACCGCGCGTATCGCCCCCCAGAGCTGCTCGCGCGGGTCGTCCGGGAAGCTCTCGCCCGAGAGTTCCAGAACCCTGGCCTTGTACTGCGTCACCAGGTCGGCGAGGTCCGCGGCGTCGAGTTCGAGGTCGTGCCAGACGCCCTTCTCCTTCTTCTTCGCGTCCAGAAGAGCCGTGAACTCCTCGCTCTCGAGCCCCATGACGACGTCGGCGTACATCTGAATGAGCCGTCTGTAGCTGTCGTAGACAAAGCGCTCGTTCCCCGTCTTCGCCACGAGCCCGCAGACGGTCGTCTCGTTGAGCCCGATGTTCAGGACGGTGTCCATCATGCCTGGCATCGAGACGCGCGCGCCGGACCGCACCGAGAAGAGGAGCGGATCGTCAGGATCGCCGAACTTCATCCCCATGACCTCCTCCACCCTCGCGATCGCCTCCTCGACTCCCTCGTCCAGCCCGTCCGGGAAGACCCCCGCGTCGTCCATGTAGCTCGTGCAGACCTCGGTCGAGATCGTGAATCCCGCCGGGACCGGGATCCCGAGGTTCGTCATCTCGGCGAGGTTGGCGCCCTTGCCGCCCAAGATGTTCTTCATCTCTCCCCGGCCGTCGGCGCGGCCGCCGCCGAAGAAGTAGACTTGCCTGTGAGGCATCGCGTTCTCCTTTCGAAGTCATCTGGAACCGGGCGCCGCAGGGGTCTGCGGCGCCGCGCTGAACAGTTCAGACCTTCAAGATAGCACCGGCGGGGGGCGTCGGCAATCGGGATTGGCTCAGGCGTCGTGAGGGGCGCGCCGCCGCGCCGTGGCGGGCTCGCCCCCGGGCGCGGCGTCCGCGGACGGCGGGTCGGCCGGAAGGCGCAGAGCCGCCCTCGCGGCTGCGTCTTCGCGCGTGAGGCGCCTGTAGAGGGCCTCACGGCGGATCTGAGCGACCATGATCTCCCGAAGGGTCATCCCGACCTGGTCCTCGCCCGTCCCCCTGCTCCCCAGGAGAAACTGAAGCTCGTCCATGAGGTCGCTCTTTATGGTCCGCTTGTTCTTCCGGTGCTGGCGCAGGACGATCCGGCCGACGACCAGCGCGACCGCGTAGCTGCCGAGCATGTAGATGATGCCGTGCGTGGCGATGAGACCCAGGACCTGTCCGCCGAAGAAGATGGTGACGCCCCAGAGCACGATCACCGCCATCCGCGGGCTCAGACCGAACCTGATCAGGCGGTGGTGAGTGTGTGAGCTGTCGGGCGTCATCACGCCGCGATGCGCGCGCTCCCTTCTCATGATCGTGGTCGCCACGTCGAAGATGGGGACGGCCATGCACGCGCCGGCCACGAGCACCGCGTTGCTCGCGGCGTCGGCGTACGCACCCACGATGGCCCCGCCGGCGAGGAAGAACCCGAGCACCATGCTCCCCGCGTCTCCGAGATAGACGTTGCCGTATCTGAAGTTGTGCACCAGGAAGCCGAGCGAGCTCCCAAGAAGGCCCGCGGCCATCATATAGAGAAGCGGATTCTCGTTTATGACCCCGACGGCGAAGAGCCCTACCGCTCCGATGGACACGATGCCGCTCGCAAGTCCGTCGAGTCCATCGACGAGGTTGACCGCGTTCATACACCCCACGAGCCACAGCACCGAGAGCGGACCACCGAGCTGTCCCAGCTCGAAGGCCGGACCGAAGAAGAAGCGGATGCGGTCGACGGCCACCCCGCTCGAAACGACCGCTATCGCGACCGCGAGCTGAACGACGAGTTTGACGCGGGGCCTCAGGTTCACGCGGTCGTCGACCATCCCGAGGATGACGATGGCCGTGCCGCCCAGGAGCAGCGCCGTGAGCTTGGTGGCGATCTCCGGAGACGCGTATCCGTAGAACCTGAGAGAGAGAGCTAGAGAGGCCGCGAGGGTGAGGAATATGACGATCCCGCCGGTGGTCGGGATGGGACGGGCCCGAGTGCGCCTCGAGCTCGGCAGGTCGACGAGACCTACTCTCAGTCCGACTCTTGCCATGGGCGCGGTGAGGAGCCACGAGGCCAGAGTGGCCGCGCCCACCACAACGAATGCCCACACGAGAGGTTGGGAGTTCACGGTGCCCGCCGGTGTAAGAAATGCCGCGCCGATCATACGGAACGGTAGCATAGCACGAGCCAGCGGACGAGGCAACGCGGCCCGCCTCGCCCCGTCGCGGGAACGCTAGCCCTCTTTCTCGCAGAGGAAGAGCAGGTATTTGGCGGTCATTCGGGGAAGGAGAGGCAGGAACCGCCCGCCCACGGGACGGATCTCCACGCCGGAGAAGGCCGTCTCGAGCTTCCGTCTGAGCGACGCGGCGCCGTAGTGCCAGAGATGCGTTCGGTCCTGCTCCACCACTCCCGTCAGGAGGAACGAGAGTCGGTTCCTGAGTCTGGCTCCGTTCGGGACGGAGCCGACCAGCGTCCCGCCGTCCCGCAGAACGCGCCGAATCTCCCCGAGCGTCAGCTCGGGATACGGAAGGTGCTCGAGCACCTCGCTCAGCACGACGACGTCGAACTCCGAGTCCCCGAACGGCAGCCGAGAGCTCAGGTCGTGCAGGACCGTCCGGATCCCCAGACGGTCTCGGCACGCGCCCAGCGCCCTCTCGTCGACGTCGACGCCCACGACCTCGTTGCCGTCGGCGTAGTGTGACGTCAGGTCCCCGCTTCGACAACCCAGGTCCAGCACGCGGTTCCCGCGCCCCACGCCCTTGACGACCCACTCGACGCGCCCGGGCGCGGAGACCGTCCCCTTCTTCTCGCGCTCGGAATGGAACGCCTCGTAGTACTGGGACAGAGGGTCTCGTTCGCTCACGGGCTTTCGCTCCGGCTTCGCTCGACCGTGACGGTTATCGCGTCGACCGGGCAGACCGACCGGCAGGCCGAACAGCACGTGCAGGAATCCGGCTCCTCGGCCATCGCCGTCCCGTCGGCGGCCATGGAGAGGACCCCGTAGGGACACACCGGCAGGCAGGCCTCGCATCCGGTGCACGTCCCGGGGTCGATCGTCAGACAACCGAACGGCGTGTCGTAGACCCGTCTCGCGTCTCCCACGCTGCACCTCCTCGCTGCCCTCTCCCGCCGCACTACTTCCCTGCCTCGGTGACCGGGGCGCCGACGTCGTCCGTGACGTCGATGCCCGTCGTGAGCGTGTCACCCAGCACGTCCCTCGCGGCGGCGAAGGTCCTCCGCCCCTCCTCGACCGACCCGATGCCCACCGCGACGGACTCCACGCCGACATCCTCGAAGGCGTACCGGAACCCCTCGTGCGGGTCGACGGCTCCGCCGGCCAGGATCTTCTTGCCTACGAAGACGGTCCCGGGCGAGTTCTGAAGGAGCCGTTCGCAGTCGGCCTTCGACGGGTTCATCATGAAGCCCCGGGGATTCAGGGGCGCCATGATCGTCGGCATCGGGATGCCCATCTCGGTGGCCTTCGTGAACGTGTGCACGAAGTTGTGAGTCGCCATGCCCGGGACCGCGCCCTCACGCCTCACCTCCTCGTAGAACATCTCGAGGAGCTCCTTCTGCTCCGTGGCGCAGGCAATGTCGGAGATGGCACCGTAGAGCAGAATGAAGTCGGGCTTCGTCGGGCGGATGAACTCCAGCTCGGAACGCAGCGCCTTCCGCATGAGCGGAACGAGGTCGCCCTTGAGACCGGCCGCCACGAGGCTCGGCATGTTCTTCAAGAGCATCTTGATCTTGCCCTTACTCTTCGTCTCGGCCCCGGTCTCGCGGGCGGCGGCGCCGTAGATGTCCGGGATGACGGCGACGACGGTGAGGTCCTCGCCGTGCCGCTCCTTGGAGCGAGTGATCGCCTGAACCTCGGTCTCCTTGGCGTAGGCGTGCACACCCCGGATCCCGTGCTCGACCGCCACGTCGATCACTTCCTCGATAGCCTCCGCCGTCCTGAATCGGTTGCGGTACTCCCTTCGATACTCGTCGCCCATGTAGCTGACGCCGTGGAAGGGATTGGCGCCAAGCATGACCTTGGGCAGCGTTCTGGTCAGCATGTACCTGTACCTCCGGGTGACCTGCGTCTTCGCGGAGTCGCGCGCCGCGCTACAGGGGGAACGTAACGTGCTCCCCGCTCTCCGCCGCTCTCTCTATTCCCGCCACGAACTCGTCCACCTCGTAGCCCCTCTCCCACGGCAGCTGGTTCTCCGCCCCGTCGAGAATGACGTGGGCCAGGTCTTCCATCTCCTGGGACAGTCCCCGACCCGTGAAGGAGAACGCAGACGGCAGCGGGACCTCGGTGGAGCGGATGAGCGTGTCGCCTTCCACGTACTCCCCGGCGGGCTCCTCGAGAAAGAGCCTGATCCGGTCAGTGTCGACCGTCGCGGTGCCGTTGGTGCCGCTCAGCTTGACCTCGATGAACGGGTTCTCGTAGCCGTGGTGGCTCCAGGTGAAGTCGATGACACCGTGGGCGCCGCCCTTGAAGCTCGCGGCCGCGGTGATGAAGTCGTCGAGCGAGGAACTGAATCGTCTCTTCGTCATGGCCGCGACGCGGTCGACCGCCCCTCCGTACCAGAGCATCAGTTCGAGCGCGTGGACGCCGACCGCGCCGTAGAAGCCGAATCGCTCCTCGCGGTTCTTGCGTTCGTCCGCGCTCTCCGGACGCACGACCTCGCTCGAGTACCCGGTCGCCTTCACGTAGGTGAGGTCCCCGAGCACCCCTTCGTCCAGGATTTGCTTGAGCTTGCAGAACGTCGGGAAGAAGTGGAAGTTGTAGCCGATCCGGTGGACGACCCCGGCCTCTTTGGCCGCGGCGAGCAGCCGGCGCGATTCGTCGAGGTCGGTGGAGAGGGGCTTCTCGCAATAGACGTGCTTCCCGGCCTCCAGGGCCTCCAGACCGACGTCCAGGTGCGTGGCGGTCGGCGTGCAGACGAACACGGTGTCGAAGTCCTCGTTCCTGACGGCGCGCGCGAGGCTGCCGTAGCTCGGGACCTTGAACTGGTCCGAGGCGAGCTTCCTGATGTGGAGTCTCCTCTCCACCATCGCAACGAGTTCGTATCCGGGGAGCCCCTTGGCGATGATGCCCCGCAGTATCCCCATGTCGCCTGCGCCGACGATCACGAGCCGGACCTTCTTCTCCACGTCCTGGGCCATGCGGGATCACGTCCCCTTTCGGAAGGCCCGGAGTACGCGCGGGCGGGCGGATGCTGCCACGTTCGGTCGTATTGGCACGTTCGGTCGTACCAGCGCGTTCGGTGGTACCAGCGCGTTCGGCTGTGTTGGCACGTTCGGTTATACGACGACGGAGTCCGGATTGAGAAGCTTGAAGCGCACCTTCTCCCAGTACGCCCTTCTCGAGCCCGCGCGGTCGTCGAGGTACGACTCCCATCTGCGAGCGAGGTCGATGAGCTCATCGTCGCCGGTCATCCGATGGAGTGTCATGAGCTGTCGCACGTGTATTCGATGATAGTGCCGGCTGGCGGGATTCACGCACCGCCACCCTTCGTCGAGATCGTACCGCGTCCAATATCCCAGGTCGTACCGGTCGAGCACGAACGTGAGGCCCCTCAGGCAGCGCTCGAAGAGGGACCGCGCGCTCGCGTCCCCGGTCGCCTGTAGCAGGTCGTAGATCCCCCACATCGCGTGCACGTGACCGTTCAGGACCATCGAGGGACGGCCCCGCATCGGGTACTCCTCGAGGAACGCCATGGACTCGACGCCCGCATCCTGGGCGGCGTCGCCCATCTCACGGAGCATGCCGCCGTCCGCGACGGGCGCCAGGAATCCCCCGAGCGCCCTGCGGGCCAGCTCGAGAGCCCCGTCCATTCCAAACAGACGCGCCGCCCGGACGAGCACGGAGATGCACTCGCCGTGAGACATCGCCGAGAACCAGCCGTTGCCGAGCCGGCGTTCGAACGCTCTTGGGGCCACGGGCATCGGCCATCCGACGAAGCTCCCGGGGACCTCCTCCGCCTCGTTCATGAGCCTCGTCGCGGCCTTCTCGAACAGCACGCGTCTCCGGTCGTTCCCCGAACTGAGGTAGAGCTCGAGATTGCCGAACGCGAACTGGGCGACGTCCGGCGGGCTGTAGACGGGGCGTCCCCGATCCTGCCTGCGGAGCGGTACGCCGTCCGAGTCGGTCGCCCCCGGGTAGTCGGCCCTCGCCGAGTAGTCGAAGTAGTAGCCTCTCGGAGAGGCGAGGTCGACGTGCTTCCCTTCGCCCGCCTCGATGTGCCAGTAGTCGGGCCTCCCGAACATCTGGCGGACCTGGGCCGCGACGAGCGATGCGAGCGGATGACGCGCCATCTTCTAGCTCCCCGTCGCACCCGCCGCGAGCCGCTTCCGGACGGCGTCGAAAACGTCGTTCACGGAGACGAGCTCGAGGCACCTAAGGGTCTCGTGCCGGCAGGAGAAGGCCGCGCCGAACTCGTAGCAGGGCCTGCACCGGATGTCGGCCGTGAGCACCACGTGTCCGCCCCCGTACGGGGCCGTCCTCGACTCGTCGGTGGGACCGTAGATGCCTACGACCGGCACGCGCAGTGCGGCCGCGATGTGAAGCGGCCCCGAGTCGTTCCCCACGACGACTGAGCTTTTCTCCATCACGGCCGCCGACTGCCCGAGCGACTCTGTGGCCGCGACCACGGTTCCTGCGCCCGCGCCTTCCGATATCCGCTCCAGGAGCTGGCGCTCCGACGCGTCTCCGATGAGGACGACAGTGGCATCGAGCTCGCCGGCGATCCGGGCGGCGAGTTCCGCATACGCGTCCGCGGGCCATCGGCGGAACGTACCGGTCGCGGCCCCGCCAGGGTGCACGGCGACGACGAGGCCCGCCGGGCCCGCGCCCGCTCCAGCCAGGAGCCTTGCCGCAGCCTCCCGGTCGGCGTCGGCGACGACCACGCTCGGGGTCGCATCGGACGGACGCGGCACACCAAGCGCGTCAAGGATACGCAGGTTCTGTTCGACGTCGTGCAGACCGGGCTCCACCGCGATGTCGGTCGAGTAGACGGAGCGGAGCCAGAACGGAAGGCCCTCCGGGAAGCCGACGCGCTCGGGCGACTTCACTGCCCGTGCCAGGAAGGCGGCTCGACGCCCGTTCGGATAGCAGCTCACCGACGTCGAGAAGCGCTCGTTCCTGAGAAGGCGCCCCATCGACGCGATGCCCCAGGGCCCGGGCCGGGGCCAGGAGACCGAGTCGATCCACGGCGCCCCGCTCATGAACTCGGCGACCGCGCGCGTCGCAGCGACGAGGTGAACGCTGCGCCCCGACAGCGAGAGAGACCGGATCATGGGCGTGGCCATGACCAGATTCCCGGCGCCCTGAAGCGATATTACGAGCGTCCGTTCTCCCGACACGCTTCCCTCGCGATCCGGTCCTCGGAGGACGCGGCGTCCGCTCCCAGGCTTCGCACGGCGAACGACAGGCCGATCAGAACCCACATGACCTCGGAGCCCAGCGAGCCGTGCGCCATTCCCTGGCCCACGACATAGGATAGCATCGCCGCCAGGAACCCCCAAGAGAGTGCTGACAGCGACGTCGAACGTGCGCACCTGACGCCGGCCCAGAGGTTCCTGAAGACGCGAACGAACAGGGCAACGAGCAGTCCCAGCCCCACGACGCCCATCTCGGCCAGAACGGTCATGAACACGTTGTGGGTCACGCGCCCCGTCACCCAGCGAAACCTCCCCGCTATCTGCGCGCTCGGGAAGTTCCCGTAGCCGATCCCCAGAAGTGTGTGGTCCCGCGCTATGGCCAGCGCCTTCTGCCACGCGGCCAACCGCTCCGCGACGCTGTTGACGCCCGATATCGTGTTGAGAGCCAGCTCCGCTATCCTGGCGTGCGCGATCGACTCGTCGCGTCCGAGGAGCAGGTATGAGACGACACCGGTCCCCACCACGAGCGCGACGGGGACGGCGACTCTCCTGCGGATGCGCTTCGAGGACAGGAGCAGCAGGATCCCGGCCGTCGCCCCGAACCAGCCGGACCTCGAGTAGGTGAAGATGAGCGCGACGCCCAGCACCGCCAGCGCCAGCGCGAGCACGACCCGCCGTACGGCTCTGGCTTCGAGCGCGAAGAGTACGAACGCGAGAGGCATCGAGACCGAGAGCACGGCCGCCAGGCCGTTCGGGTTGTTGAACGGGCCCGGGACACGATTCGGGTCCAGGACATCGGTGGCGGTCGTCAGGGACGCCACGGGAGCCAGGAAGGCCAGGTCCGACGCCTGCGCGATCGCGATGACGGCGCTCAGCGACGAGAACCCGACGAAGCCCCACGAGATCGTGCGGAGCGTCCTCTCCTCCCGGGCGCCGACCGATACGATGAGCCCGAGAGCCATGGGGCCCGCGAGCTGCCAGGCCTTCGCGCCACTCCCGCCCAGGCCCCCCGAGAGAATGAGACCCAGAAGAGCCGTAGCGAAGAACGCGCCCGTCCAGAGTCCGAGCTCCTTGTCGAACCAGGTCCTCCGGCTGCCCGAGACGCCGTGGGCGACGTACCCCAGGATGAGCGCCGGAAACGCCAGCTTGACGACGCTCTGTCCCGGGATGACCGCGACGCTGTGGAGGGCGGTCGCCAGGAACCCCACGTAGACGGCGAGGGACACTCTGAACCGGAACGTCGACAACCAGACGTAGATGAGAAGAGCGATGAAGACGATGGTCAGCTTCACCGTGCCCCTCCCGCGAGGGGCGACGATGAGACGACGACGCGGTAGACGTCCTCGTAAGCCGCGACCATGCGCTCCAGGCTGAACTCCGCGACCGCCAGCGCCCTCGCGGCGGCGCCCATGCGCGCCATTCGCTCGCGGTCGTTCACGATCCCGCGAACACACGCGGACGCCGCTCTCCAGTCTCCCGTGGGAACGACGTGGCCCGTCTCACCTTCGCGCACGAGTTCAGCGGAACCTCCGGCGTCGGTCGTCACGATCGGCCTTCCGGAGGCCATCGCTTCTATCAGGCTGACCGGGAGTCCTTCGCGTCTCGAGGTGAGGAGGACGACGTCGAGCGCCGGGAGGATCTTCTCGACGTCCGACCTGAGACCCAGGAAGCGGACGGAGCCTGCGACTCCCATCTCGCGCGACGCCGCCTGGAGCTCGTCCAGCATGGGCCCTCCGCCTACCACGAACGCGAGCGCGTCGGGGCGCTCGGCCAGAAGCTCGCGGGCGACCAGAAGGAAGTCGTCCCATCCCTTGTGGTCCACGAGCTGCGCCAGCATGCCCACGACCGGAGCCTCCGGATCCGTCGACCCGTCCCCGGTCTCTGCCAGAAGTCGCGCACGAGCGCCCGGGTCCGGGCGGTACCGCTCCACGTCGACGCCGTTCCGGACCAGCAGGACCTTGCCGGGATCGACGCCGCGAAGGGCGGCGAGCCTCCCGCGACCGTTCTCGCTGACGGCGACGACCCGCGCCGCGGTCCGGAGCGTCGAGCGGTCGACGGCGCTCAGGGCGGCCCTCTTCAGGGCGGAGCAGGTGTAGTCGGCGATGACCACGGGTCTCGTGACCACGAACGGAACGCCTTCGCGGACGGCGGCTCTGGCGCCGTAGAAGTCGTAAGCGAGAGGGCCCTGGGAATGAACGACGTCCACGGCCTCGTCGCGGATGATCGCGGACAGGCGGCGACCCGCTCCGACGTCCTCGATGCCGCGTATCGACAGGTCGACCACGGGCGCGCCCGAGGACACGAACGAGTCGAAGAGCGCTCCTTCGCGCGAGTAGGCGATGACCGGACGGAACCGCGACCGGTCCAGTCGTCGCAGGCTCTCTAGAGTCCGTTTCTCGGGACCCCCGACGCCCCTCCGCGAGGAGTCGCCCACGCCGTGCGACACGATCTGCAGGACGGTCAGTGCAACGCTCATTGAGTTCCCGTCCGATGCGCGGCCTTGACGGCGGAGACCAGTGCTTCGGTGCTCCTCTCGATCGTCTGCGTTCGCGCGAAGGAGAGCCCCCCGTGGATGAGTCGCCTGCGCAGCGCTCCGTCGTCGATCACGCGCGCTATCGCGGACGCCAGCGCGGCAGGCGACTTCGGCTCGACCAGGAGGCCGGTCTCCTCGGGCTCCACGATGGTTGGGAGCCCGCCGACGTTCGTGGCGACGACGGGGACCGCGTTCGACATGGCCTCCAGGACGACCTTCGGCGTCCCCTCGGACACCGAAGGAAGCACGAAGACGTCCGCCGAGCGGTAGTGAGCGATGAGCTCGTCGCCGAGCGTCTTGTACCCGTGCATCGTGACGGAGGACGTGAGTCCGAGGTCGGCCGTCTGCCGTTCCAGCTCCGCGCGCGTCTCGCCGTCGCCCACGACGTCGAGAGTGACGCTGCGCCCTTCCGCCCGCAGGGACGCGAGCGCCTCCATGAGGTACGAGACGCCCTTCGCCCTGGTCAGCCGGCCCACGAACAGGAGACGGACGACGTCGTTCGCGCACGTGTCCCTCTCTTCGCCGATCTCGCTCTCCCGGACCGTCGTCCATACCGTCATGACGATCCTGGGTGCTATCCCCTTGTACTTCTCGTAGAGCGCCCGTCCGCAGGCGAAGGTGAGGGACCGCCTGACCGCGAACCGCTCGAGCGCGAGATAGAAGCGGACGTAGCTGCGCAGCGCCCACAGCGCCGCGCCGCGCGCGTTCGTCTCGCCTCGTACGAGGATGACCTCCTCCCAGTCGCCCGTCAGACTGATGAAGGTCGGTATCTTCCTGAGACGGGCGGCGGCGAACCCGAGCCATCCGGTGAGGTCCGGAAGCCTCGCGTTTACGATGTCCCAATCGCCCACGTTCCGGAGGATTCGCCACGCCATGACGGGCGCCGCGCGCAGGAGTTGCGGCTGAGTCCTGTAGGGAGGGAGCGGGCAGTAGGAGACGTTCGGCGACTCGATGCGGTACGCGCCGACGGGCGTCCCGCGGGCGACCGGCACGCAGAGAACGACCTCGTCGAAGTGGCTCGCCAGAGCCTCCATCTGCCGACCGAACCCGCCGGTCGTGACGTACTTCCCGTCTGTCAGGTAGAAGAGCTTGAGCGAGACGACCCCGAGCTTCACGCCTCGTCCCCCCTCCCGGGCCTCATCATGGAGACGAGTGCCCGGAGCTCATCGACGGTGACGACGCGGAGAACGACGATGAGACCCGCGTACGCTGCCGCGGCGGCCGCGCCCGTCACGACGAGTTCGATCCACCCCGACGGAGAGAACGCCCTGACCCCCAGGGCGAGCCCGCACGAGATCGCGACGACCTTGACCAGGAGACCGGGAGCGAGACGCGACGCGAGCGAGCCCCTGGCGAGACCCCACACGAGCGCCGCGCCGAGCACGTACGTGGCCAGCGTCACGTAGGCGGCCGCCATCGGGCCGACGCGGGGAATGAGCACCAGGTTGGCGCCGATGTTGAAGACCGCCGTCAAGGTGTGCACCCACATGACCGCGCGGGTGCGCTTCGCCGCCATGAGCACGTAGCTGTAGAGACCCTGTAATCTGTGGAAGAGGAGGCCCACAACGACGAACGGGACGAAGGCGCCGGCGGCGGCGAACGCGTCACCGGCGACCAGTCTCAGGACCTCGCGCGACACGGCCGACAACCCGAGGGCCAGCGGGACCGCCATAAGCAGAAGGTACTTGAACGTTCGCTCCGTGTACCTCCCGGCGCCCTCCTTGTCCCCCGAGTCCCACAGCCTGGAGAGCATGGGGAAGACAACGACCAGGATGGGCGCGGCCACGAGCGTCACCACCGCGGAGATGGAGTACGCCGCCGAGTACTCTCCCACGCTCGTGCTGCCCCAGTGGTACCCGATGATGTAGCGGTCGCTCAGGTGGATCACCCAGAGGAGCACCTGCTGAGGCATGAGAGGAAGGCTGTACGCGAGAAAGGCCCGCACCTCCTCGAGCCTCGGGCGCGCGACGCCTATCTTGCCGGACGCCACGAGGAGAGAGACGACCGCCGAGGCGGAGCGCGCCGCGAGCATGGCGACGACCGCGCCAGGAAGCCCGTGCCCCAACGCGACGGCGAGCACGACGAGCAGAAGCTCGCCATACTCGCTCAGGATCGTCAGGAGATTGTAGATGCCGAACCGGGACCGGCCGCGGAAGAGGGCCTTCGCCACTCCGGACCCCGTCGTCCCCACCGCGGCGAGCGCCGCCAGCCTGACGAGAGAGGAGAAGCTCGGGAGCTTGAGGACGCTCTCGGCCAGACGGTCGGAGAAGCCGAAGAGGACGGCCGCGAGAACGAGAGACAGAAGCAGAGCGGGGACCGCGGTGCCCGACACGACTCGGCCCGCTTCGCTCGTTCCCTCGCGCTTGTCGGCCACGAACCGCGTCGACGCGTTCCCGAGCGCTCCCGAGATGGCGGCGAGCAGTCCGACCGCCGCGACGAGCTGCGTCCAGGCGCCGTAGTCCGCGGCGCCCAGCATCCTCGCCAGGACCGGGAGGAGTATGAGCTGCCTCAGGCGGACGGCGGCCGTGCCTGCGCCGGTGACCGCTATGTCGCGCACGTACTTCCGCGACTCGTTCACGCTCGTCTCCGATACCGCGAACGAGCACCCGGCCCGGGAGTGCGCCGCGGCACTTGATGTTCCCGACCTCTAGGCCGCGCCGTCGCCAACGAACGCGAGCACCTTGTCGGCCACGTGCTCCCGCTCCTCGGGTGTCAGATAGGAGAACACCGGGATCGAGATGGTCTCCCTTGAGGCCCTCTCCGACTCCGGGAAGGCGCCCTCCTTGTACCCGAGCGACTCGAAGCACTTCTGCATGTGGAGAGGCACGGGGTAGTACACGGCGCAGCCGATGCCGAGATCCCGCAGGTGAGCCAGAAGCTCGTCCCGCCTAGGGACGCGGATGATGTACTGGTTGTAGATGTGGCGGTTCCACTCCTCGCAGCGGGGAGGAACGACGCCCGTGCCCCGGAACCGGTCGTAGTAGTAGGCCGCGTTCGCGGCCCTGCCGTCGCTCCACTCCTCCAGATGCGCAAGCTTGACGGCCAGAACCGCCGCCTGGATAGCGTCCAGCCTGCTGTTCGTGCCCACCGTCCAGTGGTGGTACATCTGGGTCTGACCGTGCTCCCGCAGGCTCCGCAGAAGGTCGGCCGCCTCGTCGCTGTCGGTGGTGATCATGCCCCCGTCGCCGTAGCCGCCCAGGTTCTTGCTCGGGAAGAAGCTGAAACACCCGAACGTCCCGAGAGACCCGGCGCGCCTGCCGCGGCAGGCCGCTCCGATCGCCTGCGCGGCGTCTTCTATCACGGCCACGCCCCGCCTGCCGGCGATCTCGTTCAAGGCATCCATGTCGGCGCACTGTCCGTAGAGGTGGACCGGCATGATGGCTCTGGTCCGCTCGGTGATGGCTGCCTCGAGCTTCGCGGGATCGATGTTGTAGGTCCCTGGCTCTATGTCCACGAACACCGGCCTGGCTCCGACCCTGACGATGGCGCCGGCCGTGGCGAAGAACGAATACGGCGTCGTGACGACCTCGTCGTTCTGTCCCACGCCCGCCGCCATGAGCGCCAGGATGAGCGCGTCGGTCCCCGACGCGACTCCCACCGCGCACTTCGTGCCGCTGTACTCCGCGACCGACTCCTCGAACGCGGCGACCTTCGGTCCCAGTTTGAAGACCTGAGACTCGACGACCTCGGCGATCGCGGAGTCGATCTCGCCCTTGATGTCCCGGTACTGCCTCTTTAGGTCCAGCAACGGTACCTTCATGCAGCTCCCACTCCCTTCGTCCGGCCCCAGTGCGTGGTATCGCTTCCCCTACGCCACCTCCGCCGCAGCTCCGTTCAGGATCGACACGATTCGCTCAGCCGCGTGGCCGTCCCACAACTCCGGGACTCTGCTCTCGTCGCGGCGCTCACCCTCAAGAATGTCCCTCGCGGCCCGCACGATCGTCTCGCGCTCGGTGCCCACGACGCGGTTCGTTCCATCGCTGACCGTCACGGGGCGCTCGGTGTTGGCGCGCAGCGTGAGACAGGGGACTCCCAGGACCGTCGTCTCCTCCTGGACCCCTCCCGAGTCGGTCATCACGAAGCGCGCCCTGGACTCGAGCTCGATGAAATCGAGATACCCCAGCGGCTGGATCATGAGAAGCCCGTCGATGCTGTCGGCCCGGCCGCCGAGCCCCAGGGATTGGATCATCTTCATGCTTCTCGGGTGGACCGGGTAGACGACCTTGATGTCCCTCTGAATGTCGCGGATGGCCTCGAGCATCCCTTCGAGCGCCGGTCCGGTGTCGACGTTCTGCGGTCTGTGCAGCGTCAGGAGCGCGTACTCGCCCGCCGCGAGATCCAGGGCGTCCAGGATCCTCGAGGTGGAGTGCGCCCTGTCGAGGAAACGGAGCAGCGTGTCGACCATGATGTTCCCGACGAAATGGATCCTCTCGTCCGGCTTCCCCTCGTTCTTCAGGTTGTCGACCGCGTCGCGCGACGGGGCGAAGAGGAACTCGGAGAGGACGTCCGTCACCACCCTGTTCACCTCTTCCGGCATCTCCCAGTCGAAGCTCCTGAGACCCGCCTCGACGTGGGCCACGCGGAGCCCTCGCTTCACGGCCGTCAGGGCGCACGCCACCGTCGAGTTGACGTCGCCGACCACGGCGACCATGTCGACGGGCGTTCCGTCAAGGAACTTGTCGAACCTCTCCATGATCCTCGACGTCTGGATCACGTGGGACGCCGAGCCGACACCGAGGTTGTGGTCGGGCTCGCGCATCTCGAGCTCGCGGAAGAACACGCGCGACATCATGTCGTCGTAGTGCTGGCCGGTGTGAACCACTATGGGCGTGCACACGCCGCTCCTCTTCATCGCTTCGACGAGCGGGGCGATCTTCACGAAATTGGGGCGCGCGCCCGCTATGACCGCGATCTTCATGCTCGACACCTCGCCCGACGCGTCGGACCGGCGCGCCTCCGGGAGACATTTGTGGTCCGCCTGAGTGCTGCAGATGTGACTAGGAGCGCCGCTTCTCCCGCCCGTAGTAGCGGTCGTAGTAGCGCTGGTAGTAGCCGCCGTAGCCGCGTTCCCTCGGAACCTCGTTCAGCACCGCGCCTACGATCCTGGCGCGGACGTTCTCGAGGAGGATCTTGGATCTCAGGAGCGCCTTCCTGCTTGTCATGCCCGCTCGCACGACGATCATCGTCGACTCGGCCTTCGACGCCACGATGGCCGCGTCGGTGACGAGCAGGATCGGGGGAAGGTCGAAGAGCGACGTCTCGAAACGCGCGGACAGCTCCTTTACGACGTCTGCCATGACGTAGGACCCGAGAAGCTCAGAGGGATTCGGAGGCGGGTCGCCGCTGCTCAGGATCCACAGGCTAGGTATCGTGGTCTCCTGGATCGCCTCGTCGAGCGTGGCCTCGCCTTCGAGCACGTCCGACAGCCCGGGCTCGAGCGGCAGATGGAAGATCGAGTGGAGGACCGGACGCCTGAGGTCGCTGTCGACCAGGATGACCCGCGTTCCCTGCTGGGCCATCGTTATCGCCAGATTGGCGGCAGTGGTCGACTTCCCCTCGCCCGGGCCGGCGCTCGACACGACGAGAGATCTCGGAGGACCGTGCTCGCCGGCGTAGCCGACATTGGTCCTGAGCGTCCTGTAGGACTCGGACACGGGGGACCGCGGGTCCTGGTGTGTGATCAAGTGCCTCTCCACTCTCGTCGCGGCCACGAGCGGCGAGACGCGGCGGGCGTCGGAGCGCCTGCCGAAGCTGGGCACGAGACCCAGCACGGTCAGGTCGGTCGCCTCCTCGATCTCCTGTATCGACCGGATCGGGTCGGTCATGTGCTCGCGAACGAGCGTCAGGGTGAGACCGACCCCCAGCCCCAGGATGGCGCCGGCCACGAGATTGAGCTTCTTGTTGGGGCTCACCGGACCGAGAGGCTCCTCGGCCCTGTCGATCACGCGAACCTCGCCCACCTCGCGCGCCTCCGCGATCCTCGCCTCTTCGTACGTCTCGAGGAGCATCGTGTAGGTGTTCTCGCTCACGCGGCGCGCACGCTCCAGGCGGGCGAGCTGTAGCGTCGCCTTGGGAAGACCGGCCATGCGCTGAGCGTAGCTGTCGACGATCTTCTTCAGTTCGTTCATGCTCGCCGCGTGACTGTGGACCTCGACCTCGAGGACGAGGATCTGATCGACGAGGCTCTGCGAGTAGGTGAGCGGGTCCTGCGTGGACAGCCTGCTCCCGATCGCCGCCCGAGTCGTGTTGATGAGACGCTCCTTGATCTCCGCGATCTCGCCGCTCACTTCGATCATCTTGGGATGGTCGTCGGCGTACCCGTTGGCCAGAAGCTGAGACCGCGTCCCCTCCCGGCTCGCGAGGGCGTCGCGCAGCTCGAGGATCACGGGACTCGAGACCTCCGCGATGTCCTCGGGGAGCGTGCTCATCTGCTTGCTCAGTTCTGACCGAAGGTGTTCGAGTCGCGCCATGTTCATGCCGTAATCGGTCTTCGCCTGATTGAGAAGGCCCTCGAACCCGCTTATCTGCTCGACGAGGGCGACCGTCTCCTCGGGAAGTCCGACGACGTTCTGACGCTCCTGGGACAATCGCAGGCTCTCCTCCGCCGCGTGCAGCCGCTCCCGCACGATCTCGAGCTGCTCGCTGACGAAGGCCTTGACCTCCTTCACCTCTCCCCGCGCCGCCGCGCGGCTGTAGTCGACGTATTCGTCGAGGTACGCGTTGGCGATCGCCATCGCCTCGGTGGCTCCCCCCGCGGAGGCCTTGAGCACGATGACGTCGGTGTCCTTCATCGGCTGGACCTCGAGGTCATTCCTGAGAGCCGCGACCCTGCGCTCGCGCGTAGCGGCTGCTCCGTTGCCCGGCGCGAAGAGCGCGAGTTCCCGGGAGTCCGGGAGCTTCTCGAGCCTCTCGAGGACTCCCTCGGCGAGAGTCCGGCTCGCGAGTATCTCCACCTGGTTGTTTATGGTGGTCACGCGCGGGCTCATGGAGCCGATGGAGAGCGCGGGAAGGTCGGCCGACGAACCGGGCGACATCACCATGATCGTGGCCTCGGCCTCGTACACGGGGTCCGCGACCAGGGAGAGGACGACGGCGGCGGCTACGCCCACGACGAACGACGCGGCGATGGTCCACCTGCCCCGGTAGAGCATCGACACGTATTCGCTCAGGCTCAGTTCTCGCTGCGGTTCGCTTGCCACTTGTTCCTCCCGACGCGCTCGGTGAGGAGGGTCAGTTGGTCGCGTTCACGATGACGTTCGCTATGAGGGCGAGTGTGCTCAGGAGGCCGGTCCACTGAAAGACCCGAGGCCAGAACTGCGGCCGGACCACGATCATGTCGCCGGGCTCCATGACCATGATCGCCTCGGTCGACCCCTTCTTGACGAAGTCGTCTATGTCGATCTCGAAGACCTCGGGCTCAGCTCCCGACAGCCTGACGAGCTTGACGTTTCCCAGCTTCGCGTTCCGCGTGGGGCCCCCTGCGAGCGAGAGGACCTCCAGGAGGTCCGTCCCGTCGGGGACGGCGTAGAGCCCGGGCACGTTCACCTCGCCCCAGACCCTCACCTTGATCTGAAGCTCGTCGGAGAGCCCGGGAGTCAGGTAGTACTGGGGGCTCATGACGGCGGACCGCCCGTCGTCGGGCTGGACGAAATCGTCCGCGACCGCGCAGAAGGCGAGCGACAGCACGATAACGAGCGCCGCGAGGGACGCGGCGGCGGGAAGCGCGACGGCGCGCCTGCCACGGCACTGACCTTGTCCGAGTCTCATCGTTCGGTCCTTCCACACCACCGAGTGAACCCGAGTGCGTCGAGAGAACCCGAATGCGACATTTGGAAGCATAGATACCAGCTAAGTGCCAGCGGCGCAACAACCTTATGCTCGAACAGGGGAGTCTCCCGGGGTGACGCCCTCGATGACGCGCCGTCTCAAAGGACGGAGCCGGGCTCGTCACCCGGCTCCGTCGAGGCTCCCTGGGGCGCAGCGCCGCTATCGCTCACGGCCGAGCGCCGGACCATCAGGAACGGTCAGATCAGACCGTTCCCTCGCTATTTCACGAAGAGCACCTTCGAATCCGACACCGCCTCCCCGGCTGCGAACCGCACGAGGTAGACGCCGCTGGCCACACGGCGTCCGCCGGCGTCGGTGCCGTCCCACGAGACTCCGAAGGACCCGGCAGGCATGTTCTCGTCGACCAGCGTCCGAACCAGGCGGCCGGCCACGTCGTAGAGCTTCAACGTCACCCGCGATGGCGAGGGCACGGCGAACGATACGCGGGACGCGTGCGTGAACGGGTTCGGGTGACTCCAGACGAGACGAGCGCCCGCACCGACGAGATCGCCGTCTATGCCCAGTGGCTCGCTGTACATCGCCGCGTAGGCGTCGGCGATCCCCCATCCCATGAGAGTGTCGGGAGAGCCGCTCTGCGACGCGGTCGATCGCATCGCGTCGAGCACGTCGATGGGCCCCCACTCGGGATGCCCCTGCAGCAGCAGTCCCACGGCCGAGGCCGTCAGAGGGCACGAGAACGACGTGCCGTGCGATCGCGCGTAGGAGGACGTGTCGTCGGTCGTGGCGACGTGCACGTACAGACCCTGAGCCATGACGTCGGGCTTGATCCTGCCGTCGTAGGTCGGACCGACGGAGCTGAACGAGGCCCTGACGCCGGTGGAGTCGACCGCGCCGATGGAGAGCACGCTGTCGCCGTCGGCCGGGGCTATCATGAAGCGCCACGCTCCCGCTCCCTCGTTCCCCATCGAGTTGACGACGACGATGCCTCGCGCCGCGGCCATGTCCGCGGCCACCGTTGTGACGGCCGTGCCTCCGTCCATGTCCTCGTACGTGTACCAGTCGAGATACCCGAGAGAGGTGGACACGATGTCCGCCCCGAGGCTGTCGGCCCACTCGACCGCCTCCACCCAGTAGTCCTCTTCTATCTGGATCTCCTCGTCGACCTTCTCGGTCTTCGCGAGGGCGAAGGTGGCGTTGTAGGACCCGCCGTAGATGCCGCCCGGGAAGGCGGCCCCGACGCAAGAGAGCGTCTTCGTCCCGTGCGAGTCCTGCCCGCTCGGGTCGCCGGGCTCGTCGGCCGTCTCCGCGTCGTCGTTGATGAAGTCGCGTTCCGCCACGAGGTCGAGATGGCGGAAACACTGGTGGTCGGTGTCGAAGCCGGTGTCCAGCATGCAGATGAAGACGCCGGTGCCGTCGAACCCGTCGTCGTGAAGCGCCACGATGCCTATCTGGTCGAGCTGCGTGAACGACGCTCCGTAGTCGAGAGACCGGACCGCGGGGGTCCCGCCCTCGGGACGGGCACCCGTCCGCTGCGGCTCCGCCGCGTCGTCCGACACAGGCGCCCGCTTGACGCCCCCGGCGACCGGGCGCACCTCGCGCACGAAGGGGAGTGAACGGATGGCTGCGGTCTGCCCGGGGTCGGCGACGACCGACACCGCGTTGAGCCAGCGACTGCGCGTCTCCACCACGGCGCCCGTCGCCTCGACGATCGACACGTAGTCCGGCGAGACGGGCAGGTCGTTCACGTTGAGCTCGGCCCCCACCTTGGCCCGCCTCGCGAGCGTGCGAGCCGGGAGCGTGGCCTCAAGCGCCTCGAGCTGGGCCGCCTCCCCCGCGCGCGTCAGCCCCTTGTCCTCGAAGAACACCCAGAGCCTGTCGTCCTCGCGCGCCGACGCCGTCGACGTTGCCGGCGGGGCCGCCAGAAGTGCCGCCACGAGAAGGAAGAGGCCCGCGGTCGCGAGCGTTCCGGATGTCTTTCTCACGTTGACCTCCGCGTAACTATACTTGGCAATTACACTTACCATTATAACACGATTCGCGTGGCGCGGCAAGTCGATGGCCTGCCCGCAAGAAGAAGGGGCGCACCGTCAAAGACGGAGCGCCCCCCCAGGTGCGCTGTTCGGCCGGGATGGCTCGTCACGCCGCCGACGTCCCTCCTGTGGCGGCGTCGCTCTCCATGCCGGAGGTGCTCTCTAGAGAAGAGACTTCAGGGATTCGAAGTTCGCGAAGTCCGCGTGGTGGATGATGAAGGCCTCCGGCATCCTCCTGGCGCCGTCACCCTCCTTGGCGTGCGCGGCGATCATGTGACAGATCTCCGACGGGACGCCGTGCTGGAACGCAAGGGCCGTACCCGAGAACGGATGGCGCAGGTCCTTCCCCATGTCGCTCTTCGAGTACTTCCCGCCCTCGCGCTTGTACTCGACCAGCTTCCCGACGTCGTGGAGTATCCCGCCTGAGACGAGGTAGTCCATGTTGATCGGCATCCTGTCTCCATAGAAACCCGACATCGTCTCCGCGATGGCCACCGCGGTGCGCGTCACCGACCGCGTGTGGTCGAGGAAGCTCACTCCCGTGTCGATGAGCAGGGTGAACGGGATCTCGTCCAGGTCGCCTACCTCCCAGCCGCCGCGCTCCATGGCGTCGATCCACACCTCGAGCGTCTTCTCGCGCAGGGCCGCGTCGGTGATGAGCGCAAGCTCGGGAAGAGCCTTCCTTACGTCGTCCTTGTTCGGCATCTCGGTGTCCCTCCTCGTACGGTGCCTAGCCGCGTTCGGCGAGCTTCTTCCGCGCGTAGGGGAGTAATCCTCCCGCGTCGCGGATCGCCAGGATCTCGGGGGGAAGCGGTGGGAACGAGAACTCGGTCCCGCCGATCACGACCTTCCCGCTCTCGACGTCGAGCGAGACATCGTCGCCGTCCTTGTACGCCCTGACGGCCTCGGGCGCCTCGACCAGCACCAGCCCCTGGTTGATGGCGGCCCTGTAGAAGATGCGCGCGAAGCTCTCCGCCACGACGGCGGCCACGCCCACGTCCTTGAGACCCAGGACGGGCTGCTCCCGCGAGCTCCCGCACCCGAAGTTCTTCCCGGCGAAGATGAGGTCGCCGGCCCCGGCGCTGCCCGCGAACTCGGGGTCGAGGTCCTCCAGGAGGTGCGGCCTTATCTCCTCCGCCGTTGAGCACGTGTACGTGTACTTGCCGGGGAAGAGCATGTCGGTGTTTACGTCGTCCCCGTATCTCCAGACTCTCACGTGTGCCTCCCTGTCGCGGCCGACGGGCCTCCCGTGGCCGCGCGCCCGGACGGGCTCCGGGTGGGTGTCACGCGACCTTGCGTGGGTCGGTCAGCTTGCCCGTGAGCGCCGAGGCGGCGACCGTCTCGGGGCTCGCGAGGTAGATCTCAGCGTCCTTGCAGCCCATCCGTCCCTTGAAGTTGCGGTTCGCCGTCGAGAGACAGCGCTCGCCGGGCGCCAGAACGCCCAGGTGCGCGCCGAGGCACGGTCCGCACCCCACGGGGAGCAGCATCGCGCCGGCGGCCACCAGCGTCTCCATCGTGCCGTCTTCGAGCACGTCGGCGAGCACGCTCCGAGAGGCCGGAAGCACCAGCAGACGGACGGACGGAGCCACGCTCTTCCCGCTCAGCACCGCGGCGGCGGCGCGCAGGTCGGAGGCGCGGCCGTTCGTGCAGGTCCCCAGGAGCGCCTGATGGAATTCGAGGCCCTCGACCTCGCTCACCTTCTTGACGTTGTCGACCTTGTGCGGCAGCGCGACGACCGGCTCGATGGCGGACAGGTCGTACGAGAGTTCGCGCTCGTACGACGCGTCTGCGTCGGCCCACACGGGCTCGTACGAATCGCGGCTGACACCGAGAGACGACAGATACCGTTCCGTCACGGCGTCGTGAGGGAAGACCGCCACCTTGGCGCCCATCTCGATCCCCATGTTCGACACGGTGAACCTCTCTTCTATCGAGAGAGAGTCCACGGACCCGTGGAACTCGACGGACTGGTAGGTCGCCCCCCCGGCCGAGATGTCTCCGATGATGGTGAGGATCAGGTCCTTGGCCGAGACCGGCGGCTTGAGCGCCCCGGTCAACGTTACCCTCACCGTCGACGGGACCCTGAACCACGTCTCCCCGGTCAGGAGCAGCGCCGCGGCCTCGGTCCTGTCGATCCCGGTCGAGAACGCGTTCACTGCCCCGTAGGAGCACGTGTGCGAGTCGCTGCCGACCAGGATCCGGCCCGGAAGGGCGTGGCCCTTCTCGACGACCACCTGGTGGCACACGCCGACGCCCACGTCGTAGAAGTTCGCGATCCCGTGTTCGGCCACGAACTTCCTGACCTCAGCGTGCCCGGTCGCGATCTTCTCGTTCGCCGCCGGGACCACGTGGTCGAGAACGATGATCGGAAGGTTCCTGTTCACGACGCCGTACGTCTCGAGTTCCTGGCCGATCTTGCCGATGATCGCGGCCGTGTTGTCGTGCGTCAGGAGATGGTCGGGCCTGACGGCAACGATCTGCCCCGGCACGACGCGGTCGAGCCCCGCCGCACCGGCCAGCACCTTCTCCGCGAATGTCATTCCCATGAAGCGTCCTCCGCGTCTGGAATCGCGTCACCGTGGTCCAGGTCGCCTGTACGGCGCGCGGCCGTCGTGGCCGCCCGTCCGCCCGACGCCCCCTACAGCCTGGCGATGACGGCGTCGGTCATCTGCTGTGTCGTTGCCGCTCCCTGCTTGACGGCCTCGGGGCCGCCTCTCAGCTTCATCATGTCGTAGCAGCGTACCGAGCCGTCGGCTATGACCTCCGAGATGGCGTCGCGGATCGCCGCGGCCTTCTCGGTCTCGTCCAGGTGGTCCAGCATCATGCAGGCGGACAGGATCATCGCGATGGGGTTGACGATGGAGGGGTTCAGCTTCTCGTACTTCGGCGCCGAACCGTGCGTCGGCTCGAAGACGGCGCAGTCCGCGCCGATGTTCGCGCTGTTGGCGAAACCGAGTCCGCCCACGAGTCCCGCGAATCCGTCCGACACGATGTCGCCGAACATGTTGCCCGCGACGATCACGCCGTAGTCCTCAGGGTTCTTCGTGAGCCACATCATCTGCGCGTCGATGTTCGTGCTCCAGAGCTCGATGCCAGGGTAGTTCTCGGACACCTTCCTGGCCTCCAGCTCCATCATTCCCGATGTCTCCCTGATGACGTTCGGCTTCTCGCAGACCGTCACGGACGTGTAGCCGAACTTGTCGGCATGCTCGAACGCCGCCTCGCAGATCCGCCTGCACGCGCCGCGCGTGAAGATGCGTGTCGAGACGGCCAGGTCCTCTCCGGGAACGTCGGCGAACTTGGCGAACTTCTTGTGCGTGGCGAGCGCCGCGCGGACGCCGTCCGGGGGGTTCGTCCACTCTACGCCGGCATAGAGGCCCTCGGTGTTCTGTCGGAAGATGGCGACGTCGACGACCGGTTCCTCGAAGCTCTCGCCCTTCCTTCTGATGAAGTTCAGGGGGTTGCCCGGGAAGGAGCGGCAGGGTCTCAGGCAGATGTCGAGGTCGAAGTGCTGCCGGAGTCCCACGATCGGGCTGTAGTAGACGAAACCCTTGTCCTTGAGTTCGGACGAGAGCTCGGCCGCTGCCTTGTCCTTCGGCTTCGACGTGATGGCGCCGAAGAGCCCGACCCTGTGTTCCTCGAGAAGCTTGAGCGTGCGCTCGGGCAGCGCGTTCCCCTCGCTGATCCAGAAGTCCCAACCGATGTCCGCGTGCACGTAGTCGGCCTCGAAACCAACCTCCTCCAGGACCCTCAGCGACTCCGGAAGCACTGTCTTGCCGATGCCGTCGCCCGGCATCGTGACGACCGTTCTCTTCGCCATCCGTTCCTCCGTGTCGACGTGCCCGCTACGGACGTCGTCTGTGGGGTGTTCGAACCAGCGTCTCTCAGCGAACTCGGCCTTCCACATCGTGCGAAACCGCCCCTGACTGCCACTCCGAGGCGGTCCCTCACAGTCGGCGCCGCGGCCGACCGCGAACGCCTATTATATCCCGCGCCGGACCCACGGTCAATGAGCCGAGCCGCATTGTGTCGAGCCGCCTCTGAACCGAGCCGCCTCACGGGCCCGTCCGGACCCGTCGTGTCGGCTGACCTCCGGGGGGGATCCAGCTGCGCGCCGTTGACAGCGCCCTCCGGAGGCGTATACGCTCAAGGTAGCGACGTTACCGTCCCCCCCTTAGAGACTTGGAAATCCCGATGATGCTCGCTCCCTCAGGTGCGCCCGGGGCGCCCCCGTCCCGGCTCGCGACGCTCCTCATCGCCTGCTCGTTCGTAGCGCTGGCCGGCTGCTCGAGCACGAGCCCCACGTCCCCCTCCGGCCCGGTCACGCTCCTGGTCGACCCCGCGGGAGGAGGCGACCACACGACCATACAGGCGGCCCTGAACGAGGCCTCGGGCGGCGACACCGTCCTCGTCGTTCCCGGCACCTACACCGGGGCCCAGAACCGCGACCTCGACTTCGGAGGGCAGAACATCGTGCTCAAGGCCGCGGCCGCGCGCGATTCGGTCGTCATCGACTGCGAGGGGCAAGGTCGCGGCTTCTATCTCCACGGGGGCGAGGGACGCTCCGCGGTCATAGACGGTTTCGTCGTCGTGAACGGACACGCGAACCGCGGTGGCGGAGCGTTCTTCGACGGGGCCTCCCCGACCGTCCGCAACGCCGTGTTCAGGGGCAACTCGGCCGTCATCGAGGGAGGAGGCGTTCACTGCCGCGGTTCGTCGCCGTCCCTGGCGGACGTCGCCTTCCGCGCCAACTCGGCTGCGACCGGAACGGGCGGTGGGCTCTTCTGCCAGTCCGGCTCTCCGTCGCTCGCGGACGTGACGTTCACCGAGAACGAGGCCGGCTCAGGAGCGGGCATGACGTGCATCCTGGCCGACGCGACGCTGCACGAGGTCGTGTTCGTGCGGAACGAGGCGGGGACCGCAGGCGGCGGGCTGTATTGCGGGAGCTCGTCGCCGACCATCGACGAGGTGACCTTCGTCGCCAACCGCGCCTTCATCGGCGGCGCGATCGGGCTCTCCGGGGCCTCCCCGTCCATCTCGCACGCCACGATCGCGAACAACGAGGCGACGAGCGGCGGAGGGATCTACTGCGGGAACTCGTCCGCGCCCACGATCGAGAAGAGCGTCATCGCCTTCAATCTGGGCGGCGGGTCGGTCTACTGCGCCGGCGCGAACGCGCCATACACCACCGAGTCCTGTCTGTACGGGAACTTCGGCGGCGACACGCCCTGCGGCACGCATGAGGACAACATCTACGAGGACCCGCTCTTCTGCGACCTCGGTGGGGACGACGTCAAGCTCTGCGCGAACTCGCCCTGCCTCCCCGCCGGCAACGACTGGGGCCTCCGTCTCGGCGACAAGGGGCAGGGCTGCGGGGACTGCGCCTCGTCGCTCAGCGGGTCTCGGCGGCGCGCGCTGCTCGGCGGGCCGCGTCCCTAGCCGCGCCGAAAGAGCCCCGCGGCGCCGGGGCCCCCGCTTTACTGCCCCTTCATCATCTGATAACCTAGTGTGTTGCGTCCCGGAGCGGTTCCTGGACGCGACGCATTCACCGACTACGCGGACTCACTCCGCGGGGCCTCGACCCGAGGGGCCACGACACGATCGACGCGAGTGAGCAGGAGACACGGATGAACTCACGGCGACTCATCGTTCTGAGCCTCGTCCTCTTCGGAGCGCTCTGGGGATTGGGCGAACTCGGGGTGGGCGAGCTGACACTCGCGAGGGGCGTCCCTCGCGCCCCCGTGCTGACGGCGATCGGCGTCCTCTTCCTCGCGCTCACGAGGAGGATCTGGCGCGCCCCCGGAAGCTCGTTCGCTCTCGCCGCCGTCGCGTCGGCCTTCAAGTTCCTGCAGCACCCGGTCTGGGGCTGCAAGATAGCGGCGGTGCTCATGGTCGGGGCGACCTTCGACGTGGGGTTCACGCTGTACGAGGGGTGGACGGCCAGGCGCGCGGCCACGCGGCAGGCGCGCATCGAGCTCTTCCCGCTCGGGCTCTGGGCGCTGGCGCCGGTCCTCACGTTCGCGTCGTTCGTCCTCTTCGGCTACTTCGCGAGGGACGTGCTCCACAACCCGTTCTGGGCGAGCCCTTCGAGGATGTCGGACTACATGTTCGTCCAGGGACCGGTCGCTGCGGCCCTCGCCGTTCCGGCGGCGGTCGCGGGGATGCTCGTTGCAGACAGGCTCGTCTCGTCATCGCGGCTCTGGGGCGACGCCAGATGGCTCACATACAGGGTCGTGGCTCTGGGCTCCGGCACCGCCTGCGCGGCGGCGGCTCTGGCGCTTCGGTACTAGCCCGGGAGATCGTCTTCCCCGCAGACCGGAAGGACGTCCGGACGTGGCACACCTCTGGATACAGATCGTCGGCTCCAAGAAGACGGGCAAGACGGCGCTCCTCGAGAGTGTCACCGCCGAGCTCGTCAGGCGCGGCCGTTCGGTCTGCTACCTCAAGCACAGGCACGAGGACGCCCGCCTCGACGCTCACGACACGGACACGTCGCGCATGATCGACGCGGGAGCGGCGGCGGCCGCGCTCGTGGGAAGCTCATCGACCGTCGTCTTCCGCCGCTCCGGCGACGAGCCGCTCGCTTGTGTGGCGCTCCGTGAGTCTCTCCCCGGCGACATCGTTCTCGTCGAAGGCTGGAAGAGCGTTCCCGGCGCCAAGATCGTCGTCTCCGGAGGAGACCTCGACGTCGAGGCCCTCGAGGGCGTCATCGCCGTGGTCGGCGAACCGCCCGCGGGCTTCAAGGGGAAGACGTTCGATCCGAGCGAGGTGACCCAGATCTGCGATCTCATCGAACGGACCGCCGACGCGGGCGACGGCGACGCCTGGCAGACGTCGCTCGTCATAGACGGCAGGGAGATCCGCCTCAACGCGTTCGTTCAGGACATATTCGCGTCGGGGCTCCTCGGAATGAGCCGGTCGCTCGATGGCGTCGACGGCGCGGACGCGCTCGAGATACGCTGCCGCAGGAAGCGGCGCGACTGAGCCACCCGCCACAGGGGCGCAGTCCCACGGAGGGTAGATGAGGATCAAGGTCCACAAGGAGAACTGCACGGGCTGCAGGCTCTGCCAGCAGATCTGCGCGATCACACGTTTTGAGGAGATCAACCCGAAGAAGGCGTCGATCGCCGTCATCGGGCACTTCCCGGAGCCGGGCGTCTTCGAACCGAAGCTCTGCACGCAGTGCGGCATCTGCGAGAAGAAGTGCCCCGTGGGCGCCATACACAAGGAGGGCGACGCCTACGTCATCCACGAGGACGAGTGCACGAACTGCGGCGTCTGCATCGAGGTCTGTCCGTTCGACGTCATCTTCACCCATCCAGACGTGCCCATCCCCATCATGTGCAACCTCTGCATGAAGTGCACGGAGGTCTGCAACACGGGCGCGCTCGTGCCGGTCGAGTGACGTTCAGGAGGAGCCGCAGCACGCCTTAGATCGTGAGATCCCCGAGCAGCGTCTGAGCCACGAGGCGCGTCACCAGGAAAGGGACCGAGGACGCCATGTACGGATTCGGCGGAACGATACTCCGCATCAACCTCGAGACCGGAGAGATCAAGCGCTCGCCGACGCCCCCGGACTTCGCGCGAGAGTGGATGGGCGCCCGCGGGTTCGTCGCCAAGACCCTCTACGATGAGGTTCCGCGCGGCGCCGACCCGCTGGGACCGGAGAACCTTTTCATCATGGCTCCGGGCGTCATGACCGGTTCGTTCGCGCCGGCCGGGTCCAAGATCGGGTTCGGCTGCATCTCGCCGGCGACGAACGGCCACGCCGACTCGAACATGGGCGGCATGATGGGCGCGGAGGTCAAGTACGCCGGCTACGACATGGTCGTCTTCGAGAAGGTCTCCCCCAAACCGGTCTATCTTCTGATCGACAATGACAGGGTCCAGATCCGGCCGGCAGGCGACTACTGGGGCATGGGCTCCCTGGACCTCGAGAAGCGGATGAAGGACGACCTCGGCGAGGACTTCCAGATCGCGACGATCGGTCCGGCCGGAGAGAACGGCGTCGTCTTCTCGTGCATCACGCACGACTTCGGCAGGCAGGCGGGCCGCTGCGGCGTCGGCGCAGTCATGGGGTCGAAGAAGCTCAAGGCCATAGCCGTGCGCGGAACGAAGTCGCTTCCGGTGCACGACCTCAAGGCGATGACGAAGTCGACCTACGACATCATCCAGCGCACGAAGCTGCATCCCCTGATGGAGCCGTGGCAGAAGTACGGAACGGCGCTCTTCGTCGGCTGGGCGAACGAGCACGGGTGCTTCCCCACGAAGAACTTCCAGACGACGTATCACGAGCACTGGGAGAGCATCAGCGGCGAGAAGCTCCACGATGAGGTCCTGGTCACGCACAAGGCCTGCTTCGGTTGCTGGATGAACTGCGGCAAGTACTCGGTGGCCAAGATCCCGGGGAAGCCCGACGCGTACGTGGAGGGCCCGGAGTACGAGACGATCGCCCTTTGCGGCGGCAGTTGCGGGATGAAGGACATCCACCACGTCGCCTACGCCAACTGGCTCTGCGACAACCTGGGCCTGGACACGATGAGCACCGGCAACACGGTCGGGTTCGCCATGGAGTGCTACGAGAAGGGCATCATCACGAAGGACGACCTCGAGGGTCACGAACTCAACTGGGGCGACATCGACGACTTCGAGAACGTCGTTCGGATGATAGCCGACAGGCGCGGTATCGGCGAGGCCCTGTCGTACGGAACGAAGGGCGCCGCCGAACGCCTCGGGCGGGACACGCTGGCCTTCGCGTCGCAGGCCAAGGGCATGGAGTTCTCAGGTTACGACACGCGCTGGTACTCGGCTCAGCTACTCTCCTACTGCACGTCGGACATCGGCGCGCACCACAACCGGAGCTGGGCCATCACGGCCGACATCCAGATCGGACAGGACACACCCGTCGGGAAGGCGCCGGTGGTCATCTACCTCCAGCACATCCGGCCGCTCTTCGACACGTGGTGCTGCTGCCGCCTCTTCTGGGGAGAGCTCGACATAACGCCCGAGGAGCACGTCGACACGATCCGTCAGCTGACGGGATGGGACGTCACGCTCGAGGAGTGCATGCTGGTCTCGGAGAAGATCTGGAACCTCACACGCGCTCACTACCTCGAGAGGAACGGCGGCCCGGGGCGTCAGTTCGACGTGGCCCCCGCGCGCCATCTCGACGAGAAGATCCCCGACGGCCCCGCGGAAGGCAAGAGCGTCGGGCGCAAGAACTTCGAGTACATGCTGGACGACTACTATCACAACCGCGGATGGGACAGACAGGGACACCCGACCCGCGAGGTGCTCGAGATTCTCGGCATTCCAGACGCGGCCGACAACCTAGAGAGACTCGGACTCCTGGGCGAACCGTTCGAGGACGGGGTGCCCAAGATCCGCGGCGAGAAGCTGAAGCCCAAGGCGATGTAGCCGGACGACACGGACCGGGCCGACCATCCTCTCTGCGCGAGGCGTCGATGACGATCTACCTCCGCTCAGGCGGCAAGCTCAAGGACCACCTCAAGCCCGACGTCGACGAGTACACACGACGCGTCGAGGTCGACGGCGAACCCACGCTCAAGGAGATCCTGACGACGCTCGGCGTCCCGCTCGCGTTCGTGGCGTTCGCCTTCACGGAGGGCAAGCTCCGAAGACTCGATTACAGGCCCTCCGACGGCGAGACGATCACGCTCCAGCCGCCGGTCTCGGGAGGATGACGCATTGAGTCTGTCGAAGGACGAGCTGGAGAGGTACGCGCGGCAGCTGTCGATGCCGGGCTGGGGACCGGAGGGGCAGGAGCGGGTCCGCTCCGCCAGGGTGTTCCTTGCCGGCGTTGGCGGCCTCGGATGCGCCGCCGGCGTCTATCTCGTGACCGCGGGAGTGGGGCGCGTGGACGTGTGCGACGCGGACGCCGTGGAGCGCTCGAACCTCAACCGTCAGTTCCTCTACACTCCGCGCGACGTGGGGCAACTGAAGGCGGAGCTAGCGCGGGAGCGCCTCGCCGCGGTGAACCCCTCGGTGGAGGTGAAGGCGGTTCCGACGGAGATCGATCACGCCACGGCGTCCTCACTCATAGAGGGCGCAGACGTCGTCGTCGACTGTCTCGACAACATCGAGACAAGGTTCGCCCTGAACCGCGCCTGCATCGCCGCCCGGATCCCGATGGTCTACGCGGCCGTCTCGGAGTGGACGGGCTACCTGTCGTTCCTCAGTCCTCCCGACACACCGTGCCTTGAGTGCTTCGTCACACGCACTCCCCCTCCCGTCGAACCCGCCACACCCGGCCCAACGCCCGGCGCGCTCGGAGCGCTCCAGGCCATGGAGGTGCTCAAGCACCTGACGGGCACCGGGAACGTCATGGCCGGCAAGCTCCTCATCCTGGACGGCGCCGGGCCGCGCTTCGACATTCTCGACGTGGACCGTGACCCTGCCTGCCCCGCCTGTGGGAGTCGATGACCGGCCCCTCCCCCCGAGCGCATGGGAGTCCTCCTTCGGGTTACGCCGGACAGGGGGTGAGATGAACCTCAAGAAGTCTCTCGGACTGATGGACGTATTCAGTATCGCGACCGGGGCCATGATCAGCTCCGGCCTCTTCATTCTCCCGGGCATGGCGTTCGAGAGGGCCGGACCCGCCGTCGCGTTCTCCTATCTCCTGGCGGGCCTGCTCGCGGCGACCGGTCTTCTGAGCATTGCGGAACTCACCACGGCGATGCCGAAGGCCGGCGGCGACTACTTCTTCGTGTCGAGGGGAATGGGACCGGCGGTCGGCACGGTCGCGGGGCTCCTCACGTGGTTCGCCCTCTCGCTCAAGGCCGCGTTCGCGCTCGTCGGAATGACGCTCTTCGCGCGACTCGTCCTCCCCATCGACGCCCACGTCGTGGGGATCGGGCTCTGCGTCTTCTTCGTGGCTCTGAACGTGTTCGGCGTCCGCGAGGCGGCACGCCTGCAGGTCGGCCTCGTGGTCGCCCTCCTGGCGATCATGGCCGTCTACGTCATCAGAGGCGTCCCCGCCGTCGAGGTCCAGAGGTTCGAGCCCTTCGCCCCGCAGGGGCTCCGGGCGGTCTTCGCAACGGCCGGGTTCGTCTTCATCTCTTACGGGGGCCTGCTCAAGGTCGCGAGCGTGTCGGAGGAGGTCAGGAACCCGGCGCGCACCGTTCCGCTCGGGATGACGCTGTCGCTCGTGGTGACCTGCGTCCTCTATGTTCTCATGATCTTCGTCACCGTGGGGGTGTTGAGGCCGGAGGTGCTGAGCGGCTCTCCCACTCCGATCACGGACGGGGCGAGGGCCTTCATGGGCGGAGCCGGGGCGCTCGCGCTCGGCATCGCCGCCACGCTCGCGTTCCTGACGACGGCTAACGGAGGGATCATGGCCGCCTCCAGATACCTCTTCGCCGTGAGTCGCGACGGCCTGCTCCCGGCGCCCTTGGGGAGAGTCGGGACCAGGAGCGGAACGCCGTACGTCGCTCTCATCGTTACCGGCGCGCTCGTATCGGGAGCGCTGTTCGTCAAGCTCGACGTTCTCGTGCAGGCCGCGTCGGCCGTGCTCATGACGACGTACATGCTGGCGAATCTGGCGATCATCATCCTGAGAGAGAGCAGGGTGCAGAACTACCGCCCGAGCTTCCGCGCGCCGCTCTACCCCTGGATTCAACTGGCCGGCCTGACGGGTCTCTCCTTCGTGATCCTCGAGATGGGCGAGAGCGCCTTCCTCACGGTAGCCGCTCTCGCCGTGGGAGGGTTCCTAGTCTATCGATTCTACGGACGCGCCCGCTCCCAGAAGGAGTCCGCGCTCCTTCATCTCGTTCAGCGCATCACGGCGAAGGAGCTCGTGACCGGGTCGCTCGAAGAGGAGCTCAAGGAGATCATCCGGGAGCGCGACGACACACCGGAGGACTGGTTCGACAGGCTCGTCGAGAGGAGCGCGGTCATCGACTCCAGGGAGGCGATCACGTCCGGCGAGTTCTTCCGGCTCGTGGCCGAACGCATGGCGTCGAGGATCGATGTGGATGAAGAGACGCTGATGGAACGTCTGGCCGCGAGGGAGCGTGCCGGAAGCACGGTCCTCGTGCCGGGCCTGGCGATCCCTCACATCATAGTAGAGGGCGAGGGGATCTTCGATCTCCTGCTGGCGAGATCCCGCGCCGGGATCTCGTTCCCGGGCGAGAAGGCGCCGGTGCACACCGCATTCGTGCTCGTCGGAACGCTCGACGAACGCACCACGCACCTCCGCGCTCTGTCCGCCATCGCCCAGATCGTGCAGGAGCACGACTTCGACCGAAGGTGGGCGGCGGCGGACAGTGAGAAGGCGCTTCGGGACGTTGTCGTGCTGGGGAAGCGCAGAAGAGGTGAGGCCGGCTGAGTGGAGCGGAGCACGGGTGCCCGCACACGAGTGGCGCACCCGGGGCCGCGCGTGGGCGCCCGGGGCCGCGCGTGGGCGCCCACGGCCGAGTGGGGCGCCCCCCGGGGGGGGGCGGGCGCCGGTGATTCCTGAGCGCGACTGTAGAGCACGAGACGCCGCCCCACAGACGGGGCGGCGTCTCAGCGCATACCGGAGCGCGAGGGAATCCACCGGCGCTCACGCGCCGAGTGGACGGAGGCTACCTCGCCTTCAGCTGCCGCACGGAGTCGATCACGGTCCCGTCGACCCACTCGATCGCCGCCACCACCCGATCCTCGCATTCGGGCTTGGCCGGTGGACCGCCGCAGAACGACTCGACCTCCGCCTTGATCTCCTCTATCGGCCTGACCGGAAGATCGGTCCCGGAGACCGCCGCGAGCAGGTCTTCGCGCCTCGGATTGATGGCCAGCCCCCGCTCGGTGACAACGACGTCGATGAGTTCCCCGGGCCCGCAGAGCGTCGTCACCTCGTCGACCAGGACGGGGATGCGATTCCGGAACGACGGGATCGGCAGGATCGTGCACTTCGAGAACAGGCAGTTCTGCCACCCGCCGATGCCGTGAAGCAGCTTTCCGTCCGTGTGCGTGACAACGTTCGCGTTGAAGTTGACGTCGACCTCGGTGGCGCCGAGCACGACGCAGTCGACCATCGACGCGAAGTTCCCCTTGCCGTGGTAGTTGTAGCTCGTGAACGGGCTCGTGTTGACGTGGCCCGCGTTCTCCCGCATCGACCTGACACCATCCAGGTCGAACGTCTGCCCGTCGAGGATGTAGTCGGTCAGGCCCTCCTCGAGCATCGCCGTCAGGTACTGAGTGCTGCCCCCGCGGACGAACCGAGCCTTGACGCCCGCCTCGCGCATCATGTCCATGAGGAAGATGGCGAACGAGAGGGCCGTGCCGCCGGCGCCGCACTGGAACGAGAACCCGTCGCGCATGATGCCCGTCTCGCGGACGAACCTCGCGGTCATCTCCGCGATGCGGAGACGGTCCGGGCTCTTCGTTATCTGAGTCGTGCCCGAGATGATCTTGCTCGAGTCGCCGATGGCGTCCATCGTCGTGACGACGTCCACGTAGTTGCCCTGGATCTGCCAGGGGATGCACGGGAAGTCTATCAGGTTGTCAGTCACGACGACGACCTTGTCGGCGTACTGCGAGTCGGCCAGCGCGAACCCGAGGAGCCCGCAGGCCGCCGGGCCGGTGAGGCCGTGGGCGTTCCCGAACGGATCGGCGGTCGGCGCCGCGATCACGGTTATGTCGACGTGGACGTCACCGTCCTGCACCGCGCGGTACCTGCCGCCGTGCGAGCGCAGAACACCCATCCCCTTCATCTTCCCGTAGGAGCAGTGCTCCCCGAGGGGACCGTTCATGCTCCCCTCTATGTGGTGGATGACGCCGTTCTCCATGTGCTCGATCATCCCCGCCTGACACGGGAACGAGGCGCTTGGAAACCACATGAGGTCCTTGACGCCCAGCTCGGCGGCCGCGGCGAAGACCGCGTTCGCCACGAAGTCCCCATTCCTCAAATGGTGATGCGTAGAGACGGTCATCCCGTCCCTGAGTCCCGCGGCCTTCAAGGCCTCCTTGATGTTCGGAACGGTCTTGTCGCCGCTCGCGGGGTAGTCCATGCACGTCGCGACGGCAGGGGCCGCCTTGACGCCCGTCGGCCTGTGCGCCGCGACGCCCTTGTAGGGGATCGCCGCCTTCCCGTTCACCTCGGTGGGCACCATCCGCCCGGCCGCGTTGCGCGTCAGCTTCTGGTCAGGCATCTTCGCCTCCCTCCCGCCAGTCATCGGGCAGAACGCCGGACGCGATGGCGAGCTTCACGGTCCGGAGCGCGCGCTTCACCACGGGCGGGTCGATCATCTTGCTGCCCAGAGAGACGACTCCGAGCCCCTCGGCCTCGGCCTTCTCGAAAGCAATGACGATGCGCCTGGCCTTCTCGACCTCCGCGTCGGCGGGCGCGAAGCCGCGGTTTATCACCTCGATCTGCCGAGGGTGGATGCAGCCCTTCCCGTCGAAGCCCAGGGCCTTCGCCTCGAGCACGCTCTGGAGGAGCCCCTCCGAGTCCGCCACGTCCGAGAAGACCGTGTCGATCGGCTGCACGCGGGCGGCGCGGGCCGCGTTCACGACCTGCGACCGCGCCCAGAAGCTCTCGCGTCCCTCGTTGGTGCGCTGCGTCCCGATGTCCGCCGTGTAGTCCTCGAGCCCTATGGTCAGAGCGACGACGTTCGGAGAGGCCGTCGCGATCTCCAGCGCCCGCAGGCATCCGAGCGCGCTCTCAACGATCGGCATGAGATAGACCGGAGCGTCGACGCCGAGACCCGCGAGGATCTCCCCGGCCCGCTCGTCGACGGAGGTCACCTGCTCCGCGCTCTCGCACTTCGGGATCAGGATGATGTGAACGTTGTGCGGTACGATGTAGTCGAGATCGGCCAGGCCCTCGGGCAACTGGTTGATCCTGACCATCCTCTCCGCACCGCAAAAATCGACGGTGCGAAGCGCGTTCCGGACAACGTAGCGGGCGGCGTCCTTCTCCGAGTGGGCGACGCTGTCCTCGAGATCGAGGATCACTCCGTCCGGACCGTGCAGACCGGCGTTGATCATGAGCTTCGCCTGGTCGCCGGGAAGATAGAGCCTGGAGCGCCTGAACCTGTCCCTCGTTGTCCCGTACTTCGTCCACTCCATCGCGTCGGGCAGGAGTTCGGTCGCGAGGTCGGGGATCGCGCGCTTCGCAGCGGCCTCGAGCCGAGCCGCGATGACGAAGGGCAGGGCGCCCGCGTCTTCGACCTCGACGGCGGCGTGCTTGACGCCGAGGACGTCGAGGCCCTTCCTGATGTCGCTCTCTATGGCGGCGCCGTACATCGACTCCACGATGCTCGAGACGGATACGACGACGCCTCCCGACTCTCTCGGCTCGACGGATATCCAGCAGTCCGACCGGACGCCATCGCCCTTCCGGCCCGCCTGGCCTGTTCGGCTCACTTTCTGCCCCCTTGCTCTCTAACCGACCCTCAGCAGTCCGCCCCTCCGGTAGATGTCCATCTGGACATCAGAGAAGGGCTTCCCGTGGAGCTTCCTGTCCGATCCCGCGACGGTCACGACCCCCGTCTCGAGGTCGACATCTAACTCGTCTCCGTTCCCGAGACCGGCGCCCGAGAGGTCGGCGGTCATGATGGGAACGCCCGCGTTGATCGCGTTCCTCTCGTAGATGGCGCCGAACGACCTCGCGATGATGAGCGAGACTCCGAGGCTCGCGAAGCAGTCGACCGCCTGCTGCCTGGAGCTGCCGCATCCGAAGTTCCCGCCAACGACGACGATGTCGCCGGGCTGGACGCGCGACGGGAAGTCCTCCCACCCGTCCATGTTGCCGAACGTGTACTGGCCCATCTCGGCGACGTCGGTCACGGCGAGGTGCCTGTTGTGGTAGATCATGTCGGTGTCGATGTTGTCGTGGTCGACCATCCAGACCCTTCCGCGTACGTGGGTCGGACGGTCCGGTCGGGGCTTCGATGACGGCTCGGTGCCGCGGGCCTGTCCGCCGCCCGCCCGGACGCTCTCGGCCGAGGGCACGAAGACCGCGGGCGTGCGCGGGATCTCGTCCGCCGTCGTGATGGCGCCGGCGACTGCGCTCGCCGCGGCGGTGTCGGGCGACGCCAGATAGACCTCGCCCTTGCCCTGCTTCCCCGGGTAGTTCCGGTTCCCGGTGCTTACGGTCACCTCGCCGGGTCCGTTCTGGCCTATCTGACCGGCGGCGCATCCTGCGCAACCGGCGTTTCCGACCAGGGCTCCCGCCCGCTTGAAGGTCTCGATGATCCCCTCGTCGAGACAGCGCCTCCAGATCGTGTTGGTCGCCGGGACGATCTTGAGCACGACGCCCGGGGCCACCTTGCGCCCGTCGAGGATCGCGGCCGCGGCCTTCATGTCCTCGTAGCGTCCGTTCGTGCACGAACCGATGAACACGGAGTCGACCTTCGTCCCGGCAACGTCAGCGACCTCCACGACGTCGTCCGGATGCCCGGGCCGCGCGATGAGCGGGCGAAGCCCGTCAAGGTCGACCTCCGCCTCTTCCGCGTACTCGGCGTCTGGGTCGGGCTTGACGGGGTCGACGGCGGATCCCGCTTTGCGGCAGTACGTCTGGACCTCGTCGTTGGGTGCGAAGAGCGTCGTGATGCCGCCCATCTCCGTCGCCATCGAGGCGATCGTCACGCGGGCGTCCAGCGACAGCCCGTCGACGATGTCGCCCTCGTACTCACCCGAGAACCCGAGAAGCCCGCTCGCCCCGAAGTGCCTGAGACAGGCCAGGATCATGTCCTTCGGCGTGGCGCCCGGACCGGGCCTGCCCACGAGCCGGATCCTCATCGACTCGGGGACGCTGAACCACACGGTCCCGTTGGCCCAGGCGTACGCGATGTCCTGGTCTCCCATGCCCTGCCCGAACGCGCCGATCGCGCCCAGGATGTTCGCGTGCGAATCGGTTGAGACGAGCGTACCCCCCGGACCGACGAGCCCGTCGTCTATGGCCAGGTGCGTCCCGATGCCCTGGTCGATGTCGTAGACGGCAATGCCTCGGTCGCGCGCGAACGTGCGGCAGGTCTGCTGGTTCGCGGCGTACTTCTGATCGGACCCTCCGGGGTTGCAGTCGAACGTGAAGAACGTCCTCGCTGGATCCGCTATGCCCAACCCGTTCTCCACGATGTTCTTCACGACGTTGGCGCCGCCGAAGTCGCGGGCGAGCCTGGCGTCTATGACGACATCCGCGACGTCGCCCGGGGACACGTCGTGCCCCGCGTGCGCACCGATGATCTTCTCGATGATGGTCTTGCCCATGCGAAATCCTCCGGTCGGTGCGTCCTGCCTGCGCTACCTCATCTGGTCGGCGCGTCTTGCCCGCGCCACGTCGTCCGACCAACACGTCTTGCCCATGCCACGTCGTCCGACCAACACGTCTTGCCCACGCCATCGCATCCGGTCGAGCCCCTCCGTCCGCAAGGGGCAGCGAAACGCCGCCTGACCACAAGGTCCCCCGCGTTGTCACCGCATCGGGAGTCTCTGTGATCAGGCGGCCCAGGACATGCAGACTCGGATTGTCGGGCGAGTTCATGCACCGCCCACCCCGACTACTTGACGATCAGCATCTTCCCTTCGGCGCTCCCGATCCCGTCCGCCTCCAAGGCCCAGATGTAGACGCCTGGAGCCACTTCCTCGCCGTCCGAGTTCTTGAGATCCCAGAACTCCTGGTCGCTGTCGAGGCTCTCGTGACGAAGCGTGCGAACCAGATCGGCGGCAACCGTGTAGATGCGGATGGTGCAGGCCTCCGGGAGCTGAACGAACGTGACTCTCCTGTTGCCGCCGTACTCCCAGTCGGCGCTGGCGCGATACGGGTTCGGGATGACCTGGATCCCGCTGAGGGAGGTCGGAATGCCCTCCCGCGGGTATATGACACCCGACCTGTTCTCCTCCAGGCAGTCGAAGTTGACCGAATCGGGATTGCTCGCCTTGAAGGCAGTAACGGAGAACTCGTACGGGAACGCGTTCTGCACCGAGCGCGCCACGAAGACGCGCACGCTGTCCACGTAGAACGGCCGCAGCGACCAGTATCCCGCGGCGTTCGTATCGTCCTCACCCCAGACGTACTCTCTGGCGAGGTCGAACGTCTCGAGTCTCCACACCTCCCTGACCCACACGCGGTATCCGCCGAAGTCCGGGATGTCTCGCTCGTCCACTCCCATCGTCCAGGCCACCTCCACCCTCTTGTCCCCGGGCGTCACGAAGTCGCGGGTCTCAGTGATCGGGGGACGCGGGCAGAGACCTTCCGCCAGACTCACAGAAGGAATGAGGAGCGCCAACAGGACGACGAACGCGGCCGCCCGGCGGACAGGGGGATTTGATCTCACCGTCATGCTTGCCTCCGTACAACTGCGCGGACCCATGGGGGGCCGAATGAAGCGTCGAATGTGAGCTTTTAGGCTATCATCGGAACCTCCGGGGCGTCAAGGGCAAACGGCCCTAGAGCGTCTGGAGGTACGAGAGGACGCTCAGGAGTTCGTCCCCGGACAGCCTCGATGCGAACGACGGCATCCTGCCGACAGGATCCACGATCTGCGCGCGGACGTTCTCCACGGTGACGGGGAGCCCGCTCGACTTCAGCGAGTCCCGCTCAAAGAAGCCGCGGAGCCCCGCGGTGGGCACGTCGCTCTCGACCACGTGGCAGACCGCGCAGTTCGAGCGGAAGACGCCCTCCCCCGCGGCCACATCGGCCGGGGACGCGGCAGCCACCGGGACGCCCTCCACGCGCAGCGCTGCCGCATCGGCCTCGCCGACGGACGCCGCCCCGCCTGTGCCTCCGGTCACGATGACGAATCCGGCCGACACCGCGGCCACCAGAAGCGCCAGGACGAGCGTCAGGAGTCCGACGCCCGGAGCGAACTTGAGGAACTTCTTGTAGTGCCGGACGAGTGCGATCTTGAGTATGGCGACGATGACCAGCAGGGTCCCCAACACCCAGTGAACGACGCCGCGCAGCGGAAGGCCGTCCCCGGAGGTCGCCACGATCCTCGCCCCCAGGACCGCCAGGACCACGAGCGACAGCCCGAACACGTAACCCGCCGTCCTGTGTATCCTCTTGAGCGTCCCGGGCTGCATCGTGGTCTCGGTCCGGCCCAGGAGCGCCAGCATGCTCCCCGCCGCCGTGAGGCCGGCGGCGGTGAGCAGAAACGCCAGGGCGATCTTCACTCCGATGGGCTGCATGCCCCCTCCTGTACGTAGAGGCCCGCCGGACTTCTGAGCCCGGCGGGCCATCAGCATCAACTTGACCCCGGCAGCGGCGTCTTGCCGACGCGCCGCTAGTCGTTGACGAACAGGTAGTCCCCACCGCCAGCGTTCTTGTGGCAGGCAATGCAACCCATGTCCATGCCCTTCGCCACGCGCCCGGCGAGGGCCATGCCCATGTCGTTCATACCGACGGAGCCGTCCGGGCCGTACTTCACCCAGAACCAGTCGTTGTTGTCCGCGTCGTAGCCGCACTCCCTCTGGACCATCACCGTCACGGCCATGAGGTAGGCCCCGGGTGACTCGGCGACGGTCTCGAGAGTTGCGCCCTCGCCGCCGAAATTGTCCTTCACGACGACGTGATACGGCTTCTCCTCGACCGTGACGAGACCGTAGTACATCCTGATGAACGCGCCGTGAGGAGAGGCGCCGTTGTAGTAACCGGAGACGATCGGCCAATCCTGATAGCCGGTCATTGCCGTCCAGAGCCCCTCGGCAAACCCGACATCCTGTGGTCCACCGAACGGCATCTTCATCTCCATCTTGCCTTCCATCTGCATCTCTTCTGCGGGCTTGTCCCCGGCGTTGACGAGTACGACCGCCCCCGCCAGCACCACGACGCCCATGAGCGCCGGCAAAACGCTTCGTCTCATAGCACTCTCCTCTCTCTTGGATCGCACACCACGCAGCAGGATATCACATTTACTGAACCCTACCCATATGATTCCTTCTCACCGCCGCGGTCGCTCGCAAGCCCCTGATTTGATTGACGTGTCGTTCACTTATGCCCGAGGGCTCCTTCCCCCGCGCTCCAAGAGCGGGCAGGCACGCAACCTGCATCTTGGCTTCTGACCTGACCGCAACCCGGACGCGGCGCCGGGCGCCATGGGGACCCTCGACCACGGGACTCCCTGCCAGCCCTCCGTCCGTCCTCGAGGACCGCCCATGAGCCGCAGGCACCCGGACTCCATCGACTCCCGGAGACCCGCCCCGAGCCGACCCGGCAGCAACGCCGCGGACGAGCTCCGCGACGAACTCGCGCTCGCCAACGCCGCCTGCGGAGACGCGGAGCGCCGCTACACCGCCCTCTTCGATGGATCCAGAGACGCGATCGTCGTCGTCGACCGGGAGGGAACGCTGGTCGAAGCCAACGCCGCGGCCCTCACGCTCTGGGGCCGCGCTCGACGCGAGATGCTCGGGATCGATTGCCGCTCGCTCCTCCAGGACCAGAGCGTGGTGGAGGAGCTGCTCCGTCAGACCCGCGACGGCGGAACGGCATGTATCGAGTGCCGCGCCCTGAGGAGCGACGGGTCGCACGTGGCCTGCCTCGTCAGCGCCAGCGCCCGCACGTCCGAATCCGGGCGGATCACAGGGTTCCAGGCCATCATTCACGACGTGACCGAACGGTGCGCCGCCATGGAGGCCCTCCGCAAGAGCGAGGAGATGTACAGGTCGCTCTTCGAGGAGTCGCAGGACGTCGTATACATCACGTCGTGCGACGGCGGGCTCATCGACATCAGTCCGTCCGCCTCGACGCTCTTCGGCCGCTCGAAGCCGGAGCTTCTCGAGATGGACGTCCGTGAACTCTACGCATACCCGGACGACCGACGCCGCTTTCAGAAGGAGATAGAGCGCTCCGGCTCCGTGGGCGGGTTCCCGGTCCGACTGAAGAACAGCGACGGGAGCGTGCGTCACTGTCTTCTGACGTCGACCGTAAGGCGCGGCGCTGACGGCGAGACCATCGGGTACCACGGGATCATGCGGGACGTCACCGATCAGCGCCGAGCGGACCGTGCCAGAGAACGGGAGCGTGTCGCGTTCAGGGTCATGGCAGAGGCCTCGGTGAGAGCCGACGGCGCTGCGGACCTCTGCTCCCGGGTCCTCGAGGGGCTCCTGAACACCTACCGGCTCGACTTCGGCACGGTGCGCCTCTTCGACGAGTCGACCAGGCAACTTAACGTGGTGGCAGTCTCTGGGGTCGACGACTCCCACGCGGATCTCATCTGCTCCCAGGACATCGACGACGCGGGGACGACGGCCGCTCTCGTCGCGCGGACCGGAAGGGGCATCTTCGCCCCCGACGTGAACGCTCACGCGCTGGCGTCGACGCACGCAGAGCGGCTCAAGCGGCTCGACGTCCGGGCTCTCGTGTCCAATCCGCTCGTTGGGCAGAGGGGTGAACTGGTGGGCGTCCTCCAGCTCGCCGCGCGGACTCCCGTCGAGCTTGGCCCGGAGGACGAGTCCGTTCTTCTGACCGTGGCGGAGATGTTCGCGGCCGTCATCGGACGGGCCCTGGCGCTCGAGGAGAAGGACGAGATCCACGCGCAGCTTCTGCAGGCCCAGAAGATGGAGGCCGTCGGCACGCTCGCGTCAGGCGTTGCCCATGACTTCAACAACATACTCACGGCGATCCAGGGGTTCGCGGACCTGGCCCTCATGTCGGTCGACGAGGACGGGCAGTTGACCGAGGATCTGGAGAGAATCAGAGGCTCCGCGGTGAGAGGCGCCAAGCTCGTACGGCAGCTTCTCACGTTCAGCAGGCGTCAGCCCGTGGAGTTCGGCGCGATCGACCTGAACAGCGCGACGCAGGGCCTCATGAGGATGCTCGCGCCGCTCATCGGCGAGGACGTCTCGATGAGCGTGGTGCTCGAGCGGGACGTGTGGACGGTCACGGCGGACGAGGCGGGGATGCAGCAGGTGCTCATGAACCTCGCCGTCAACGCGCGCGACGCGATGCCCGACGGAGGCACGCTCACGTTGCGCACGGAGAACGTGACACTCACCGAAGACGACATCCGCGCGATGCCGGGGGCGTCGGCGGGAACCTTCGTTCGCCTCTCCGTGTCGGACACCGGTCTCGGGATGGACGAAGAGACTCAGCGGCGCGCGTTCGAGCCTTTCTTCAGCACGAAGGGGCCCGCCAAGGGCACGGGTCTCGGTCTCTCCGTCGTGTACGGCATCGTACAACAGCACAGAGGCTGGGTCTCCGTGGACAGCCGGCCGGACGAGGGAACGACCTTCAGCGTGTACCTCCCCGCCGCCCGGGGGTCCGCCGACGAGCGACGCCCGCAGGGAGCGGCGAGCGACGGCGCCCGCGGCAACGGGGAACGCATACTCGTCGTCGAAGACGAGAGGACCGTTCGAGATCTCGCTGCGCGCGTTCTGCGGCAGGGCGGTTACGAGGTGCTCGAGGCATCGACCGTGAGGGACGCTCTGGCGATCATCGACCGCGAGGACGGCAGGTTCGATCTCGTCTTCAGCGACGTCGTGCTCCCGGACGAGAGCGGCGTCCAGCTGGCGCAGAAGCTCTCGGTCGACCACCCGGACGTTCCGGTGCTGCTCTCGAGCGGCCACGCCGATGAGAGGTCGCAGTACGATGCCATCCGCGAGGGCGGCATGCCGTTCCTTCCCAAGCCGTACACGCTTCCCGACCTTCTGAAAGCCGTCCGAAGGATCGTGAGTCCCTCCTGATAGAGTGTGACCCCGGCGACATCAAACGACCCGCGCCACGCGCAGCACCCGCGTCACGCGGCGCCCACGCGACCGGGCCCTCCACGACCGCGCTCGAGCTCGCCCCCACCCTGCACCGGAGCCTCACCACTAAAGAGAGAGCCCGCCGCTTTCGCGGCGGGCTCCTCCACAACGGGGAGAGGTGTTTCTTGCGAAACCTCTCTTACTACCTGTACATCTCCTTGATCTTGCCCCACGAAGACTCCTCGACCGGGTTCGGGCACTCCGTAACCTCGATCCAGGTGTCGTCGATCGGGATACCGGAACTGCAGTAGCCGAGCGGGCAGTTCGGCTGATCGCAACCGTTGCCGAACTCGTCGGTCAGCATGACGATCTTGCCGGCCACGAGCCCACCCTGGATGTAGTCGAAGTGGCCAGGGAAGACGATCGGGATCACGCTCAGGTAGTGAGCGCAAGGACCGCCGGGCGTCCCGAACATGCACTGGTGACCCCACCACCAACCGGTTCTGAGCCACGTGGCGCCGCCGTCAGGCGTTCCCCACTCCTGCCACGAACCACCGTAGACACCCGTCGCCGACATGAAGATCTGCTGAACGAAATACAGGGTGCAGCCCTTCACGCACTCGTAGTTCGAGATGTCGATCATCGGGGTCATGAGCCAGTTCTGCAGGTTCGGAGGTACGGCCGTCGTGTCGGGCGAGGTGCAGCTCCAGTAGTGCGTGCCGCTGTACGCCTGGCACGCGTTGTTCCGGATGCTCCAGAAGTCGCCTGCGGCACCCGGCACGCCCGTCGTCATGAAGACGTTCGCGTCGGCGTCGTCGGTGAAGAGCGTCGTGAACGTGTTGTAGTCGATCACGTTGACGTCATCAACGGCGAAAGCGCCACCAACGGACAGATAGAGACCGTCGGCGTCGGAGTACGCAGGATCAGAATAGAACGCGAAACGGACCTTCGCCGGGTTGTCCTTGTTGCCAAGGTAGTAACCGGCCTGGCCCCACGGAATGACACCGTCGTAGCCGCGGTTGAGCGGCACGAACGAGCCGGAGCTCTCGGCCTGGGCGAACGAGAAGTCGTACGCCACCTCTGTGTCGTTCCTGAAGAAGTAGGTCACGACCGGATAGGAGTAGCCTGTCCAGTCGATGTACGGGGTGGTCAGGAACTGCGTCCACAGGTTGCCGTAGCCGCCGTCCGCCGTGATCGCGAGCGAACCGCACCACCAGCTGTTGCCGCTGTACGCCATGTAGCTGTCGATGTGCCAGTAGTGAGGCTGGGCACTGTCGTCACCGTGCGTCCAGCCCGGCGCACCGCTCTCGATGTCGTCATACCAGACGACATCGCCGCGGGACTTCTGGCCTTCGTACGGCACACCGCTGAACTCCTGCGGGCCTCTGGCAACGGCCATGCCGGCGAAGATCGCCAGAACCGCGACGGCGATAATCAGATTCTTCATTACTGTCTCTCCTCCCTCGAGAGGTACGAACTCCACACATCCATCGAACCTCGAGCCGGACACGTGCCGGCCGGCACTGCGTCTCGACGCGGTCTTCGCCCTTGCCGATGAGGTTCCACCGCACGACGAGCCGCGCCACTTCGCGACATATGCACCCCTCCCCTGGGTTGCTCACTGCCACGGCGACAAGCGTTTCGCCTGCCGTCCGGGGAAGGCTCACACCTTCCCACGTTCAGGATGAGTATACTACTATTCTGAATCTTTGTCAAGAGGTCGCGCGGCCCCTGCCCCCCGGACGACTCTCCGGGTGAGGGGCGCCGCCCCGACCGGCACCCTGCCCGCATGATCGCGGGCACGCTGGCACGGGTGGATTCATAGCAAGAAGGAGGCCCAGCCGTGTAATGAATGGCACTCAATCTACTTGTGAGCCCTCCTTCCCACCACCTCTGCCCCGCGGTCCCGCGTATGAAGGAGGGGGACCGAATGCGGGCCCCCCTCCCCGTTCAGCAGGTGATGCTCACGCTTCGGTACTCCTACTTCAGCATGACCATCTTGTGCGACTCGGTGAAGCGAGGCGCGTTGATCCGGTAGAAGTACACGCCACTCGCGCACTTCTCGCCCAGATCGTTCGTGCCGTCCCAGATCACCGTGTTCGAAGTACCCGCGTCGAGCTCGGAGTCGAGCAGCGTGCGGACGACCTTACCGGCGACGTTGTAGACCTCGATCGTCACCTGACCGGTCTCCTTGACGCTATACGCGATCTCCGTGACGGGGTTGAAGGGGTTCGGATACGCCTGCGAGAGCGCGTTCTTGAACCCGCCGTCGACCACGTCGGTAGGTATGCCGTCGGGCTGCTTCTGGAAGTAGCCAGGCTGGCGCGCGTTCAGGTCACCCATGATGTTACCCATGATGTTGACCCTGTCAGCAAGACCAGTCTTGTAGTAGCCGCCACTCGGCCCTTCGTAGTTGCTCACACCACCGTGCACACCGTCCATCATGACCTCGATGCCGAAGCCGAGGATGATGGTCTGGTACCCGATGATGGGATCCGTGAACGCAACACCAGCGCCGCTGATCGACCCACCACCGACGCCGTGGATGTACTCCGCGACCAGCTCGTTGCCCGTGATGCCCGAAGCGGGTGTGATGATGTCGAAGCACTCGATCGGGTCGGGGCACGCGCCGGCGAGGATGCACTGCGCATCGCCGTGGTCCATGAACGTCCAGTTACCGGCGGCGTCACGGAGTCCAGGCGTCGTGTCGGCGAGAGCGGCACCCGTGTGCGGGTAGGTCTCTCCACCGTACGAAGCCGCGAGGTAGATGTCGTGGAAGCCCAGGGTCTCCTGGTTCGACGCCGGAGACTTCAGCTCCCAGCTGATGTCGTTACCCGTGAGGAGCAGGTTGCGCTCCTTCACGTCGCCCTCGTTGAGCCACTGGATCAGGTTGTACTGGTCGGACTTGAGCATGACGTAGCTGTCAAAGTCCACAGCGAACCACACCATCGTGTCGTAGTACTTCATGCCCGAGGTGTCCGGGCCGTCCGACTTGATGCTTCCGGACGGGACCTCGACGTCGTACGTCTCCCAGTCGTACCCGATGATGCCGAGGGCCTCGCGATAGTAGTACTCCGAGCTGTGGCGGAAGTCGCGCTCACGGCTCGGGATCCGACGCCCGTGCTTGTCGACGAGGAGGATGCCGGGGTCCGTCGTCGTCGCCTGGAGCGGCAGAATGCTCATCTCGAAGTACGAGTCGGGAGCATTCGCCGGGTAGGTCGTGACGTTGGAGGCACCGTCGACGACCTCGTAGTAGTAGTGGATCTCGCTGCCCGGGGTCATCTCGGTGATGGGCGGCGGAACACTGAACCACTCCGGATCCGTGGGACTCTCAGGCGTGCAGGTGTAGGGCGTCCACGTGACGTAGTCGTTGCTCGCCAGCATGGTCACCGTACCGATGCCCTGGTCGTCGCGGATCCTGATTCGGGCCGTGTCGACTGCGGCGTCCGCCAGGTCGTCCTTGAACCAGTCGTTGAACGAGTTCCACGTGTCGGTATTGAACACCGTGCTCGGATCGGGCTCCGGCACACCGACTCTCTGACGCTGGAGGAAGACACCGCCCATGTGCGGATCGGTCGGCAGGTCAGAGTTCCAGAGCTCCCAGCGAATGGCGAGCCAGTCGTTACCGGCGAACGCATCCCAACTGTCGGTCCAGACACTCCAGAACGGGCCACCGTACCACGCGCCCGGCGCCTCAGGCTCGAAGCCGTCGGCGGTCGTGACGCATGTGTACTCGTCGCTCGAAGCCAGCGAGAGGTCGAAGAGGTCGTTGGCGTTCTGCGGCAGGTCGACCCACATGTCCCACTGCCCGACGAGGTTCTGGTACCCGCTGACGAAGATCGGCGGGCTGACCAGCCAGGTGTCCTCGCCGTCTACCATCGTGCCCGTGCCGCCGAAGTCGACGGCCGCGTACATCCAGTCACCCGCGGGACGATCATCGCAGGCCTGCGGACGGCCGGTGTCGAAGTGCGTGTAGTACTGGGCACGTGTGAACGTGACGCCCGTCTGCCCCGAACCCGGGGTGTCGTCGTGCGTCCAGGTGTCCGCTCCCTCGCAGTCCTCGATGAACGTCTGGACGGTGTTGACCTTGACCTCGATGTTGTCAAGCTCCCACGCGCCGTCCTTCACAGAGTGCTGCGGGTTGTCGGACTCGCTCTGAGACGAGTAGGCCTCGTCCGACTCGAACCGGAACTGCAGCACGATGTCGCTGCCGGCATACGTGCTCAGGTCGATCGTCGGGTGACCGTACGTCGCGTGAGTCCAGTCGACCGGAACGCCGGCACCCTGGAAGCCCACGTTGTTGTACGTCGCTACCGTCGCGAACGATGCGCCGCCGTCGCTCGACACGTCAACGTAGCCGTAGTCGTAGAGGCGCTCCATCGCGTAGCGCTGGTCGAACTCGAGCGTCACGGTGTCGCCGCCAATGCCGGTGACCCCAGTGAGCTCCTTGGAGAGAAGCATGGTCCACTGGTTGCCGTAACCGCGCGGCTGCTTCCAGCAGATGTTCTCCTCGCCACACCAGAACGCGTAGGTTCCGTACGCAACTCGCAGTGTGTCGATGTGCCAGCGGTTCCACTGACCCAGCGTTCCACTGCGGTCGACCGACGTCCAACCGGCGTTGTCGTCGGTCGTCGTCGAGAAGTCCGCGTCGAAGATCCACAGGGTACCTCTGTAGGCGCCCCGGAAATCTCCTGCGTCAAGGGCAGGCCTGGTGGGATCCGGTACCCTGCTCGAGTACGCGCCGTCGCCACCGCTTGCCGAAGCAACGGAGACGAAGACCGCCAGAGCGAGTACCGCCACCAGCACAGCCACAGGTGTCTTCTTCATATTGTTCAGTCCCCCCTCAATGCAACCGAAGGTGATCCAGCTCATCCTTCGCCTTGTTAGCTTCTCACTCCCCAACCGCGACTCATCGCGCGGGGCGAACCGCCGGCCACGGCCGGGGTGATCGCAACGAGTGAGTTACCTGCTATTCGACCTGCTGCGCAATCCCAGTTGCGTGGAGCTGCCCTTTCGGGCTTCTATAACAGGGCGCAATCACCCGTTCACAAAAACCGCTTGGTTTTGCACAGGGATTGGGGGCGTCAACGAAACGCGTCTTCGCTATTTCCCGACTCGATGGAGAGTATACCACCTCTGATGCCACTCTGTCAAGCGCCAGCCGCTAGCGGCCTTCCGGGCTGATGTCGCGCAGAGCGTCCGCAAGCGGCGGGACCGGGGCACCTCCAAGACGAAGGTACTCCCCATAGTGGTGCGCCGCTCGGTTGTGGTCGGCAAGGTGGTAGAGGTAGGACGTGGCCAGATTCCTGTGCGCCGGAGCGTACGAGGGATCCAGGCGGATCTCCGCCTCGTATTCCATGATCGCCGCGTAGTGTTGTCCGCTTTCGTTCATAAACACACCTAACATGAAGTGTCCGTGCGGAATGGAAGGCTCCACCTCTAGGGCTCTGCGCAGGTAACCCACGGCCTCATCCAGGAGACCCATGTTGCGCTTGAGGAGCGAGAGCTGCTGAAGCGGCGCTCCGGAGCCGGGCGCCAGCGCCGCGGCCCTCTCCAGAAGCGCGGCCGCCGCCACCGGGTTCCCCGCCTGCACGAGCGAGTCCGCCCCGGCCATCGCCCGCGCCGCCTCTGCCGGCATGGGACCCGCCGGAGGCCGCTCGATCAGGGCCCGATAGAACTCGATCTCGGCCCGCTCCGCCCCGTCGACGTCGAGCACCTGCGCCTCGCCCAACGCCTCGAGCGCCTCCTCCGACCGGCCGGACCGGTAGAGCGCAACACCGAGCTGCGTCCATGCCATGGCGTTTCCGGCATCCAGGGAGATGGCCCTCCGGAGTTCGGACAGAGCCGCGTCGTTCCTGCCCTCGCCCATGTGGACCAGGGCCAGATTCACCCTGGCCGCGACGTACGTCGAATCGACCTCGAGAGCCCTCCCGAAGACCCCGGCGGCCTCTTCGAACCGGCCGGCCCGCGCAAGGAGCGCGCCCAGGTTCAGGTAGCTCTTCGGATACGAAGGATCTATCTCGATGGCCCGCTCGTACTCCGCGGCCGCCCTCCCAACGTCTCCCCTGTCACCGTAGACGATCCCCAGCCGGTAGTGGATCTGCGCGAACGGCTTCCGCCGGTCGATCGAGTAGAGGTTCGCGTTGACGAGGAACGCAAGGACGGCCGCGACCGCGACGAGCCGGACGATACGGCGCGCCCCGCCCGAGCGGAGTCTGTCGTACCCGTCGATGACCACGTACGAGGCGCCTATCGCCAGGACGGGGACGACGGGAAGGCGGTAGCGGGCCAGAACGAAGAAGAGCGCGATCGAGACCACGTACGACGCGAGGAAGAGCCCCAGGAGTCTCGCTCTGCGTCTCCGGAACGCCAGGCCCAGTCCGAGAAGCCCGAGCGGCGCTACGAGGCCGAACCCGGGGAGCGGCAATGAAAGGAGCCTCGAATAGCGCCTCTGAAACTCGAAGTTCTCGAGCTGCGGGAGCTCGTACGAACTCATCACGAACGAGAGCTTGCGGGCCAGGAGGGACAGCCATCGTCCCGGGTCCTTCGCGATGTCGTCCCGCGCACGCGCGTACCAGTACGACGAGACCTCGGAGGGCTTCAGCGAGCGGCCCACGTCCCGCTCGGCCACGAGCCTTCCGCTCACGTCTCCGCCGGGATCCACACCGTCAGGCTTCGCGTATCCTCCGGTCGCGATCGCGCTGTTCCCGATGTAGAAGTTCAGGCCGCCGTTGGACGTAACGGGTATGAAGTCGCCCGACACGGCGTAGTTGCGAACGGTGACGGTGGCGACGACCGCAAGCACCCCCAGCGCGAACAGGACGGCCCCGCGCAGAGGCCGGCCGCGGCGCGGCCGCGACACGATCCACCAGAGGGCGAGAGGAACGAAGAGGAGCGCCGCCGCCCTGCCGACCCCGGCAAGCCCGAGCGCCACGCCGGCCGCAGCGAACGCGAGGGGGGCGTCGGTCCGGTCGGCCCTCAAGAGAAGGAAGAGCGCCAGAAGGTTGAGGAACACAAGGAGCGACGTCATCACGATCGAGCCGTCGTAGAAGATGAGCGCTCCGTAGCACGCGGTGGCGAACCCGGCCAGCAGGGCCACGCGCCTGTCGAACAGGTCCCTGGCCAGCATGTAGACGAGGGACGCCGAGGCCGCCCCCAGGAGCGACTGCACGATCCGAACGACCATGAGATCGCGATCGAACAGCCGGTACATGCCCGCCAGGAAGTACGGATAGAGGGGGGACATGAAGAAGGGCTCGCCGTAGCCCTCTCCGGCGGCGAGCCTGCGGGCCCAGTCGTCGTAGTACCTCGCGTCGAGCCCCAGGGTGTGGAAGAACGGGGTGTATCTGATCTGTCTCAGGTAGATGAGACGCAGGACGAGAGCGAGGGTGAACACGGCAACGGGCAGGAACCAGGACGACCCAAGAAGGCCCGCCCAACGTCCCGCGGGCGCGGTCTGCGCCGCGGCGCTCTTACCGGTCTTGCCGGTCTTGCCTCTGGACCTGGCGTTCATGGCGAAGCGTGAGGATGCGGGACGGCACAGCGCCCCTCAGTTGATGTAGCCGAGTGACTTCAGGAGTTCCTTGATCTCATCGTCGACCGGCGATTCCTCGGGACCGTCCGACGTCGCCTTCTCCCCGGTCTCGTAGGTGTCGATGTACGCTATCGGGTTCTCGTCCACGAACGCCTGCTCGAACGCGGCCGTCAGCGGCCGGCCGTCCATGTCGCGCGCCGCCGGAAGACCGAGCGCCGCGAGGACGGTGGGCGTTATGTCGAGGACGGTGGCGCCCTCGATGCGAACGCCCCTCGCTATCCCCGGTCCCTCCATCACGACGATGCCCTTGTCCCTGTGCATGAGGACTCCGAAGGCCGTGTCGTTCGAGCCTTCCCGCACGAAGCCCTCGTGGCCACGATGTCCCGCGAAGCCGTGGTCTGAGCACACGACGACGATCGTGTCGTCGTCCCTCTGCTCCAGGATCTCGCCGATCATCCCGTCCACGCTCTCGTAGTACCGGTCGATGACAGGCCCCAGGGTCTCGATGACCTCGGGCTTGATCTTCTTCCGCGTCCAGGACTCCGGCTCCCAGTACCTCCAGAAAAAGTGGCTCACGATGTCGGTCCCGCGCAGGTAGACCGCGGTCAGGTCAGTGGGCCGGTCGGACATGAGCCGCCGGGCGAGCGTGACGGTCGTCCGGTCGCCGGCGAGTCGGCTCGCTATGTCGAGGGAGCGGGTCTTGACCTCCTCTTCCTCGAGGTACTCGAGCGAGCCGAGATGCCTCCGAACGTCGTCCGGACTGATGTCCGAGGGGTACGTGCCGAGTTCCACGATCGACTGCCAGAGTTCCGGCGGATGGACACCCGCGCTCATGTCGACCCCGTCGTCGACCGCGCGAATGACCCCGGGCTCGGTCGACATGGCCGTCACCGCGCGCGAACTCACGGTGTAGGTCGTGACCGGAACCGGCGGATACGTGACGAGCCATCCGATGACGCCCGACGTGCGCTCGGCCGCGGCCAGGATCTCCCAGAGCGTTCTGCACTTGATCATGCCAGTTCCGATGAGCTCGAACGTGCCGCCGCGCTGCCCGTAGGCGGTGAACCCCCCGATGCCGTGCTTCGCGCCGAGCTTCCCCGTGGCGATGCTCGTCCACACGGTTGGCGAGACGTACGGCGGAATGGACGTCAAAACGCCGGACGCGCCGTTCTCCATCATCCGGCCGAGGTTGGGCATCCGTCCCTCCGACGCCAGCCGCCAGGCGCGCTCCCAGTCCATTCCGTCGACGCCGATCAGGAGCACGCGCGTGCGAGGTGGGTCGACGGGCCCCTGTGACGAGCCGTGGTCACGCGTCGAGTTCACGTACCACACGACGGCGAGCGCGACGACGACCACGAGTGACAGTTTGAGGGCGAGACGTTTCATCGGCCGTGTCCCTTTACTTCAGCAGCATCTCGGCGCAGGCGCGTCCGTCGGGCTCGTCCACAAGGACTACCCCGGCGGCCTCTGCCACGGTCGGTGCGAAATCCAGAAGACTCAGGTCCCTGACGCGCACGCCGCTCCTGACGGCGGGCCCGGCGAGCACCCAGAAGCCCTCCTCGTTGTACATGTTCGGGCCGAGCATCGGCTGTCCTCGCGAGTCGTATCGAAGCCCGTCGTATCCGTGGTCGCTCACGACCGCGACGGTGGCGCCGTCGGCGGTCAGCTCGAGCAGGTCGCCCAGGATCTCGTCGACCACCTCGTAGGAGATGTCTATGACGCCTCCGAGCGCCTCGATCTGCGCGGTGACCTGCTCCGTCACGTCCTCGGACAGCGTCGACCACTCCATCTGGTCGGGATTCGCCATGTGCCAGAAGCGCTGGCTCACAAGCTCGATGCCGGGCAGCAGAACGAGTTCCGCGTCGAGCTCCCGTGACGAAGCGAGCGTCACGGCGACGTCGCGCATCGAGACGTTGGCGGCGTGGGCGTTGGCGAGGTCGGTGTACCCCTGGCCGATCAGGGCCTCGAGCCCCAGCGCGGTCTCAGTGTCTACGTACCGCGCGAGGTCCTTCCTCGACAAGGCCTCCGGGTCGACGACCAGCGGGTCGACGATCTCGATGAGGTCCAGGGGGTATATCTGCCGCTCGGGCGGCCCGCCGTGCCGCCGCTCGAGGAAGTACGTCTGATACGGAGCGACCACGATCCCGTCTATCTGTTCGACGGGCCACGAGCCCCACCACCCGAGGACTCCTACGGGGCGCCCCGCCTCGGCCAGCGCCGTCCAGAGCGTCCCGACGGTCCGCGAGTTCGGCACGAGCGCGGCCTTGACGATGTCGCCCCTCGGGGAGAGCTTCGTCCCGCCGATCCCCTGTCTGGCCGGCGTGATCCCGGTCACGAGCGACGTCCACGTGATCTTCCGGTCGACGCCCTTCCCGAGCGTCCCGAACTCCCCCACAGCGCCCGCGTCCATGAGCGCCGTCAGGTTAGGGAGCCTGCCCTCGTCCGACAGCCGCTCTACTATAGAGAGGTCGAGGCTCTCGACGCCGACCACGAGAAGAGAGAGGTCGCCCCCCTTCACTTCGATGGTCGCGGCGGGCTCGTCCGACGCCGGAGACCTCTTCGACACGAAGACGATGGCCGCGGCGGCCAGCGCGACGCAGATGAGCGCGACCAGGAGTCTGTCTATCTTCATGCGGGCCCTCCGAAAACGGGCTACTCGATGTAGCCGAGTGAGCGAAGCCGTTCCTTTATCTCGTCGTCGACCGGAGACTCGACCGGCTCGTCTCCTGCGCTCTCCGGCGTCTCCACCGGGCCGGTCTCGTACGTGGCGATCCTCTCGACGCCGTGCGTCGAGAGGAACCGCGAATCGATGGCCTCCGTAAGCACGCGCCCGTCCATGTCGTCGGCGACGGGCAGACCGTACAGCGCCAGGATCGTCGGAGCGAGGTCGAGCACGCTCGCGTCGGCCAGTTCACGCCCCGCCGCTATGTCCTTGCCCCACAGAACGACGAAGCCGGTCGGGTCGTGCATGGCGATCCCGGTCGCGTACGAGTTACCGCGCAGCTTCGGCCCGGAATGCCCGTGGTCGGACGTAACGATGACCGTGGTATTCTCGTCGGCAAGATCCAGAAACTCGCCGATCACACGGTCGGTCTCGTCGTAGTACCGCGCAACGACCTCCCCAAAAAGCTCGGACTCGCGCGCGCTGACCTCCGGTCCGGAGCCCGGGAACGCGTCGACCCAGAAGTGATGGCAGACCGCGTCGACGCCGCTCATGTAGACGGCCGTGAAGTCGGTGGGCCGTGTGACCGCCAGGTGAAGGCCGATGGCGCGCGCCGTCTCGTCGACCGAGATGCAATTCCTGAGCGCCTTGATCCGGGCCCTCAGGTCGGACCCGGTCGGGAGGCTTCCGTTCAGGAACTCGGCCACCCGCTCGTCGGACACGTCGCTCCCTCTGACGACCATGCCCTCGACTTCCGCCGCGAGTTCCGGAGGGAACGTGGTGACCTCCTGCTCGCGACCGGCCTTCTTCCAGTCGAACTTGATGTAGTCGGACACGAGATACCCGTTGACGGGTTCGGCGGGCCACGTCACCAGCCACATGACGACCCCGACCGTGCGGCCACGCTCCCCCAGGATGTCCCACAGCGTCCTGGCCTCTCGGAAGTCCGCGGTGAAGATGGCTCCCTCGCGTCTGGCGCCCGGCTTCGTGGTGAACCCCGTGATGCCGTGCTTGTCCGGCAGTTTGCCGGTCGAGATGCTCGTCCATATCATCGGCGACTCGAGGTACTCGAGCGAGCGCAGCTCGCCCCAGCTGCCTTCGCTCACGAGCCTCGAGATGTTCGGGAGTCGCCCCGTCTCCATCATGGGACCCATGATGTCCCACTCGAGTCCGTCGACGCCCAGAAGAAGCACTCTGCGCTCGACGGGGCCGGTCTCGACCTCCGCACACGAGAGCGCGAAGGCGGCCGTCACCGCCAGCGCGGCCGCGAACGCGAGCCTCGCTCCGACTCCGGCGCGGCCATGGGGTCTCGTGTTCGCTCTCACTCTGTCCCGACCTCCCTCGTCCGTCCCGCCGCGTCATCGTCGAGCGCGGCACGTTCGTCCTACTGCGACGCCTCGTACGTGTCGATCGACCCGACGACGTGAGCCTGAAGGAACGACTCCGTGAGCGCCTCCACGATGGGTTCGCCGTCCATGTCTTCCGCCACGGGCAGGCCGTAGAGCGCGAGGACGGTCGGCGTGATGTCGCGCACGCTCTGCTCCCCGATCCGGATCCCGGAGCGGACGTCGTCACCGGCCATCACGAGAACGCCGACCGGACCGTGGTCGCGGATGCCGCCTGGGCGCCTCCCGGGCTTCGGGCCCTCGAAGCCGTGGTCGGAGCAGACGATGACCGTCCCCCCGTCCCCGAAGTCGGCGAGCAGTTCGCCGAGCATCTCGTCGGCGTACTCGTAGTAGCGCTCGACGGTCCGTCCGAACACGGCCTCTTCCGAGCGCGACACGGCGAACCCGACCTCGCCCTTGTGGGAGGCGGGCCAGAACTTGTGGCTGGCCGTGTCGACGCCGCGCAGGTAGACGAACGTCGCGTCGGCCGGCCTCTCTCTCAGCAGATGCCCGGCCACGGCGAGGAACGTCCTGTCCGACGCCATGAGGTCCTTCAGGGCCTCGACCATGGCGTCCACGCCGGTGAGCCCGTTCATCTCGACGAGCATCTGCTGTATGGGAAGACCCTGTATCTCCTCCGCGGAGAGGACCGAACCCAGGTCGGCGAACCGCGCGACGTCCTCGCTCGAGATATCCTCGGAGGCGACTCTCAGAGGCTCCACGACAGCGAGGAGCGCGTCCGGATAGGTCAGGTCCTCGGGCTGCTCGCGGCCCGGCCTCGGGCCGTGTCGGAAGTAGTCGGTAACCATGGACCCGTTGACTGCCTCCGCGGGCCAGCTGATGAGCCACCCGACCACCGTGACGGTGCGCCTGTCCGCGCCCAGAATGTCCCAGACGGTTCGCGCGGTCCGCGTGTTGCTCGTCATGAGCCTGCCCGTGTCCGAGTCGACGTAGTCGCCGATCCCGTGCTTGTGCGGGAGCTTGCCCGTCGCCATGGTCGTCCAGATCGTCGGGGACTTCTCCCTGGGCTCGAGCGACCGGAGACCGCACGAGACGCCCTCGTCGATGAGACGGGCGAGATTGGGCATGCGCCCCTCCGCCAGGAGCGGCTCGATGACGCTCCACTCGGCCCCGTCGAGGCCGACGAGCATGAGCTTACGCTCGACGCGCCCGCCGCGCCCGCAGCCGTGAACGGCCAGGAGCGCCGCGAGCGCGACGAAGACGATGAGCGTGCGCCGTCTCACTCGATGTACCCCAGCGATCTCAGTCTCTCCATGATCTCGTCGTCGACCGGAGACTCGACCGGCTCGTCCCCGCCCGTCGCGTCTCCCGTCTCGTACGTGTCGACGTAACGGGTCGGACTCTCCTCGAGCAGCTCGCGAGAGATGATGTCGTCCAGCACGAAGCCGTCCATGTCCCGCGCCACGGGCTCTCCGAGGAGCGCGAGCAGAGTGGGCGTGATGTCGAAGACGCTCGCGTCGGCGCCGGTCGCGCCGGCTCTGATGCCGGGCCCGGCCGCGACGACGACGCCCACCGGCCTGTGCATCCAGATGCCCAGCTTGAGCCCGTCGGGCGAGCGGTGCGGCCCGCGGAAACCGTGGTCGGAGCACAGGATGATCGTCGAGTTCTCGTCCACGAGCGCGATGATCTCTCCCAACAGCGCGTCCATCCGCTCGTAGTACCGGGGGATCACGTCGGAGCAGGCCTCGATGACCTCGTCGGGCAGTCGGACGTCGATGCTGGAGGGGTCCATGGGTCCCCAGAAGAAGTGGGACGAGGTGTCGACGCCGTTCAGGTAGACCGCGAAGACGTCCGGCTGCTCTCTGGACTCGAGCAGGTACCTGGTGACCCCCATGACCGTCTCGTCGTTGCCGTACACGTCGCGCAGTATGGCCATCGACTCGCGCACCGGAGGCGGGACGTCGTCGCGCAGGACGTCCGTCTTGAAGAAGGGAGCGATTTCCTGATCGGCGACGTCGGTGATCGGTCGCGCGTGCGGCCCCAGCTCGTCGTGCAGCTCTTCGGGATAAGTCACGTGTTCGACCGGAGAGAAACCATCCTCGGGACGATAGACGATCCTGTCGCTCACGTTGTAGCCGTTCACAGGCTTCGCCGGCCACGACACCATCCAGTTGACCACGCCTACGGTGTAGCCCTTCTCCGACAGGATGTCCCAGAACGCCCGCGCGCGCCATCCGTTGGAATTGAAGAGGGGCCTCTCGTCGCCCTGGCCCAGGAAGTCTGAGATCCCGTGCTTGCGGGGGCCCTTTCCGGTCGCGATGGTCGTCCATATGATGGGGGACTTCATGACGGGCTCGAGTGAGCGCAGATCGGCCCTGCACCCCCGCTCGATGAGACCCGCGATGTTGGGAAGCCTGCCCTCCGCGAGGAGCGGGTCGATGATGTTCCAGTCCATGCCGTCGACGCCCAGGATGACGATCTTCTCCACCCGCGGCGGCGATTTCCCGCAGCCTCCTGCGCAGGCGGCCGCCACGGCGAGAAGCACCGAGGCGGCGGTCCACCACCGCGCGCGACCGTGTCCTGCGAATCTCCGCGTGTGCGAGCGCATTGCTACTCCGGCTCCTCACCCTCCAGAACTACCCTGCCGAAGTCGGCTATCCGGAAGAAGAGGTCTCTGACTGCGGCCAGAAGGCCGAGTCGGGCGCTCCTCTGCGCCTCGTCGTCCACCATCACCATCACATCGTCGAAGAACGTGTCGATCGGGGCCCGCAGTGAGAGAAGACTCGTCACGGCGACGTCGAGATCGCCGCGCGCGATCGCGTCTTCCACCTCGGAGGCGACGCGGGCCCTCTCTCGCTCGAGCGCGACCGCCGACGGCTCAGAGAGCGCGGCGGGCGCGTGCTCGTGTCCGCTCCGGTCCTTCAGTATGTTGCTGACCCGCCGTATGCCTACGACGAGCCCCTCGAAGTCGGCGCGCTGCCGGAAGCGCGTGAGAGCGCCGAGACGCGGCCTGACGCCTGAGAGGTCGCGAAGCGACGTCTCCAGAACGGCGTCCACAAGGTCGTAGCTGTAGCCCGCGTCGATGTAGAACGCGCGGGCCCTCCCCCGCACGAAGTCGAGCACGGCGTCCACGAGTTCGGACGCCGCCTCCGGAGCCTTGCCGTAGCCCTCGGCGGCGGCCAGGAGCAGCTCGTCTAGCGGCAGCCCGAGTTCCTTCTCGTCGATCATGCGAACGAGACCGATAGCCTGACGCCTGAGGGCGTACGGGTCCTGAGACCCGGTGGGCACGAGACCCGCCGAGAAGCAGCCGACGATCGAGTCGGCCTTGTCCGCAATACTCAGAATGGTCCCGGGGCCGGTCGATGGCAAATCGTCACCGGCGAATCTGGGCAGATAGTGCTCGTAGACGGCCGTCCCGACCGCCGGCGGCTCTCCGGAGGCGGTCGCGTACTCGCGTCCCATCGTGCCCTGTAGCTCGGTGAACTCCTTACCATCCTTCACCATCTCGGTGACGAGGTCGGCCTTCGCGAGACGCGCGGCGCGCGCCGCCACGTCGCCCTCGGAACTCCCGAGGCGCGCGGCCAGCGTCGACGAGAGCTTCTCCAGGCGCTCGGTCTTGTCGAAGAGCGAACCGAGCCCCTCGAGCCACACGACGTTCTTCAAGGCGGCGACCTTGTCTGCGAGCGGCGTCTTCGTGTCCTCCGCCCAGTAGAACGCGGCGTCGTCCAGACGCGACTCGAGCACGCGCTCGTTCCCCGCCCGGATGGCGTCCATGTGTTCGGGCGGAGCGTTCGCGACGCACAGGAAGTTCGGAAGGAGCGAGCCGTCGTTCGACTCGACCGCGAAGTAGCGCTGGTGTCCCTTCATCGCCGCGACCACGACGTCCCGCGGTAGCTTCAGGAACCGGTCCGCGAAACGACCGACGAACACGGTCGGGTACTCGACCAGGAAGGTCACCTCCTCGAGCAGGTCTTCGTCCGGGACCGCGTGTCCGTCGCACATCGCCTCGGCGGTCCTGGCGAGGGCCGTCGCGATGTACTCTCTCCGCCTCTCGTGGTCGACGACGACCATGTTGGCGGCCAGGACGCTCTCGTAGTCGGACGCTCCCTTCAGGGGGTGCGGCCCGGGCGAGTGGAACCGCAGGCCCTGCGTCTCGCTTCCGGCCCTGACCCCGGCGTACTCCACGTCGAGCACGGTCTCTCCGAGCATCGCTACGAGCCAGCGGATCGGCCTCGCGAAGCGAGCGTCCACGCCCCATCGCATCGTCTTCGGGAACGAGATCGCGTCGGCCGCGGCGGCGAGGCAGCCGGGGAGCACGTCCGAGGCGTTCCGGCCTTCGTCGAGCACCTCGACCTGAACGTAGTCGCCGACGACCTCGAGATCGGAGACGTCGACGCCCTGGGACTTCGCGAACCCCGTTGCCGCCTTCGTCGGCGTTCCGTCGTCACCGAACGCGATCCTGGCCGGAGGGCCCGTGACGACGCGCCTCAGTTCCTCCTGCGCGGCCGCCAGGCCGGTCACGATGACTGCGAGCCTCCTGGGCGTGGCGAGCACGCGCAGCGAACCGTACGAGAGCCGGGCCGTCGTCAGACTCTCGGCGACGCCCCGCCCGAATCCTTCTATCGCACTGGGAAGGTAGGGCGCCGGGATCTCCTCGACGCCGATCTCGAAGAGCAGGCTCTCAGTCATCGGAGCCTCCTTCCTCACGCGGGAGGAGTGGGAACCCCAGCTCCTCCCGCTGCTTCACGTACAGGATCGCCGACCTGCGGGCGAGGTTCCGGACGCGCGCTATGTAGCCCGTGCGCTCGGACACGCTGATCGCCCCCCTCGCGTCGAGGACGTTGAACGCGTGCGAGCATTTGAGGACGAGGTCGTAACCCGGGGCAAGCAGGCCTGCGCCGAGCAGACGCGCGGCCTCCGACTCGTACTTCTCGAAGAGCTCCCGGTGGAACGCGACGTCGGCCTCCTCGAAGTTGAACTTCGAGAACTCGATCTCGTACTGCTTCTGCAGCTCACCGAACCGGATGCCGGGCGCCCACTCCAGCTCGAAGAAGCTGTCCACGCCCTGCAGGAACGTCGCGATGCGCCCGAGGCCGTACGTGATCTCGGAGGAGACGACGTCGAGCTCGAGCCCTCCCGCCTGCTGGAAGTAGGTGAACTGCGTGATCTCCATTCCGTCGATCCAGACCTCCCACCCGAGTCCCGCGGCGCCGAGGGTGGGGGACTCCCAGTCGTCCATCACAAGCCGGACGTCGTGCTCCCGGAGTCCTATTCCGATGGCGTCCAGGCTCTCGAAGTACACGTCGAGGACGTCGGCGGGCGCGGGCTTCAGGAGGACCTGATACTGCAGGAACTGCTGCATGCGGATGGGGTTCTCACCGTAGCGTCCGTCCTTCGGACGTCGCGACGGCTCGACGTAGGCCACCTTCCACGGCTCCGGGCCGAGGCATCGGAGGAAGGTGGCCGGATTGAACGTTCCCGCGCCGACCTCCGAGTTGTAGGGCTGGACCACGATGCAGCCGTAGTCCGACCAGTACCGCTCGAGACTCAGAATGATGTCCTGGAACAGCATACGGTCAGTTCTCTTTCCTGTCGGCGGGCGACGCTCCCTCTTGCGAACGTCGCGCTCTTTCGAGTGACTCCAGCACCTTCTGCGAACGGAGATCGAGCGAGTGGTCGGAGTGGCGCTCGATGTGCCCCAGGAGCGCCTTTCCGACGTCGTTCCGAACGAGGTCGGAGAGGCCGCGGAAGCTGCTCGCCGGGACGCCCGCGCGCAGCTTTCTGAGCGCGGCGACAACTTCGTCGCCGTACTCCGTCCCGGACGAAACGCAGTTCCCGCACACGACTCCGCCGTCGTCGACCGAGAACCGGGCTCCCTCTCCTGCCCGCCCGTCGCACGAGACGCAGCCATCGAGCGAGGGCGAGTACCCGAGCCTGTCGGCGAGCGAGAGCTCGAACGCCCAGAGCACCGCCGGGAGGTCCTCGAGAGGACTCTGGTCCGTCTCGGTCAGAGTCCGGCACAACGCGTCGAACAGCCCGGGGTCGGCGGCCTGCTCGGCCACGAGCCTGTCGACGAGTTCCAGCGCCACGGCCGCGAAAGACTGGCGCTCGACGTCGCGGCGAAGCTCCCTGAACTCGAGCTCTGGTTCGGCCTGAGAGACGAGCGAGAGACCCTGCCGGGGCCGCAGGTAGAAAACCACCCCGGACACGACGAACGGGTCCAGGGCGGCTCCGAGGCGCCCTCCTCCCCTGCGCACTCCCTTGGCTATCAGTCGTACCTTGCCGTACTCGCGAGTATAGCACACCACGACGCCGCTCGTCTCACCGACGCGGTGACGGCGGAGCACGACCGCCCTGGACTTGACGGGCGCCACCTCTTGAGCCTCCTACGTCAGCTTGTCGATGAAGGCGCTCGCGAGCCCGAGATACACCAGGATGCCGATGACGTCGTTCAGCGTAGTCACGAACGGACCCTGCGCGACGGCCGGATCGACGCCCGCGCGCCTGAGGGCGAAGGGCATGACCGTGCCCAGGGTGGCGGCGACCAGTATGACGGTCGCGAGCGAGCACCCGACCACCGCCGCGAGACCCCAGTCGCGGAGCCAGAACCCGACGGTGAGATGGACCGCCGCCCCCAGTATCAGAGCGTTCGTGAGCGCGATGCGCCATTCGCGCAGGAGCCTGGTGAGCGTCTCGCCCGCCACGCTACGCTCGGTCCTCATGCTTCGGACGATGATCGTGGACGTCTGCAGGCCGACGTTCCCCCCCATGGCCGTGATGACCGGCACGAAGAAGGCGAGCGCCAGCACCCTCTCGAGGGAGAGCTGGAAGTACCGCATGACCGTGGCCGACCCGAGCCCCCCCAGGGCTCCGATGATGAGCCAGGGAAGACGGATGCGCGAGACGCGGAGCGGAGAGTCCTCGTGGAGTTCTTCTTCCCTCGTTCCCGCCATGAGGCTGATGTCCTCGTCGGCCTCCTCGTGGATGACGTCGATGATGTCGTCGACCGTGATGCGCCCCACCAGCACGCCGGACCTGTCGACGACCGGCAGAGCCACGAGGTCGTACTTCTCGAAGAGCTCGGCCACGACTTCCTGGTCGGTCTCCGCGGTCACGGACAGCACGTCGGGGGCCATCACGTCCGAGACCCTGGTCCCGGCAGGAGCCAGCACGACCGACGCGAGCGGAAGGACGCCGACGAGACGCCCTCCGGGATCCGTCACGTAGAGGTTGTGTATCTCGTCGACCTCGTCGGCCGCCGAGCGGAGCACCTCGATGGCCTTGTCGACCGTCGCGTCCCGGGTGACGAAGACGAACTCGGACGCCATGATGCCGCCCGCCGACTCGTCGGTGTACTTCAAGAGCTGCTCGACTTCCCTGCGATCATCGGTCTCGAGGGCCGAAAGGACCTGAGCCTGCTTGGGGCCGTCGAGCGCGCCCAGCACGTCGGCGGCGTCGTCCGACGGGAGCTCCGTCGCCAGCCCGGCGATCTCCGGGGCCTCGAGAAGCTCGAGGACGTCCTCCAGCACCTGCTCATCGAGGTTGATGATGACGTCGGCGGCGAGTTCCGTGTCGAGCTCGGCGAGCACCGCCCTGAGTCTCTCGCTGGGAAGCGCGCCGACCGCCGCGGCGATGTCCGCGGGATGACGTCCGGTGAGCGCCTGCGCGATGGCGGATGGCGCGGCCTCGGGATCGAAAGCGATCGCGGTGATGTCGGGTCTGTCGCTCATGGGGCCTCCGGCGCGGCGGCTGCGGCGTTTCGGTGCGGCAGCGCCGGCGCTCGGGTCAGTCGCTTGGGCTGCCGGAGCCGTTCCTCGCTATGGCTCCGGCTGAGATGATGTACTTGAGTCCCTCTTCGGCCGAGATGCCGAGAGGGATGACCTCGTCCTCCGGCACGAGAAGGAAGTACCCGGAGGTCGGGTTCGGCGTCGTCGGAAGGAAGACCGCCACCATCTTCTTGCCGAGGGTGTCGTCGATCACTCCCGAACCGTCCGACGTCTGGAAGGCCATGCTGTAGGTGCCCTTCTCCGGGAAGGAGACGAGCACGACCTTCCCGAAGGTCGTCTTCTTCTCCTGGAGCAGCATCGAGAAGAGCTGCTTCGTGGTACGGTAGATCCACCGCAGTATCGGGATCCTCTCGACGAGCATCTCCCCCGCGCGGATGAGCCTCTTCCCCAGGATGTTGCTGGCCAGAGCGCCGATCCCGATGATGATCAGAAGGAGGGCGACGACGCCGACGCCCGGGATCGGGCGCCCCAGATACTGCACGACGTACTTGCCGAGTATGAGGTCGAGCCACGTGAACAGGCTCCAGAGCACGAACCCACTGATGACCACGGGGAGCAGAACCACGAGGCCCGTGAAGAAATATCTCCGGAGGACACGCCAGAACTTGTGGGTCACGCTCTCGGCCGGCTTAGGACTCGCCGCTTCCTCTACTGGTGATGTCCGCTTCTCTTCGCTGCCCATCTTTTCCTGACCCTCACTTTGCCTACGCGCGTGGCGCTCGCGGACACTACGCGAAGCTCGAGTCCGCTCACGACCGTCTCGTCTCCGGGCTCCGGGATCCTCCCCAGCGCCTGGAGAACCAGCCCGGCGATCGTATTGTAGTCGCCTTCCGGAAGATCGACACCGAGGGCGTCCTCGACCGAGTCGATCTCGGCCCGCCCGTCGATCATGAAGAGACCCTCGTCGATCTGACGAATGAGGGACTCCCTGGCGTCGTACTCGTCCTCTATCTCCCCGACGAGCTCCTCGAGCAGGTCCTCGAGCGTGACGATGCCCGCGAGCGTGCCGTGCTCATCGACGATGACGGCCATGTGCTGTCGTCTGGCCTGAAGCTCCCTGAAGAGCTCGTCGCACGTCTTCGTCTCCGGCACGTGCGGGAGTGACCGCACCATGGTCGAGATCGGCTCGTCCCGGGGCACGCCCAGGAGGTCGCGGGAGTGGATCATCCCGTCGATCATCTCCCTGTCGGTCGACAGGACCGGCAGCCGTGAGAAGCCGTGTATGCGCACGAGCTCGCACGCGTCACCGACCGTGGAGCCGTGGGAGAGTCCGATGATGTCGGTCCTCGGGACCATCACCTCTTCGACCGTTGTCAGCGCGAACTCGAAGATGCCGGAGATCAGTTTCGTCTCCTGCTCGTCGACCGCGCCCGACTTCTCCCCCTCGCTGGTGAGGAGGAGCCTAAGCTGGTCCTTCGTGAGCCTCCGCCGCCACGTCGCGGACCTGACCCCGAGAGGCCTCATGAGAAGCCTCGAGAGTCCGGTCACCACCCAGATGACGGGGAAGAAGAGTCCGTAGAAGAAGCGCAGTGGATGCACGATTCTGAGCGTCACCACGTCGGTCAGTCGCCGCCCGACGACCTTCGGAATGATCTCCCCGAATACGAGCAGGGTCAGCGTCACGGCGAAGGTCGAGAGGAGACCTACCGCGCCCGGCGACCATCCCTCGAGCGAGTGGGCGAAGGCCCACGACACGAGCGACGACGTCATGATGATCGCGATGTTCGTGCCGACGAGCGTGGTGCCGAGCAGTCGTGACGGGTCCGCGACGAACTTCTCGAGCGCGAGCGCGCCTGCCCTTCCCTTTTCGATCCAGTGCTCGAGCCGGATCCAGTTGACGGAGACGAGCGCCGTCTCGGACCCGGAGAAGAAAGCGGCCAGGATGTGACCCGCGACTATGAGCGTTGCGATCAGCAAGCCGCCTGCTACTCCTTCCCGCCGCCGGCCGAGTCCGCGTCCTCGATCCTGGCCACGCGGACCCTCTTGACCCTCTGCTCTTCCACCGATTCCACCGTGAACTCGAGTCCGGCCCGTTCCATCTTCTCACCCTCGGACGGGATACGGCCGAACGCTTCCATGAGGTAGCCGCCCAGCGTCTCGACGTCCTCGCTCTCGAGAGTGACGCCGAGCTCGTCTGCGAGTTCGTCGAGCCGCACGACGCCGTCGGCCACAACGGTGTTCCTGTCGACCACCCGGATCGGAGCCTCGTATTCGTCGTCGTACTCGTCCCGGATGTCGCCGACGATCTCCTCTATGAGGTCCTCGAGCGTCACGAGTCCGGCCGTCCCGCCGTACTCGTCCACGACGACGGCGATGTGGATCCTCCTGTGCTGAAGCTCGCGCAGGAGGTCGCCGGCCTTCTTGCTCTCGGGAGTGTAGTGCGCCGGCCTCACGAGCTGCGTCAGGCGGACGCTCCGGGAGTCGGCGACGTCGATCTTCAAGAGGTCCTTCACGTAGAGCACGCCGACGATGTGGTCTATGTCCTCGTGGAAGACGGGGATCCTGGAGTGACCCAGCTCCCTCGCCTTCTGAACGACGTCGGCCACCGCCGCGGTGTCCTCGATGCATCCCATGTCGACACGCGGCACCATGAGCTCCCGCACAATGGTGTCGCCGAATTCGATGACGCTGTCGATCATGTCGCGCTCGTCGTCCTCGATGGTGCCGTGCTGCCCGGAAACGGCCACGATCGTCCGGAGTTCCTCGGCCGTCACGAAAGGGCGTTCGCCGTCGGAGAGCCTGCCGCTCATGGAGGAGATGATCGCGTTCATGCCGCTCACGAGCGGGGCGAACACGCGGAGGGTGCCGGAGATGAGCGGTGCGGTGCGCCTGGCCACCGTCTTGTTGCGCTGCATCGCGTACATCTTCGGGGCCACCTCGCCCAGCACCAGGATCACGAACGTGACGACGCCGACCTCGAGCGCGATGGTCACTGCCGGCGAGTACCCGTGCGCCTCGCCGTAGCGAAGGGCCACGAGGGCACCCAGAGAGCCGGCGGCCACGTTCACCAACGTGTTCCCCGTCAGGATGCCCACGAGCAACCGTTCTGGGTCGCGCGCCAGACGCCGGACGCAGCTCTTCTCGTCGAACTCCTCCAGATCGAGCGGCGACAGCGAGAAGAACGCCGTCTCTGATCCCGAGTATGCGCTCGACAGGTAGAGAAGGACGGCGAACCCGAATAGCGCTGGGAGTAGCTCAGTCAACTGCCGGAACCTCCGTGATCCGAGATGGCGCGGACGTAGCGATTCTCGAGACGTCGCATGACGGTCCTCTCACCGGGCCTCTCGTGGTCGCGTCCCAGAAGGTGAAGCAGCCCGTGCGCCGTGAGCTTGAGTATCTCCCTGTCGAACGAGCGCCGAAACCGTCTCGCCTGCACTGCCGCCCTGTCCACGGAGATGACGACGTCGCCCAGGACCGTCTCGGCGTCGGCCGCGCCCGCCGATGGATCTCCGCTGAACGCCAGGACGTCGGTGGGACGGTCCGCGTTCCTGTACTCGCGGTTGAGCCCGCGGATGACGCCGTCCGTCGTGAACACGATGGACACGTCACTCGCCTCTTGCGCGTGGTCGCGGAGCACAGCGTCGGCGAGCCGGCGAACCGCGCGCCTGTCGACCCGGGCCCTCCCGCGAACGAGAATGCTAACGGCCATTCGCGTCCCCGGGCGTCTCGCCCTCCTGGTCCGGGTACTTGACCCGCTGGTGGTACATCCCGACCAGCACGCGGGAGAAGGCGTCGCGAATGCTCCGGAGGTCGGAGAGCGTCAGCTCCGCTGAGTCGAGCTGATGGTTGCGCCAGCGCTTCTCGATCAGCTCGTCGACCTCCGCGTCGATCCTCTTCTGGCTCAGCGGCTCGTCGATCGACCGCATCCGGGCCTCGATCGTGTCCGCGAGCGCTATGATCGCGGACTCCTTGCTGTGCGGCCGCGGACCGGGGTAGCTGTAGTCGTCGGCCCTGACGTCGGACGGGTCCTCCGCTTCCTCGAGGGCCCTGTTGTAGAAGTACTCCATCACGGTCGTCCCGTGGTGCTCTCTGATGATGTCGATGACGGGCTCCGGAAGCCGTTCCTTCTTCGCCAGCTCGACACCGTCTCTGATGTGGGCTCGGATGACGAGGCTCGACACCTTCGGACGCACGCCGGCGTGTCTGCTCTCGGATGCGTCCAGACCGTGCTGGTTCTCGACGAAGTACCCGGGCGTCACCAGCTTCCCGATGTCGTGGTAGTACGAACCGACTCGCGCCAGGAGCCCGTTGGCCCCGATCGCCTCGGCCGCCGCCTCCGAGAGGTTGCCCAGGATCATGCTGTGATGATACGTGCCCGGCGCGGTCATGGCCATCTTCCTGAGGAGCGGCTTGTTCATGTCGCCAAGCTCGAGAAGCGTGATGTCGGTCGTGACGCGGAAGCCGCGCTCGAAAAGGGGTAGCGCCACCACCACGACCCCCATGCAGACGATCGCGTTCAGACCTCCCCAACCGGCCCGCTCCAGCGTGGCGACGCCGATGTCGGCGCGCGCGAGGTCGGTCAGGGCGATGCTCGCCGCGTACGTCGCGACGACGCGAATGCCGGACCAGTAGAAGTCCTCTCTGTGGCGGACGCGCCTCACCGAGTGCGCCGCGACCACGCCTCCCATGGTGGATATGAAGACGAACGGCAATCCGAACCCCGCGTACGTCGCCGTGAGCAGAACGACGAACACGGTCGACGCGGCGGCGAACTCGAAGTCGAAGAGCAGCGCGGACAACATCGCGAGGAGCGCTATCGGCACAAGGTAGTGCGACGCGTCCCCGAGTCCCACCTTCGCGGACGCGATGGCCATGACGACCAACACGATCGCGAGGAACAGCACCTGGAAACGCGTGTCGCTGAAGACGGTGGGTCGCTGCACCGACAGGTAGAGGACGAAAGCGCCCAGTATCGCCAGCGCCTGGAGCAGACGACCGAGAGGCGCCAGGAAGCGCTTCGGACCGACCTCAAGCCGCAGAAGCTCGTTGCGCTTCCGGTCCATCGAGTGGATCATCCGAAGATGCTCTTCTGAGATCCGCTCCCCCTTCTGGATGATTACCTCGTTCTCCTTGACGTCGACGCCCACCACTTCCGGAGTAACGGACTGACGGGCGGCGGCGCGCCTGCGCTCGGTCTCGTCCGAGCGGTAAGACACGCTCTCCGCGACGAACGGCACGACGATCTGGACCACGGCCGACGCCAGCGTCCTGTCCCCCAGGATCTGCTCCGCTTCCGTCTTGACCGCGGCCGGAACGTCGCCCAGCGGCAGGAACTGCCCGACGAACCCCATCGTCTCGTCGTCGCCCTTCTTGAACATCACGCTGTCGTCCGCGGCCAGGTCGGGAAGCCCCCGGCGTGTGTAGACTCCGCGCTCCGAGAGGGCCAGCAGTATCTCCCGCGCGAGCTCCTCGACGCGAGCCGACTGCGACGCGTTCAGAAGAGTGAGCCGCGTCGTGTCGGACAGCGCCACTCCGAGCTGCCCCATCATCTCGGACTTCTGCCTGGTGGACTCCGGGCCGCTCCTTATGCCGTAGACCTCGGTCAGAAACTCCCCGAACCTCTTACGCTGTTCCGTCTGCCGCGACGCGTTGTACTCGAAGACCGGGAACACCTGCGCCGCCTCCCAGTCCCGCTCCTCCTGAAGCTCCGCGTCCGTCTTCAGGACGTCGAAGTCGAAGGGCGCCACGATATCCTCGCGCGCCACCTGGCCCTTCTGGAGCTCGATGCCCGTTCCCGGGGCCGGCCCCGGGAAGAGGAACTCCAGTATCAGAAGGAAGCCGGCGACCGCGAGCAGACCGATGAGCACCGAGCGCTTCACGACCTCAGCCTTCGGCTTGGCGCCTCGGGGATCGTCGAGCCTGACCCTCTCGGTCCTCGCCGGCTTCTCGGGCTTGCGTCTGAACAGACCGGCCATCAGTCGCTCTCCCCGGCGTTCGTCTCCCTGGCGGAGACGTAGCGCTCGAACGCCTTCACGATCTCGCGAACCAGCCGATGTCTGACTACGTCGCTCTCATTGAGATAGACGAACTCTATCCCGTCGATGTCCGAAAGGACGTCCTGGATCCGCACGAGTCCCGACATCTCCCGATTCGCCAGGTCGATCTGAGTGATGTCGCCCGTTATCACCGCCCGCGAGTTGAATCCCAACCTCGTCAGGAACATCTTCATCTGCGGCATCGTGCTGTTCTGCGCCTCGTCGAGAATGACGAACGCGTCGTTCAGCGTCCGGCCGCGCATGTAGGCCAGGGGTATGACCTCGATCGTTCCGATCTCCGTCAGCCGCTTCACCCGCTCCGGGTCCATCATGTCCCTGAGCGCGTCGTAGAGCGGCCGGAGGTACGGCGCGATCTTCTCCTGGTAGTCCCCGGGAAGGTATCCGAGGCTCTCGCCGGCCTCGACGGCGGGACGGACCAGGACGATGCGTTCGACCGACTTCAGGCGCAGCGCGGCCACGGCCATAGCCACTGCGAGATAGGTCTTCCCCGTTCCGGCGGGTCCGATGGACACGACGATGTCGTTCTGTTCCAGCGCCTCGACGTACTTCTTCTGCCCGACCGTCTTGGGCTCGACCGGCCGCCTGAGCCCGCTGAGTCTGGCGCCTCCGGAGTACAGACGCTCGAGTTCGTCCACGCGGTCCTCCTTGACCATGCGGACGGCGTAGATGACGTCCTCGCGCCGGATCGTTCTGCCTCTTCTGACGAGTCCGGCCATCTGCTCGATGACGGCGGCCACCTGCTCGACCTCTCCGTCGTCCCCGTCCACGGTGATCTCGCCGCCGCGCGCCGTGATGCGCGACTCGAACGAGTCCTGGAGAAGGCGCAGGTTCGCGTCCCGCCTCCCGTACAGGTGCACCGAGTCTATGTCTTCCACGGAGAGCTTCCGCTTCATGCTTGAACCTCGTCCCGTAACGTGGCCGGCGGCGCGTGATCCGTCTCGGGGGTGTCGACGCAGCGATGCGCAAGACCGCGCATCGCGCAGCGGCGCCAGCGCAGCGGGCCCCCGAGATGGATCCGCGCGCCGCCGGCACCATGTCATGCGCCAGCTTCAAGCAAGAATCGGGCTCCCGGCCGCGTCAGTCACGGAGACAGGAGCCCGATTTCTCGAGATGTACTGCGCCTGGGCCGTTCGCTCTCCTGGAGCGGGGCTCCCCCGACTCGCGCCCGAAGCACCACGAACCGGGCTCCGCGGGCCGATCGGTATCACCGCACGCTCTAGCGCGGGATGGTGAGCGCCCAGCCCGGCTGGATCACGTTGGGATCCTTGATGAGGTCCCGATTGGCCTCGAGGATCTTCGACCACATGTTGCCCTGGCCGTAGACCTCCCAGTAGCGCGCGATCTGCCAGAGGCTCTCCCCCTGCTTGACCGTGTGCGAGTGAGGCCACTCTCTGGGTATCGCGAGCTCCCAGCCCGGGTAGATCAGGTTCGGGTTCGTGAAGCCCTCGATGGCGCCCTTGTTCGCGCGCCAGATCCGCTTCCACTTGAGCGGGTCCGCGTAGATCTCCTCCATCTCGGAGATCTTGTAGAGGAAATCACCCTTCACCACCGTGTAGACGCGCGGCAGTCCCGCGAAGTATGCGATCTCGCTCTCCAGTGATGCGACCTCGCTCTTCAGGCTCATGAGGCGCGGCTGGAGTCCATCGAACTCGGACGTCAGGTCCCCGATCGCCGTGCGCTCGCGCTCGAGACCGTCTCGCGCCTCGGCGACGCAATCCTGACTGGCGCCGTACTCGCTCAGGAGCTGCGCGCAGTATGCCTCTCTCTGGTCACCCGAGAGCTTCTGATACTCCTCCTCGGAGTAGAAGTCTCCCGAGCTTGGATCTGCGGTCCTCTGTACCCCCGGGGCGCACCCGAACGCGAACGCGAGGGCAACGAGGAGGACCAGTACGACGAGTGCTCTGTACAGCATGTCGGTCCCTCTCCTTTCCTGCTCACTCGCGGTCGTCTAGCGCCCGCTGCCTTTCTTGAGTTCCTCGAGCTGCTCGGCCAGCTCTCCCGGCTTCCCCTCGAGCCCAGCGATCTCGGCCTTGGTCTCTGCGACGTCGGCCTCGAGCTCGGCCCGCGCGTCCCTGGCCGCGTCCAGCTCGTCCGTCGCTGCGTCACACTCGTCCTGCGCCGACTGCACCTGGACAACAGTCGCGCCCTCGCACGGAGGCTTGGGTCCGCACCCCACGAGAGCGGGACCCGTTGACAGGAGAAGTGCGGCGAGAGCGAAGAACCATACGGTCTTTCGTGCCATCGCCCGGCACCCCCTTCCTACAGACGTAACCGACGTCGCCCCCTCCCTCAATGAAGAGGCGATACCGTTTAGGAAAACCACCTGCATACCCGCTAAACCTAGCAGAGCCGGCCCGGGAGTGTCAAGTACGTTCGGAACCGCCTAAACGCACTAGCCACGCCCGACTACTGAAGGTAGCCGAGCGCCCGGAGCATCTCCTGGACCTCGGGATCGACGTCCGTCCGGACGGCCGCCGGGCCCCAGGCGTCGACGAACCCGGCAAGGACCGCACTCATCGAGTCTGCGAGCGATGGATGTGAATGAGCTACATTCATTCTTTCACCCGGGTCCTGCGCCAGGTCATACAGCTCGAGCGGCTCGCCGCCCCTCGCGACCAGCTTCCACCTCCCGCCACGGAGCGCCACCGACTCCGTCTGCGTGTGGGGGTTCCCGAGCACGACGACGGGCCTCTCGGCCCACTCGCCCCCCTCCAGGAGCGGGAGCATGCTCCGCCCGGCGAACGCGGCCGACGCACCGTCGATACCGGCGAGATCGAGCAGCGTCGGCGCCAGGTCCATCGTCGTCACAAGCTCGGAGACCGCTCGGCCGGCCTCGTCTCCCGGGGGCCGCCTCACCACCGCGCGCGTTCCCTCCGCCTGCGTTCCCGCGACGTGCATCCCCGGGACGTACACCACGAGCGGGACACGGCACGCCTCCTCGTAGACCTCGCTGTGGCCGAACCACCTCTCGCGCTCGAGCCGCTCCTCGCTCATGTGCTCGCCGTGGTCGGAGGTCACGACGACGACTGTCCTGTCCCTCACTCCCAGCTCATCGAGAACGGCCAGGAGCCCTCCGACCGCGTCGTCTGCGTAGCGTATCTCAGAGTCGTAGATGTCGGCCCCGCGGAGCGCCGCCGCCGACCGCGGACCCGGCACCGCGTTCGCGTCCTCGCGGCCGAACACGACCCCCGGCTCCTCGTGCGACACGTACGGCATGTGAGGCTCGAACAGGTGCACCCACATGAAGAACGGCCCGCTCGCGTTCCCACGAAGCCACCCCCTCGCGCGCCGGCACGTCTCGTCGGCGGTGCTCGTGTGGGCGAACGCGGCCTCGCGCCACGAGTCCGGCATCGACCGCCACCCGAGGTGGTAGCGGAATCTGTCGTGTGGCCCCCGGTCGTAGTAGTCAGCGAACCCGCGGCTCAGCCCCGACATGTAGCCGTCGAGATGCTCGACGCTGACGGCAGCGCCCGTGCCGAAGCCCGCGGCGCGGAACGCCTCGGCCACCGTGGCGAACCGCGGAGCCAGTTGCTGTCCGTTCCGGAGCACACCGTGCTCGAGGGGATGGAGCGCCGTCATGATCGAAGCGTGACTCGGGTCGGTCGCGATCTCGGGGACGACGGCGTTCTCGAATCGGACACCGGCGGCGGCGAGAGCGTCCACGGCCGGCGACGTCCCCAGGCCGTCGCTTCTCGGCGTCGTGCCGGGCGCACGCCCGTAGCAGCCCAGGTGGTCCGCTCGCGTCGTGTCGATGGTGACCAGGAGGACATTCCTGAGCGCGCTGGCTCCTCCGGCGCCGGCCGAACCCGCGTCTCTCGCTCCAGGGTCCGCCGCGCTCGTCTCTGCCGGGCCCGCGCCGTCTCTCTCACCCCCCGAGAGCAGGCGACGTCCGGCGAGACCCGAGAACGCCAGCGCGACGCACGCCGAGAGCGCCAGGAGGACCAGCGCCCTTCTCCGAGGCCGGGGCGCGCCCGCAACGGCCTCGAGAAGCCGGCGCAGGAGCGCGAATACGGCGACGGCCGTCAGGACCATGCCCGCGTGGCCCACGATGTTGCCGGGAGTGGAGAAGAGAGGCTCGCGGAAGACCGAACCCCAGTAGAGGACGACGAGAAGCGCGGCGGCCAGGGACGCCGCGGTCGGAACGACGCGTCGCCGGCGCGCGACGAACGACGCGCCGAACGCGAGGAGGACGCCGAGCGGCACTGCGAAGGCCGCGTAGGAGACGGCGGGAATGAGAAGGAAGGTCGCGTACGAGAGGATCGTGTTGAAGTAGTGACCGTGTCCGAACGCGCGGAAGGGACCCTCGACCACGCCGGCCAGCGCGCCGAGCCAGCCGCACAGGAGCGCCGAGACCAGGACGTCCGGCGCGCGAAGCCGGCGATGCGTCGCGCGGCCTCGTTGTCCCGCCGGCCCGTCGGGCGAGCCGTTCGCCCGTGGCATCCTAGTCCTCCGCGTCCTTAGCCCGCGTGAAGACGATGCCCACCTCGTCGAGGACCGCGGGTTCCGCCTCCGAGGGAGAGCCGTCCATCAGGGAGAGGCCGCGGTAGCTCTTGGGGAAGGCGATCGTGTCGCGGATCGAGTCCTCGCCCGTCAGGAGCATGACGACCCTGTCCAGCCCGGGCGCCAGGCCCCCGTGCGGTGGGGCTCCGTAGTCGAAGGCCCGGAGGAGGAACCCGAATCTCCTCTCCGCGTCGTCGGCCGAGATCCCCACGACCTTCATCACGCGCTCCTGTATGTCGCGCCGGTGGATCCGGATCGAGCCGGAGGCCAACTCGGTGCCGTTGGCGACCAGGTCGTAGAGCCGCCCCAGCACCTTGCCGGGATCGGTCTCAAGGTATTCGAGGTGTTCCTCCTTGGGCATCGTGAACATGTGATGCTCGGCCTCCCAGCCACCGAGGTCGTCGTTCCAGGCGAAGAGGGGGAAGTCGACCACCCACGCGAAGGCGAACGTGTCCGGCGAGACGAGCCCGAGCTGGTCGCGCAGGTCGAGGCGGAGCTTGCCGAGCACGTCGCCGGCCAGCCGCTCCCGATCCGCGACGAAGAGGAGGAGGTCCCCTTCCGCGCCGCCCGCTCGCTCGATGATCGCGCTCTTCTCGTCGTCCGAGAGGAACTTGCTTATGCCCCCCTCGAGCGAGCCGCCCTCGACCCTGGCGCGCGCGAGACCCTTGGCGCCCCACTTCTTCGCCAGCGCCTCTTTCTTGTCGACCTCGCTTCTCGACCAGTCGCCGCATCCCTCTGCGTTCAGACAGCGGACGACGCCACCGCTCTCGATGGTCGAACGGAAGACCTTGAACTCGGTGGTCGCGAGCACGTCGGAGAGGTCGATGATCTCCATGCCGAAGCGGAGGTCCGGCTTGTCGCTCCCGAAGCGGGCCATGGCCTCGCGATACGTGAGCCTCTGGAACGGGATCTCGATCTCATCGCCGCGCACGTCGCGCCAGAGCGCCTGCACGAGGCCCTCCGCCACCTCGAAGACGTCGTCCTCGGTGACGAAGCTCATCTCGAAGTCGATCTGCGTGTGTTCGGGCTGGCGGTCGGCCCTCAAGTCCTCGTCGCGCATGCAGCGCGCTATCTGGAAGTAGCGGTCGCATCCCGCCACCATGAGTATCTGCTTGTAGAGCTGCGGAGACTGCGGAAGCGCGTAGACCTTGCCGGGATGAACGCGCGACGGCACGATGAAGTCGCGCGCGCCCTCGGGGGTCTTCTTCGCCAGGATCGGCGTTTCTATCTCGAGAAATCCGCGCGACGAAAGATAGTTGCGCGTCGTCTGCGCGGCCGTGTGCCTGGCCTCGATGAGCCGCTGCATGTGCGGCCGCCTGAGATCGAGGTAGCGGTACTCCAGCCTGAGCTCGTCGCCCGCCTGGACCGGGTCCTCGAGCACGAACGGCGGAGTCTCGGACGTGTTCAGGATCCGAAGCTCCGTCGCGATGACCTCCACCTCGCCCGTGGGCATGTCGGCGTTCACCATGCCGTCCGGCCTGGCGGCCACCTTGCCACGCACCGCGACGACGTACTCGGCGCTCAGGTCCCCGGCGTGCTCCAGGAGCTCCGGCGTCTCAGGTCTGAAGACGACCTGGCTCGTGCCGTGGCGGTCGCGGAGGTCGACGAAGTAGAGGCCTCCCAGGTTCCGCCGGCGGTGGACCCAGCCCATCAGGACGACCTCGGCTCCCGCGTCGCCGACTCTCAGAGCGCCGCACGTGTGGGTGCGCCTCAGGGGTTCCATTGCCTGAAGCTTCATCGTTTGAGTAGTCTCCCGACCGCCTCCGAAACTCCGTCGATGGCGGTCTCCGTCTGTTCACCGGTCTCCATGTCCTTCAGGGCGGCGACGCCCCGCGCGAGTTCGTCCTCTCCCACGATGGCGACCAGCCGGGCGCGCAGCTTGCCGGCCTCGCGCATCTGGGCCTTCATGCTGCGCCGCTTGTGGTCGACCTCGACCGAGTAACGGTTGCGAAGCCTGGCCGCCATGGCGGCGGCCGTCAGCGCGGCCTCGTCGCCCAACGCGACGAGATACACGTCCGGGCCGGGCTCTTCCTCGGCGCCGCCAGACTCGTTGTCGTACGCGTGTATCAGCCGCTCCACACCGGCCGACACGCCGCAGGCGGGGGTCGGGCTGCCGCCGAGCTCCTCTATGAGATCGTCGTACCGCCCGCCTCCGCAGAGCGCGCTCTGCGCTCCGAGACCCTGGTAGTGCACCTCGAACACGGTGCGGGTGTAGTAGTCAAGCCCCCTGGCGAGCGTGGCGTCGACCTCGAAGCTCACCGACATCCGCTCCAGGTGACGGACGACGCCGTCGAAGTGCTCGCGGCACCCGGCGCAGAGCGAGTCGAGTATGGAGGGAGCGTCCTTGAGGAGCGACTGGCAGTCCTCGTTCTTGCAGTCGAACATGCGCCTGGGGTTCTTCTCGTATCGGACGTGGCAGTCGCCGCAGAACCGGCCGAGCGAGGGCCCGAGGCGCGTCCTCAGCGCCTCGTTGTAGGCGGGAGTGCACTCCTTGCACCCAGCGCTGCTCACTCGCGCCACCGACCCCCGTATCCCCAGCTGCTCGAACAGACTCATGCAGAAGTGGATGATCTCGGCGTCGACTCCCGGGCTCTCGGAGCCGATTGCCTCGAGACCCCACTGCCAGAACTGGCGGTAGCGCCCTGCCTGCGGCCGTTCGTACCTGAACATCGGGCAGAAGTACCGGAGCTTCGTGACCCTCGCTCCTCCCTCGCCCATGTTGTGCTCTATGTACGACCTGACGACGCCGGCCGTGCCCTCGGGTCGAAGCGTCAGGCTCCTCCCCTTCCGGTCCTCGAACGTGTACATCTCCTTGCGAACGATGTCGGTCGCGTCCCCGATGCCGCGCGCGAAGAGCTCGGTCTGCTCGAAGACGGGAAGCCTGATCTCCTTGTAGCCGAAGCGCTCGGCGGTCTCCTCGAACGCCCTCTCCAGCTTCTGCCACTTCCAGGAGTCCTCGGGAAGTATGTCTCTCGTGCCTCTGGGTGCCTTGTATCTCATCTCCGCCTAACCCGTCTGTTGCGGCCCCGGAACCTCAAGGGCTCCCCGGTGGACCAGGTGCCTCCACGCCTACGGTAGTGAATCACGGCAACGGTGCTGCCCGCAACAACTCCTATGGTGTCCGCCACCCAGTCCAGAAACTCGACCGCGCGCCCGGGAACGAGGTGCTGGTAGAGCTCGTCCAGGAGGCCGATCGAGAGACCCACGACGAGCACCAGCAGCACGACGTTCCTCATGCTCGCGCGGGGCAGCGTGCCTCTGAACGCGACCGTAAGGAAGAGGCCGAGTCCGGTGAACTCGACGATGTGCGCCACCTTGTCGAACACCCTGAACGGTATGATCCCGTGCAGCGAGCCGGGGATCGAGGAGACGGCGAAGATGAGCGCGACGTAGACGACCGCCGGGACCCACGCCAGGATGCGACGCTCTGTCTCGGGACGCAATGAGGCTCCTTGACGGCGGGCCGACGGCTAACCGTAAGAGTGAAGCCCGCCCAGTATGCGGCTTCCCAGGATCGTCACGAACGTGAGCGCGAAACCGACGATCGAGAGGACCGCCGATCCCCTGCCGCGCCACCCGCGGACGAGCCGCGCGTGAATATAGATCGCGTAGACGAGCCAGACGACGAGCGAGCTCGTCTCCTTCGGGTCCCACGACCAGGGCGTGCCCCACGCGCGCTGAGCCCACACGGCCCCTGCGAAGAGCGCGCCTATCGTGAAGAGCGGAAACCCTATGCCGATCGCCCGATACGTGATCTCGTCGAACCGGTCGGCGTTACCGCGCTTCGCCGCGAGAAAGAGCACCGACGCCACGAACGCCACCGCGAAGGCCGCCTCCCCCAGAACCGCGAGCGTCACGTGTATCGTGAGCCAGTGGCTCTGGAGCGCCGGGATAAGCTGCTGCTCGACCCGAGCGGGGAACATCGACGCCACGACCATCATCACGAACGCGACCGGCGCAGCGAAGACGGTGAGAAGTGAGAGGTCCTTCCTCTTCCAGAGGAGAAGGAACCCCGCGACGATGGCCCACGCGAAGAACGTCAGGTACTCGTACAGGTTCGTGACGGGCATGTGCCCTGACGCCACCACCCTGACGACGAGTGCCACAGTGTTGGCGACGAACCCCGACAGGGTCAGGACGAAGACCGCTCGACGGACCCCGTCGCGCCTGAGGCCCGCGTAGAGCGAGGCCAGGACGGTGCTGCCCAGGTAGCACCAGAAGGCCAACCAGAAAAAGAACACGTCGGGACCGTTCACTTCGGTTCCTTCCTCCCGGCTCTCGTCCAGAACGTCATGCAGAGCCCGAGCGAGAGCGCCGCGAATCCTGTGAAGAGGATCGGTGTGCCGGGCTGGCGCGAGTATTCGAACCGGGTCAGGCCGTTTCCGAAGTCCGGCTCGTAGCCCAGGAAGAACAGGTGAAGGGGGACGTCGCCGTCACCCTCGTGGCCCCTGAGGCCGACGAAGAGCCAGCTCTCCGACACGACACTTTCCAGAGCGGATACCTGCACGAGGACCGCGGGGTTGTCGTGCCAGATCGAGGCAAGACCCGCGGTCCCACTCTCGATATCGTAGGTGAAGTGAGAGAGGAATGAAAGCGGTTTCACGGTGAGGTTCGTGCCCGGGACGGACGCGGCCTCGCCGAACGGAATGGTGAGCTCGTGCATGCCCGCCGCTCCTGGCGTGTCGACGGCGACGCCCAGGACGATCTCGTCGACCGACTCCGCCGACGGCATCATCTCGTACTGGTAGACGCCGACGCCGTTCCTGACGAGGGGATGATTGACCTCGATCCTGTGGGTCCCGTGCTCCACGCCGTCCTCTATGACCGTGACGATCGAGACGTACTCGGAGATCGTCCCGTCGTCGGTGAACTCGGTCCTCGCCTCTTCCACCCTGAGCGAGAAGCCCCCCTCCTCGACGACGGTCGTGTCGCCGGCCCCCAGGAAGCGGGGGTCAGGGCGCCTGTGACCGTACCGGGCCATCACGACGCCTCCCGCGAGGATCACGACGAGCGACACGTGCGTGAGGAGCGACCCGACGCGCGCGAGCCTTCTGCCCGGCGCGCGTACGAGTCGGGCGACGCGCTGGAACGAACATGTGAGGATCGAGAGCGCGAGCACCCACACTGCGAGCATGAAGTACCAGGTGCCGAAGACCGAGGCCAGACCCGACCGCAGGAGGAGCGCCCCACCGGCGGTGCCGAACCTGTCGGTGTAGGCCGTGGGCGGCAGGTTCTGGCCGATGACCACGCCCGCCACCGAGAGGAGCGCCAGGACCGCGAGCAGGGCCACGCCCGTCCTCATGGAAGAGAGCCGGCGCCTCAAGGACGGCACGCCCAGCGCGACGACCGCCACGGCCGCGAAGACGAGAGTGAGAGAGAGCTCGTTCGTCACTTCTCCCCCCGCTTCTCACTGAGCCTCGCGAGTATCCATCCGATCCACTCGTCCATTCCCGTCCCCTTGAGCGCGGAGACCCTCACGATGTCGCACGCGGAGTTCAGAACGCGGATCTCTCTCTCGGCCCTCTCGACGTTGTAGGGCACGTACGGAAGCAGGTCGATCTTGTTGATCACGGCGACCGAGGATTCGTGGAAGATCGCCGGGTACTTCATCGGCTTGTCGTCGCCCTCCGTCGTGGACAGGAGAACGACCTTCGCGTCCTCCCCGAGGTCGTAGGTGGAAGGGCAGATGAGATTCCCGACGTTCTCGATGAAGAGAACGTCCGCGCCGTCGAGGTCCAGCCCCGGCAGCACCTCGCCGACCATGGCCGCGCTCAGGTGGCAGCCGCCGGCCGTGTTGATCTGCACCCCGTCCCCGCCGTGCGCTCTCACGCGCGCTATGTCCCTGTCGGTGCTGACGTCGCCCTCGATGACGAGCACCCGCACGTCGTCTGGCAGCATGTCCAGCGTGCTCTCCAGGAGCGTCGTCTTGCCCGACCCCGGTGAACTGATGAGATTGAGGACGAGAAGACCGGCGTCCGAGAAGCGCCTCCGGTTCTCCGCAGCCAGCCTGTCGTTCTCGCTCTGCATCCGCTCGTTGACGTCGACCTTGGACATGTGTCCTCCGTGAGATGCGTGTGAAGACCCGGGCCGGGACATGCCGGTTCGACAGGGTCGTCATCCAGAGCCCGGCTGCCGGACCGTGACGCGTGTCCGGGTGGTCGCTCGGGACGGGGTAGGCCGCTACGTGCAGCACCCCCCGTGTCCATCCTCGTCACAGCCGCACGTCGGCTCCCGGCCGGTGAGCGCCGCGAGCATGAGCGCCGACGCGCACCCGACCCCGCTGTCGACGGCGATCGCGTTCTCCGGGCAGTTGAGCGAGCACGCTCCGCACTCGATGCAGCGTGTCGGCTCGACGAGCCGCGCGGCGCCGTCTCCACTCTCGAAGACCGCGTGCGGACATACGGTCCAGCACATGCTGCAGCCCCTGCAGCGGCTCGCGTCGTAGCGAAGCGTGTTGGCGCTGTACGAGCTTCTCATCGTCAGACTCCGGGTCCAAGGACCGCCAGCAGCGCGGCCAGCACGACGCCGGTCCCGGCTAGCGCGACGAGCGGCCTCACGTACCTTCTGATCTCCGTCTCGACGCCGGTCTTCGACGTGAACGTCGTCGAGCCGGTGAAGAGGAGCGCCAGGAACGCCGTCACGGGCGGCATGGCCAGCATATGCACCGCGGCCCAGCCGAGCTTCCACCACGCTGGGTCGCCCGGGCCGCCGATGATCCGCGCGAGCGCGAACGGAGCCGCTGCCAGCGCTCCCAGCGTGAGCCCCTTCGTGGTGAAGTCGGGCGTCGGAAGCCACGGAAGCGCGGCCGGGAACAGGACCGTGCCCGCCGCGACCGCGGAGACCAGGGCCCACGCCGCGAGCCATCCCGCAGCGAAGTAGAGAACGATCGTGGCCACGAGCGTGGGCGGCAGGGCGTGCACGAACTCCACTGGGACGAGCACGAGCCGGTCGACGAGGCCGAATCGTACCCTGCGCATCTCCGGGCTCGCGCTGCCCGCCTCGAGGTACGCGGGAAGGTCGTCGGCGCGCACCGGACCGTACGTCACGCGGAACCCCGACCGCGCCCGCACCTCGTGCGCGGCGACGCCTGTGGCACCGAGCTGCGGCAGCACGAGGGTCCTGTGGTCGACCACGTCGCCCAGGCTAGTGGCCTGGATGCGCGCGACCAGCTCGTCCGTGCCGAACGTTCCCTTCCCGGCCGCGCACCAGACGTTGACGCCCTTCGTGTCGAGCACGAGCACGTAGCCGTCGAGTCCGTCGAGAGCGGACCGCAGCGCGTCGAAGCTCAGCGTGTAGTTGCCGGTGACGAACACGGGCGAGCCGCGTTCAGGGGAACCGAGCGCGTACAGCCCGGGGTCGACCCTGTGACCTCCGCGGTTCGCGCCCCACCTGGCCAGGACGTGGTCCCACGTCTCGCGCGCTGTGAGCGCGCCCGTCGTCCCGCGGACGCGAGCGGACGCGACCGGCGCCTCGCCCTGCGACGGCCCGCCGCACGAGCAGGACGAGCAGCACGGGTCCACTCCGGCCCGCTCGGTCACAGCCATCTCTTCCTCTTGAAGTACGCGACCATCCAGACGCCGACCGCGAGCATCAGCAGAAGCACTGCCGGGTAGGCCCAGGGCTTGTGCAGCTCCGGCATGTGCTGGAAGTTCATCCCGTAGACGCCGGCGATGAACGTGATCGGGATGAAGATGGTCGCGATCATGGTCAGGACCTTCATCACCTCGTTCATCCGGTTGCTCAGGCTCGACAGGTACGTGTCGAACATGCCGGAGACCATGTCGCGATACGACTCCAGCGTCTCTATGACCTGGATCGTGTGATCGTAGACGTCGCGCAGGTAGACGTCCGTCTCCTCGTGGACGAGAGGCGACTCGCTCCGCTCGAAGATGGAGACGACCTCCCTCAGGGGCCACACGGACCGCCGGAGGTGTCCGAGCTCGCGCCTGAGCTTCTGGATCTCGTGGAGCGTCGTCGGCGCGGGATCGCTCACCACCTCCTCCTCCATGTCCTCGATCCGGTCTCCGAGCTTCTCGAGAATGACGAAGTAGTAGTCGACGATGGCGTCGAGGAGCGCGTACGCGAGGTAATCGGGGCCGGCGGTGCGGATGCGGCCCTTGACGGTTCTCAGTCGATCGCGGATCTGCTCGAACGGATCGGCCTCGATCTCCTGGAACGAGATCACGAAGTTGGGACCGAGTATCAGGCTGATCTGCTCGGTCTCGACCTCGTGCGTCTCCTCACGGTAGTGCAGGGTCCTCAGCACGAGGTAGGCGTACTTCCCGTAGTCCTCGAACTTGGGTCGCTGCCTCGTGTTCAGGACGTCCTCGAGCACGAGAGGATGGAGGTCGAACGCCGCGCCGACCTCCTCGACGACACGCGTGTCGTGAAGCCCGACGATGTTGACCCAGGTGACGGTCGGGAGCTCCTTGAAGGGCAGGCTCTCGCCGACCGACGCGAGTTCGCGCTCCTCGAGCCGCTCGGAGTCGTAGTCGACGAGCTGGATCTTCACGACGTCGGCGCGCTTCTCACCCGTGTAGATGAGCGCGCCCGGAGGGAGACCGGGCCTCTTCGCGGTACCCCTCTGCACGCGCTTCTTCGCGGCGCCTCTCTTGACGCGCTTCTTCGCAGCCACGGGGACACACCTCCTTCTCCCTGTCCGGACCATCTCTGAAGGGCCGGCGTTAGGGAACGACTCCGGCACGTCGGTTCGGCGCAGCGGACCGCCGCGCTACGCGTCCGGAAGATAGGCATTCTCTACGTACTGCGAGACCATCCTCTGCGCGTTGAAGAAGGACCCGTTGAGGGCGATGGCCGTGCGCATGACGCGTGCGTACTCGTCGGGCGCAGCACGGAAGAGCGGGAGGATGGCCGTCTCGAGCTTCTCGTAGAGCGACCGGCTCTCCCGAACGTCGTCGCTCTCGACGTTCCACGGATCGCCGACCGACCACCCGGTGACCCCCTCCACGTGACCCTCGACCCACCAGCCGTCGAGGACGCTCAGGCTCGGCACTCCGTTCAGGGCGGCCTTCATGCCGCTCGTTCCGGAAGCCTCGTGCGGCTTCCTCGGAGTGTTGAGCCAGAGGTCGACGCCCGCCGTCACGAGCCCGGCGAGTTCCAGGTCGTAGTCCTCGAGGTAGACGACCGGTATCTCGCCCTCGAGCGCCCTGGCGATTCCGAAGACCTCGCGGATGACCGCCTTGCCGGCCTCGTCGTTCGGGTGCGCCTTGCCGCCGAACACGAACTGGGCCGGACCCGCCTCCTTGACGATCCTGCGCAGACGCTCGATGTCGCTGAATATGAGCGCGTGGCGCTTGTAGGGAGTTGCGCGTCTTGCGAAGCCGAGCGTGAGAGCCGCAGGGTCAAGCGCCGCGCCAGTCCGCGACTCGACCTCCCTGAGAAGAAGCTCCTTCGCCGCCCGATGGGCGTCCATCACTTCGTCGCGCGGAATGCTGACCGCGTACCGCAGGTAGCGGTTGTCCCTGCGCCACTCCGGGACGTAGCGGTCGAACAGCTCCTTCAGCGGCCCGGAGGTCCACGTCTCGGCGTGCACGCCGTTCGTGATCGAGTCGAAGGGGTACTCGGGGAACATGCCCTCGGAGATCTTCTCGTGGCGCATCGACACGCCGTTCACGTAGTGGCTGCATCGGAGCCCGAGGCACGTCATGTTCAGCTCACCGTCGCGCAGACACCCCGCGCTCTCGAGACTCCTGGCCTGCTTCTCTCCCAGAACCCCATGCACCAGATCCGCGGAGAACCGGTCGTGCCCCGCCGGAACGGGCGTGTGCGTAGTGAAGACGCACCGGCGGCGCACGCGCTCGCGTTCTTCCGGGGTCGCCGACGAAGGGTCGCGCGTGCCGATCTCCTCCGCGAGGAGCGAGAGCGACAGGAGCGCCGAGTGCCCCTCGTTCATGTGGAAGAGGCCCGGCTCGTGTCCCAGCGCCTTCAGGATTGCGACTCCGCCCATTCCGAGGACGACCTCCTGGCACAGGCGGTAGCGCCGGTCGCCTCCGTAGAGCGTGCCAGTGAGGCTTCGGTCGAGCGGGTCGTTCTCGGGAAGGTCCGTGTCCAGAAAGTAGACAGGCACGGGGTGGCCACCGCGTCCCTCGACTGCGAGGCGCCAGGCCATGAGTGCCACGTCGCGCCCCTCGATCACGATCCTCGCCCGTTCGGGAAGCGGGGTCAGGAACGCGCCAGGATCCCACTCCCGCGGCTCCTCGGTCTGGTTGCCGACCGCGTCGAGTCGCTGTCGGAAGTACCCGGCGCGATGAAGAAGCGTGACCCCGATCATCGGCGCGCGGAGGTCGCCCGCAGCCCTGAGCGTGTCGGCAGCGAGGACACCGAGCCCTCCGCTGTAGGTGGGCATCGACTGGTCGAGCGCCACCTCCATCGTGAAGTACGCAACTTCAGGGAGATGCGCCGCCGCGTCGATCCTCACGATCCCTCCTCATTCGTCAGAGCTGGACTCGCCTCTTGCCTCGCGGCCCGGAGGCTCACTCCCGCCGGCTCCGCTCTCGTCGATCTCGAGCTCCATGATGCTGAGCTCCATCCCGGACTCGATGTCGACAGACGTCGACTCGCAGCCGGGACAGCCGAGCGCGATCTCCTTGTACTCAAAGCTCCTGCCGCACGACCTGCACTTGCCCCTGAGAGGTATCTCGTTGACGACGAGTTCCGCCCCCTCGTACGGCCCTCCGGCCGTCGCGATCCTGAACGCGTCCCCAAGGAGGGACGGTTCGACCGTCGAGCCCCGCCCCACGTCGACGAAGACGCGTTCAAGTCTGGCGCCGGAGTGGTCCGCCATGACCCTGTCGACGATCTCGAGCATGCTCTGGCAGATCGAGAGTTCGTGCACCGGGCCTCCGTGGCGTCAGCATATCCTCGGCAGCTGGACGCCCTCGAGCATGACGATGGGACGCACGCCGCCGACCTTCGTTCTGAGATAGACGCCTTCGCGGCCGCCGACCGAGCCTATGACGGCGGCGGCGCGCCCCAGCTCGTGCGACCTCATGGCGGCCACGACGCGGTCGGCGTACCCGCCGGGCACGATGACGACGGCCTTACCCTCGTTCGCCATGTAGATGGGGTCGAACCCCAGGATGCCGCAGACGGACGAGACCCTGCGGTCGATCGGGAGCTTCGACTCGTCGATCGTGATGCCGACGGCGGCTCGCGACGCTATCTCGCAGAGCGTCGTCCCGAGCCCGCCGCGCGTGGGGTCGCGCATGACGCTGACGTCGGGACAGACCTCGAACACCGCCTCGACGAGAGACCCGAGGGGCGCGCAGTCGGACTCGACGGTCTCCTTGACCTTCAGGTCCTCTCGAGCCAGGAGTATCGCCGTCTCGTGGTCGCCGATGGTGCCCGACACGATGACCGCGTCCCCCTCCTTCACGCGGGAGCTTCCGGTCCGTCGACCGTCGGGTATCACGCCGATGCCGGCCGTGTTCATGATGAGGCCGCCGACGGCGCCGCGCTCCACGACCTTCGTGTCCCCCGCCGCGACCGCCACGCCCGCAGCCTGAGCGGTCACGGCGATGGACGAGAGCACGCGCTCGAGGTCGGCGAGCGGAAGACCCTCTTCCGCGATGAGGCCGAGCGTCAGATAGGCGGGCCTGGCGCCCTTCATCGCGAGGTCGTTGACGGTGCCGCACACGGCGAGCTTCCCGATGTCGCCTCCCGGGAAGAAGAGAGGCTGCACGACGTACGAGTCGGTCGTGAGCGCGATCGTCCCGCCCTCGAGCCTGTGCCCGTGGAGGCTCTCGATCTCGGCCGAGTCGTCGAGTTCGTTCAGGACGGGGTTGCCCAGTCGTCCGACCACGACGGTCTCGATGAGCTCGTGCATGAGCGTGCCGCCGCTCCCGTGCGCGAGCTGTATCCTGTCGTCCTTGCTCAAGCCTTCGTCCTCTCGTACTTGTAGAACGCGGCGCACGCCCCCTCGGTCGACACCATGCATGGACCCACGGGGTCCCGTGGGACGCAGCGCGCGGCGAAGAGCGGACAGTCGGTCGGTATCTTCTTGCCCAACATGATGTCGCCGCAGACGCATCCGCTGGACTCGTAGCACTCGGGGAGCTCCACGTCGAACCGTTCGCGCGCGTCGAAGTCCCTCACGCTCTCCGAGAGGTCGTATCCGCTGCCCGCGATCGTCCCGATCTCCCGCCACTCGGCGTCGCAGACCTGGAAGACGTCCGACAGGATCGCCCGCGCGGCGAGATTGCCCTCGCGCGTCACGGCCCGGCCGTACTCGTTCTCGACGGAGGCCCGGCCGCCCCTGCGGACTCTTCGCACCTGCTCGAGGAGCATCACGACACCTCCGAGCACGTCGAGCGGTTCGAACCCGACCACGACGCAGGGAAGGTCGTGCTTCTCCGCGACGGGCTCGTACGCGCCGGAGCCGATGATGACGCTCACATGCCCCGGGCAGATGAGGCCGTCCAGCGCGCGCCCGGGGAGCTCCGCGAGCATGTGCAGCGCCGGGGGCACGAGCTTGAAGAACGGCAGAACGGAGAAGTTCTCGATCCCGCGCCCGGCCGCCGCCTGCACGGTGGCGGCGACGGTCGGAGCCGTCGTCTCGAACCCCACACCTATGAAGACGACCTCGCTCTTCGGGTTCTCTACGGCGACGTCGAGCGCCTCGAGCGGACTATAGAGGATGCGGACGTCCGCTCCGTCCGCTTTCTCCCGCTCCAGCGTGGAGTCCGAGCCGGGGACGCGCATCATGTCTCCGAAGGTCGTGACGATCGCCCCGGGCTCGCGAGCGATCGCTATGGCACGGTCGATCTCGGAGAGGGGCGTGACGCAGACCGGGCATCCCGGGCCCGACAGAAGCTTGAGCTCGTCGGGCATGAGGGAGCGAAGCCCGAACCGCGAGATGGCGACCGTGTGCGTGCCGCACACCTCCATGAGCGCCGTCGGTCCATCGGTGAGCTCGTGGATGCGCTCGACGAGCGCCTTCGCCTGAGGTTCCGAGTGAAAACGTTCGAGATCGATCACTTCCGCGCCCCGCCGTCGTCCGTCCGCTCCTCGTCGACCGGTCCGGCGCCCCGGCTTCCCGCCTTCGCATCGTCCGCGTCGAGCGACCTCGCCAGTTCGCGGAAAAGACCCAGCGTCTCCTGCGCCTCGTCCTCGTTCAGGACCTCGATCGCGAACCCTGCGTGCACGAGAACGTAGCTCTCGACGGTGGCCTCCGGGACGAGCACGAGGCTCGCCTCCCGGGTCACTCCGCCGAAATCCACCTGAGCGGTCGTCCCGTCGATCTCCGTGATCTTCCCAGGTACCGCGAGACACATGTCGGTGTTCTCCCCTGACCGCCTCCGGGCCATCTGCCGTCCGCCGCGCTCGCTGCCCGCCCGAGCGGTCGGCCCCGGGACGGAACGCGACCGGGGCACGCGTTCCCACTGACCGCCGCGACCCTCGAGCGTATCACAGCTCTCCGCGACGGTGTCGCTCATTCGCCACGACCGCCTGCCCAAGGGATATCCCGCCGTCGTTCACCGGCACCTCACGGGGCAGAAGCACGCGGAGTTCCGCCTCCTCCAGAAGCGCCACGAGCTTCCGCAGGAGCAACCGATTCTGGAACACTCCTCCCGCGAGCGCCACGCTCCCGATCCCCCGCTCCGCCGAGAGGCTGACCGCCACGTCTCTGCAGAGCGACGCGACGGTGTTGTGGAACGCTCCCGCGACCTCGCCGACCCCCACGCCCCTCCCGATGTCCGAGAGCACGGCGCGCACGACGGGTCCGGGATCGACCGTCAGACCGGCGTCATCGAGAATCTCGTACGGATAGCTCCTCGCGACCGACGCGTCGGCCACGGACTCGAGTTCGATGGCCGCCTGCGCTTCGTACGTGATGCTCGCGCACACGCCGAGGAGCGCCGAGACGGCATCGAACAGGCGCCCCGCGCTCGACGTGTCGACGCAGTTCACGCGCTTCGCGATCTGCTGGATCGCGAGGTCCAGCTCCTCCGAAGCCACGCCCGGGAAGAGCCGCCCCGCGCGCTCCTCCAGATCCTCGACCCCGGCGGACGCCAGGTGCGAGAGCGCGACACGATACGGGTGACGGATCGCGGCGTCGCCTCCCGGGAGCGGCACGTATTTGAGATGCCCGGCCCGCTCGTAGCCGCGCAGGTCGCACACAAGGAACTCGCAACCCCAGATCGCGCCGTCCGGACCGTATCCCGTTCCGTCGAGCGACAGACCCACGACCGGCCCCCGCTCACCGTTCTCGACGGCCGCGGACGCGATGTGCGCGTGGTGGTGCTGCACGCCGGTCAGCGGAAGCCCCATCGCTTCGGCGAAGCGACGGGCGAACCGCGTCGCCAGATAGTCGGGATGGAGGTCGTGCGCGACGACCGCCGGCTCGACGCGGAACCACTCCATGAAGCGGGCGACCGTCTCCTCATAGAAGTCGAGCGTCGCCTGGTTCTCGAGGTCGCCGATGTGCGGGCTGACGTACGCGCGTCCTCCCTTCAAGAGCGTGAACGTGTTCTTGAGCTCCGTCCCGCACGCGAGCGCGTCCACCGTCTCACCCCCGACGTCTATCGGATACGGAGCGTAGCCTCTGGACCGCCGGGACATCATCGTGCGGTCCCGCTCGACGTAGACGACCGAGTCGTCGTTCCGGTTCAGCACATCCCGGTCGTGATCGAGGAACGTCCTCGTTATGCCCGCGAGCCGCGTGCGCGCCTCAGCAACCGTCGCCGCGATGGGCTCGCCGGAGGTGTTGGCGCTCGTCATGACGAGCGCCGCGAGATCGTCGTCGAAGAGAAGATGATGAAGCGGCGCGCTCGGAAGCATGACGCCCAGATACGCGTTCCGAGGCGCCACGAGCCCGGAGAGCGAGCGCGTAGGCCGGTCTCGTTTGCGCAGCAGGAGGATGGGGCTCCACGCGCTCTCGAGAGACTCGGCCTCGAGCTCGGACACCTCGGCCACCTCGCGCGCCACGTCGAGCGAGCGGCACATGATCGCGAGAGGCTTCGCGGGGCGCCGCTTCTTCTCGCGCAGCGCCCTCAGTGGGAGGTCGTCCTCCGCGTTCGCCGCCAGATGGAACCCTCCGAGGCTCCTGACGCCGACCAGAGCGCCCCGCTTGAGGAGCCAGCGCACGGCCGCCGCCGGGTCCCTCGCGACGTCGTCGACCGCGCCATCGGGCATGCGGACGTAGGTCCGGCCCTCGATGAGCTCGGACAAACGCGAGCCGGCGGGCGACGGCATGATGAGCGTGAGCGACGGACCGCACTCCGGACACGCGTTCGGTTGCGCGTGGAACCGGCGGTCCAGAGGGTCGTCGTACTCCTGCCGGCACCGCTCGCACATCGCGAAGCCCTTCATCGACGTGCGGGACCTGTCGTACGGCGTCCCCTCGATGATCGAGTAGCGCGGCCCGCAATTGGTGCAGTTGATGAATGGATAGGCGTGTCTCCTGTCGCCCGGGTCGCGGAACTCGGCCAGGCAGTCGCCGCAGATCGCCACGTCGGGACAGATGAGTGTCGAGCCCGCGAGCTCGCCGCGGCTCGCGCGTATGCCGAACCCGGAGAGGCCCCGCTCGGGTATCTCCTCGCGCTCGACGCTCTCGACGCGAGCGAGGGGCGGCGCCTCGGCACGTATCGATTCGCAGAAGGCGTCGAGACAGCAGCCGCGCCCCTCCGCCTCGACGACGACGCCCCGGTTCGAGTTCATGACCCACCCCGTGACGTCGTGGCGATGCGCCATGCGGTAGACGAACGGCCTCATACCGACGCCCTGCACAACGCCTCTGACGACCAGTCTCGCCGCTGCCACTCCCGCTCGACTCCCTTCGGACCGCGCGCCGTCCAGACCGCCTGAGTGCGCTCCTCGCGGCGCCCGTCGCGCTCCCAATCAAGAAAAGCCGGGGCGCGCCGTCGCCTCCGGAGTCCGCGGCTCGATCGCCCCCGGCCCCACGAAGATGAAAGCCCCGGTCACGAGCCATGTTACCCTCACGAGGTGTGTCAGGCAAGCGGACCGCGCGGACGCTCCTCTGGTCCCCGCGTGCGGCCAACCTTGAAACGGCGGTCAAACCGTGGTAAAATGTCGGTGGTGGCTCTTGACATCGTGGGCCACGTGGAACGAGACCTTATCGGTGGTGGCTCTTGCCATCGTGGGCCACGTGGAGCGAGACCTTATCGGTGGTGGCTCTTGACATCGTGGGCCACGTGGAACGAGACCCTGAGGGAAGAGAGACATGCTCGTCCGTGTGCTGCTCGTCACCGCTCTGGTCGCAGTCTGGGCCTCGCCCGCCCTGTCCGAACGGGACGTTACCCCCCAGCGGGCGAGCTTGCCCGGGGACGCTGCCATCGACCGGCCCCCGGAAGCCGTGAGCGACGTCGACGCGCGGACGCCGGACCGCGACGACCCCGGCTTCGAGTCGGAGGTCGACCCGGGCGAGCCCTGCGAGGACTACGGTTGAGGGCAGAGCCCGGTGACCCCGCGGTCGTGGGGTTCGATCAAGGCCGCCTACCGCTCCGCCGGGTAGCGAAGGACAGAGCGCGTCACGTCGAGAGGCGGAGTCCGGCGCGCGCAGACGACGGGCGTCCGCCGCCACATCAGACAAGCCCCATACAGGAAAGGAGAGCGCATGAGAACAGCTACTCTTGGCCTTGCGGCATCGTTGTGTGTCGTTCTCGTCGCGGGCGTCGCGTCCGCGAACCCGGTCGTCCTCTGGTACGTGCACGACAGCCCGGTGGGCGCCGGGAACGGCGTCTGGGACGACCAGTGGAGCGGAGGCACGATTCTACCCCCTGGAGAGATCGTCCGCCCGGAGGACCCGGGCTACGATCCCGACTGCGGGAGCGTCGAGGCGGCCAATGTGTTCGCGCCGATCGGCTCGGGACCGGACGTGTTGAGGGCCTACCTCGACCCGCCGTTCACGGGGACCCAGCCGGACGGAGCCGTCTACGCGCTCTTCTCGTTCAGACAGACGTGCGCTGAGATGGCGTTCGTGACGATCGAGCTCTACAAGGTGGACGTGAACGGGAACTCCCCCGAGTTCCTCGTGGCCGACTACGCCGAGATCACGGCGCCCCAGTGGCCTCCGGTGCAGCACTACTTCGCCCTAGGGAACATCCCCGAGATCGAGATGCAGAACGAACGGTTCATGGTGGTAATCTCGTCCGACGGACAGTGTACCGATGTCGTGTGGGACTGCACGGCCCTGGACGGCTGGATCCAGCTGCCCGAGGATGACCCGTTCAACCCCGTCGCGCGGATGGAGTGGAGCGCCATCAAGGCGTTGTACAGATAGACTGCGAGGCGGATGCACGGAGTGAGGGGCGGCCTCGCGGCCGCCCCTTTCGTCCTTGGCGGCCGTGTCTCCGCAGGTCCGGGCGGTGGCGACCCGGCCGTCGCCGGTTCCGCCCAGAACGGCCCCGCCGCACGCCGTCCCGCGCGACTGGCGAAGACCGCCGCCTTTCTGTATAATGCCCCGCGGGGACGATGTTGTCGTCCCCGCTCCGCACCCGGCCTCGGAGACAGAGGAGACGTTTCGTGGCGCTGCCGATCGAGCTCGTCAGAGCGGCCGAGTTCCATACGCACCTCGGACCATACCTCGTAGTCGGCCTGAGGATCGGGCGCGTCATCACGAGGGAGTTCGGGAGCGAGCCGTTCGCCTACAGGCTGGTCGCCCGCACCGGCACGCGTCCGCCCTACTCCTGCCTCGTCGACGGGCTCCAAATGTCGACGCCGTGCACGACGGGAAACGGGTGCCTCGAGGTCGACGCCGAGAGGACGATGACGGTCGAGGCAAGGGCCGGGGACGGGCGCGCGCTCACCGTCACGCTGAGGCCTGCGCAGTTCGACCGTATCGAGGGCGACTGCAGAGAAGAGGACCAGGAGCGGTTCGCTGTCGAGATATGGGAGATGGCTGAGGACGACCTACTCCTGGTGAGGACGGAATGACCGGACGCAGATTCCCGACGTCATCGATAACGGGCACGGCGCTGCTTCTCGCGATGGGCGTCGCGCTGCCGCTCGTCTTCCACTCGTTCCCGCTGGGCGGAAGGGTCTTTCTGCCCATGCACATCCCGACGTTCGTGGCGGGACTGGTGCTCGGGCCGCTGGCCGGCCTGGTCGTCGGAGCGGGCAGCCCGCTCCTGAGCGCCCTCATCACGGGGCGCCCGCCGGTCGTCTACATGGTGCCGATGGTGTTCGAGCTTGCGACCTACGGACTGGTCGCGGGGCTTCTCAGGCCCCGGATCGAGGCGGTCCTGTCCGGAAGCTCGAGACGCTCCCGGGCCGTCGGGCGGGCGCGCCGCTCAACGCCGGGGGTGCTCGTGTCCCTCCTCTGCGCGATGCTCCTGGGCAGGGCCGTATGGCTCGCCACTGTCGTGTGGATGGCGCCGCTTCTCGGAATACAGGCCCGCACGGTCGCGATGGCGCTCGGCGCGCTCGGGGCCGGATGGGTGGGCGCCGCGATCCAGCTCGTTCTCATCCCGACGATCGTGCGTGCGATTGAGCGTCTGAGAGTTAGGTGATACAATGACGATCCGTAGGCGGGCGCCCAAGGCGCGCGCCTGTTGTCCGGACAGACCCCGGAAACACGAGAGAAGCTCAAGATGCGCATACTGCTGATCCACGCAAGCCGCTTTTCGTTCCACGTGACGGAGAAGACCTCCGCGGTCTCGAGCCTCGCCGAGCTGCCCGAGGAACGACGTCAGGGTGAGCTCGGGGAATGCCTCGTCGCGTTCCTGTGTTCCGAGAAGACCGACGACAAGGACGTCGACTCCGTCGCCGGCCAGGCCGCGGCCACGATCCGGGACCAGGCGGCGCAGGTCGAGGCGTCCGACGTGATGCTCTATCCGTACGCGCACCTTTCGAGCGACCTGTCGTCGCCCCGCATCGCCACGAAGGTCCTCGGCAAGGTGACCGAGTTCCTCTCGTCGGAGGAGCGGCTCAGAGTCCACGAGGCCCCGTTCGGCTTCTACAAGGGCTTCAGCATAGAGTGCAAGGGCCACCCGCTCTCCGAGCTGGCGAAGACGATCACGCCGGGCGGAGAAGAGAAGGACGCGACCGCGTCCGCCGCCATCGAGTCCGAGAAGGCCTTGAAATCGGAATGGCAGGTGTGGACCCCGGACGGCGCCTCCGTCGGCGCGTCGGAATTCGACCTGGGCCCTCATCCCGGCTTCAAGGCGATGTTCGACTACGAGATGGAGGGCACGCGGGTCTCGTCCGAGCCGCCGGCGCACATCGAACTCATGCGTCGCCTGGAACTCGTCGACTACGAGCCGGCCTCCGACCCCGGCAACTTCCGCTGGTACCCGAACGGCGAGCTCGTGAAACGACTCGCCGAGGAGCGCGTCTCCGAACTCCTGTCGGCGTACGGCGCGATGCGGGTCGAGACGCCCATAATGTACGACTATCAGCACCCGAGCCTCATGAGCTACCTCAACAGGTTCCCGGCGCGGCAGTACGTGTTGCTCTCGGACAAGAAGGAGTACTTCCTGCGGTTCGCCGCGTGCTTCGGTCAGTACCTCATGCAGCACGACATGCAGATCTCGTATCGCATGCTGCCGACGAAGCTCTACGAGATCAGTCACTACTCGTTCCGCAGGGAGCAGTCGGGCGAGCTGGCGGGACTGAGGCGGCTGCGCACGTTCACCATGCCGGACCTCCACACGCTCGCGCGCAACGAAGATGCGGCGCGCGAGGAGTTCCTGCGCCAGATGGACGTCTCGATGGCCTGCATGCGGGACTTCGGGATCGACTATCAGGTCGCGATGCGGTTCGTTCGCGGGTTCCTGGACGAGGACCCCGAGTTCGCCCGCGAGATCGTCCGCAGGGCCGGCAGGCCGGTCCTCTTTGAGATATGGGACGACCGCTTCTTCTACTTCGTCGCGAAGCTCGAATTCAACTTCATCGACGCCCAGGCCAAGGCATCGTGTCTGTCCACGGTGCAGATCGACGTGGAGAACACGGAGCGCTTCGAGATCACCTACGTCGACGACGACGGGCAGTCGAAGCACCCCATTCTCATGCACACGTCCATCTCGGGGTCGATCGAACGTGTGGTGTCGTCGATACTCGAGCAGCAGGCGATTCGGATCAAGGCCGGCGAGACCCCGGGCCTGCCGCTCTGGCTGTCGCCGACGCAGATCCGCATCATTCCCGTCGCGGACCGCCACCGCACGTTCTGCGAGGACCTCCTGTCGAGGATCCCGTTCCGCGCGGACCTCGACGACCGCGACATGAGCGTCGGCAAGAAGATCCGTGAAGCCGAACGCAGGTGGACCCCGTACGTCCTCGTCGTCGGTGACCGCGAGATGGACGGCGGCGAGCTCTCGCTGCGCGTCCACGGCGGCGAGCAGAGCGCGATCTCGCTCGACGGCCTCCTCTCGAAGGTCGAGGCCGAACTCAGCGGAATGCCGTTCCTGCCGATCAATGTCCCGGCCAGGCTCTCCGAGCGTCCCATCTTCGTCGGCTGAGCCAGCGGGCCAGGGCGCCGCGTCCGGAGCTCAACCGGTCGCCGCCCAGACCGAGAGGGGGATTAGTCATGGACCGACCGGGTCTCGGATCCCCGCGCAACATCGACTTCGAGAACGGCACCTACGCCGTTCTCGGAATGGAGACCATCGAGGGCATCCACGCGGCGAACGTCGGCATCATCACCACGGCCAAGACGCTCGTCTTCGTGAACTCGGGGCAGACGGAGCCGCAGGCCGCGTACCTGTGGGACTTCGCGCAGACGAGGGCTCCGGGCCGAGAGATGGCCTACGTCATCCTCACTCACCACCACCTGGACCACTGCTTCGCAACCAGCTACTTCGACGACCGTCACGCGCTCGTGTACGCGCACAAGTCGTTCTCCTCGTCCATGGCCGAGACTCGGAAGCGCCTTGGCGCCACGGACTACCAGAGCATGCTCGAGGCGTTTCTCAGCATCGACTCCGAGACCTACCGCACGAACGTTGGGAACATCCATCCGGTCGCGCCGCACCGCCACGTGGGAGACGAGATGTCGCTCGCGGTGAACGGTGAAGAGATCGTGATGATGCACTGCCCGGGTCACACAGTCTCGGAGATCGTCGTGTACCACCCGCGCACCAGAACGCTCTACGCGGGCGACGCCATCAATCAGGTAGCGGGACCGGTGACCATGTTCGGGAACGTGGGGGACTGGAGGAAGTGGGTGGTCGGGCTCGAGAAGCTCAGGAAGCTCGAGATCGACACGATCGTCCCTGGACACGGCGAGGTGTGCGAGCCGGACATCATCGACTCGCACATCGAGACGCTGCAGAGGAAGATAGAGGAGACCCTCTAGACGCCGCGGAAGAACCCCGGGGAAGAGCCCGGGCGACATGGAGCAGGCAAGGCCGAGCCCGCGACCGTCATGGCCGCGGGCTCTTTGGTCCCCCACCACCGCTCTTCCATTCTAGCGCCCGAACACCGGACCGTAGTCCAGGAAGCAGGAGAAGCCCAGTCCCAGACCCTCGGCGTCCCCGAGCGCTGTCAGATCGATCCCGAGTCCCCAGAGGGACATGCGGTACCCGCCCCCGGCGCAGACCTCACCGAGGCCGTCGTAGCCCGCGGCCGCGTGCCAGCCGTTGTCCCACTCGCGCCCAACGTGCGCGATGACCCTCTCCTCCCCCCACTCACCCGGCTGCACCGGCATCGACGTCGTCCCGACGACGACGTCACCGGCCTGTCCCATGTACTTGAAACCCAACGTCCATCCGTCGTGCACGAGCTCGAGCGCGTGCGTGAAGTCGTTGCGCGGCAACCCGGGCACTCCAAGCCACGGGCATTCCTCGCTGGTCTCGGGTCGTCCGTACGTGGCGTAGCTGTAGCGAACGTCGAGCCCCATCAGTCCGGCCGCTATGCCCGCGCTGTTCGCGACGAGATCCTGCACCGAGACGCCCTTGGCGTCCATCGCATTGACCTCGTACACCTCCCAGGCCGCCATGATCGCGAACGCCAGACCGGCGGACTCGCCGCGACCGAGACCGAGTTCGGCGCCTCGCTGATAGAGACCGTGCGATATCCAGACGTGCGCGCCCTCGGCCGCTCCGCCCGCCGGCGCGTTCTCGCCCCACGACTCCCACCGGAGGTCGCCACCGGCGAACGCCGGAGACGACGCGGTCGCAGCCAGGAGGACGGCCGCTGTGACGATGCGTGGAAGGCTGCTCATACGGCTCGTCTCCTGGGTGGGTTCGCTCTTGGCTGGAAAGGAGAGCCGCCGGCCGGCCCCAAGCGATGGTCATGCGCGCTTGTGGGCTTCAAGGAAATGACTAGGCGAGGGGACCGGCCAGCGGTGTGCGAGGTGCGATGTGCTTCGGCTCCTTGGTCACATGGTGGTGAACGCGATGTGCTTCGGTTCCTCGGGCATTCGGCCTTCGGCGTGGCGTGCTTCGGCTTCCGGGTGGCGCGGCGTTCTACGTGCTTCGGCTTCCTCCCGGGTCGCGCGCCGCGACCGCGGGCCTGGTGGTGGTGGAGGGGCGTGCAGAGGAGTGGAGGCGCACACCCCTTCCACCGATCGTGAGTCGTCGTCGATCCGGGCTGATCCGGCGTGCTCAGTTGCGCTGCGACTGAGAGAGTGTCCACCAAGTTGAGCACGGAATGTGCTTCTGCTCCGATGGACCGACATCCGAGAGACGCCCCGCGCGGCGGCAGCGTTCCCCCGGCGGCTCACCTCATCACTATCATCTTCGTTTCAAAGTGCTTGCCCGCGGCGTTCATGCGAGCGAAGTACGTACCGGAGGCGACGTCGTTGCCCCGGGCGTCGCGGCCGTCCCACTCGACGGCGTGCGGTCCGGCGTCGACCTCTTCGTCGACCAGAACCGTCACGAGCCGTCCGCTCACGTCGTATACGGACACAGACACGTTCGTGCTCCGGGCGAGCGAGAAGGCGATGCTCGTCGAAGGGTTGAACGGGTTCGGGTAGTTCTGCATGAGAGTCGTGACCCTCTCCACCGCCTCGTCATCGATCCCCGTCTCGTCGCCGAGCGGCAGCGACTCCCCGTGCGGGATGGAGTTCCTGGCCGTCACGGTGAGATCCGCGTAGCCGGCCACACCGGCGTCCACCGTCAGCGTGACCGCGCCCGCCGCGTCCGTCCGGCCGACCTCGTAGACGCCCGACGCCGCGTCCGAGAGACACACGGTCGCACCCTGGACCGGGGCGCCCTGACGGTTCACGGTCACCGACACGTCCACGACGCCGCGGGCCGCGTCGAGGCTCGTCTGGCAGCTCACGTCGAGCTGGCGCGGCGTGTCGGTCCAGACCGGCATCTCCGGATCGCCCAGGAGGTTCAGCTCGTACATCGCGTAGCGCATGTAGTCGTCGATCTTCGCAAGCCCCACGTAGTGATGCTTCGCGTCGGCATGGACGGCGCCTGCGTTCACGAGGTCCTTCACGAAGAGCGAGTTGTAGTACTGCTGGCTGTAGAGGTCGGAGACGCACTGCCCTGGATACCCGGGGCACCCCCAGCCGTATCTCGAGTTCCCCACGTAGGCGACGCCTCCGCCCAGCGGGTTGGTGATCCAATGCTCGCCGAACGTGTCCTGGTCGATGGCGGCCGACCAGCAGCCGACCGAGTACCAGACGCCACCCTCGGACCCGTTCGTTAGTCCGTCGAGGGTGGCGTTCGTGAGGTTGTCCGGGCCGATGCTCACTCTCGAGACGTTCGCGTGACCTTCGTGCATGATGAGTCCGCACCCCGCCTCGAGCTCGGCAACGGCGGCCGAGAGGTCGAGGCTCGTCGCGCTCTCGTACAGCTTCGTGGCCGGGTCGAATCTCGCGGGAACGTAGCCGTCGTCGATCATCTCGCACGCGATGGCGCCGTCGGTGTAGGGGTCCGGCGAGTCCCAGAGGACCTCTCCCAGGTAGAGCATCCGAAGCTGGTAGTCCGTCGAGAGAGCGAAGGAGGCGCCCTCGTACTCGAGGACCTTGTCGACGAACGACGCGGCGCCCGCCACGGTCGTAACGGGGGCGCGACCCACGAAGACGTCCGAGTACATGTCGACGTCGTCGTCGTCGACCTCGCCCCACAGGCCGTCGCCGTCCTCGTCCCACGAGCCGTCGAGGTCCGCGTAGTAGAGGTCGCACGGGAGTCCCTGGTCGTAGAAGAAGTCGTAGGCCTCGCGGGTCGGGAGGACGTCGGTGTCGCCCCCCAGGAGGACCCACTCGACGCCGGAGGTCGAGGCGTGATGCGCGACGCAGTTCCTGATGCGCTCGGCCTGGTCGACGCCGGCGAAGAGCGGCTCGGCGTCTATCTCCTCCAGGGTCACGACGGCCGCCGGAACGCCCTTGCGCGTCTTCCATTCGGCGAGGCGCTCGAACTCGACCGCGAGAGCGTCGGGGCATATCACGAGATACTCGATAGCGTTCCGCTCGCCTCGGCGGGCGGCCGACGATGCTTCGTACGCGTCCACGCCGTCCGGGTTCACGACCGACCGCTCGACGGCGCTCCTGGCGGCCCCGACGCGACCGTCGGCCGAGACCTCCGCGCCGTGGTCCGGCTCGGTCGACACGACGATCTCGATGCGTCTGTGCAGGCGGAGCTCGCCCGCGGCCGGAACGTACGAAAGGGGAACGACCCTGACGCTCGCGACGCGGTAGCCCCGGGTAGTGCCGACCCCAGCCAGCCGAGCGACCTCACGCGGATAGGGCAGCACCGAATCGTAGGTCGTGACGTTCGGCTGGGGATCTTCTGCTGCCTCTGGAGAGGAGAGTCTGGCTGGCCGGGGTGCGGGCAGTATCGTGAAGGTACCGGGGACCGCGACGGTGCCCTCCGCGCGCGCCGTGACGGACACGGGGCTCACGCCGGGGGGCAGGAGGAGCTGCACGTTGAGCGCCGGGAGCATCGGCTCGGTCGGTTCCGCCATGAACTCGGTGCCCTCGAGCGTGACGACGTCGTAGCCATCGTGGACGTCGTAGCTCAACTGCTCGAGGTCGAACTCGAAGACCGCGACCACATCATCGGTGGTGGTCGCCGCAACGGCACCCAGCGGAAGCGCGACCAGGAGGGCGACGAAGAGAAGTGCGCGGCCCGCGCCCTTCCGCTCGCTTCTGAGTTCGCCGATCCTGGGAGACGCGCTCAACGTTCAGCTCCTTCCTGGTGCGGAAAACAAAAGAGGCCCTCGACCGGTCGTTCATCGGTCGAGGGCCTTTGTGATCCCCATCACACTATTTAGAATATCACAGGGTGTTCAAGCTGTCAACAAATAACTGCTCTCTATCTGCCTCCCTGTCAAGACCGCCCTTCAGGTGGCCCTCCGGGACCGGCCCGTGCTGTGCACTATCTGAACAAGGCCTTGATGCGACCCCAGCTCGAGGCCTCTACCGGCACCTGGTTCAGCCACGGCTCGAACGTGACGAGTCCCTGCCCGTGACCGTCCGCGGAGTCGACGATGGTCGGATGGATGTGGTCGTAGCTGCTCGACCCCCACCAGTTAAATGTCGCGACGACTGTCCGCGGAAGAGTGTAGCTGTCCAGTCGGAGGTTGATGCCGTTCCGCTCCATGTTGCAGTGGTAGATGGTGGGCGCGCTCGCGTTGCCGGTCGACCAGATACCTCTGATCCCCGAGTCGGTGATCCAGCACTCCCCCACGTACGGAGACGCCGCGTTCGCCCACACGCCGATGTCGCACCGCCCGAAGACGGAGCGCTCTATCGCGCACTCCGAGCCCGCTGCGTGCACGCCGTACCCGCAGCGCAGAAACCGACACCGTTCGACGGGACTGTCGGAGTCGATCAGATACAGGCCGTACTGCGCATACTCGATCACGCACCGGCGGAACTCGGATCCCGGCGACGCCGTCAGTGCCACACCGTACCAGTCGCCCATTGCGGGGGAACCCGCGTTGGACGTGAACCGCACGCTGTCGCCCATAGAACCCACCGCGACAATCGAGTTCCCGCCACTGGCCGCCTGAATGCTCGTGCCTGCCTGAAACCTCACCTCCACGCCCGGGTCTATGGTGAGTGTGCTTCCGAACTTCACCTCCACGATCATCTTCTGAATGATGTACGGACTTCCACCGACGGTCCACGTGGTGTTCTGGGTCACGTTTCCCGTAACGGTGGTCTGGGCCGACGTCGACGCGGCAACGAGACCCAGAAGAGACCCCGCGAACAGCGCCCGTCGAATCGAACCGCCGTCCCTCATCGTGCCACCCCCCTTCCCCCTCATCATCATCCTCACCTCCCGCTTCCGATCTCATGCTCGTAGCCGCTGCGTCCGAGGGGCTCGGTGGAGCCGTCCTTGCGAACGAGCACGCACCCCGCTCCCCGTTCCGTGATCTCCCCTATGCGCGTGAGCCTCGTGCCGGTGACGGCAGACAGGTGCTCCTCCGTCCGCTCGACCTCCGACGCGGCGAGCGCCACTACCAGTTCGAACTCCTCCCCGCTGGCGAGGGCCACGGAGGACGGGTCGAGGCCGAGCCTGTCGGCCACGTCGGCCGCGGCAGGAAGGACGGGGACCGCGCTCTCTCTGAGCGTGAGACCCACGGCGCTCTCGTCCGCCATGTGCCACAGGTCGGTCGACAGGCCGTCGCTCACGTCGAGCATCGCGTGCGGCGTCGCCACGTCGATGATGGCCTGCGCTTCGGCTATGCGCGGGCACGGCGCGAGGTGGCGCCGCACGACCTCCTCGGTCGACGCGTCCACCGGGAGTCCCGCGCACAGAGCCCTGAGTCCCGTCTCAGACCCACCGAGCGCGCCCGTGACGACGATGGCGTCGCCGGGGACCGCCCCGCGCCTCGTCACGACCCGCCCCGGGTCGACGACCCCGAGCATGGCGACCGACACGACGAGCTCCGACGGGGAAGATACCACGTCTCCGCCCACGATCTCAGCGCCGTACTTCCGGGTGGCCGCGAGCATCCCGGCGTAGAGGTCGAGCACGTCGGCCTCCGAGATCCCGGGAGCGACGCACAGCGACACGACCGCCTGCGCCGGGAACCCTCCCATCGCCGCCACGTCGGAGAGGTTCGCTACCATGCACTTGTACCCCACGTCGCGGAGCGAGGCGAAGTCCCGCCTGAAGTGCACGCCCTCGACGAACGCGTCGCAGGTCAGGATCGTCAGACCGGAGGACGGCTCGAGGACCGCTCCGTCGTCCCCCAGGCCGATCCTGGTCCCGGGGCCCGGGTCTCCGATGAGTTCCCTGATCTTCTCTATTAGAGTGAGCTCGCCCAACCCCGTCGCCCTCGACCTCGCCCTGGTCCCTCGCGCTCTCCTACAGCTCGTCGTGGCACATCGTGACGGCGCGGGCGGTGACCGCGGCTCCGATCCAGAGGCCGTCCTCGTCGATGTCGAACTTCGGGTGGTGCCACGGGTGCGTGATGCCCCTCTTCTTGTTGCCGGTCCCCAGGCGGTACATCGCGCCGGGCACTTCGTTCACGAAGTACGCGAAGTCCTCGCCGCCCATCGACGGCTCCTTCACCTCGACGACGCTCCGCTTCCCGAACAGCTCGACCGACGAACGGCGGACGATGTCGGTGATGCGCGGGTCGCACTCGAGGACGGGATAGCCCGTCTCGTAGTCGTACTCGTAGGTACCGCCGCCCGAACGGGTGACGTTGGCCAGCGTCTGGCCGATGAGCTTCTCCACTCGGCGCCGGTCCTTCTCGTCGAGCGTGCGCGCGGTGCCCTCGCAGTAGACGCGGTCGGCGATCACGTTCCTGCGGTATCCCCCCTCGATCGTGCCGACCGTGACGACGACGGGATGCACGGGATTCACTCTCCTCGAGGGGATCGTCTGGAGCGCCTGGATGACCTGAGCCGAGAGCGCGATGGCGTCGACACCCAGGTGCGGCTTGGCGCCGTGAGTCGCCTCTCCGAGGACCGCGAACGAGAAGTCGTCGGCGGCCGCCATCATCGGCCCGTCCCGCAGGCCGACCTTCCCGACAGGGACCGACGGGTCGACGTGAACGCCGATGATGGCGTCGACGCGCGGGTTCCTGAGGGCGCCCTCCTTGATCATGGAGAGCGCGCCTCCCGGGGGCGCCTCCTCGGACGGCTGGAAGATGAACTTCACGTTCCCCTTGAGCTCCCCCCGTCGCTCCGAGAGGAGCATCGCCGCCCCCAGGACGGTGGTCGAGTTGGCGTCGTGACCGCAGGCGTGCATGACGCCGTCGACCCTGGAGCGGTAAGGGGTAGCGTTCTGCTCGGTGATGGGGAGCGCGTCCATGTCGGCGCGGAGACCGATCGTCTTCCCCGGTCTGCCTCCCCTCAGGAGTCCGACCACGCCCGTCCTCGCGACGCCGGTCCGCACCTCCACGCCCGCCTCCTTGAGCGTCTTCGCGATGAGGGCCGACGTCCGCTTCTCCTCGAAGCCGAGTTCCGGATACATGTGTATCTGGCGCCTGATCTTCGAGAGTCTCTTCGAGAGCTTGCGTGCGTCCGCGAGTAGCTCTTTCGACATCTGTCCTCCCCCCGGCACCCTGCGGGACACCGTGTCGTTGTCGGTAGGCGCGCGTTCGCCGCTACGCGGCCCTCTCTATGGCCCGGAACGACTCCGGAACGTGCGCGAGAACGTCGCCCGCGACCATGCCCGTGGTTCCGAAGCGCTCAGCGGTCAGGTCCCCGGCCAGACCGTGCGCGAACGCGGCCAGCGCCGCCGAGGGGAGCGCGCCCAGTCGGCGCGCGAGGAGTGCGGCGACCATTCCTGTCAGCACGTCGCCCGTTCCGGCCGACGCTAGCCCGCTGTTCCCGGTCGGATTGAGGTAGAGCTCCCCCGAGGGGTCCGCCGACACCGTGGCGGCCCCCTTCAGGAGGACGGTCGCGCCGGCTCGCGAGGCGGCGTCTCTGACCACCTCCTGGCGGTGCTCCTGCACGTCGGCCACGCCGCAGCGAAGGAGACGCGCCATCTCACCCGGATGGGGCGTCAGCACGAACGGGGCGCCTCCGCTTCGTCCGGCGACGTCGTCGATCGAGAGCGCGTTCAGGCCGTCCGCGTCCACGACGCACGGCACGTCGACGCTCCCGACGATCTCCCGGACCAGCCTCGCGGTGTCCGGGTGTCGCGAGACGCCAGGACCGATCGCGAGAGCATCCGCGGTCGCCAGTAGCTCCAGGACACGGGGCAGGGCGTCCATCGAGATCGACCGCTCCGCGGTCTCGGGGAGCGGCGCGGTGATGACCTCGGTGAGCTTGGCCTCGAGGACGTCGTTCAGGCTCGACGGACAGGCCAGACAGACGAGTCCCGCTCCGCTTCGAAGAGCCGCAGAGGATGCGAGGGCGGCCGCGCCCGAGTACCCCACGGAGCCGGCCACGACGAGCACTCGCCCGAACGTCCCCTTGTGGCCGTCCGCTGGGCGCGCGGGCAGCATCGCAGCGGCGTCCAGGGTCGTGAGAACGTTGTCGCGCACACCGACCGCCTCGACCGCTTCCGGGGGAACGCCTATGTCCACCACGTGGATGCGCCCGACGAACGTACGGCCCGGGTGCACGAAGAGGCCGCGTTTGGGGAACCCCATCGTGCACGTCCAGTGCGCGCGCACACACTCCCCGGCGGCGACCCCGGTCGTCGCGTCCAGGCCTGACGGAACGTCGACGGCAAGCACCGGGCGCCTGGACAGACGCATCTGTCCGATGACGACGGCCGATGGCCCCCTGGGTTCGCCCTGGAAGCCGGTCCCGAAGAGCGCGTCCACCACGACGTCGCACACGCCGAGGTCTTCGGCCAGGCGCTCGGCGTCGTGCGCGTCGGTGAGCTCTGCCACTTCGCCGCGCCCCAGCCGATCCAGGTTGACCCTCGCGTCGCCCTCCACGTCATCGCACGTTCCCACGAGGAAGACACGAACGTCGGCGCCGCGCGCGCGCAACTCCCTCGCGATGACGAACCCGTCGCCGCCGTTGTTCCCTTTCCCGCACACGACCGCCACGCGCTTCTCGGACAGCGGACCCGCCTCGCGCTCCAGGAACTGAACGGTGCCCGAACCCGCGTTCTCCATGAGCTTGAGGCCCGGTATGCCCAGCACGTCGATGCAGTGCCGGTCGATGGCGCGCATGGTCTCTCTGGTGACGAGCTTCATCGGTCGTCCTCTATGATGACGACTGCGTGCGCGGCGCTCCGGGAGTGCGACAGCGTGACGTGAGCCCGGCCCTCCCCGAGCAGCTCCGCGCACTTGCGGTGAGCGACGACGCGCGGCGCGCCGCTCCTCTCGTGAAGCACCTCTACGTCACGCCACGTCAGACCTGGCGCCAGTCCCACGCGCAGAGCCTTCAAGAAGGCCTCCTTCGCCGCGAAGATCGCCGCGTAGGAGGCCATCTTGTCCTTGTACCTCTCGCAGTAGCCGATCTCGCTCTCGGTGAACAGATGGCGCACGAAACCTGGACGCGAATTCGACACCACGGCCTCGAAGTGATCGAGGTCGACGATGTCGGTCCCGATCGCCCGGATCGTCCCCATCCACCCCTCCCTACGGTGCCCTGCCGAGCAGCCGCTCGATGATGGGCGTCAGCTCGGAGATGTTGTCGATCTCGTAGTCCGCGCCGGACACGGTCGCGCCGGACGTGTCGCCGTATCGCGCGTAGACGGTCGTGATGCCTACGTTCTTGGCGCCCTCCATGTCGCGCTCCGGCCAGTCTCCGACCATCAGAACCTCGTCCGGCTTCATGCCGAGGAGTTCGAGCGCCTTCATGAAGGGCGCCGGGTCGGGCTTCCTGACGTGCGTGTCCTCGAACGTGATGACGTGGTCGAAGTAGTGCTGGAGCTGGAGATAACATAGCCGCGACCACGCCTGGTACCGCGGAGCGTCCGATATGACCGCGAGCCTCAGACCCTTCTTGGCCAGGCAGAGGAGCGTTCTGCGGACGTGCGGATAGAGGACGAGCGTGTACTCGCGCCCCCTGCGGTACCCGATGATGGCAGCCGTGTGGATCATCGGGTCGACCTCGCCGAACTCCTCCTCCAGGAACCTGTCGAACACCCGCTGGTCCTCGATGCCCTCGCGGTCGTACACCTCGAAGAGCTTCCGCTTCACCTCGTCAGGAGGCATCGTGAGCCCGGCATCTATCATCGAATCGATGGCGGCGTCTATCGAGACCTCCTTCATGCGCATGAAGTCGGTCAGAGTGTTGTCCAGATCGAAGAGCACTGCCTTGAGCATCTTTAAGTCCCGACTCAGTGAGTCCCGGGCGCCGTGGCGTCCCGCGGCCTCTTTGGATGCCGGCGCCCGCTTCCCGCGGACGCCGGCGTCGCTACCTTCCCCGGCGCTCCCACCGGGCTATTTCGCGGCCTCGTGCACGCGAGTGCCGCGACTGATCTCTCCGTTGTCGATCCGCAGATGAAAACCGCAATCCGGGTTGGAGCACACCCAGGCCTTGTAGGTAATGGCCGCCCCGTCGCGCCCGTAGTCCGACAGAGGAATCAGGACCCCCTTCTCACACATGCGGCAAGCTGGAAACGTGTTCGACATCTCAGCACCTCCCCCCCCGATTACGAAAGACTCCACCCCGCTTCTCCTCGTCCACACCCGTCACGGGCTCCTGGTTCCCACCCGCGAGCACGAAACATCTCGACTCACATCACGACCTCTCACGCGTTCGTCCGCTTCGCATCCTCCGCGGCCGCATGCGCCAGACGCGTCGGTTCGGGCAGACGGTATCCTCTCCCTGTCTCGAGCACGATCCTGGCAGCCGTCTCGACCGTCATGCGATGGCCCGGCGACACGAAGAGCGGCTTCGTCTGGTCCTTCGACCGAAGGACGACGCCGACCTTCTTCCTGTTTATGGAGAGCGTCCGCATGGCTCCGCGCTTCTGCTTCGGCTCTTTGAACTCCCCTATGAGACGCGACTTGGCGCACCCGATCGACGGGAGGTCGACGAGCACGCCTATGTGCGAGGCCAGCCCCAGTTCCCTCGGATGCGCGATGCCCTGACCGTCGAACATGAGGAGGCCGGGCGCGGCGGACAGTCTCGAGTACGCCTCGAGCACCGCCGGTCCCTCGCGGAACGAGAGGAGTCCTGGTACGTATGGGAATACGGGCTTGAGGGAGGCCGACGTGGTCTCCAAAGGCTCGAGCGTCCGGGCATCGAGCACGACGATCGCGGCGTACAGAAGGTCTCTTGCCTGCGAGAAGGATACGTCGATGCCGGCTATCGTCTCCGGGGCATCCGTGACGTCCTCCAGAACGAGCTTCTTCCGAAGCTCCTCCTGGATCCTGAACGCCTCCTGAACGGAGACAGCCCAAGGGTGAGTCTCGACCACCATCATCCGCATCTCCCCATCACCACGTAAGATAGGGTAGACCAGTAACACCTTGAAGTCAATTTCAAACTCGTGATACCGTGGCCTCTCGCGCGAGGATGGAGGTTCTCAGGGAGTCCGGCTCGAGCGGGAAGGCCCGACCCGGCCCGTCGCCCCCCACCCTCCATGAGGCACGTCCCACGCCCGGAGCCCGCCGTCTCGGGACGTCCGGGCCACTCCGGAGGAAACGATGAAGCGAGCGATCTGGTTCGTCGTAGTGTTCGTCGCGGCAGCGGCAATCACGTACGGGGTCACGGCGTCACGCCGTGCGCGCCTCGACTCCGACATAGAGGCCGCGGGAGAGATGGCCGACCCGTCGGAGCGCGTCGCGGCGCTCGTGGACATCGCGAGGACCCGCGGCGGACTCAAGTCGGAACAGCTGCGGACGATCGCCGAGGGAATATCCGAGGCCGCCTACGAGACGGGAGAGGGCGACGGGCTCGTGGCCGTCTGCGACTCGCTGCTCTCCGTGGAACTCCCGATGGAACTCAAGCACCGTCTGACCGCAGAGCTCCACGGGGGTCTCGTCATCCGCGGGTACTACGAGGAAGAGGACAAGCACTCCTACTGGGAGCGGGCGAGCGATGTGGCCAGAGGCCTCCTGGAAGGTGTCGACGTCCCGCCCGGCGTCCTCCTCCAGGTCGCGAGCTTCCACGGATACGCGCTCGACTTCGTCACACCCGAGGAGATCATCTCCTCCCGCGACCACTGGACGCCGTACGAGCTGGCCGCCAAGGGCTTCGGCTGCCTGGAGGGGCCGGTGACGACGTCTGACACCGCCATCATGAGCGGGGCACTCGGTTGGACCCTGGGCCGGACGTCCGACGCGTTCGGCGCGGAGCGGGCGATCGCCGTCACGGACTCGCTCCTCGCGGCCGACCCCTGTCCGTCGATGCGCGTGATCATCCTCGAGAACAGGTACGACGTGGCCGCCGACCTGGACACCGAGCTTGCCCTCGCGGCCGTGAGGGAGATCCTGGAGATCGGCAGGCGGCCCGGCATGTGGCCGCTGCTGCGCGCCGTGAGTCTCGACATGGTCGAACGCGGTCTCGACCCCGAGGCCGCTCTGGGGCTGGCGAACGCCGCCATGGAGCTCGTCGAGGACAGGGCGGACAGCGGACGCGTCCTCTTCGCGGTGGGACTGGCGCAGCGGGCTCTCTCGAACCTGGACGAGGCGGCGCTCGCCCTCGAGTCGGCGCTCGCTCACGACGACGAGGTGCCGGAGCTCGACGACCCGCGGGTCACGGCGCTCCTGGGCGTATACGATGAGTCGTCCAACGCCGACGGCGCGGTCGACCTTCTCTCGCGTCTTCTGGCGCGGTCGGTGCTCCCCAGCGAGGAGATCAGAGAGCAGCTCGGCGAGATCCTGGACGCCGAGGGCAGGTCGCGCGATGAGATCCCCGGGCTCGTCGAGGCGCGCCGCTACGCGGGTGTCCGACAGGCACCCGAGTTCACTCTCGTCGACCGCTCCGGCAACGACGTCGCGCTCTCCGGACTCAGGGGCAACGTCGTGATGTTGTGCTTCTGGTCGTATGGCTGAGGACCCTGTCGTGCGGAGTTTCCGCACATCGTGGAGCTTCACAACGAGACGCAGGGGCAGCCGGTCGTCATCGTCTCCATCGACAGGGGCAAGAGGACGGCCGCGGCCGTCGAGTTCATAGACGAGAACGGTGCGACGCACACGCTTCTGAACGACCCCGACCGGGCCGTCTTCGACGCGTACGGCATCGCGGGCATCCCGACGACGGTCATCGTAGACCAGTCGGGACGGCTCATGTTCCGTCACATCGGATACGGCGAGGGCCTGGAGGAGACGTTCGCCAAGGAGATCGAGACGCTCCTGGCCTGGGGGGACGGGGCCTAGGCCGTCCACGTCGCGACACGATGGGAACGACAAGAGAGCCCCGGACGCTCCTCGAGAAGGAGCATCCGGGGCTCGGTCCTGCTGCCGGGCCCGTTTTCGACCCACCGGCAACGCCACGGCGTGTCTCGGACGCCGGCCATCTCACCGGCACGGCCCGGCGGGTCGCGACCGCAGGCTATCTCACCAGCACGGCCCGGCGGGTCTCCGTTCTGCCGTCGGCCTCGAGCCTCACGAAGTAGACGCCTGACGCCACCAGGTGGCCGCGCCCGTCGCGGCCGTCCCACACCGCGCTGTGGCGGCCCGCAGGCAGCTCGTCGTCGACGACGGCGCGCACGACGCGTCCGGACGCGTCGTAGACCCTGAGGCTCACGCGCCCGCCCGAGCCGAGCGCGTAGGCGATCTCGGTGCTCCCGCTGAAGGGGTTCGGCTGGTTGGGATAGAGCTTGACGCCCGCGGCCACGACACCGTCGGGCACGTCGGTCGCGGCCGGGTCGGCCCAACAGAGGATCGCCGTGTCATAGTAGAGCGTGTCGTCCCGCGCCGGCTCCTCGGACTCGATGTTGTTCACGTAGTAGTCGTACGTCCCGCTCATCCAGAGGACCATCTCGATGTCCTCCGGGCGTCCACGTGGAACGACGGGACGCAGGTTGTCCACGGTGGCCCCGTCGGTGATGGCCTCGACGTCCCACGTGTCTGGGGCGAGCCTCCTCATCCGCCGGATGTCCCAGCCGCCGACGCCGTTCTCCACGGAGACGTATGTGATGGTCGGATCGACCGGGTCGAGTGCGAGTCCCCCGGAGTAGTAGTACTGCGGAGCCCCGATCGTCGTGTCGGCAACGGAGCCCCCGGCGTCCGCAACCAGTATCTCGTCCTCCCATCCCCATCCGTCGTATCGGGCCCAGTGATACTGATGGTGCGTCCTCGAGGGGAACGAGGCGAATGCGACCACGGGATCGCCTCCGCAGTCGAACGTGAGATCCCATATCCAGGAGTTGTCGCCGGTCACGGTCGGGTCGGCCAGACGGTTGAACACCGTGTCCGCCTCGCTCAGCGTCAGGGGACCCATGGTCAGTCGCTTGATGAACGTTCCGTCGGCGCCGTAGTACGAGGGGTATCCCTCCGCGTCCTTCGCGATGGCCGCGTAGTAGATGTTGCTCGGGGTCTCCTTGGGATGCCCGTTGGTGAACGCGAAGCCTATCTTGTCGTCGCCCTGGGCGTATTTCACGTACGGGCGCCCATACGAAGTCGTTATGAGCTTGCCCCGGAACACCCAGCTCCACTCGCGGGACACCGGGTCGTACGTCCCGGAGGCGTAGGCCGGCTTCCAGTCGGCCCCGCGCCAGAAGAGGTAGATCTCGTCGGTCTCTCCGGGTATCGCGTACGGATTCGAGTACGTGACACCCGCGCTTCCGGACGTGTTCACGTGGGTGGAGTCCCGGTCGTTCCACTCGGTGATGTCCCAGGTGTACCGGCCTGTCCTGTAGAGGTTGTGGGTACCGTACCTGGCGTGACCGGAGTAGAAGGCCGTGTAGCGGCCGTCGCTCGTCTGGAAGAAGGCGGGATAGTCGTGGTCGTCGGGCCCGAACTCGTGCTCCAGCTCTGCGATGGTCGTGTTCCCGTCGAGCACGTCGTGCGAGCCTACCTGTATGCTCCCCCTCGTCGTGACCCATCCGGCTATCACGACCTCCCCGTCGCAGAAGGCTCTCGGGTCCGAGAACCAGGACCAGGCGCCGTCCTCGCTGACGATCGAGACACCCACGGCATGGGCGACCGTGGACGCCGCGGCCAAGGCGCACGCGAGGATGAGGAGGAGCGCCGCCCGTCCATGGTGGTCGAAGGAGCGCGTCATGGCATCGGTTGCCCGCACGGGGTCTCTCGCGCGTCAAGTGACCGGCGGGGACGGCCACAAGCGCGACACTTGCCATATGCACGCAATTATACAATATGAGCGTCATTCGGGGCAAGCGCGGACTGAGTCAGGCAGGCGGGGGCACGGCGCGGATGCCGACGACCTTCCAGTGGTTGTAGACCGCCGCGGCGACGATGAGGACGGCCCCGGTGATGCTGACGGCGTCCGGCACCTCGCCCCAGAGCAGGAGCGCGGCCACGAATGCGAAGATCACGTGTGCGTAGTTGTAGATCGATATCTTGGTCGCCGGCGCCTGGTGGTACGCGAGCGTAAGGAAGAGCTGCCCGCTCGTGGCGAAGACCCCCGCGCCCAGCATGTACGCGAGCTGCTCTCCCGTCGGAGGAACGTAGCGCACGACCATCGGCGGCACCATCGCGACCGCGGACACGAGCGCGAAGAAGAGGACGACGCGGTAGGGCGACACCTTCCCGCGGAGGAAGCGGACGATCGTGTACGCCGCCCCCGACGCGGCCGCCGACATGATACCCGCCGCCGCCGGGAGGGCGCCCAGGTCGAGCTGCGGCTTGATGACCAGGGCCGCGCCCACGAACGCGCAGGCGAGCGCGGGGAGGGCGTGTTTCGAGAGCTTCTCCTTGAGGAAGAGAACGGCGAAGAGGGCGACGAAGAACGGGGAGAGCTTGTTCAGGATCGTGGCGTCGGCCAGGGTCAGCCGCTCGATGGCGAAGAAGTAGAGCGTCATCGCCGCGGTCCCGAACGCGCCCCGCACAACGAGGATGCGCGTGAGCCCGTCGCGAACGAACGGGTTGTCGCGGCTGCGCACCGCGAGGAACGACATCGCCGCGAGCGACACGATGCTGCGGAAGAACACCTTCTCATACACCGGGATGTTGCCGGACATCCTGACCGCGATGCCCACCATGGAGAACGAGAGACCCGCCAGACAGATCATGGCGACCGCGCGCCCGACGTTGTCGCGCACCACGAGCCTGTGACCTATGTTGGGTGACGTGCGCACGCGCCTCTCCCGGAACCGGAACTCCATAGACCCCGCCGGCGGCGGCCTCGGGCCCGCCTCTCCCTTGGAACGAGCCCAGGCCCGCAGGAGAGGATCGCATCGTGGCACACGAACGGCCCCGGTTCAACTCCCGGGGCTCGTCGGGTCCGGATTCCCGCTTGACAGGATCCCGCCCTCGATTATAATTAAGTATAGACTTAAGTACATGAACCGCCGGGCCGCCCGCCACAGGACCCCTCAGAGCGGCGCGAGGACACGAGACCACGGAACGCGAGCATGAAGAAGAGACACGATCCGTCACACGACCCGTCCGAGATGTTCAAGGTGCTGGCCGTCGGCACGCGCCTCGGGATCATCGAGATCCTGAAGGCGCACGGTCCGATCGGTGTCAGCGACATCGCGGAGATACTCGGGGTCACGCCGGCGGCAGTGTCACAGCACCTCAAACTCATGAGGCAGGCGGGGCTCGTCACCAGCGAACGCGACGGATACAGAGTCCCGTACTCGCTCGACGAGGAGGGACTCGACTCCTGCTGCGGAATGCTCATCGACGTCTGCAGCTGCGGGTGTCACGGCGAAGGCGAGCGCGATTGCTCCGCCGACGATCTCGCGGCGCTCAAGCGCCGCAAGGGGCGGCTGGAGGCGGAACTCGGGAAGGTCAACGACCGGATAGCGCGGTTGCGGAACAAGTAGTTGCCGGAGGGGAGACCCGGGTCTCCCCTTCTTCATGCTCTCGTGGTTAAGTGTTTGGTTAATTGCTTACGTCCGTACGCGCAGTTCGCTTCTCACCCGAACGCGAAAGGAGGTGACGAACATGTGTTGTGAGCCCAAAGGCAGAGGGACGCACGGCTTCCACGGACACGGAGCCCACGGCGACCACGACGGACACGGCGGTAGCTGTTGCTGCTGCGACCCGCACGGCTTCGCGAGGAGGTTCGTGACTCGCGCCGAGCGCCTGGTCGCTCTCGAAGGCTACCGTGACGAGCTCACGAAGGAGCTCGACGGCGTGAACGAACGCATCTCGGAGCTCGCGGGAAGCTGAGCCGACACGCCGAGGCGCGCGGAACGAGGAAGGCCCCGCCTCTGTGGCGGGGCCTTCTGTTCGTGGGGATACGTCCCACCGCGTCGAAGCGTCGCCCGGCGACCCCCTTCAAGACCAGGGGTCGGTCCGTCCGGCCTACGTCTTCCGTTCCTTCTTCTTCGCCGCCGGGAACAGCACGTTGTTCAGGATCAGGCGATAGCCCGGCGACATCTTGTGCATCGACAGGATGGTCGGCGGGTCTCCCACCATGTGCCTGTAGTCCTCCGGGTCGTGGCCGCCCATGAACGTGAACGTGCCGCGCCCCTGGCTCCCGTGCACGTACTTGACCTCTTCCGTGCCGGGGTAGTCCCCGAGGACGGTGACGTGCGGTTTGACCAGGCTCCGGCGGAACGTCGTCGTCTGGCCCATGAACCCACGGACGACGTTCACGTGACACTGCGTGAGCATCGTGGGCACGGGGTCGTGCTTCGCAGCGAACTCGAAGAGCGTGAAGTAGTCGATCTCCTGGGGTCTGAGTTTCGTCACGTCGGTCATGTCGACGTCGGAGAACTCGTAGACGTTGGGGCTCGGGATCAGCGTGAAGTCGGTGAAGGCCAGGCACTTCGCGTAGTCGAGCCTGTCCGGATAGTCGGGGTCGGGTGGGTCACCGTCGAACGGCGCGTCCACGATGTCGACGCCCTCGGCCGACAGGGCCACGTCGAAGCTGTCCGTCCCCGAACACATCGAGAAGAGGAACCCGCCGCTCACGACGTACTCGCGCATCGCCCTGGCGCTCGCCTTCTTGTGCTCCGCCACGGAGGCGAAGCCCTGCTCGGCCGCCAGCCGCTCGTAGTACTCCTTCTGCTGCGTGTACCACTCGGCGTTTCTGAACGACGCGTGGAACTTCCCGTACTGCCCCGTGAAGTCCTCGTGGTGCAGATGCAGCCAGTCGTAGCGCGAGAGCTCACCCGCCTGCACCTCTCTGTCCCAGACGACGTCGTAGGGGATCTCGGCGTACTCGAGCGCCAGCATCACCGCGTCGTCCCACGGCTGTATGTTGTCGGGGGCGTAGAGCGCGACCGCCGGAGCCTTCTCGAGGAGGACGACCTCCATGTTCTCTTCCTCGATGGTCCTGTAGATGCCGGCGAGCTCGGCCCCGCCCGGTTCCTCCCAGGCCACGCCCCGGTAGCGGCACTCGTCGGTCACGTCCGCCCCGCCGTCAAGCAGCAGGAACGAGCCGGCCCTGTAGTTCAGGAGCCACTCGACGCGGTAGCCTCTCTCGAGCGCCCAGTAGGCCAGCCCATAGGCCTTCAGGTGGTCGGTCTGCGTCAGGTCCATCGGGATGAGGACGGCGTTCGCCACGCCGGAGAGAACGGCCAGCGAAACGATGAGACACGCGAGAGTCGCCGCTCCCCGCCTCACCCGCGCCGGCGCGCGTCCGTCCACGAGAATCCCGTGTCCCACTCGCGTCCCTCTCGTTCCGCGCGTCCGCATCATCCCTCCACGCCCCCGTTCTTCCGAATCGCTTCGATCTTCCTCCGCGCCTCACCGGAGAGCGCGTTCGTAGGGAGGTCGGCGAGGATCGCGGAGTAGCGCCGCACCGCCTCGTCCGGCCGGTCGAGGTGGTGGAGCATGATGTCGCCCGAGCGCATGAGAGCCTCCGCGCGCGCGGTCAGCGACGAGCTCTCGACGACGACGGCGGCGTAGATGTCCAGAGCCCGGCCGTGGTCGCCGGCCGCGGACGCGAGCGCGCCCAGGAGGAGCATCGCTTCGGTCGCGGCGGCGCTTCCGGGGCTCGCGTCGACGACCTCCTCCAGGAGCCCCGCGGCGCGCGCGTCCTCACCGCGCAGGTGGGCGTGGTAGGCGAACGACAGAGTGTGCAGGGGCCCGTCGTCCGACCCCTCTTCCGCCTCCGCGACGAGAAGCATGAGTCTCAGCGCGTCGTTCACGAGGGCGCCGGACGGGTCGGCCTCTATCATGGCGCGGAACTCCTCGAGCGCCCGCCTGTGTTCACCCTCGAGGAACGACGAGAACCCGAGGTGGTACGCGGCCCTCTCCTGGGCGTGGTCTCTCATCCTCCCGGACAGGAGCGCCTCTGCCGCCGTGTGCGCGTCCGCGAACCGTCCCAGGGCGAGGAGAGCCGTGACGCGCAGAAGGCCGGCCTCCTCGATGAGCTGCTTGCCTCTGCCACGGCGCTCGTCGAGCAGCACCTCCACCGTCGCGAGCGCCGCGTCGGGGTCTCGAAGCGCGGTCAACTCCAGCTCGGCGGCGGCGAGCAACGCTTCGCCACCCTCCGAGAACTGCGGGTATCGTTCGCCGGTGCCGCGGAGCTCCGACAGCGCCTCCTCGACCTTCCCCTCCCTGGCGAGGCCGCGTCCGATCCCGACGCCCGCCTCCGCCGCGTGCATTGTGCCCGGATGCCGCTCCTGGACGGCCGCGTATGCCTCGCGCGCCCGGCCCGCCAGACCGGCGTCGTCCAGAAGGCCCGCCAGATCCAGGAGGAACCTGCCGTCGTCCCCGATGGCGGTGTCGGCCAGAAGGAACGTCTCGAGGGCGCGGTCCGGGCGATCGAGCGCGACGTAGACGCTCCCGGCGAAGTTGAGAACGGACGGACTGGCGTCGTCCGACCGCGCTATCTCGTCCGTCAGCCGCTCGACGTCACGCCGGGACGCGCCCTCGTCGAGCATCAGCTCGACGCGATTGACCGCCCACTGGACGATGCCGGAGTGCTCGTTCACGGCGATGACGCACTCCGCGATCGCCTTTTCGTAGCGCCCGAGCTCGGTGTATGCCCGCACGAGTTCCTGCGCGAAGAAGTCGGGGAGCTCGAACGTGCGGCGAGCTTCGAGGTACGTCTCGACGGCGTATTCGACCATGCGATAGCGGAGTTCGAGCGCGCCGATCTCAGAGTAGCGCGAAGCGTCGGGGACGCCCTGGTGTAGATGTTGCATCCACAGCTCGTGCGCGCGGTCGTGGTCGCCCAACCTCGCGTAGCCGGCTCCCAGCTCCTTCTTCGCGCGAAGGTCGTCCGGATGATCCTCGAGCCACTCGGTCAGGAGCGGAACGAGATGCTCGCGGTCCATCCCGGCCGAGGCGTAGACCTCGACCAGGCCCCAGAAGGCGCGCTCCTCCGAGGGATCTGCCGTGAGGATCCGCTCGTAGATCCTGATGGCCTCCTCTACGTTCCCCAGCACGAGCGACTGGCTGGCGAGGAAGAGCTCCCTCGCGTTCTTCCCCTCGCCGCGGGCGTGCGACGGGATCGGAGAGAGGAGAATGGCCGCCGACATGAGGAGGATCCCTAAGGCGAGCGGAGCCACCGACGGCGTCGGAGCGCGCGCCTCCATCCTGCGACCGCTTCCGGAGAAGAAGGTTCTCATCTACTCGCCACCTCCGTTCTCCGCGTCCCGCGCGAGACCGTCGAAGTACGCGCGTATGAGCGCCCGGTACTCAGACGGGTAGTCGCGCTGCATCGCTCTCAGAAGGTCCTCGCGCAACTCCTCGCTCGCGCGCGCGAGGTCGTCGGGCAGCGCTCCAGGCGAGGTGCGCGAGTAGCTCTCGCCCTCGCGAGACCTGCGTTCCTTCGTGTAGTCACGCTTGCGGAGAGAACGCTGCGCGTCGAGGAGCCGGGACAGGATGCGCTTCTGTCGATCGACCGTCTCCTGTGACGCGCCGCTTCGCTCCATCTCCGCGAGCGTCGCCTCCATCTCGTCCACCGTGTCGTCGAGCCGTCCCAGTATCTCTCGCCTGTCGCCAAACTCGTTCGCGAGCCGCCTCGCTTCCTCCAGCATCTGCTCCTGGCGCGCCTTGATGTCGGCGAGCTGGCGGGTCATCTCAGCGCCCATGCCCGACTGTTCCATCTGGCGGCGCAGCTCCTCGGTGGCGTCGGTCAGCGCCTCCTGCTGCCGCGCCATCTGCTGCAACTGCTGCATCAGTTGCTGCATGGCGCTGCCCCCGCCCTGCGACTGACCCTGGTTCTTCGAAAGGAGATCGACGATGAGACCGTTGACCCCGCCCAGGGCCCGCTTCGCCTCGTTGCGCCCCGCGGCCGTCCCTCCGTCCGCGATCCTGACCGCGGCGTTCGACATCATCGCCTGAACGGCTCCTATCTGGCGCAGGAGCTTGGGATCGATCGTGAAGGAGTCCTTCGACTTCTCGAACGTGCGCTCCGCGATGGCGGACATCGCCTCGATGAGGTCGGTCTCCTTGCGGACCAGGTCGACGATCTCGGAGCGCGCGATCCTCTCGCGACCCTCCACGGATGTCACGATCTCCTCCTGCTCCGCCGAGACTCCCAGGAGCTCGTCGATGGCGCGCATCGTCGTCTCCCTGTCACGCTGGTTCAGGCTGCACGACATCCCGCCCTGGCAGCTGGAGAGCTTCGTGAAGAGGGCCAGGAGATCGTTCGCCGCCGATTCGCACTGCGACTTCGCCTCCGAGGGCTTGCCTCCGGCGAGGTCGAGCCCGGCCTTCTCCATCTTGTCGATGGTGCCCGACCGCTCCATCTCGTCCAGCGCCTTCTGCATGTCCGCGGCGGCCTCCTGGTCGACGGCCTGCATCTCGGAGATCGCCTTCTCGATGTCCTTCCGGAGCTGCTCAGCGGCGTCGCGCAACCGTTCCTGCTCGGCGGCCAGGCTCTCGCTCTCCTCGGGACCGGGGTTCTCTCCGGCCTCCCTCGCGACCTCCTGCTCCCGCCCGGCCAGATCTTCGGCGCGGTTGGCCGCGTCCGCGAGCTGCTGCTCCGCCTTGACGCGCCTGAGCAGATTGAGGGTCTGCTCCAGTCTCCGCAGGTAGTCGTCCTGCGTGACCGCCATCCTGTCCATCGCGCGACTCATGTCGTCAGCGCTCAGCTTCTCCATGGCTTCGCGGAGCGCCTCGAGCAGCTCCTTCATCTCCTCGGTAGCGACCTCGTCGAGGAGCCTCGTGATCTCCTCGGTCTTCTCGAGCGCCTCCATCGTCACGCGCTCGCTCTCGCTCATCTTGTCGGTGAGGTCGCTCATGCGGTCGGCCATCTCGGACACGTCCTCGGCCAGCAGCTCCTGACGCTCGAGGGCCTCCTCGACGCGTTCCTGCTCCTGCCAGTCGACGGACGGGTCGCTTCGCACCTCTTCACGAATCTCCTCGAACTCGGTCCGGAGCGCCTCCTGCTCCTCGACGAGCTCGTCGAGATCCGTGACGATGTCGTCCTGCTCGCCGACGACCTCGCTGTAGAGCTCCGCCATCGACGGGAACCGGAGGAGATAGCTCTCGCTCCTTGTCGTCTTGGGGCCGCTGACGGCGTCGTTGTCCGTCACCTCCGCGAAGTAGGCCATGACCGACCCCGGGAGCATACCGGTCTCCGCGAGGTCCCACTCCAGCTCCCGAGCGACCTCGCGGGGGGCGGACGCGCCGTACTCGGCGACGGGGACGACGCCCTCCTCGGCGCGGCCCTGGATCGAGTACCGCACGGCGATCGACGAGACGCCGTAGTCGTCGACGGCCGACACCGCCAAGGGGAGCATCATGCCCCTGGGCACTTCGCGGTCCTCCCCGGGCTCCACGATGCGCACGAGCGGCCGCTCGTCGCGAATCGCGACGACGGTGTACTCGGTCGGGTCCGGGTTGCCCAGGCCGTCGCGGTCCACGACCCGGACGGAGTAGCCCCCGCTCGCGCGCACGACCAGCTCTCCGCCGAACGTGGCGGGGCCTCTGCGCTCGAGCCCCAGGGACTCACCGTCCGCGAACGCGAGCCACGCGCGCTCGAGCGGCTTGCTGGCGTCGACGCGAAGTCCGACCCTCGTGCCCGCCAGGGCGGTCACGTCCCCGGTGTTCTCGTCGACGGTCCGCGGGAGGAGTCCCGAGTATGGTGGGAACTCGTACTCGAGACGGATGCCCGTCACGAAGGGGCGCTCAACGAGCGTCACGCCGTAGGTAGGACTCACGGCGTCCCCGGCCGACACGGAGTAGTCGAGCGGCGCCCGGATGGCGCGGAGAGTCGCGGCGTACGAACCGTCGTCCCGAGGAGACATCGCGCGGACGAGTGGAAGCTCACCCTCGACATCGAAACGGACGGAAGGCGCGCCCTCGTGAGGCCCCTCGACGGTCGCGGAGACGCGGAGGTCGTCACCCGCGACGAGCGTGACGTCCCCGGGCGCGACCGACAGCCGGACGGCGGGCTCCGAACGGACGGAGAGAGGATGGACCATGCGACCCACGGCCGACCCCAGCCTCGGGGCCACCGCGAGGAGGGCGAGCGTGCAGACGACCGCGGTGCCGGCGAACACCCTCGCCCAAAACACACCGCCGGGGTCCCTCCCGGCGGTGGAGAGATCGAGGCCCGTCGTCTCGGAGACGACCCTGGCGATGAGGGCGTCGATGAGTTCAACGGAGTAGCCGGTCTTCCCCCTGCCGCGCGCGGCTCCGAGTTCGGCGGCGGACTCGAGCATCTCACCGAGCTCCGGGTGCTCGCGCTCGATCAGCGCCGCGGTCCGAACGGCGTCAATGCGCCTCGTGAGAGGTCTCACGATCCAGACGATGGAGCCCACGAGCAGGAACAGGAGAGCGCCGGCGCTCCACCCGACGCGCGCCCACGACGGAAGAGGCAGGATGGAGTCGAGCACGAGCTCGGCGACGACGACGGCGAGGAGAACGGCCGCCACGCGCAACGCGCCGGTGAGCGCCGCGCGGCGCCTCCAGCGGCGGCCCGCGGCGTTGATTCGCGAGAGCAGTCCCGCGTGCGCTCCGGCCGTGGTCGTTCCGCTCATCGTGTCCCCTCGATAGCATCTCTCGTCTCGCACCGCCGGCGTCACACGAGCGCCGGGTCAGTTCGAGAGCGCGTAGACGACGATATTGACGCCCATGCGGAGAGCGGCCTCGCGCGTCTCCGGCGGGTCATGGTGGACCTCCGCGTCTTCCATGCCGTCGCCTACGTCGGTGTTAAAGCTGTAGAAGATGACGAGCCGCCCCTCGTGGAAGACGCCGTACCCGTGCGGAGGACCCCCGTCGTGCTCGTGGACCTTCGGGAGACCGTCCGGGAAGTCGTAGAACGAGTGATAGATGCCGTGGTCGAACGGCAGTTCGACGAACGAAGCTCCCGGCAGGACTCTTCCGATCGCGGCACGGAACGAGCGGTCCATCCCGTAGTTGTCGTCGGCCCAGATGAACCCGCCGCGGTCCAGGTACCTCCGGAGCGCCGCCGCCTCGCTGTCGTTGAACGCCACACGCCCGTGCCCGGTCACGTGGACGATCGGGCAGAGCAGGAGCTCGTCGTCCTCGGGGGCTACGGTCACCGGTCGCTCCGCGACGTCGATTGCGGTGCGGCCGCGAAGAGCGGCGAGCAGGTTCGGAAGGCTCGTGGGGTTCGCGTACCAGTCGCCACCGCCACGGTACTTGAGCCGACCGACCGTCACGCCGGCGCCCGACTCGGCTGCCGCGGTCCCCGCGAGGAGAACCGCGAGAGCCGCCGCCACCACGGCGCGGCTCAGGGCCGGCCAAGCTCTCGTCACGATCCCTCCCTTGAGGTCGACCCGCGACCGCGAGGTCGCGCGCGTCGCCCGGTGCTGGCGCAATCCCTGCCGCTTCCGTTCCGTCGCGTAGCTCGCGACCCTACCCCTTGAGACGCACGAACGCCTCGTCGCGTTCACCATGGTCCATTCTAACCGGCGGCGGCGCGCCGCCAAACTCCGGAGGGCCGGGCGCTATGACTCCGGCACGCCGCACCCGCCGGGCGAGGCAACGAGACCCAGGAGGCTCCGACAAAGCGAAAGGGCGACGTCCGCGTTACGGACGCCGCCCGAATCTCGGATCTCCGCTCGCCCCTGCGCCCCGGCGGGATCGCCCGCGAGGGACCGAGGCTCGCTCCGACGCCGCGCTACTTGTGACGCCCCCTCCTGCGCGCCTCCGCGTGTATCTGCCACTCGACCACGAGCGGGCTCGCTACGTAGATGGAGGAGTACGTGCCGACGATGACTCCAATGAGCAGCGCGAACGCGAAGTCCTTGATGACCTCTCCGCCGAAGATGAAGAGGCACAGGACGACGAGCAGCGTCGTCAGCGACGTCACGATCGTTCTTGAGAGCGACTCGTTCAGACTCGTGTTCACGATGTCGACGAAGCTCTTCCCGTACAGCTTGCGGCGATTCTCTCTGATCCGGTCGTAGATGACGATCGTGTCGTTCAGCGAATAGCCCACGATGGTCAGGAACGCCGCGATGACGGGCAGGGATATCTCGCGGCCCGTCAGGGAGAACATGCCGAACGTTATGGCCACGTCGTGTGCCAGAGCGGCCACGGCGCCGGCGGCGAACTTGAACTCGAACCGGATCGAGATGTAGGCGAGGATGAGAACGAGTGCGATGATGATGGCCTGCGTCGCCTTGGCTTGGAGCTCCTTGCCGACCTTCGGCCCAACGAGCTCCTGGCGCCTCATCTCAGCCCTGTTCTCGGGATGGTCGCGGTTCAGGGCGTTGATGATCTCCCCCGCCTGGTCTTCCATCCCGTCAACGACGGCCATTCGGATGATCGCCTCGCGGTCGCCGCCGAAGTGCTGTATCTCCCCTCCGCCCATGCCTATCCCCTCGATCGAGTCGCGAATCTGCTGCGCCTCGATCGCCTGCTCGAAGCGGATCTGGATGAGGATCCCGCCGTCCTCGTCGAGGTCGATGCCGAGCTTCGGGCCGCCGTGAGCGATGAGCGATATCGCTCCCGCCAGGATCAGGACGACCGACACGATGAACGCCGCCCGCCTGTGACCGAGGAAGTTGAAGTGGGTCCCTACAAGAAACTCCATCATGCCTCCTAAAAGCGCCGGGTCGAACCGAGCCCCCGGACTCGCGGCCCGTTGCGCCCGTCGAGCGGACGCCGGACCCGGGCTCCTAGATGCTCAAGTGCTTGACGTTCCACTTGATGGTAACGAGATCGAATACCACTCGCGTCGCCACGATCGCAGTGAACATGCTCGCGAGGATTCCCAGAGAGAGCGTGACCGCGAATCCCTTGATGGGACCGGTGCCGAAACGCAGGAGCACGCCGGCCGCGATCAGCGTCGTCACGTTCGCGTCCATGATCGTCATGAAGGCGCGCTCGTAGCCGTCGCGGATCGCCGCTCGTATCGTCTTCTGGTTGCGGAGCTCCTCCCTGATGCGTTCGAAGATGAGCACGTTGGCGTCGACCGCCATGCCTATCGTGAGGATGATGCCGGCCAGTCCAGGCAGCGTGAGCGCCGGCCTCGGATTGACGGGCAGGCCGGCCATGAGCGCCACGATGAGGAGGAGGTTCGCGACGAGCGCCCCCACCGCGACCGCGCCTGCGGCCTTGTAGTAGATGAGCATGAAGAGCACGACCAGCACGCCGCCTATGAGCATCGCCTGAATGCCGAGCGCGATCGAGTCGCGTCCGAGCGACGGACCGACCGTCCTCTCTTCGATGACGGTCATCGGAGCCGGGAGCTTGCCCGCGCGGAGCATGATGGCGAGGTCCCTGGCCTCCTCGTCCGTGAAGCTGCCCGTGATCGACGCGGGCGTGCCGGCGGGGATGCGACCTTCGATGATGGGCGCCGACTGCACCTTGTCGTCCAGGAGCATCGCCAGGTAGTTCCCCACGTTCTCGGCCGTGTGCTCGGCGAAGACGCGTCCACCCTGTCGGGTGAGCCGCATCGAGACGCCCGGCGAGTTCGGGCGGTCCGGGTCGAGTCCCGGCCTGATGTCGGCCGAAACGACCACGGAGCCGGTCATGAGGGCGTCAGCGCTCAGGACGTAGAGCGGCCGGTAGTCCTGCTCGTCCGGCAGCGTCCTGCTCTCCAGACCCCAGCGAAGGCGCACCCTCGGAACGCCGGACTCGCCTTCCTTCGAGGGCAGAACCCGGGAGAGATCGAGTCTCGCCAGCTGAGCGTCGATCCAAGCGACGTCGGCCTCGGGGAAGTAGGGCAGATTCCCGTAGTAGCGCGCCCGGGCAGAGAAAGGATGCTCCCGCTCGAGCTGCTCCGCTTCGCCTGCGGGAAGGTCCATGCCGGGATCGACGGGTTCTTCTCCGTCGGCCTCCATGACGGCCAGGAGGGCCCTGTCGATCGTCCGGAAGACGATGTCGATGCCTTCGGGCGACTCCACGTGCACGAACTCGAGGAGCGCGGTGCGACCGATGAGCCGCTTCGCGCGCTGCTCGTCCTGGAGACCCGGAAGCTGGACGATGATCCGGTCGGCACCCTCCTGCTGGATCGAGGGCTCCGACACGCCGAACTGGTCGATGCGGTTCCCGATGACCTCGAGCGCCCGCTCCATCGCATCGGCGGCCTCGTCCTCCGGCAACCCTTCCTTGTCCACCTCGAGCACGAGATGCATGCCGCCCTGAAGGTCGAGCCCGAGCCTGAGTGACTGGTCTTCGATGGAAGCCAGCTCCTCGGGCGGCATCTGTGCCTTGTCTTCGTCGGAAAGCGAGAAGAACCTGAACGTGTAGGATGCCTTCCACGCCGACAAGAGGACGACGATGATGACGAGAAGCGTCCTCCATCTCATGTTAGACGTCATGAACTCCCTCCGTAAGTAGTCGGACCATCCGAGTCGAGGCCGTCCGCGAAGGGGGCCTCTTTGAGATGAGTAACTTTCGATGATAACCCGACTTCGGGGGGGCGGTCAACGCGAAACCCCGGCGGCCCGGACCACGGGGCCACGGCCTCCCGCTGCCGGGTCCCGGCCGTGGGCGCAGGGGCGCAGGCTCAGGGCCGCAGGCCCCGGCGACGGCCAGCGCCGCAGGTTCGGCCGCCCCGACGGCGGCGCCTGCAGGCCCTTGGCCTTTGTGAAGTTATCGGATAGTCTTGGGCCAGTCACGTGGTCTAGCGGCGCGGGCGGAACGGCCCGCGCCACGGTGCGAACGGGAGGACGGCGGATGTCCACGGAATGGTCTCCGTACTGGCAGGACGTCAGAAATCTGAGATGGACCGACGTGGACGAGGTCGTCCTCGAGGCGGTCGCCAACACGCTGGGATGGGGGCCCGAGCGCACCCTCCTGGAGCTTGGAGCCGGCAGGGGCATTCACAGCAAGCGGCTGCACGAGATGATGCGCTGCGACGTCCCAGACCTCTACGAGGTCAATCCCGAGATGCTCACGTACATGGAGCGTCAGGGCCTTCGCGCCATCGGGGACGACGACAAGCTCAGGGAGCGATACGACATCGTCTGGTCCTACGGGGTCCCGGAGCACTTCGAGGAACCGATGCGCCAGGAGATCATAGACAGGCACTTCGAGCTGTCCGGCGAGTGGGTGCTTCTGGTCATACCCAGGGCGACGTGGCTCCGGAGGTCGCTGGGACGCCACGACAGGATCCCCGCCCGGGACTTCACGGACGACGAGCTTCGGGAGCGCCTCGAGAGGGGCGCCGGACGTCGCTGGGGCGACAAGGCTGGGGTGGAGTTCCGCGTCGTGTCGTTCTGTCCTCTCTTTGGCGTGAGACACATACCGCAGGGATGGTACAACCTCACCGACAGGCTCGTCGGCTGGGCTCTGCCCGGCGGGTTGCTCCTCGGCTACGCGCGGAGGACCGTCACGCCCCGGACCGGGGCGTGACGCCGCTCCACTCCGCGGCGACGCCCGGCCTGGCACGTCCCCGGCCGCCCGTCCTACTCCGCCACGTCCAGGAGCGCCAGCATCTCGCGCACGGCAAGGTCCATTCCGACCGAGACGGCCCGCGACACGATGCTGTGCCCTATGCTCACCTCGTCGATCTCCGCGATGGCCGCTATGGGCTGGACGTTCCTGTACGTGAGCCCGTGACCCCCGTGAGCCCGCAGGCCCATCTCGTTCGCGGCGATGGCGGCGACCCGCACCTTCTCGAGCTCGCGCTCGGTGTCCTCGACGGTCTCCGCGTCCGCGTAGATCCCCGTGTGCAATTCGACGATGTCCGCTCCGACCGCCTTGGCGCGCCCCACCTGAACGACGTCCGGGTCCACGAATATGCTCACCTCGATGCCGGCCGACTTGAGGGCCGAGACCGCGGCTCTCACTGCGTCCTCTTCCTTCACGACGTCCAGTCCGCCCTGTGTCGTCAGCTCGTCCTCGCCCTCGGGGACCAGCGTGCACATGTCCGGGCCGACGTCCACGGCTATGCCGACCATCTCGTCCGACGCCTTCATCTCCATGTTCAGGATACCGACCACCGTCCCGCGAAGAAGCTCGACGTCACGCTCCTGAATGTGCCTCCGGTCTCCTCTCAGGTGAACCGTGATACCGCAGGCGCCGGCCAGCTCGGCCAGGACGGCCCCCCACACCGGGTCGGGCTCGTCCGTCCCGCGGGCCTCTCTGACGGTGGCCACGTGGTCCACGTTGACAGATAGTCTCATCACTCGGCGACTCCTTCCGATGCGCTCCTCATCGCGAACGGCGGCAGGTCACCGTACGCAGGGCGCGCCTTCTCGATGCTAGTTCACCAGTTCCGAAACGAAGACGAATCGGATCCCTCTCTCCATCATCCGCGGGACCTCTGTCCTGAGCGCACGGAGGGTCTCGGGATGGGGATGACCTATGCCAACGCCGTAGCCGCGCTTGCGGGCGATACTCTCCAAGCGCTCGAGCTGCGTTCGGACGTCGATGCGCCCCTCCTCGTCGAGCAGACTGTCGATGAACATGTTGTTCCTGACGGTCGGAACACCGGCCCGCTCAGCTTCCGCGTAGCCCCTGGACTGCGGCGTGGTCATGCTGTCCACGTAGAAGAGCCCGCGCTCGGCGACGGCTGCGATGACGGTCCGCATCCGCGCGCGGTCGAGCGCGAACGCGGAACCCATGTGGTTGTTGACGCCCTTGGCGTCCGGTATCTCGTCGAACGCCGCTCTGGTGAGTGACGCGATCTCCCTGTGCGTGTGCGAGAGGAGAAGGGCTCCATCCCCCGGGTTGGTGTCGGGGTAGCTCGCCGGCTCCATCGGGAGGTGGAGCAGTACCTCCTTACCGGCCCGAGTCGCCGCCGCGGCGAGCGTCTGTCCGTGGGGCGTTCCCGGAAGGACCGAGATCGTGAGCGGGAACGGAGCGTCGAGGAAGCCGGTCACGACATCGGTCCGCGCGTAGCCGAAGTCGTCTATCACGATCGCGATCATCGGACCGTCGTCTGCCGCGCGGGGCGAGGCGCTGCCGGCGGACGGGTCGGACTCCCCAAGGACGATGCGGTGAGTCTCCACGCCGCCCACGCCGAATCGCATCTCGATGGTCCGGGCGCCCCGCCAGTCGGGACCCCTCTCGGTGACGCGAACGACCCTGCCACCCAGGTCCCTCACCGCGCGCGTGACCGTGAGGTTGCAGTCGAAGACACCCTCGCCGTGCGGGATGGTCCCCGACTTGTCCCACCACGTCCATCGGGCGCGTTCGTCGGCCTTCTCCTCCGACTCGCTGGTGACGCCCGTGACCCCCAGACTCACGAGGGCCGCGTCGACCGCGTCGTTGAGCTCGGCCGCGCGCCCGGTGAGCTCGCTCGGCCCGAAGAACCGGTTGACCAGACCGGCGGCCCTGCCGCTCGCGATGAGCTCCCAGGCTCCGAGCAACACGACGACGACGATGGCCGCCGCCACCAGGGAGAAGCGAACCAGTGACAGGTTGCGGGCCCGCCGTTCCTGCCGGGCCTTCTTCGAGCGACCGCTGGGCATCCTTGACACTCCGGGGTGAGGATCGTCACCGCTCCACGTGGATTCTATGGGCGCGATGGTGCGCAGTCAAGGCGGCTGCGGCGGCGCGCGGCCAAGGCGGCTGCGGCGTGCGCGGTCCAGGCGACCCTCACGTCCGGACAAAAAGAGACGGGGAGCGGTCTCCCGCCCCCCGTCCCGGTGATCTCGGAGATAGGCTCGATATGAGCCCTACTGCCTGTACATCGCCTTCAGATGGCCGAACGACACGCGGTCGCCGGTGTCCTCGACGATGGGCTTCCGGTAGGGACTCTCCTGGAGGTCATACCAGAAGATGATCTCCCAGAGAGTCTCGCCTTCGGGCCCCGTCTCGTTCGGGTCGATCCGGAAGACGAACTCCTGGTCTGCGTTCGCGAGGTACGTGAGGTCGTTGGGGACCGTGACACGCAGGTCCGTAAGCTCGCGATAGGTCCACGTATCGTCCATGGGGTCGGAGGGGTTCTCGCCCTGGCTGAACACCTTGGTGGAGTTCGTGAGCGTCAACGTGATGCGCTCGACGTTGGAGTCCTCGGCGAACATCGCCTCGTGGATGTCGCGCTCGTCCTGCTTGCCCCAGTACTCCGGAAGCTCGTTCTCGGGGTCCTCGTAGTCGTCCGGGTTCAGATGGAACTCGAACTCCTCGGCCAGGCACTCCAGGTACTTCTGAGCGTTCATGTCCTTGTAGGCGGTGTACAGGTTGTAGACGACGTTGTCGGGGCTCGTCCTCTCCTTATAGGTGACGTCTACGTCAGGGTTCCCGTCGCCCGGGTCGGGTGCGAACGGGTTCCAGCAACCGGAACCGGCGAAGGCGAGCACGGCGACCGTCAGACAGGCCGCGGCACAGCGTACGATGGTCTTGCTCATGATGTCTCTCGCTCCCCCTGAAGCTCCTCACTCACACACTTGGTAATTATATCAAGGAGACCCGCCACAGTCAAATGACGGCCCGAAGGGGGCCCATATTCAATCGCCCGCGGACCCCGGCAAGGGGCCCGCAGGTGATCTCGAAAGAGCCCCCGGAACAGGGTGCAAACCCCGTGCCGGGCGAATGTTGTGCGTCCGGGCCGTCCCCGGGAGTCCCTCAACCGGCCCCCGCGCGCTAGTCCCTGTAGTCTCCCCTCAGAACGCCCCACGTCTCGTTCGTGCCCCCGCTCAGGCGGCGGTCGACCCACCTGAATATGGCCCACCTGCCCGTGTTGTCCCGCCGCATGTGGAGCGTCGCGCGGCCCTTGTAGACGACCTCTTCGTGAGGGCCCTCTGACTCCCACTCCATCGTGAGCACGTAGTCCTCGATGCGGTATGTCGTGTCGGTGGTCTCGTCGGGCTGCTGGACGGTCGTGAATGCGACCGTCGCGTCGGCCGCGTCTCCAAAGATGCCGTTCGCCGCGTGCTCCTCGTCGCTCCTGACCCAGTTCGCGTATCGGTCGAAGCCCTCCTGACCCGCGTCGAGCGAGTCCTGCGGGTCGACGTGGAACCGGAACGTGTCGGCGAAGCAATCCCTGTAGTTCTGGAGCCCCTCCCCCTCGAACGCGGCCTTCAGGTTGTCGAGCACGATCGTGGTGGTGATGGGGGTCTCCCAGTCGGTGACGTCGCCCTCGGGCGGTCCGTCCGGCGCGCGCGGACTCAGAATGCACCCGCCGAGCACGAGGGGCAGAGCCAGGAGGAGGCTCGATCTCCGGTAGCGCATGTGTACACCGCTCCCTTCGTCAGAACGTCTTCTCGATGTTCAGGGAGATGTCCCACACTTCCCGCTGACGGTCGAGGATGCTCGTCGCGTCGCGGTAGGTTCTCCCCACGTTGAACTTGAGCGTAGTGCCGCTCGGAAGCTCGTAGTCGGCCGTGGCCTGGCCGGTGAGGACCGTGTCGAACTTCTCCCAGGACAACTCGCGTTCGCCGTCCTCCATCTGCCACTTCCTCTGTATGGAGAACGTCTGGCGGATCTCGAAATCTATGAACGTGAAGAGCTTGTAACCGAACCTGAGCGTCAGGCTCTTGTTGTCCCGTTCGCTGTTCTTGCCGTAGCGCTCGACACCGTCGTCGTCCTCAACGTACGCCCCCTCGTCCTGAGCCCGGTACTTGTGGTCGATCGACAGCCTCACCGCCTTCAGGGGTCTCCAGTCGACGCCGGTGTTCACGGCGAAGCTTCGGATGAGGAAGTTCGAGTCCTGGTCGTACGTGTAGAACGTGTAGTCGGCCGAGAGCTCGTACTTCTGGGTCACCGACACGGTGGACCCCAGGGACTTAGTGATCGACGGATGGATCGAGTAGGTCTGGGACTCCTTGTTGTCGCCGGTTCTGCTCGTCCTTATGTAGATGAGCTCGTCCTGCCGTACCTTGATGAGCACCGACGTCGCGATGCCGTTCTTCGGCAGGTAGTCGAGCTGCAACGTCCCTTCCTGGTCGAAGAGGTCGCGGTCCTGGTCGTTCGCCTCCGCGTCGTCGTAGTGGTGCGAGAGCAGGCTGGTTCTGCCGCGCATGACGGCCGTGAGCTTCTCGCCGAAGCCGTGCGTCAGAGACGCTCCCACGGAGTTCGTGTACGTGTCGCCCGTCTGGGTATCGAAGTAGTCGTTCCTCTTCTTCTCCGTCCTGAGCTCCGCGGTGAATCTGGTCTGGCCCAGGACGTACGCGATGCTGGCGTTGGCCGCACGGGTCTTGAGCTCGGTGCTCTTGTCGGGCTCGATGTCGTATGACGTTCTGCTTCTGCTGTACGAGAGCCCCGTCGTCGTCGTCAGGCCCTCGACGACCGCCAGGTTCGCGGAGAAGTCGATCGCTTCCGTGTTGCCGGTCCTGATCTCCGTCTGCTCCTGCTTCGGGTACTCCTTGTTCGAGGCTCCGCGCCGCAAGTCCACGGAGAAGCTGTTGCCGGCCCAGTCGTATTCGACGTGTCCGGTCAGCGTATGTTCGGTGGACTCGTTGGTCGTCTTCGTCACGCCCTGCTCGGAATCGAGCAGGGAGCGGGTCCCCGTGTAGTGGAAGTCCGTACCGATGCCCAGGGGCGCCTCGTATCGCAGCCCGGCGTTGATCTTCTGGTTGGAGCCCCTGCTCGACACGTCCGCATAGTCGTTCTGCTCGAACCCGCCCGACGCCCCCAGCGTGACCCCGACGCCGTTCAGGTAGACCTTCCTGTAATCGGTGGTCAGGTTCACCGATTCGCGCTCCCTGAAGCTGCGAGTCTCGTTGGACTCGCCCTGATTGCGGATGTCCTCCTGGTTCGTTCTCGTGAACTTGAGCCCGGTGGACAGGGCGCTGGACATCGCGAGATCGAGAGCCGCGTTCCACGTCTCCTGGCGGTTCAGCCGGCTCAGCACGTCGTTCTCGCGTGTCCCGATGGTCGACGACGCCCGAAACGATATCTTCGGCGAGAAGTCGTAGTTCATGTTGAAGTTGTGGTTCCACGCCGAGATGTCCTGGTCGCGCGTGTGTGAGAGCTTGTAGACGGGGTGGAACTGGGGGTCCCACGTGGAGACCTCGGCGTCGTTGCGGAGCGTTCCGTAGAACTGGCCCGGCTCTGCGGTCTCCTCCTCTTCTTCCTCCTCCTCGCCTTCCTCCTGAGCCCACAGAAGCGGGGCCGTCAGGACGACGACAAGCAGAACGAGGATCGTGAGGAACCTGTTGCTCGACATCACTCGCGTCCCCCGCGCGAACCGCTTCCGGCTTGAGCCCCGGAGACCGCCAGGGCCAGCCTCTCGAACTCCTCGACCGAGAGCGTCTCACCGCGGCGCTCGAGGTCCAGACCGGCGTCCGTCCCCAACCGCTCGACGCCGACTCCCGCTCCCTCGGCGACGTCCGCCAGGGCCTGCCTCAGCATCTTGCGCCGCTTCCCGAACGCGGCGTGTACGACGTCCGAGTAGGTCCGTGGGTCGGCGCTCCTCTTGGGAGCGCTCAGAAAGCCCATCTCCACGACCTTCGAATCGACGGCCGGCCGCGGATGGAAACACGTCCGGCGCACTGCGAAGTGAGCGCGGATGCGGGCGTGGAACGCGACGACCGCCGTCAAGGCCGAGTACGAGGGCGTCCCCGGGTCCGCGAGCAGGCGGTCGGCCACCTCTCTCTGGACCATGATGATCGCTCTCGACACGACCTCCTTGCTCCCGATGAGCAGACGTATCACCGGGCTCGTGAGATTGTACGGCAGATTCCCCGCCACGACGACCCTCGGGACGCCGTGTTCCCTCGCCGCCGACCGGAGGTCGAACTCGAGCGCGTCGCCCTCGACCAGCGTCACGCCGTCCGGACGCCCGTACTCCTCACGAAACGCCCTGACGATCCCCGCGTCGTACTCCACGCACACGACGTGCGCCGCCCTCTCGGCGAGTCCGAACGTGATGGCCCCGAACCCGGACCCGATCTCCACGACGAGTTCGTCGTCCGCCGGCGCGACCGCGTCGACGACCTTGCGTGCCACGTTGGGGTCGACCAGGAAGTTCTGCCCCCGCTCCCTTGACGGGGCGAGCCCGTATCGAAGGAGCATCGTTCGTGCCGGAGTCGGTTCCACCTGTCGCCCCGTGTGACTCAGTTTCCGGGTCCCGTCCCGCCGCCCCGCACCTTGAGCGGGACCCCGAGGTCCCCGGCCATCTTCCGGGCCTTCTCGACGTCGACGTCCGTGCCGGCCACGACGCTGGCCGCGACCTCGAGACCGGCCGCCGCGCACTCGCGAATGAACGCTACCACATGCTCGAAGGTCCGTTCCCCGAATTTCGGATGACAGAGCTTCGCGTAGGTGTCCGCGTCGTGCGCGTTCAGGCTCACCGACACGGCGTCCACGGCCTCCTCGAGGTCGGGCACGATGTTCCTGTTCCAGATGAGATTGCCTTGTCCGTTGGTGTCGAGCCTCACCCTCGCGCCCCGGGCCCTGAGCCGTCTGCCGACCTCGAGAACCACGTCGAGGCGCGTCGTCGGTTCTCCGTAACCGCAGAACACGATCTCGCGGAACCGCGATGGGTCCCCGACGGCCTTCACGATATCTTCGACGGAGGGTTCCAGCTCGAGCTTCAGGTTGTAGCCCCATAGCGTGTCGGACTGGTATCGCAGGCAGAACCCGCACTCGTTCGTGCAGCGGTTCGTGATGTTGAGATAGAGGTTGCCCCACATCTCGTAGGCGATCGACGGCTTGCCGGATGCGGGAATGCCGAACAGCTTCATGGCGTTGCCCGTCGTCCCCCTGACGACGTCGTCGACGCCGACGCCCCTGATGCCGGCTATCGTGGCGGCCACGTCGGCGACGAACGCCGGCTCGTTCCTCGGACGCTTCCCGTGCTTCCGCGCAAGCCCGCGGTGGGGCTCTGGGGTCAGCCACGGCGCGTCGGTCTCGATGAGCAGCCGGGGGGCGGGAACCTCGCGCGCGACGTCCGCGAGCCGGCCCGAGCGTCCGTACGTGACGGGTCCGCCGATCCCGACGTGGAACCCCCGTGCCACGACCTCGTCCGCGTAGGCCGCGTCGCCGGGGAAACAGTGCATCACGCCTCCGACCTCGGAGGCCCGTTCCTCGTCGATGATGGAGATCACGTCGTCCAGGGCGTCTCTGTTGTGGATGATGAGAGGAAGGCCGACCTCCCGCGCGAGACGTATCTGGGCCCGGAAGGCTTCGCGCTGCGCTTCTCTTGGCGAGAGGTCCCGGTAGTAGTCGAGCCCCGTCTCGCCCACGGCGACGACCCTTGGGTGGTCCGCCATCGAGCGGAGATTCCGGAGGGCGCTCTCCGTCAGATCGGACGCGTCATGCGGATGGACGCCTACCGACGCGTAGATGAAGTCGTGGGAGTCCGCGAGCTCTATCGACTCGCGCGACGTCTGGACGCTGAACCCGACGTTCACGAGCAGCCCGATGCCGGCCGCGCGGGCGCGCGCGATCACCTCTTCGCGGTCGCGCGAGTAGTCCTTCAGATTGAGATGGGCGTGGGTGTCGCTGAGGACGGGGGACGGCGTCCGGCCGTCCGACCCAGCGCGTCCGGACCCGGCCACTATCGCACCTTCGTGCCCGGAGGGAGCTCACGGTCCGGGACTACCACGGCGAGCCCGTCGTCGCCCGACGCGGCGAGGAGCATCGCGCGGGACTCGACGCCGCGTATCGTCGCAGGTTCGAGATTGGCGACGACCACGATCGTCCTGCCGACGAGGTCCGAGGCGTCATAATGGGCTGCAATACCCGCCACCATTGGACGCTCGTCGCCTCCCCCGAGGTCGACGCGAAGCTTCAGGAGCTTGTCGGCCCCCTCCACCTTCTCGGCCTCGAGCACGCGGGCCAGCTTGAGTTCAAGCTTCTGGAAGTCCTCGAACGTGAGCATCGTCTCCTCGCATTTCTTCTGTTCGTCGGGTGTGGGCTGACCGGGCTCGTCGGCTGCCGCCGTGATGCCGAAGACGCCGGCGAGGTCGTCGTCGGAGTACTTGGGGAAGACGGCGTCGGTCCTCCCGATCTCTATCCTGTCCGGCCACCCGGCGCCCCAGGAGAGCAGGTCGCCCAGGTCGAGGGCCCCCGGCTCGAACGAGAGCCCGAGCCCCTCCAGTATCTCCGCGCACTTGCCCGGCATGATGGGCCACGCGAGAACGGCCACGTGACGGATGGCCTCGAGGACCTCGAAGAGGACCGAAGGAAGCCTGTCGTGGTCTTCCTTCGCGAGGACCCAGGGCTTCTCCTCTTCTATATAGGCGTTGGCCCGGCGAACCAGTTCCCACGCCGCGGAGAGCGCCGACTGCGGTGCGTAGGCCCCCATCTCTCGGACGACGGACTCCCTCACCTCGCCGGCGAGTCCGGAAAGCTCTCCCGTAACGGCCACGTCACTCCGCTCGATGACGCCGCCAAGAAACTTCACGACCATCGCCGACGCGCGCGACACGAGGTTGCCGAGGTCGTTGGCGAGCTCCGAGTCGTAGCGCGCCCGGAACTGCTCCCACGTGAAGTCGACGTCCTTGCCGTACGTTCCCTCTCGCATCAGGAAGTAGCGGAGCGCGCTCGGCCCGAAGACGTCCGCCGCCTCGAGCGGGTCGACCACGACCCCGCGACTCTTGGAGAGCTTCTGGCCCTTGAAGTAGACGAAGCCGTGGCCGAAGACCTTCTTCGGGAGCTCCATCCCCGCAGACATGAGCATGGCGGGCCATATGACGCAGTGGAACCTGGTGATGTCCTTGCCGATGACGTGAACGTCGGCAGGCCACCACTTCGCGAACCGCTCGTCGTCAGTCCCGAGGCCGACGCCGGTCGCGTAGTTGGTCAGCGCGTCGACCCAGACGTAGATGACCTGGGACTCGTCCATGGGCAGCGGAGTCCCCCAGTCGGCGCCGGCGCGCGTGACGCTGATGTCCGACAGGCCGCTCTTCAGAAGCTGGACGATCTCGTTTCTGCGCGACAACGGTTCGATGAACTCGGGGTTGGCCTCGATGTGGCGAAGGAGGGGCTCTTCGTACTTCGAGAGCCTGAAGAAGTAGTTCTCTTCCTGGATCCAGACCGGCTCCTTCCCGTGCACGGGACAGTTCCCGTCCACGAGGTCCTTCTCCTGCTGGAACGACTCGCACGACTCGCAGTAGTAGCCCTCGTAGTGGCCCTTGTAGATGTCGTCCTTCATCGACTCGAAGAGCGCGCGCAGACCTATCACGTGCCGCTCGTCCGTCGTGCGGATGAAGTGGTCGAACTCTATCTCCAGCCTCCGCCAGATGTCGCGAAAGACGGTCTCCATCCGGTCGCAGTAGGCCTGGGGGTCCATCCCCTTTTCCCTGGCCGCCCTGACGACGTTCAGGCTGTGCTCGTCGTTCCCCATCTGGAAGTAGACGTCGTCGCCCATCATCCTGTGGAAGCGGGCGAAGGCGTCCGCGGAGATCTTCTCGTAGGCCGTACCGATGTGCGGCGCGCTGTTCACGTAGTCGATCGCCGTTGTGATGTAGTACTTACTTCCCATCGGTCCCCTTCCCGCCTCCGCCGGACTGACGCTTCCCGCCGCGGCGTCTTCGCGACCTGCCCGAACTCCGCCGACGTCGGTCGCTCTTGCGCTGTCCGTCGGGGGTGGTGGAGGCCCCGCGCTGTTCGCCCGCCGTGGCGTCCTTGCCTTCGCTCTTGCCCTGCCCGGCGTCCTTCGCCTCGCGCCTGCCACGCCCCGCGTCTTCCGCGTCGCGTCTGCCCGACCCCGCGTCCTTTGCCTCGCGCCTGCCCGACCCAGAGTCCTTCGCGTCCCGACCGACAGACCCGCCCGCGTCGGTCCGGGGCCCGCGCGGCTCATCGCCGCCGCTCTTCGCCGCCGCTCCGCCGCCGTCCGCGGGAGGCCGGCGGTCCCGTCGCTCCGACGGCCCGTCGGACCGGACGGTGCCCAGGAGTTCGGCCGGGATGGCGAACGGGTCATCCTGCGACCGGTCGCGCGAGGACTCGCGCGCGCCGATGCGTCCGGCCTGGAAGTCCTCGATCGACACCGCGATCGCCTTGCCCTCGTCATCGGAGACGGTCACCTTCCGGTGGAAGATGTCGACCGCCACGACGCGGCCTCTCCCGCCTCCGCTCAGGCTCACCTTCGTCCCGAGCTTCGGGAACTCCCGGACCGACTCCGCGTAGAAGTCCCTCTCGTAGCGAAGGCAGCACATGAGACGGCCGCAGCCGCCGGATATCTTCGGCGACCCGGGCGCCAGGTGTTGTTCCTTGACCATCTTGAGCGTCACGGGGTCGAAGTCGTGTATGACGCCACGACAGCAGTAGTAACGCCCGCACCGACCGTAGCCTCCGAGCCGGCGCGCCTCGTCCCGCACGCCGATCTGGCGCATCTCGATCCGCGTCTTGAAAGTCGCCGCCAGGTCACGCACGAGCTTGCGGAAGTCGACGCGGTGGTCTGACGTGAAGTAGAAGCGGATCTTGTTGCCGTCGAACTGCCACTCGACGTCCACGAGCTTCATCGGGAGGTTCTGCTTCGCGATGCACTGCTGACAGATCCTGTGGGCCTCCGCTTCCTTCTCGCGTAGCTCGGTCAGATGGGCCAGGTCCTTCGCGGTCGCGCGGCGCAACATCGGACCGAGCACGCCCTTCTCCTTCATGGCGTCGCTCGCGTCCTGCCCTTCGCGTATGACCACGCCGATGTCCTGCCCGCGGTCGAGGTCGACGACGGTGTGGTCGCCGACGCAGAACGGTATGTTCCTGGGGTTGGCGAACAGCGCCTTCCTGCCTCCCTTGAACTCCACCTCGAAGGAGTCGGGAGTCCCCCCGATGATCCCTTCAGGATTCGTCAACTCGTCACTCTCCCGCGGCCGACCGGCGGTCGGTCGCCTTCCGTCTTGCGATCGCCATGTCGAGAAGGACGGAGGTGAAGACGATCGTTGGATTCGAGTACCGCTCTATGGCCCGCCGCGCCCCGTCTATCTTGGCTATGAGGGGTTCGACCAGCTCCAGGTCCATCGACCTCGCCTGCCTCGAGAGCTCGTCCGCGTGCCTTCCGTAGACGAGTTCAGGCGGCGGCGCCGCACCGTCCTGCGACGAAAGGATGAGGACGTCACGATACCACAGAAGCATGAGGTCGAGAATGTGCTGCTGTTCCTCCCGGCCGAGCCGGAACGCCAGCGTTCCGGCCTCGTCGAGGAGGCTCCCGACGTCGCGCGTGCGCGAACCGCTCATGATCGACGCGACCCTAGCCAGCTCGGCGTCCGCAGCGGCCTTGTCGGTGCGGACGGCGCGCCCGACGCTGCCCCGGGCCACGGTGGCGGCCGACCTCGCCTTCTTGCGGTCGAAACCCAGCCTCGGGTCGCCGACCAGTATCTTCTCTACGCTCTCGCCCGACAGGCGGACAAAGGGGACCCTCTGACACCTTGACACGACGGTCGTCGGCAGGGCGCTCGGACGCGACGTCGTCAGGACGAGCACCGTCTCTTTAGGAGGCTCCTCCAGCGTCTTCAAGAGGGCGTTCGCGGCCTCTGACGACATGGCGTCGGCGTCGGCCACGACGAAGACTTTCCACGGGCCAACATAGGGACGCTGGTTCGCCCTCGCCACCACTTCGGAGTGCACCGCGTCGACCGAGATGATGGGCACCTTGCGGCCGAAGTCGGCGTCCCTGTATCCGTTCTTCACCATCGCCTGCAGGATCGCCGCGTACTCGTCGGGCTTCAAGGTGGTGGGCATGGGGAAGACGAGATGGATGTCGGGGTGTGTGAGCCCCTTCGCCGTCCTGCACGCGCGGCACTCCCCGCAACCCGAGAGGCCATCCTGCTCGCAGTTCAGGGCCGCGGCCAGTTCGAGCGCGGTCGTCTCCTTCCCGACGCCGTCCGGTCCCTGGAAGAGATACGCGTGAGAGAGCCTGCCCGACTCGAAGGCTCCCTCGAGAAGGCCGACCGCGTGGTCCTGACCTATGATCCTGGAGAGCGCCACGCTATCTCCCTCGCCCGCCTTCTCGCCTGCGCGCTATCTGGTCAGCGAGCGCCAGGGCGGCCGCCATGCTTCGAGAGTCGGCCACTCCCTTGCCCGCGAGTTCGAACGCCGTGCCGTGGTCGACCGACGTCCGCACGATCGGGAGCCCGACGGTGAGATTGACACCAGCCCCGCCGGCCAGGAGCTTGGCGGGAATCGTCCCCTGGTCGTGATACATCGCGAGCACCGCGTCGAACGAGGACGCGGCGGCGCCTCGTGGCGTCGAGTCGTCCCCGTGTCCGAACGACGCGCGGGCGAAGAGCGCGTCCGCCGGGAAGGGGCCCGAGGCGTGGACGCCTGAGGCTCTCGCTTCCTCGACGGCGGGGACGATGGCGGTCGCCTCTTCCTCGCCGAACGCGCCGCCCTCGCCTCCGTGCGGGTTCAACGCCGCCACGGCGATCCGGGGCTCGGCGACTCCGAGCCAGTCGCGAAGACCTCCGTCCAGCGTCCGGAGCTTCGACACGACAAGCTCCCGGGTGATGGCGCGCGGGACGTCCGAGACCGGAAGATGCGTGGTCGCGAGCCCTATCCTGCCGGCGCCGTGCACGAACGTCATGACGAAGTCGGGCGCGCCTGTGAGCCCGGCCAGGAATTCGGTGTGGCCGATGAAGTCGACCCCGAGCGCGGCCACGGCGGACTTAGAGACGGGAGCGGTCACCATCGCGTCCGCACGGCCCTCCCGGCACATCCCCGCCGCGGTCTCGATGGCCCCGAGCGCCGCGGAGGCTCCCGCGGCCGTCGGACACCCGGGCGTCGCCTGCGCGTCTCCCACGTCTACGACGTCGCACGGAAGATCGCAGGACAGAAGGTCCGCCCACCCCATCATCGCGGACAGCGAGCCGACGATCGAGACGTTGACGGCGCCGCCGGACAACGCCCTCAGGACCACCTCCGGGCCTATCCCGGCGGGGTCGCCCATCGTGACCACGATCCTGGGTGCGGACCGCTCGAGACCCGACATCTCGAAGACTCCCGCTAGAGACCGGACACCCGGCGCTCCTCCACCACATCGTAGAGAGAGCCGGCCCTCTCCTTGCTCACGTTGCCTGTGGGGACCTCGACCACCCTGACGCGCAGGAACCTGTCCCGCAGACTCACCGAGATCTCGTCGCCGACGCGCACGTCCGTTCCGGCCTTGGCCTTGCGACCCGACATCTCGACGCGACCCGCGTCGCAGGCCCACTTCGCGATGCTGCGCTGCTTGATGATGCGCGATACCTTCAGGTACTGGTCGAGTCTCATCGCCCCTTCAAATCGCCGCGCCACTCGCTCCCGGCGCGGGGCCCGTCCGCCGCGATGCTCGCTATCGACGCAAGGCTCGCCCGCCGCAATGCCGACGCCTAAGAGCGCGTCAGGGCGCGCTGGTTCGCAGGTCTATGAATATCTCGTTGTAGAGCCGCTCCATGAGCGCGGTGTATGCGGCTTCGGCCCTCTGGCCGTAGATGTAGTCGCGGAGGTCCTCGCGCACCTCGTCCAGGGACGCGATCCTCTCCTCCTCGTACTCGAGGAGCTTGACGACGTAGAACCCGCTCTCACCCTCGACGACCGGAGTCACGCCGCCGGCGGCGAGTCCGGCGAGCGAAGCCTCGATGTTCGGAGCCGTCTCGCCCTTGCGGAACCACCCGAGGACGCCGCCGTTCGCCCTCGATGTCTCGTCGTCGGAGTGTTCGATCGCCAGCGACTCGAAGTCCGCTCCGTCCGCGGCCAGTTGCCTCAGGCTCTCCGCCCTTGCGCGGGCCCGCCCGACGTCCTCCGGACCGGGGACCACGCGCGCAAGTACGTGCCGCGCGTGAACCTCGTTCTCTGTCGCCTCGACGACCTGAATGATGTGAAACCCGAATCTGGACGGCACGATGCCGCTGACCTCGCCGGGCTCGAGCGCGAACGCGGCCTCCTCGAACTCGGGGACCATCGCTCCGCGCTTGAACGTGCCGAGGTCGCCTCCCCGCGCCGCGCTAGCGTCGTCGGAGAGCTCCGCCGCGACGCTCTCGAACGCCTCGCCGCTCTCTATCCTCTGTCGCGCGGCCGTCATCTTCTCGATGGCGCCACGCTTCGCCGACTCGCTCGGCACCGGAGCGATGAGGATCCCGGCCAGCCGGAAGGCCTCCGGGATGAGTCCGACGTCCTCGCGATGCTCCTGGTAGTACGCCTCGACCTCTCCCCAGGTCACGTCGATCTTCGAGTGGACCTGGCTTCGTACGACCCGCTCTGCGAGAAGACGCCGCTCGATGTCGTCCTCGTATATCTCCTTCAGCCCGTCGAGCGTGATGCCCTCCTGAGCAAGCGCCGCCTCGAGGGCCTCGTCGGAACCGTGCCGTTCCCTGAGTTCGGCCACCCTTCGCTCTATCTCCTGGGTGAGCTCGCCCTCACCGAGAACGATGGAGTCGCGGTGGGCCTTCGCGACCAGGAGCATCTCGTCGACCATCTCGCGCACGATCTCGGATCGGATCCTTCCCGCTTCGGCCGGCGGTATGGTGGCGCCCGTCCTCACCTGGTAGATGTAGAACTCCTCATCCACCTCGCTCTCGAGAATGATCTCGTCTCCGACGACGGCGGCTATGCCGTCGATGAGCTGACGCTCCGCGTCGGACTCAGCCGCGGTCGCCGCTGCGGCGAGTGACAAGACCATGACACACAAGAGAACGCGCTTCATCTTCGACATCGTGACTCCCTCCATGGTTCGCGGGCGGATGTCAGGGCGCTCCGGCCTCTTCGTCTTCGGCGGAGTCCTCGAGAATGCCGTCCGCCGACGGATCGTCGGACGTGTCGCTCAGTCTGCTCCTGGCCGCCACGCGAAGCGCGGCCGTGTCCACGACGACCGACGCCCTGCCCGACAGGTCCGCGAGCCTCTCGTCGAACGCTCCCCTGCGCCGCTGAGAGGTGAGGAAGTTCATCACGGCCGCGTAGCGGGAATCGAACGTCGGCCTGCCGGCACCGGGATGCCTGTCCTGGACCTTGATGATGTGGTAGCCGTAGCTGCTCGCTATGACGCCGCTCACCTCCCCCACCTTCAGAGAGAAGGCGTCCCCCTCCAGCTCGTGGAGCATCTCGCCGCGCCGCATGTACCCGAGGTCGCCGCCCATCGAGGCGGTCTGGTCGATCGACGAAGCGGAGGCCACTGTGTCGAACGGGGTCCCCGAGCGTATCTGCTCGAGAGCGCGCTCGGCCTCCGGCCGATTGCGGACGAGGATGTGCGCGAGGCGAACCTGCAGAGAGTATTCGTCCTGGTGGTCCTCGAAGTACTCCCGCGCCTCATCCTCGGGCACGTCGGGAACCTCCTCCATGAAGCGCTTGATGTACTCCTCCGCCACGAGCTCGCGCTCTATCTCGCGCAGCCGGCGCTCCATGGCGGCGTCCTTGTCGACGCCCCTCCGCACACCCTCCTGATAGAAGAGCTCGGTCTTCACCCAGGCCCGGAGAGCCTCCTCCTGATCTTCGAGGCTCATTACGGCGAGAAGCTGCTCGGGTATCGACGCGTAGAATTCGTCGGCGGAGAGAGTGGCGCCGCCCACGCGAGCGAGAGTGTCGGGGTCGCCCCCGCGCCCGCACGACGCAACGCCGGCCACCAGCACCGCCAGCAGAGCTGCTACAAGGAGCCTTCTCACTGAGTCCCCCGTACAGTAGAGGACCGCCTCCATCGCCGGTTCGAGCTCGGGGTGAAGGCGGTCCCGTCGTCCGCGTCCCTGTTGTTCCTCAGGCGGCGCCAGAGCGCGCTAGGATGTGGCGACGATCCGATATGCGTCCTTCTCCAGCTTCGCCTCGGCCGTGTCCTTGACGCGGGCGAGGTTCTCCTCGAACCACTCGATCTCGACGGTCGCGCGGACCTCGTCGAGCAGCTCCAGGAGTCTCGCCTCCTTCTTGCGCTCCGTCATCCCGCTGACAACGAGCTCGCCCACCTCGCTGAACTCGAAGAGCCTCGAGGGGTAGGTCGCCAGCACCTTGACGACCGCGAACCCGCCCGGGGCGGAGAACGGATCGCTGAGCCTGTCAATCTCGAGGCCGAAGACGACGTCCTGCAGGTAGGAGAGCTTCCGCTCGCCCTGCGCGTAGTTGGGAATGAGGCCGCCTCGGGGCTTGCTCCACTCGTCGATCGAATACTTCACGACCATCTCTTCGAAGGTGGCGTCGCCGGAGCTGATCCTCTGGATGATCATGTTGGCGTCCGCCTCGGTCGGGACGATGATCTGGCGCAGGTCGACCCTCGCCGGCTCCATGTAGTCCTCGCGGTGAGACCTGAAGTAGTCTCTCACCTCCTGGCCGCCCGGCTCCTCCGCCTTCTCGTTGACCTCGCGCTGGTACGTAATGTTGACGATGAACTCCTCGCGCCGCTGGTCGACGTACTCCGCGAGCTCCTCCGTGTCCATGTAGCCCCGTCGCTCGATCTCGTGAGCGATGAGCTCCTCGCGGGCCTTCCGCCACACGAAGAGACCAAGCCCGTACGCGTCCTCGACCTTGGGTCCCTCGATCCCGGGCGTCTCATCGACGACCGCCCTGAAGTCGGCGAGCGTCCACGCTCGCTCTTCCCGGCCGACGTTGTAAGTGACGAAGTTCATCGCCATCTCGTCCTCGGAGAAGTCGGGCACGACCTTCATCCGGGCGATCTCCATGCGCTCTTCCGTGTTCATCTCGGCGATGTTCTCGGGGATGATCGCCCTGACGCCAGCGGCTATCCGCTCGACGGCGATCGCGAGTGCCGGATCGTTGTAACGCAGGTCGGCGTCGGCCATCATCGACACGTTGAGCTCGTACTCTCCCATGGTTCTCTGGAAGATACGGCACTCCGTCTCGATGTTCGTGAACTGCTCCTCGGCGAGCGGCTTGGTCTCCGGCACCTTCTTCCCGACCACCTGGTAGATGTGGTAGGTGCCTCCCATCTCGATGGGCTCCGTCGTGTCGCCGATCTCGTAGTCGAGAAGCGTCATGCTGACGACCGGATGAAGGTCGGGCCAGAGCTTGGGGGCCATCTTGCCGCCTTCGACGGCCGAGTGGGCGAACGAGACCTCTTTGGCGACCTCACCGAAGCCCTCACCGTCGTCCATGATCCTGCGATACGCGTCCCAGGCCTGTTCCTCGGTCTGAACGATGATCTGCTGCAACTGGAACGTCGTCTCGCGGCGCTGATTGTACAGCTCTACGTCCTCCCTGCTCGGCTCCGCGGGGTCGTACACCATCTCCTGGATGAACATCCGATTGGCCTTGTCGTCCGCGGAGAGCCCGACCATCTGCTCCACGGTCGGCTCGTTCTGTATGCCGAGGCGGTACCCCTTGATGACGAGAAGCTCCTTCCGGATGATCTCGTCTATGAACGTCCTCTTCCCCTCGTCCCCGGGGATGTCCGGCACGAGGTGCGGAGGCATCCGGTCGAGCCTGTCGTTGACGTATCCGACAGTGAGTTCCCGCGGGGCGACGGCGCCCTCGGTGTCGGTCAACCGCACCACGACCTTGTCGGCGTCACCGCCGCCGCAACCCGCGGCCAGCGCGATCATCGTGAGGCCGAGCGTCGCCAGTATCCACGTCCTCTTCATCACAGTCGTTCTCCTTTCGAGCGGTTCCGGTTCGCTCGTCGGGCGCTCGCGGCCCACGAGAGACACCGCTCCCGGTCCTGACCTGCGTTCCGCGCACTCCTGTAAGTGGTCACCGCATAATAACTAAGTGAATCTAGCATAGGCCGCGAAGTGCTTCAACACCTTTCTGCCGAGCGCGAGCGCGGCCCCCCGCTCCCGCGGGACCTTGAACCGGACGACGAGCCCTCCGCGCGAGTCGAACTCGAGGGGATACTCGCAATCCGCGAGCACCTTCTTCATCTGAGATGGCTTGGGCTCCCTCCCCCTGGCGAACTCGGCCTCCATGGACCCCCCGGACACGCCGAGCCTCTTGACCCCGGCCCGACGGCAGACAAGGCGCACGGCCTGCACCTCGAGGAGCGCCTCGACCTGGCCCGGCACGCGCCCGAACCTGTCCCGGAGGTCCTGGGCGAGCTCGTCGACGGCATCGACGTGCTCGGTGTCGCGTATCCGCTTGTAGATGTCGATCTTCATGTCGTTGTCCTGAACGTAGCTGTCCGGGATGTACGCGTCTATCTTCACCTCGACCGACGGCTCGAACTCGGACTCCACCTCCTGGCCCTTGACGCGGCTCACCGCGTCGCGCAGGAGCCGCGAGTACAGGTTGAACCCCACGGCCAGCATGTGACCGTGCTGCTCGGATCCCAAGATGTTCCCCGCGCCGCGGATCTCCAGGTCCCTCATCGCGAGCTTGTAGCCCGACGACAGGTCGGTGAACTCCTGGATGGCCGCCAGCCGACGTCTCGCGATCGGCGTGATCCCGCGGTCCGGCGGGATGAGGAGATACGCGTACGCGCGATGGTTGGAGCGGCCGACGCGCCCGCGCAGCTGGTAGAGCTGTGCCAGTCCGAAGCGGTCGGCGCGGTTGATGATGATCGTGTTCACGTTCGGGATGTCGAGCCCGGACTCGATGATCATGCTGCACACTAGAACGTCGATCTCGCCGTCCAGGAACCGCAGCATCACGTCCTCGAGCTGGCGCTCCGGCATCTGGCCGTGCCCGATGTCGACGCGTATGTCCGGCAGGAGGTCCCGAAGGTACGCGGCCATGCCCTCGATCGTCTGAACGCGGTTGTGGACGAAGTAGACCTGGCCTCCCCGGTCTATCTCCCTCATGACCGCTTCGACGATCAGATCGTCGTCGAACGCCGCGATCTCGGTGCGAACCGGCAGTCTGTCCCTGGGGGGTGTGTTCATGATCGACATGTCGCGCGCGCCCATGAGCGACATGTGCAGCGTCCGAGGGATCGGCGTCGCCGTCATCGTGAGGACGTCGACGGTCTCGCGCAGCTTCTGTATGCTCTCCTTGTGAAGGACCCCGAACTGCTGCTCCTCGTCAATGACGAGGAGCCCCAGGTCCTTGAACTTCACGTCCTTCTGTATGAGGCGGTGCGTCCCCACGACGACGTCTATCTTGCCCTCCCTGAGCCTCCAGAGGACGTCGGACTGCTCGCGGGAGGTCCGGAATCTCGACAGGACGTCGACCTCGACGGGGTAGTCGGCCAGACGGTCCCTGAGCGTGGTCAGATGCTGCTCTGCCAGAATGGTCGTCGGCACAAGGATCGCGGCCTGCTTCCCCTCCATCACGGTCTTGAACGCCGCCCGTATGGCCACCTCCGTCTTCCCGAACCCCACGTCCCCGCACACCAGCCTGTCCATCGGCCGCGACGACTCCATGTCCTTCTTGATCTCCTCGGCCGCGCGCAGCTGGTCTTCCGTCTCGTCGTATATGAACGAGGCCTCGAGCTCCTGCTGCCACACGGTGTCGCGTCCGAACGCGTACCCGGGCCTCGCGCGACGGACCGCGTAGAGGTGAAGGAGGTCGCGAGCGAGCTTCTCGACCGCTACCTTGGCCCTCTCCTTCGTGCGGGACCACGCGGAGCTTCCGAGCTTGTTCAACCGCGGGCGGATGCCCTCCTTGCCGACGTACTTCTGCAACCGCTCTATCTCGTCGGCCGGGACGTAGAGCTTCCCGCCGTCGGCGTACTCGACCACGACGCAATCGACCTGCCTGTCGTCGGCGTTCACGCGCTCGACCCCGACGTAGCGTCCGATGCCGTGCGCGACGTGGACGACGTAGTCGCCCTGCTCGAGCGCCTCGAAGCTCGAGATGGGCGCGCCGCCTCTGAACTTCGGCCGGCGTCTGCGCCGGTAGCGATCGAAGATGTCGTGGTCCGTGTACACGACGAGCCGCGCCGACGGGATCGAGAAGCCCTTCTCGAGGCTCCCGAGCTCGATGGCCACGTCGGTCGCCGCCTCGCCCAGGAGCTCGGTGAGGCGCGAAGCCTGGCCCCTGTTGTCGCACATCACGAATACGCGGCCGTCGCGCGAGAGCTGACTCAGCCTGGCGCGCAGCGTGTCCATGTCGGACCCGAACGACTCCTGCAGCTTCGTCTGGATCTCGACGCGCTCGAGCCCCTCGATCCTCCCCGAGGGTACGAGCCCCGTGGCGACGAGCGACCGCCTCCCCAGCTTCCGGGGCAGATGCTCGAACGGAACGAGAAGGGACTCCGGTTCGCAGAGCGGAACCTCCTCGCGCTTCGCCATGTAGACCTTCGCCGCTTCGAGCGACAGGAACTCGGCCCGGTCCCAGACCTCGTCCTCGCGCACCAGGAAGAGACCCGACGCGTCAGGAAGGTGGTCGGCCAGCGTCTCGGCGTCCGGATAGATGACGGGGATGTACTGCTCCACGCCCTCGAAGTAGAACCCGGCGTCCAGGGAGGACAGGACCCTGTCCCTGTCCTCCGAGTCTGACGGATGCGACGCGGAGAGTCTCGCTCTCACCTCGCCGCTCCCCTCTCCGACCAGCGCGACCTCGCGGCGGGGCAGGACGGTCGCTTCCTCGATCGGACGGAGCGAGCGCTGCGAGTAGATGTCGAACTGCCGGATCGATTCGACCTCGTCACCCTTGAGCTCGAACCGTAGCGGGTCGTCGTAACCGAACGAGAGCAGGTCGACGATACCTCCGCGGACGCTGAAGTCCCCGGACTCCTCGACCATCCGGACCCGCTGATAGCCGCAGTCGATCAGGAACCGCGTGAACTCCGTGAGATCGAGACCGTCCCCGGGCCGGACGACCCGAATGGCCTCGCGCAGAACGCGGCGGGGGAGCGTCGCCTGCATCACCGCCTTGGGCGTGGTCACGATGACGAACGACTCGCCCGCCTGGAGGCGCGACAGGGTCACGAGGCGCGACTCGGTGATCGTGGAGAGCGGAGAGCGGCGCTCGTACGGGAGGGTCTCCCACTCGCCGAAGAGCTGGACCTCCGCGGGCCCGAGCAGCGTGACGAGGTCGTCGTAGATGTGCTCCGCGTCCGACGCGGTCGGCCCCACGATGATCCACGGATGCGGATAGCGCCGACGAAGAACGGCCGCCAGGAGCGTGCGCGAGGACCCCATGAGTCCGCCGACCCAGAGGCGACCGCCGCGGTCCAGTCTCGACACGACGTCCGCGAACGGAGGAGACTCGCCCGCCATGTCGACGATCATTCTTCCCGGCACCGCCCAGCCCTCCTCACTCAGGCCGACCTCTGCCTGGCCAGATACATCTCGACGGCCAGGAGAACGACAGCCGCGTAGACGAGCACCCGCCAGAGTTCCCGTCCACGCCGCGCCTCCAGGATCGCGGCGCCTATGTCGCCGGCCGCGTCGACGAACCTGTGTTCTCTGCCACCCAGATACCGCTCGATCTCCGAGGGCTCCGCCGGAGTCAGGTCGCTCTCTCTCGGATCCAGGTTCACCGCCCCCATCCCGACGACGCTCCCGTCCCGCGTGAACACGTGAAGGCCGGGCGACGACGCGTTCCTGAGCACGGCGGCGGGGCGGACGCCTGAGCGGTGCTCCGGTGTCGTCGTCGTGCCGTCGGGGAGCGTCACCTCGACGCGGCCGTGCGACCCTCCGGGGAGCTCCACCTCGAGGTCCTCGCCTACGAGGACCCGGGTGTGGTGAGCCGCGCGTCCCGACACCTGGTCGACCACGCGGTGAAGCAGCGGGACGAGGAACCCGCTCCTCGAGAGGTCGTTCCAGTCCGGGTCCAGGGCGGTCAGGAACACCGCGACCTCGCCCGAGCCTTCGGCCGCGGAGCCCCGGACCAGGACGAGAGCGGGGCCCAGACCGGGAAGCTCGAGGACGTCGTCTCCGCCATCGACCTCGGCCACGAAGCCCCGCCGCATCGAGATCTCGTCGATGAGCCGCTCCCCGAACGCGAGCCCATCGAGGAGCGGGTGCCCGTGGCCGTGCGGAGCCAGCCTGACGCCGGCCGGACGCTCGAACGCCTCGACGAGCGTCACGAGGGACGAGCCCGGAACCTCGCCCTCGTTCCACGTCCGGACGTCGGTGCGGTCCCCCAGGATGAACACGACCCCGCTACCACCGTCGATGTGGCGTTCGAGCCACGCCCCGGCGTCGGCGTCGATCCTGCCGACGTCCGCAAGGACGACCGCGGGGAACCGTCCCTGATGCTGCACCATGAGGCTCGACAGGGGTACGGTCACGGGCTTGAATCGCTCGTGGTCTCCGGACGGGTCGAGCGCCCTGACCGCGTAGTAAGCGTCGTTCCGCTCGGGCTCTCCGTCCGGCTCCACGACGAGAATCTCCGTGGTCCGTGCCGGCGGGATCGTGAAGTAGGCGCGGTCGTCGGTCTCGAGCGCGTCCGGGGGCAGCTCGACCCACCCCGAGTGCCACGCGTCCTCCTGGACGGCGACAGAGAACTGCGCGCTCCCTCTTTCGCCGGGGTCCAGGTCCACCCCCGCGCGTCCGACCTGCACGCCGTCGACGAAGAGGCGCACCGGAACCTCCGCCCTCCGTCTCCCTCCGTTGTCGACCTGAGCGGTCACCGAGTAGAGCCCCGCAGTCCCTCCGTACCTTCGGTCTGCCATCACGTCGGTCGCGGCGAGATTGCCGATGGAGCCTTCGAGCTGCAGGAGATAGACGGTCGGGCTCTCGCCCGGGCCGGTCTCCCGGCCGTCGCCGGCCTCGTCGCCCAGAAGCGGCTCGGACCAGCCCGACCGCTGCATGTCGCCTACGACATAGAGCTCGCGGTTCAGATTTCCGGCGTTCTCGAGAAGCTCCGTCGCGAGCCGCACGGAGCCCGTGTAGTCGGTCGCGGCGGCCGTGGGGACGAGACCCGCAATGGCCTCTGTCAGCGTCCCCCGGCTGAAGGTCCCTCCGGAGAGGAGAGACCTCGGAGGAACGCCGCCGGTCACCAGGAACGCCTGGTCTCCTTCGTCCAGGAGGCCGGCCACGCGGGTCGCGACGTCGACGGCCTCGTCGAACAGGCTCCCCCTCTCGCCCTGACGCGACATGCTCGCGCTCTGGTCGACGACGATGGCCACCGACGTCCTCGCGTGGCCGGCGCCGGCCGCGAGCGCTCCCGAAAGCGTGGGCCGCGCGAGCGCAAGCGCGACAGCCAGTATGATGAGACTCCGCACGATGAGAAGCAGGATCTGCCTGATGCGAACGCGGCGGATCTTCCTGCGTTCGAGTTCCTTGAGGAACCGAAGCGAGCTGAAATCGACCGTCTCGACCCGGCGGCGGCTGAACAGGTGAATGATGAGCGGCAGGAGCGCCGCGAAGGCGCCCAGCAGGAAGGCCGCGTTCAGAAACGTGATGTTCAACTCCAGATCCTCTCGGGTGGCCGTCGGCCCTGGCCCGCGACTAGCCCAGCCGCTTCCGCTTCTCGAGGTAAGAGAAGAGGGCGCGGTCGTAGGGCGTCGACGTCAACACCGGGACGTAGTCGATCCTGCTCTCCGCGCACTCGCGGCGGAGCGTCGCCATCCAGTCCTGGACGGCCGTCCTGTAGTCGCCCCTTATGGAGAAGGGCTCGGTCGTCATGAGCTCGCCGGTCTCCATGTCGCGGAAGGTCGCGTCCGCCTCGAAGCTGAACTCGGCCTCCCTGGGATCTAGGACGTGGAACACGACGACCTCGTGCCGCATGTGACGGAAGTGCTTGAGCCCCGGCAGGATCGATGAGGGATCGTCCAGAAGATCGGAGATGAGAATGACCAGGCCACGCCGCCTCATCCTTCTCGCCAGATCGTGTATGACGAGGCCGATGTCGGTGGCCGAGGAGGGCTCCGCCGCGTCCAGCTTGGAGAGGAGCAGATGGAGCTGCCGCGGCGTCGACCTCGGAGGAAGGAACTCGCGGACCTCCTCATCGAAGACGAGCAGTCCCACCGAATCCTGCTGCTTGAGCATCAGGTACGTCAGCGCGGCCGCCAGATAGCGCGAGTACTCGAACTTCGATACGCCGCCGGACGAGTAAGCCATCGACGCGCTCGCGTCCAGGAGCAGATAGCCCCGGAGGTTCGTCTCCTCTTCGTACTCCTTCACGTAGAACCTGTCGGTCTTCGCGTAGACCTTCCAGTCGATGTGCTTCAGGGGATCGCCGGGCATGTACTGGCGATGCTCCGCGAACTCGACGCTGAACCCCTTGTACGGGCTCTTGTGCATCCCGGTCACGAAGCCCTCGACGACGAGACGCGCCCTGAGCTCCATCGTCGCGAGCTTCGAGACGACCGCGGGGTCGAGGAAGCGCCTGTAGCTCTCGTCTGGCACCGAATCCTACCCTTCTTGGGCCGGGTGGTCTTCCACTCCGGCTCAGACATGTCGCGCTGGGAGCGGAAGACCGCCCGGCCCTTGCAGGTGTGGACGCCGTCCCGGCGGCGTCTAGGACGCTTCCGCGACCAGTCGGTCGACGACGTCGCCCGCCGAGACGCCGTCCGCCTCGGCGTTGAAGTTCGTCACGATGCGGTGCCTGAGGACGGGCTGGGCGACCGCCCGCACGTCGTCGGTCTCGGGTGCGTACTTGCCGCGGAGGATCGCGCGCGTCTTCGCCCCGAGCGTCAGGTACTGCGACGCGCGAGGCCCGGCGCCCCAGGAGACCCAGTTCCGGACGTAGTCGGGCGACCCGTCCTCCGGTCGCGTGCGCCTCGCCAGCCTCACCGCGAACTCGAGCACGTGGTCGGGCACCGGTACGCGGCGAACCAGTTTCTGGAGCCCGATCATCTCGGAGGCGCTCAGGATGGTCTGCACGTCGGGCGCGTACGCGCTCGTCGTCGACTCGACGATCTCCCGCTCCTCCGCCTCGCTCGGGTAGCCCACGTGGATGCTGAACATGAACCTGTCCAGCTGCGCCTCCGGCAGAGGATACGTGCCCTCGAGCTCGATGGGGTTCTGGGTCGCGAGCACGAAGAACGGGAGATCGAGCGGATACGTGTTGCCGCCCGAGGTGACCTCCTTCTCCTGCATCGCCTGGAGGAGCGCGGCCTGCGTCTTGGGTGGCGTCCTGTTGATCTCGTCGGCGAGCACGATGTTCGCGAAGACCGGTCCTCGTATGAACTTGAAACTCCGGGCGTGCGTGGCCGGGTCCTCTTCGATGATGTCGGTGCCCGTTATGTCGGACGGCATGAGGTCCGGCGTGAACTGGATCCGCTTGAACGTGAGGTCGAGCGCGTCAGCCAGCGTGCTGACCATGAGCGTCTTCGCAAGTCCCGGCACGCCTATGAGAAGGCAGTGCCCGTTGGCCAGGATGGCGGTCATGAGCTCCTCGATGACCCGGTCCTGCCCGACGATGACCTTGCGCATCTCTCCTAGTATCCTCTCCCGCGCGCGAGAGAGCGCCTCGATCGCCTCTATGTCTCCGCCGTGTGTTCTCGGTTCGTCAGCCATTTGCTCCCCTCTTGGTGTGGCTCTCGCGGACGGGCGCTCGGGCCGCGGCGCGCGGCCGATCGCTCGTCCGGGCGCGGCGACAGACGTTGCCGGCGCCGGAATGCACTAATCCGCCGCGCCGGGCCGCTCGTCGGCCCCGCGCCGCGGTTTCTAATGAGGTCTTCGCGTCTCGAACCACTCGTGCGTTGGACACGAGCGGCCGGACACAGTTTATCAGCGAAGGCGAGAGCGTTCAAGCGGCACGGCCGGCGACACGGCCGTTCGCGCCGGCCGATGCGGGTGTCGTCTGCGCGGGAAGGTGGTGAACACAAGCCATATGTGGTCGGGAGCGGGGAGACGCGCCGAAGGACGGGGAGACTGAGGACTACCTTCTGGAGGTCCACGACCCGAGTCCGGTGGAGGAAGAAACCTGGTCGACGATCAAGGGCGTCTATCATTGACGGCCTGCCCGGGCAGCTCTCTTCCGCGGTGCCTCTGTTCCGCGGCGCCCCCGCGTGTATAATCCGGGGTAGGGACCTCCGACCCTCACACCGGACGACAAGACATGCGCGGACGCTCAATTCTGGGAACGGTACTCGCGGCGACCGCCGTCATCGCGGCAGCCGCAGTCACGGTGCCCGCCGGCCCCGCGGCCGACGACGCTCCCCCGCGCCCCGGCTTCGGCGAGCGGCATAGGGACGTCCGTGTCCCTCTCGCGTTCGCGACAGGCGACGCCACCCCTCTCGCTGAACGGACGCCGGAGGCGCGGGCGAGCGCGCGGCGTCCCATCGAACACATCTTCTCCCTGCCTCCCGAGTCGCTCATATCCGCTCTCATCGAGTCGACGAACGTTCACAACGTCGCCGCCACGATCGAGCGGCTGGAGGCGTACGGCACGCGCTACGTGACGACCGACTCCTGTCTCGCCGCCGGCCGCTGGCTTCGCGAGCGATTCGTCGAGTACGGGTACGCGGACGTGCGCACCGACACGTTCCGGACGTGGACGTGGCAGGACTCCACCCAGGCCTGGAACATACTCGCCGTCAAGCAGGGAACTTCCCGCGCGTCCGAGTACGTCGTCCTGGGCGGGCACTACGACTCGGTGACCACGCAGAACTTCAGCGACCCCGACGCCCCGGCGCCCGGCGCCGAGGACAACGCGACCGGCGTCGCCGGGGTCCTCGAGGCCGCGCGCCTCCTGGCCGACGTCGAAACGGAGCGCAGCATCATCTTCGCGTGCTGGTCCGCCGAGGAGGAGGGCCTCTGGGGCAGCAGGGCCTTCGTGGCCGACGCGCTGGCAGAGTCGATGGACGTCGTTCTCTACCTCAACATGGACGCGATCGGCTATCTGGCCGGGCCCGCGCCGGACGTCTACGTGATGGCCGACTCTTCGGCTCTCGCCGTCGCCGCGTGGATGTGCGACGTCGCGACCCGCCACACGATCTACGAGTTCGTCCCGACCGTCCAGCCGTTGGGCGCGAGCGACCACAACAGCTTCTGGGAGTCCGGGTACAACGTGGTCGACTCGCAGGTCGACCCGGTATCACCGTACATGCACACGCCGGAGGACGTCGTCGCGAACCTGGACGTCGCGTTCGCGACGGCGGTCGCAGCGGTGAACATCGTCGCCGCCGTCTCGGTCGCGGGTGTCGTCGGAGAGGATCTGAACCTGCCGCCGGAGACGACGCTGGCCGAGAACTGCGCGGCCCTGGGCGACGTCGTCACCGTGTCTCCGACGTTCGAGTGGGACGCGGTCGACTTCGACGGCGTCGTAGCGGCGTACGACTACTCGCTCGTCCCGGCGGGCGAGCCCGCGGACTGGCGGTCGCTCCCCGCGTCGCAGCGCGCCATCTCGTTCTCAGCGCTCTCCCCCGGCGAGTACGAGTTCGCGGTGCGCGCCGTCGACGGCGCGGGCCTCCCCGATCCGTCTCCCGCGGAGCACGTCTTCGCCGCGGCAGACACGTTCTCACCGGTCCTCACGGTGTCCACGAACTTCTTGCCCTCGGCGGTCACGTTCCGGGGCCCGGCCGGAGGAGGACGGGGCGACCGGACCGAGCCGCTCTCCGTCTTCGAGAGCGAGCGTCTCATCTTCGCAGTACGCGCGGATGCGTCCCACTACTGCGGACGCGCGGACTCCGTCGCCGTCGCCGTGGGCGGCGCGCACGCGTGGGGGCCGTGGCGCCCCTCCCCCTACGATTTCGTCCTGCGCCCGACGCCGGGCGACACCGCGGTGCGGTTCCGGACGCGCGACAGGGACGGCGCGGCGTCGGCCGGAATGATGAGACTCGATGTCGTCCCCGCGCCGATGGACCTGCCGCTCATCCACATCGACGACTGGATGGGAGGCGACGTCCCGGAGGCAACACACGACGCGTTCTACTCGTCGCTCCTGGACGGGCACGGGCACGTCGAGTGGGATCCGCTGGAGCACATCGAGGGCGGACTCCCGTCTCTCCCCTCGATGGAGGAGCTCGGCCGCCACAGGACGGTCTTCTGGTCGGTGGGCCCAGGGTTCGAGTTCCTGCGGGACGCGCAGGCGGAGAGCGCGTACCACTACGTCGAAGGATTCGTGCGGGCGGGCGGGAACCTCATCCTCGAGGGACAGTCTTCGCTCACCGCGCTGGCGGGCGTCGACCCGTACGCCTACGATCCGTTCGCGCCGCTCCCGGCGTTCGTGTCGGAACACGTCGGCGTCGACAGCATGTGGAACTCGGGCAACGTCGCGAACGTGTCGTACCCCGAGACGTACGGCTGGGCGTTCCTGGGCGGGATCGCTCTCTCGGCGTCTCCGTTCGACGACGTGCCGGTCGACACGCTGGGGAAGTGGGCGGATAACTTCCTCCTGTACGGCGGCGTTCCGTGGTGCGAGACGGTCCGGCCCGCCGCGGACGCCAGGCGGCTCTATCTCTTCGACTCGTTCCTGAACCCGACGCTCAACGACGTTCCCTGCGCGACGCTTCGGTACGCCGGGGACGGGACGGGGATGGTCGCGTACTTCGGATTCCCCTTCTACTACATCGAGGACGCCGCGGCCGGCGATATGGTCGACGCGCTCCTGGCCGAGATGGCCGGATGGCAGGAGCCTTCGGAGCTCGTGTTCTTCGACGCCGACGCGGAACCCGGCTCTGTGACGCTCACGTGGTACCTGAGCCCGGCTGGCGGACCGGCCGGCTGCCATCTCGAGCGCTCGCCGCCGCCCGACGGGCAGGGCGCGGGCTACGCGCGGCTGAACGACGACCTCATCGCGGCCGACGAGGCCGGCCGCTTTTCGTTCGAGGACGCGACCGTGGACCCGGCGTCGACGTACTCGTACAGGCTCGTCGTCGTGGAGCAGTGGGGAGGCGAGTCCGTTCACGGCCCGTGGACCGTCGAGGTGCCGGACGTCGCCCCGGTCGACGCGCTGGCCGCTCCGGTCCCGAACCCGGCCACACGGTCGGTCGGCATACACTACACTGTCGGTTCCGACCACCGTCGCGTTGTCGTGGGGATCTACGACTGCACGGGCAGGCTCGTCCGCCTGCTCAGACGCGAGGTCGTTGAGGCCGGGGAGCACGACGAGGTCTGGGACGGCACGAACGAGGCGGGGCGTCAGGTGGCCAGCGGCGTCTACTTCGTCCGGGCGGAGCTGGGCGGTCGTTCGTTCCACCGGAAGGTCGTGATGCTGCGATGAGGGGGTTCGGCGCGCACGCCCCGACGCGTTCCGCCAACCGCGACGCCCAGACGTCCGCCGGCCGCCTTCCCCCCTGTTTGCACTCCACGCCCTCCGTGTTATAGTGACTTGAGACCGGCGCTTCCCTGGAGTTCGCGCGAGCCTGAGGCTTCGTCGGGCGCCGGCTGAACGGCGCACACCTCAGTAGCTGGACATCCACAGGACCGGAATGAACTACCTCGAACTCCTTCGCCAGAAGGGCATAGACAAGAGCAGGGAACTCCCGGACGAGTCGTTCCGCGTCCGAGGGCTCTGGCGCACCGACCTTCTCTTCCGACCGAACCCGGTCGAGAGGACGTTCAAGTACGTCTATCTCCTCGTACAGACCGTGGGCGAGGGCGCGTGCTACTGCTCGACCATACCCATGCTCGAAGAGGGCTACTACCTTCTCGGCCAGGACTGCCGCGAGGTCGAGTTCAAGTACCGCTGCTACGAGGTCGCCACGATCGACGCCATGTACTCCGCCTTCGAGAAGCGCCCGGACGAGACCAGGACCATGACCGGGACGTCAGACCAGAAGGCGTTGTGGCGCAGCCGGATCATCGTCGACGAGGTCGTGCGCCAGCTCGAGCTGGCCGGCGTCGAAGGCGGAAGTGTCGTCAACGTAGGAGTCATCGGGAACATCATGAAGATGCTCTCGGACCGCGGGATCGAGGTCGTGGGTACGGACGAGGACCCCATCCTAGTCGGCTCCGAGCTCGCCGGGATGCCCATCCACGGCGAGGAGCGCACGGTCGAGTTCGTGGAGAGGTGCGACGCCGCCGTCCTCACGGGCATGATCATCTCGACCGACTCGATGGAGGACATTCTCGATGCGGCCCGGAGGACCGGGACGAAGCTCATCATGTTCTGCGAGACCGGCGCGAACCTCTGCGAGGAGTACATCAAGCTCGGCGTAGACTCCGCCGTGGCCGAGCCGTTCCCGTTCTACATCTTCGGCGGAACCACACGGATCGATATCCACCGCAGGAAGTAGGACGGCACGGCCGACGCGCGCGGATCGTACCGGGGCGCACCGGGCCGCGTGGACGTGGGACCGGAAGACGAACCGCAAGGAGGCACTTCTGCTCAGGAACTACGATAGGGAGAACGGGGTACTCAAGATAGGCGGGCTCCCGCTGACCCAGATCGTCGGAGAGGTAGGAACGCCTTCGTTCATATACGACGCAGGGCTCATCGCACGCCGCTTCGCGGCCGTCCGTGAGGCCTTCCCCTCCTTCGAGGTCCTCTACTCGATGAAGGCGAACCCGTCGTTCGCCGTGGTCGGCCTCCTGAAGGCGCTGGGCGCCGGCGCGGAGATCGCCTCGGGCGGAGAGCTCTTCCTTGCGACGGAGGTCGGGTTCGACCCAGTGGACGTCGTCTTCGCGGGACCGGGCAAGGCCGACAGGGAACTCGAGGAGGCCATCGTCGCCGGCGTTTTCGCGATCAACGTGGAGTCGTTCAGGGAACTCGAACGCGTCACGAGGATCTCGAAACTCGTCGGCGTGCCGGCGAGGGTCGCCCTGAGACTCAACACGTCCGCGGGGCTCGCGAAGGCGGGCGGCGGGTCGGCCGGACCGCTCCACGAGCAGATGGCGGGCGGACCGTCCAAGTTCGGGATAGACGAGGAGAAGCTGGACGCTCTGGGGAAGTACCTGAGGGAGCCCGGCATCGAACTCGTCGGCATACACATCTACACCGCCAGCCAGATACTGGACCCCGAAGAGGTCGTGGCGAACGCCGAGCGGACCGCGAGGGCGGCGAGGCACGTCGAGGAACTGACCGGCCAGGAGCTCATGTCGATCGACTTCGGCGGCGGCCTTGGCGTCCCGCACTACGAGGACGAGCGCCCGCTCGACCTCCCCGCGCTCGGCGCGCGCGTCGAGGAGGTGTTCGCTCCGTTCAAGAAGCAGGGCACGAGGCTCATGATCGAACTCGGCCGCTACCTCGTCTCGGAGGCCGGGGTGTTCGTGAGCCGCATCATTGAGCTCAAGGAGTCGCGTGGGGAGCGGTACATCATCACGGACGGCGGCATCAACCAGTTCCTGAGACCCGTGCTCATGAAGGTGCGACACGAGGCGGCCGTCCTGAATAGGCTCGACGACCCGCCTTCGACGGAGGCCAAGGTCTCCGGGCCGCTCTGCACGCCGATAGACATCATGAGCCAGGGGATCCCGGTCCCGGAGGGCACGGCCATCGACGACCTCGTCGGCGTGATGAACGCGGGAGCGTACGGCTACTCGATGAGCCCGCAGCTCTTCCTGTCGCACCCGACGCCGGCCGAGGCGATAGTGATGAACGGGCGCGTCGTCATCGCGAGGAAGCGGGGAACGTATGAGGACATGCTTCGCAACCAGGAGCCGTTGCCGGGCACGGTCTAGTCGGAGTCTCGTCGCCGGAGATGCGCATGCGCGCGTGACGCGTTCGAGGCCGAAGCGCTGCGCCACGCGGTCGCGGCTCAGGACGGCGTGTTGCCTGTTGCCTCTCGTCTGCGCGCTCGTCGTAACTGGATGCTCCGACGACGTCGTCTGCTCCGAGGAGACGACCCCCTACGTCTCGGCGCGAGTCGAGGAGGTCGGCGTCTCCCGCGCGGGCAGCACGTACGTGCACGTCTACTGCTCGCACGACCCGCTCCCGGGCATGCTCGACGTCGCGGTGAGCGATCGCGAGCTTCCGGATCCCGCCGAGGCCGAGGACGCGCTCGGCCTCTTCACGTCTCTCTCGGACACGCAGGTCATCTGGCAGCCGGGAACGGACTGTCGTCTCGAGGTCGCCACCGAGTACGGCATCGCCGAGGCGCTCGAGCCGGTCCCCGGATCGTTCGTGGTGACGGCGCCCGAGACGGTCGCCCTCGATGAGACGCTCGAACTCACGTGGACGGAGTCGGAGGACGCGGACTACTACGTCGTCGAGGCGTGGCTGACGGGGAGACGGTTGACGCCCTCTCTCGAGCGAGGTCCCGAGCTGGACGTCGCGGTCGAGGGAACGTCGGTGTCGCTCGATCTCTCCGAGCTGCCGGGGGCGGGTGTTCTGACCGGGCGGGTGCGGGCGGTCGCCGGGCCGTTCCCGCGGTCGGGCTCGGCCGGGAACATGACGGGGCAGGGTTGGGGGTACTTCACGGTCTCGTACCGTGATGCCGGAGGGGAGTTCCAGACCGTCGTCAGAGACGGCGTCGTGCATTGACGGCCGTTCCCGCGCGGTCCGCTACGAACCCGACGCCAGTATCCGATTCGACAGATAGGCGGCGAGCAACCTCCCCGCCTCCCTGAGCGCCAGAACCTCCGCCTCGCGCGGACCCTCGGTAGAACTCTCCTCAACGTGTATCGACGGTCGCCCGATGTCGCTCGCAGTTCGCTGGTCGAACGCCGACGCGGAGAGCGCCACGCGGGCGGTCCATCGCTCCTCCGCGCCTGATGAGCGCTTGCCGCCGTCCGCCCTTATCACGACGTCGACCTCGGGCGAGCAGCCCTCCAGCCGGAAACCGTCGCGCTCCATCCGCCTCTCGAAGCCCGCCATCACGTGCGTCTCGTCGCCCGCGTCGAGCCCTTTCATCTCCACGCAGACGGAGAGAGCGTGCGCCCCCTCGACGAGGAAGACAGGATGGAGCGGACCTTCGTAGGGCTCGATGCTCCCGGCGTAGACCGGCCCGAGCGCTTCCACGAGCACGCCGTGATCGAGCCGCGCTTCGATCGCGTGCTCCCCGGCGTCGCCGTAGGCCGCGACGATGCGGCACACGGCCGCGCCCGTATCGTCGGTCTCTGCGTCGCTCGCGAAGACGGCGCCGAAACCGTGCGGCCTGAACGAAACAGGCAGCCGGACGGCGCCCACGTTCTCGCCCTCCCACTCGTACGACCACCCGAACGCCAGCTCGACGTCGCGCCGCTCGCCGACCTCTACGACCTGAACCCCGTCCACTGCATCGACCGAGAGCGCGGCGGCCGCCCAGCGCATGAGGGAGTCGACCGTCCCTATCGAGCGCTCCAGGTCCGGGCGCGACGCCACCGTGCGGAAGAGCGCCCGCGCCCTCTTGAGCTCCAGCAGCGCGTCGAACCACCGCCCCGCGGCGAAGAGATCCTTAGCCGACGCCACCAGCACGTGGGCCTCGTTGCCGACGCGTCGCGCGTGCCAGCGCGCGTTGTTCACGTCGCCGCGGAGATAGGCGATGGGGTACTCGACGAGCAGCGACGCACGCCACGCCTCGCCGTCGGATGGAGGACGTTCGCAGGTCTCGATGACCCTGGCAGCGATCCTGATGCGCGGGAAGTCGACCGACTCGCCGCGCGCGTGCGACCGGACGCGATCCTCGACCATGGCCTCGACCTGCCAGCCCTCGAAGCTCACATCGCGCGCCGCCAGTCTCTCGAACGCGAACGCGTAGGCCTCTTGGAGCGCCTCGTCCTCGGCGGCGTCCCTGCCCTCCCGACCGCCCTCCGCGTCCGTGACGGGCCACTCTGGCTCGGATCGGCAGACGAGGAAGTGGCTGCCGCCCTCGGTCCAGGTCTCGCCCGGCTCCCGTGAGTACCACGAGGAGTCGACCGACCCCTCGACCGCGAGGCAACGAGGCACGACCTTGAGAAGCGGGGCGGGGTCCTGCTCGTGCGGAGTCGGGACCCCTGTCTCATTGCGCGCCGCGCAGCCGCAGAGGACCGCGCAGCACGCCGCCAGCAGGACGGCCGTATGTCTCCACCCCGGGTGACGCACGAAGAAACTCCCTATCGGAGAACGAGAAGCGGACCGGACCGCGATCGGACGCCGGCCGGTCCATCTACCCTCTCAATCATGCTACCACACAACGCCCCCCCGGCTCTCGCCCCGGAATCGCGCGGCGCCATGGTCATCATTGAGAGACAGGGGCGGCGTCCCGGACTCCGCGGAGAGATAGGGGCAGCGTCCCGGACTCCCCCCGTCGCGGCGTCCCGAACTCCGTCATCGCGCCCGCACGCGCGAAGGCCGGCGACTCAGGTCGCCGGCCCGCGGTTAGCCACGGCTCTCCCCGGGAGCGCTAGCTCTTGAGGTAGGACCTTATCTGTGTGGCCAGGTTGTTCGTGTCTATTGGCTTCACGATGTATCCGCGGCACCCCGCCCTGACCAGCTCTTCGAGGTCGACGGGCACGTCCCGCGCGGTCAACGCGACCACCGGCACGCCCCGGTTCTCGTCCATTCCGATCAAGTCCATTGTCGCGTCCAGCCCGCTGCTGCCGGACAGTTGTATGTCGACCAAGATGAGATCCGGATGCTCGCTCTTGACGAGCGAGTGCGCCGTCGGGCCGTCGCCCGCCTCTATGACCTCGTAGCCACTCGCTCGGAGCACTAGCGACGCGACGCTCCTGTTGTAGTCGTTGTCCTCGACGATGAGAATCGTTGGACCCTCCATGGGCGTCTGCCCCTGCGCTTCCTCACACTCGGAGAACGCCACGAACGTTCCGTTCCCACCGTCGGACTGAGCCTGGAACATGGCCGAATCGGACATCCGAACGAGCGTCTCCGCGTCACGCGCGTGGTCCGGGTAGGTCGCGACGCCGCAGCTGAGGGTGGCCTGCAGGCTCTCATCCCCGCACTCGAACGATCTGCCCGCGAAGGACCTTCGGATCCGCTCCGCCAGCATCCGGGCCTCGTTCCCGGGCGTCTCCGGCAGGAGAAGCGCGAACTCCTGTCCGCCGAATCTGGCAATGATGTCAGAGCACCTCGTCGTCGACAGCAGGAAATCGCCCAGCGAGCGAAGCACCATGTCCCCCGCGCGGTGGCCGTACCTGTTGTTCAGGCCCTGGAAGTCGTCGACGTCGATCATGACACAGGTGAGCTTCCGGCCGTAGCGACGCGCACGCTCTATCTCCCGCTCGAGTCTCTCGTCGAAGTACCGTCTGTTGTAGAGCTTCGTCAGACTGTCGCGCTCGGGCGGTTCGGTGGAGACGCTCTCGGCGAAGGCGACGCGGAGTATCGCCCTCACCTTGACGATGAGATCGTCCTCGTTGGCCGGCATGGCCATCCAGTCGGTCAGACACGCCCGCGCGGCGGCGATGCCGGTTGGCGGAGCGTCACGGTCGGACAGAATGAGCACGGGAGTCCGTCTGCCGCTGTGGTCCTCGTCGAGTCGGTCCAGGAGGGCCACGTCGACGTCACCGAGCACGACCAGGTTCGGCATCTCGGCGGCGCAGACGGCAACGATGTCGTGCACGTCGGGATAGACCGCGGTCTCGTATCCCGCGGCGTGCAGCCAGTCCGCGACCTGCGTGTCGCGGGACCTGTCCTTCGACCATATGAGGATCTTCTTGCGTGTAGGCTGACAGGCCCTCGGTGACATAGGCTACCCCCGGACGCCCTCTTCCGTCATCGGACACACCGGCCCACGCGACCGCGCCTCGGGCGGGTCGGCCGGACACGACTGTACTTCCTGAACTTAGCAAGGTGTGTGCCACGCGGCGGGGGGGACCCGCCTCGCGCCCGCAGGTCCAGAGAGGCCTGCGGGCAGGCGCTCCCGGGCCCGGCGAGGGCGCGACGCCCTCCCTGGAAGCGAAGGGGGAGCGCGCAGAATCCGCACTCCCCCTTCCGTCGTGCAATGGGCGTGACCGCGTCGCGCGCTACGGGCGCGAGGGCGTGATGTGGACCCTGCGGTTCTGCCTGCGGGCCTCTTCCGTGTCGTTCGCCACGAGCGGGTTCTGCTCGCCGAACGCGGTGATCTCCATCCGGAGCTCGCTCAAGCCGGCGTCCAGGAGATACTGGTGGACGACGTTGGCGCGCCGCTCGGAGAGAGCGTCGTTGTACGCGTCGGTCCCCAGGTCACAAGCGTACCCGGCGATGTCGATCGTGTAGTCCATGTCGGCCCTGAGAGCCGTGACCAGCGCGTCCAGCTTGCCCTTGGCCGTGTCTGACAGCTCCGCACTGTCGAGGTCGAAGTTGACCATGATCGCGACCATGGTGGCCTTCGCCTTCGGGCAGCCGTTCTTATCGACCATGACGCCCTTCGGCGTGTCCGGGCACTTGTCGGCGCCGTCGAGCACGCCGTCACCGTCGTTGTCCGGGTCGGGGCAACCGTCGGCGTCCATGTAGCCGTCGATGTCCTCCGGGTCGTCCGGACACTTGTCGTCCTCGTCGAGGATGCCGTCGCCGTCACGGTCGACGTCCGGACAGCCGTCCTCGTCCTCGAACCCGTCGAAGTCCTCGGCCTCGTCCGGGCACTTGTCGTCCTCGTCGAGGATGCCGTCCATGTCGTTGTCGGGCTCCGGGCAGCCGTCCTCATCCTCGAACCCGTCGAAGTCCTCGGGGATCTTCCAGCACTTGTCCTGCTTCCCGATGATGCCGTCGCCGTCGCAGTCGCCTGCGCCGAAGTAGTACGAAAGAGCCGCGTAACCTTCGATGATCGAGTTGTTGGCGTCGACGTAGTCCTTGCCGTGGGCCGCGCTCCAACCGACGTTGTCAGTCTCCTGCTGGAACAGCAGGTAGTATCTGCCGCCCACCGTGAGTGCCACGCGCTCCGTCGCGAAGAACTCGACGCCCGCGCCCAGGACCGCGGTCAGGTTGGCGCCCTGGAGCTTCTCGAGCTTCGCGTTGGTGTTGTAGCCCTCGGGGACGGAACCCTGGTCGGACGTGGCCTCGCGCCAGTCCTGGACCTCCCAGAAAGTGAGCCCCAGCCCAGCGCTCACGAACGGAATCACTTTGCTGTCGGGCGTGAGATGGTATATGGCCGAGAGACCCGCGTAGTTCCAGACGGTCCTGAAGTCCTCGGGCTCGCCCCAGATGAACCGGGACGGGGACTGCTCTGACGTGTCGACCTCGGGCTCGTCGCCGCTCTGGGTCACGCCGCGGCGGTATACAGCGGCCACGGAGACGTTGTCGGTGAGGAGCTTCCTGATCTCCAGGCCAATCACCGCGCCGCTGTCGCCGTACTCCTCGTCGCCTCCGCCCGGCACCATGATGCCGCCGGTGACGGAGACGCCGAGGTCGTCAGTGCAGACCTGCGCCGCGGCCGTGCCGGCGAACACCAGCATGACCACCAGCGCACAAATGAAACCACGAGACATGGTGCCCTCCTTGCGTAGCGGGGGCGGCGGAACCGCGCGCCCGCATGAGTTCCCGTCTCCCTCCCTCAGTTGCACGCGAGAATCCTATATCATGCGCCTTCTCCACACAAGAGAGGAGACGCAATGCTTGACAATATGACATGGCTGGGGCGCTTGCGGCCTTGTCCGGGCAACGCGCGTCTGGCAGAATCGACGCCGTCCGCCCTGGTGCCCGCCCACCCCACAAGGAAGGGAGGCCGCGCGTGACCATCAAGGACGTCGCTCTGGTGGACCCCATCGTCGCCGGGGACGACTCGGAACTCCGGCAGCTGCTTCATCCCGACCGGGACGACGCGGACCTCTCGTACAGCCTCGCCTGTGCGGTGGTCAAACCGGGCCGGAGCACGCTCCCCCACAGGCTCACGTCGTCGGAGGTCTACTACCTCATCTTCGGGACCGGAACGATGCACGTCGGGGACGAGGAGACCCCCGTCCACGCCGGCCACTGCGTCCACATACCCGGAGGAGAGACGCAGTGGATAGAGAACACGGGGCGGATCGATCTCGCCTTCCTTTGCATCGTCGACCCGCCCTGGAGACGGGAGGACGAGGAGATACTGGGTGCCTAGCCACCTAACGCCCGGGGGACGCGCGCGTCCCGTCGCGCAGGTGTGACCAGGACGCATTTTTCGCTTGGCAGAGTTCCAGCTTCTGCTAAGGTACCGCAGAGATGGCACATGGGGGTAGGAAGCCCCCATCGGGAGAGGGACTGCAACTGCCCGGAGGCCCCCGACGCCGAGGAACGCATCAGCAGATCACGCACCGTCGGACTGAACCGGGCGAGAAGGAGGAGGGCGATATGAGTCGCAGTCTGGTGTTCGCGCTCGTTGCCGTGATGCTCCTCGGCGCCAGCGTCGCCTCGGCGAGCGACTGGTACTGCGGTGTCGGCTTCGGCGGCATGAGCAACTATTGGCTCCACCCTTACTGGTACGGCGCCGTCGACTACGACGGCTACTACGCGGCAGAGCCGTTCTGGTACATGGACCACACCGAGTACGGGATCTTCGACTACCGCCAGGTCTTCATCGGCCTGGACAAGGAGGTCTGGGACTTCGAACTCGGGATCGGCTGGTCCGGGTTCAACTGGTCGGAAGAGGACAACTACGAGGTAGACAGAGCCGACTACGAGTACACGGAGGGCGCGAGCTGGTACGACTTCAATCTGGCGGCCCTCTACAAGGTCATGGAGCCGGACCCGATCGAGCTCGACGTCGGACTCAGGTTCCAGCTCCACAACGCGAAGTGGGAGTGGGACACGAAGTACTTCGGTGAGGAGGCGATCCCCACGGGCTCGGAGAAGATATCCGGATGGTCCATGGGCCCCCTCGTCCGCGCGCGGTGGTACTTCGGAGACGGAGCCCTCGCCATAGGGCCAGAGGTCTATACCAAGTACACGAGCCTGAACTACGAGTACGAGCGCCTCTTGAGCGGCGGCACCCGCGCCGAGTACGACACGTTCGAGGCCAGCCTGAGCGGGTTCAATTTCGAGTACTCCATGAGGCTGGAGTTCTTCTTCTAGGCCAACGTGTGTCGACGGCTTCTGGTCAAGCGCCGACGACAGCACGGCGATGTACTCCGAAGCAGGGCGCCTCGAGGGGCCCTGCTTC
>JBDRIO010000015.1:0-47583 GCA_043815815.1 Candidatus Eiseniibacteriota bacterium | reverse complement strand
TCCCCCGCGCCGGCCGACCCGGGCCGCCCGCCGGCCACTCGCGGCTCACCCGGCGGGCGTCCTTGACACGGCGAGCTTCCATGTTGGAGACTCCCGTCGAGTCGCCCGGCCGCTCGGGCCCGGGCGCAGGACCACTCCCGGAGGGACAGAATGCTCCAGAATCACCGCTCCGCGCTCGCCGCACTCGTCGGACTCGTCCTGGTCGCCGCGTGCGCCGGGGCGGCCGAAGGTCCCTTCGTTCCTATCGACGAGCTTCGCCCGGGCGACAAATGCGTGGCCAGGTCGGTCTTCTCGGGGACGACGGTGGAGGAGTTCGACGTCGTGATACTCGGGGTCGTCCGCGGGACCGATCCCGCGAGCGACCTCATCATCGTCAGGGCCGAGAACGAGTTCCTGGAGCGGACGGGCATTCCCCAGGGGATCAGCGGAAGCCCCGTCTATCTCGACGGGCGGCTCGTCGGGGCGATCTCGGCGACGTGGGGTTTCACGAGGGAACCGATCGCAGGCGTCACCCCGATAGGCGAGATGCTCCCCGCACTCGAGCGGCAGGGTCCCTCGACGTCGGGACGCGCGGTAGGCGCGCTCGGCCTCGCCCTCGTCCCGCCGTCTGAGCGCGGGCAGTGCAGGCTCGCTTCCATCTCGACGCTTGCCGGCATCGAGGTCGGCGACCCGGCGTCGCGCACCCAGCCGGCGGTCGGGGTCTACGGGGACCGGACGCTCACCCCCATGTCGCTCCCCCTCGTCGTGTCGGGCGGCAGCGAGTCGCTCCTGGCCGACGTCGCGGGACTCCTGGGTGGCTGCGGTCTCACCCCGGTGCGGGGCTCGTCCGCGTCGTCCATCGAGGGCGCAGGCGAGCTGGTCCCGGGCTCCTCCATGGGCGTCAGGTTCATAGGCGGCGACATGAACTGGACCGCGATCGGCACGCTGACCTACCGTGACGGCGACCGCGTGGTCGCCTTCGGCCATCCGGTCTTCGAGGCGGGCGACGTCGAGATGCCGATGGTCGGCGCGTACGTGCACACCGTCGTCCCGCTGGCGTCGGTGTCCTTCAAGTACGCGTCCGGAACGGAACTCGTGGGCACCGTCCACTCCGACCGCCGCCGCGCCGTCGGCGGTGTCGTGGGCCCGGCGCCGGAGACCCTGCCTCTCGAGGTCACGGTGCGCACGGGCGCGGGCGATGCGACCGGGTACGAGTTCGACGTCACCCGCACGAGGCCCTTCTCGTCGCTCTTCGCGGGTCTCGCGACGGCCGCGGCGATCTCGGAGGCGGCTCTGAGCGTTGGGCACTCGTCGGTGTCGCTCAGCATCACCCTCGCGACCTCGAGGGGGCCGGTCTCGTACGAGAGCATGTTCCACACGATGGAGCCCGCTCTCCGCGCGGGCGGCGAGCTCGCGGCGCTCATGGACGTCGTCATGGACAGCGCGTTCGAGGACGTCGACGTGACGGGAGCCAGCGCCGAGATCACGCTCAGGCAGGGTGATCTCGTGACCTCGATCGAGCGCGTGGCCGCCGACAGGGCCGTCTACGAGCCCGGCGACCCGATCGAGCTCGCGGTGACCCTGCGCGACTGGCAGGGCGGGCGGAGAACCGAGTCGCTCGTTCTGCGCGTTCCCGACGACACATCCGACGGACCCGCGATCGTCCGCGTCGGGGGCGCGGCCGAGTTCCACGAGTGGGACGCCGATCGTCTGAGCGGAGGCATGACGCCACGAACGTGGGACCAGCTGCGTTCGCTCATCGAGTCTTCCAGACCCGGCAATACCGTCGTGGCTCAGCTCCTCTCGGAGAGGCCCGGCCTGTCGCTATCGGGCCGCGAACTCGCGCGGGTGCCCGGGAAGGCGGCCCTCGTGATGGGCTCGGCGCCGGGGAGCGGAGCCGTCGTGCCCGCCGGTCTTTCGGTCCTCTCGGAGGACTCGCTCATGGCCGAGCTTCCGACAGGCGGTTTCCACGAGTTTCAGATCTTCGTGAGGAGGAGCGACCAGTGAACGCGCTCCTCTTCCGGCGTCTGCAACGGACCACGAGACCCCCGTCACAGGGAGGCACGATGCTCAAGTTCGCGACACTCAAGACGTCGTTGGGTATTCTCGCAGTTCTCGCGATCTCGGCCGGGCAGGCTCGCGCGGTCTCCACGTCGTTCTGGCTGGTCGACTCGTTCCCGTCGCTCAGCTCCGGCCGCGCGACGGCGACGTCCATCCTTCGCGAGGGCGCCGTGGTGCTTGCGCCTGCATTCGAGCGGCGCGCCGTTCCCGGGAGTCAGTACGTGTGGGGCGCCGTGCCCGGTCCGGGCGGCGCGATCTACGCGGTCTCGGGCACGCCCGGGCGCCTTCACAGGATCGACGACGGAGGGTCGGTCGTCCTGTCAGAGGATGAGGTGGCGGACTACCCGGCGCTGGCCGTGTCGCCGTCCGGTGACGTCTTCGTCGGAACGTCGCCCGGAGGCGTGGTCTACCGGGTGACGGGCGACGGGGAGCGCGAGGTGTTCTTCGACACAGGGCAGGGCTACGTCTGGAGCATGGTCTACTCGCGCGAGCACGGCCTCGTCGTCGGGACGGGAGACTCCGCGTGCGTGTTCGTCGTCGCTCCTGACGGGACCGGCCGGGCCGTGCATCGATCATCCGACGCGAGCGTGACCTCCCTGGCCGCCGTCGGCGGCCGCGTGTTCGCAGGCACCGCGCCGGAGGCGGTCCTGCTGGACGTGACGCCGGGAGATGACTCCCGCGTTCTCTTCGACTCGCGGTACGAGGAGATCCCCGGCATCGCGGTCGACGGCAGGGGCCGCGTCTTCTTCGCGGCGACCACCGTGTCGTTCGAGGACGTGCTCGGACCGGGCGATGAGTTCGGAGCCGGCTTCGGCGAGGGCTCGGTCTATGCGCTGACGGAGGCGGGTGGCGCGGTCGAGGTGTGGTACTCGGCCGACGCCCCCATCACCGCTCTGGGAGGCGGATCCGACGGCTCCGTCTGGGTAGGGACGGGGCTCCGGGGCCGCGTGCACGCCGTGGGCGCCGACGGCGAGACGGGCGTCGTGACCGAGCTCGACGACGAGCAGGTGCTGGCCATCGTGAGGTCGGGCGACGGCGTCCTGATCTCGAGCGGCCTGTCCGCCGCCGTCTACGAGAGCGGGAAGGGCACGGCCGAGAGCGGTACGTACGAGTCCGACGTGCTGGACGCCAGCGCGGCCGCCTTCTGGGGCGAGCTGTCGTGGAAGGCGGACGTTCCGGCCGGGGCCGGCGTCGTCCTTTCAACGAGGTCCGGCAACACCGACGTCCCCGGAGACGCATGGAGCGAGTGGGCTCCCGTGCGCGGGAGCGGGGAAGGGCGGATCGAGAGTCCGCCCGCCAGGCGGCTCCAGTGGAAGGCGGAACTCGCGGGCGGACGGGGCGGCTCGCCGGTGCTCCGGAGCGTCGAGGCGGCGTACGTCAGAGAGAACCTGCCGCCCAGGGTCGGGCCCGTCGTCGTCTACGAGCCGGGAGAGATCGCCACGAACGGAGGGGGACTGCCCTCCCAGGCGAGTCAGACGCTGCCGAGCGGCGTCGAGGTGAGCTACTCGCTCGACGCGCAGGGCGGCCGGACCGACGGCGTGCCCGCGCTCCTGCGCGGCGTGCGGACCGCCGAGTGGGACGCGCTCGATCCGAACGGAGACGCGCTCGAGTTCGAGGTCTGGATGCGCTCTGACGAGGAGTCCGACTGGAAGCTCGTGGCGGACGGCCTCGACAGGACGCTGCACACCTGGGACTCGACCTCGATGCCCGATGGACGCTACGGCCTCCGCGTCGTCGCGAGCGACAGACCGGGGAACCCGTCCGGCGGGGCTGCGTCCGCCGAGGCGGCGAGTTCCCCATTCGTCGTCGACAACAGCCCGCCGGCGTTCGGGGAGATCGACGTCACGGCGGACGGAACGGCGGTGCGCGTCAGAGGTGAGGTCGCCGACGACTGGACGCAGATCCGCCGCGTGGAGGTCGCCCTCGACTACGGGGAGTGGGAGGAGGCCGGTCCGTCCGACGGGAGCTACGACTCGAAGAGCGAGGGTTTCGAGGCGAGCGTCGAGGCGCCGCCGGACGGCGAACGGGCCGTCGCGGTCCGCGCCGTGGACCGCGCGGGCAACGTCGCCGTCGTCAGGAAGGTGCTCAAGTAGGGTGCCCGGGGGATTCAGGCGAAACCCGGAGGCTCCCCTGGGGGTCGTAGCTTGCGGGACAGCACGCCCACAGTGTCCGCGCCCGCTTCTGCGCCCCGCGGGGGAGGCCGGACCATGGAGGTGAGAACGCGTTGAATTGCGGGCGCATGAGACTCCTCATGCAGGACGAACTGGATGGTCTCCTCGCGGCCGAGGACTCTCGGGCGCTCGGCGACCACCTGTCGTCCTGCCGCTCCTGCGCGGTGGAGTTCGAGGCCCTGCGCGCCATCGACGGCGTGCTGGCCGGGCGTCCGGTCGAGCGCTCTCCCAGGTGGCTCGCGCAGTCGGTGCTCGCAGAGATCGGGCGCCGCGCGTCCAGACGGGCGCTCGCGGAGCGTGTCGCCGTGTACGTGGGGGTCCCGGTGGGGCTCGCTTCGGCGGGGGTGGGCGTACGCGCGCTCGTCGCCGGCACGCACGCCGGAGACGCTCTCTCCGGCGCCGCGGCTCGGCTGTCGGAGCCCGTGCGAGGCGCCGTCGCGTCCCTCATTGAGACGCCCGGACCCTGGGCTTCGGATCCGGGCGTTCAGGGTGTCGTCTGGGCTCTCGCGGCCGCCGCTCTGTCCTTCATCGCTGTCACCGCACTCAGGCTCTCCAGGAAGCAACCGCTGGGATGGAACTAGCAGAGACGGGAAGAGCCGGGAGGGAGCTGGCTCCCGCCCGGCTCTGTGACGCGGGGTCCTCAGCCGTCGATGCGAGGCGGCGCGGAGCCGTCCTTCCGGTCGAACACGACGGGCTGGCCGTTCTTCTCCTTCCCGTTCCCGAGCTTCCTCACGAGGAAGTAGAAGAGGATCATGCCCGCTCCGATGAGCATCGGGATCATGGCTCCCGTGATGCCTCCGTTCCGGAGGACCATCGGGTCGGTCATGCTGCCGAGCCCGATGAGTATTCCGAGTCCCGTGGCAACGAAGATGATGCCCCACCCGAGCAGCGCGTGTCCGCGCTTCTTCTCGCCGAGGAGCCTCTGGTCGTAGACCCCCATTTCGAGAGCCTTGTAGAATGCATCCTGACGTCTGGTCGCCGCGCGGTTCTGAGCCTGGGTGAAGAGGACGATCATGAGGATCACCGCTCCCAGGCTGACGACCGACATGAGGAACGCGAAGATCATGCCCGGCATTTCCGCACCTCCTTCTTGACCCGGCGGCTTCGTCCCCGGTCGTCCGCCCCGTGCGGGCGCCTCGACGCGGGTCCATTCCTGCCGGGCAGTCACCGCGGGGACACACTGGAGTCCCCGACATCGCCAACGCCTCTCTTCGCTCCCTGTGACCCCGCGGGCTTCCTCCGTGTTTCACCCGCGTCGCCGGCCGCCCCCAGGGAAAAGCGCTTGGATTCGCTTCTCGTCCTGCTAGAATCGTCAGTCGTGCCGGTGCCGGCGGGTCGGTCTCCGGACGCGAGCGGGCGGCCGGAAGGTCCCCTCGGGGCCGCGGTCCCGGAGGACCGATGACCGGACCTGCGGCAGACCGCCGAAGCGAACCGACCGAGGAGGAGCTGATCGCCCGGGCCGTGGGGGGCGACCAGCACGCTTATGGCGTCCTCGTCGAGCGGTACTCGGACTTCGTCTACACCGTCGTGCTGCGCGTCGTCGGAAGTGCCGAGGACGCGGAGGACGTGGCTCAAGAGGCCTTCGTCCGCGCGCATCGGGCGCTGCCGCGCTTTCGGGGCGACTCGAAGTTCAGTAGCTGGCTGTATCGCATCGCGGTCAACCGCGCGCTCACGCACTTGAAGCGCCGGTCGAGAAGGCCCGCCACCGTCGAGATGACGATGTCGCCTCGCGTCGAGGCCGAGGTCCGGTCGCACCGCGCGGCGGAGGATCCCGAACGGCTCGTACTGACGGAGGAGTTCAGGGCCCGCGTCCGGGACGCCGTCGCGACGCTGCCCCCGCGGTACCGGGCGGCGGTGACCCTGTTCTACCTTGAAGAGAGAAGCTACAAGGAGGTCGCGGACGCGCTCGGTGTGCCGATGGGCACCCTCAAGACCCATCTCCACCGCGCGCGCGCGATGCTCAGACGCGAACTAGCAGACGAATGACCCTAGAGACTGCGTTACTCGGGAACAGGAGGGGAGATTGAGCAACGACTGTCTGAAGACGATCCTCGACAGGCGGAGCGTGCTGCACTTCAAGGACGACGACGTCCCGCAGGACGTCCTGGACCAGGTGCTCATGGCGGCGGTCCGTGCGCCGTCGCCCGGGGGTTCGCTCACGACCGGGTATCGAGGGATGCAGGCCTTCTCTGTCATCGTGGTGAGGGGAAGAGAGCGGAGGGCCGCTCTGAACGAACTTCTGTGTGACGGGAAGAAACAGTGCATCGAGGAAGCGCCGGTCTCGCTCGTCTTCTGCGTCGACCTTCACAGGATCAACCGCTGGGCCGAGCTTCAGGGCGGCGTGCCGCACTTCCGCGGAATCGGCGTTCTGTGGGTCGCCCTGCGCGGAACGTACGCGGCCGCGCAGAACGCGGTCATCGCGGCGTACTCGCTGGGCCTGGGCGCGCAATACATCCAGGAGATCCTCTGGCAGCCCTACGAGACGCTGCAGTACTTCAAACTCCCGAAGCGTGTCCTGCCCGTGGCGATGCTGACGGTAGGATATCCGGCGGAGCTGCCGGAACTCGCCCCCGCGCTTCCCCTCGAGGCGGTCGTTCACGAGGAGACCTACCGCAACCCCGACGACGCAACTCTGCTCAAGTACTTCGGGGAGAAGGAGGAGTTCTTCCAGAAGTGGCTCGAGAGCCTGCCCAAGGACTCGAAGCAAAGACAGTCGATCGAGGCCAGGGGCGTGACCAATCTGGCGCAGTACGTGTCCCTCATGACCTACACCGACAGCTTCTACAGATGGAGGGACGACGTCGTCAGGTCGAATCTGGCGATGTCAGACCTGGAGTAGCCCTCGAGGTCTCTTCACGCCGCGAGCGGTTCTTCTGGAGGTTGGGGGACGCGGAGCGCAGTCTCGCGCCGCGTCCCCCGCGTTCACAGGAGGCTATCGCACAGTGGAACGGGAGATCGTCTCCTTAGTCGTGTCCATCCTGATCATCGTCGTGCTCGTCCGCTTCAAGGTCGATCTCGGCGTTTCGATGCTTGCCGGGGCGGCGTCCCTCGCCCTCATAGCCGGCATGCCTGTCACGTGGACCCTGGCCGAGCTGGGTCGCTCGGCCATCGAACGCGACACGCTCATGCTCCTGGGCAGGATCGTCACGATCATCGCCCTGGGCGCGCTCGCCGGCAAGATCGGGTACCTCGACCGTTTCGTTCTGGGCCTTCGGACCTTCGTCTCCGACAACCGCGTCGTCGTCGCGCTCATCCCGGCCTTCGGCGGGCTCCTGCCCATGCCGGGCGGGGCGATGCTCACCGCGCCGATGGTCGAGAGCGCCACGAAGGAAGGCCGCGTAACGCCCGAGCAGAAGGTCTTCATCAGCTACTGGTTCCGGCACGTCTGGGAGTACATCTGGCCTCTGTATCCGGGTGTGGTCGTCGTCGCGTCGCTCATCGACAAGCGGGTCGGCGAGATCTTCATTGCGAACTGGACCGCGACCGTGGCTGCCATCGTCGGCGGGTTCCTCCTCGTACTGTGGCGGGCCGACGTGGGCAGGAACGACCCCTCCACGCGGACCGGGTCGTTCGTCGACCTCGTCGTCGGGGTGCTCCCGTTCGCCGTGGTCATCGTCGGCGTGCTCGTGTTCAGGTTCGAGCTGATACTGGTCGTCTTAGCCGTCGTCGCACTCATGGCGATCGTCGGCAGGGTCAGGCTCAAGGACCTCGGGCTCTCGTTCAGGAGGGGGGTCTCGTTCCAGATCGTCGCGCTCGTCCTGGGAGTGGCCGCGTACAAGTACATGCTCACGGCCGCGGGCATCATAGAGGCCGTCCCACCCTTCTTCCTCCGGCTGCACATGCCCGAGCTCGTGGTGATCGCGGCGGTCCCCCTCATCGTGGGACTCATCACCGGCGTCACGCTCGCATTCATCGCCGTGAGCTTCCCGCTCCTCATGCCGCTCCTGGGCGGCGACGCCCCGAACATGGAGCTCGTGATGCTGGCGTTCGTCTCGGGTTTCGTCGGCTGTCTCCTGTCGCCGGTGCACCTGTGCCTCGTCCTCACGCGCGAGTACTTCGGGGCGAACTTCGTGGGGATCTATCGGCTGCTCGTGCCCGCGTGCGGCATCCTCATGGCGGTTGCCGTCGCCATCGTGCTTCTGTAGAGTGGGGCCTCCGTCCTTCCGCCTCTTCCGCAGGAGGAATCAGTGACTCGCGCGAGGTCCGCTGCGCTGGCGACGATCGGGGCCGGCCTCCTTTGGGGGTCCTCCTTCTCCGTCATCAAGATCGGCCTTCGCTCGATCGACCCGTACTGGTTCGTCTTCCTGCGATTCTCGATCGCCTCGGTCCTGGCTCTCGCCTTCCTCTCCGCGACCGGGAGACAGAGGGCGGTCGTGGCGCTCCTGCGTCATCCTCTCGTGCTTTGGCTCGGCGCGACCAACGCCGTCGGCTTCATTTTCCAGTTCAAGGGTCAGACGCTGACCACGGCCGGCAACGCCGCCCTCATCATCAACTCGTGCACGATATACGTCGCGATAGCGTCGAGATTCGTGTTCAGGGAGCGCCTCGGCCCGCTCAAGCTTCTGGGAGTCGTGGCCGGCATGGTCGGCGTGTACCTGGTGGCGACCGGGGGCAGGCTCGCCGTCACGATCGGCGACGCGCTCGCCGGCGACCTGCTCGTGTTCGTCGCCGCTCTCACGTGGACCGCCTTCATCCTGCTTGACAAGAAGATCGTCGGTCTCCTCGACGTGGACGTGAGGGCGCTCACCGGGGCGATGGTGGTCGTCACGGCTGTCGCGTCGCTCCCCGTCGCCCTCGTGTTCGGCCGAGGGTCGTTCCCGACGCCCGGCCCCGAGTGGTGGACCGTGCCCTACACGTCGGTCTTCTGCACGATCATCCCGTTCTTCCTCTGGACGTGGGGTTTGAAGTCCATATCGGCGACGTCGTCCAGCGTCATCATGCTCTCGGAAGTGGTATTCGCTCTCGCCCTGGCATCGGTTATCCTCGGCGAGCGGCTGACGCCCGGGGGGTTCGTCGGGAGCGCGCTCATCGTCCTGGCGATCCTGCTGGCGTCGAGGGAGTCGGCCGTCGAGACGGCCGCGGGACCCGACGTCGTGCCGGAGTAGTCCCCCCGCGAACCTCGCCCCGGTGCGACAGGAGGACGGCGTGAAGACGAACAGCGCGGTGACGAGAGTGACGACGACGAGCGCGGCGGCTGGCGGAGTACTCGTGCTCGTCGCACTGGTCCTGGCGGCCTTTGCCGTGGCAGCGCTCGGCGGGGAGGTCGCCCCGGTCGACACGTTGCTGGCGCGCGGCGACCGCGCCCTCGACGCCGGAGACGCCGACGCGGCGGAGGCGCTCTTCCTCGAGGTCCTCGAGCTCTCCGGGAAGGAACACCGTGCCGAGCACGGCCTCGCGGTCGTGGGGCTCATGCGCGACGACCACGACTCGGTGATCGAGCACGCCAGGCGCGCGATCAAACGAGACAAGAAGAACTCCGGTTACCACCTCACGCTGGCGTACGGCTACGGCCTGAAGGCGCAGCAGGGCGGACTGCAGTCGCTCTTCTACGCCGGCAAGTTCAAAGGCGAGTGCGAGACGGCCCTGAAGTACGATCCCGAGAACGTCGACGCGCACATGGCGCTCGTCCAGTACTACGTGATGGCCCCCGGCATCGCCGGCGGAGGCATGGACAAGGCGCTCACGACGGCCGCGACCATATCGGGGCTCGACCCGTTCCAGGGGCACCTCGCGAGCGCCTTCATAGCGCGCCACGATGGCGACGTCGCCGCGGCCGAGAGCGCGTACTCGAGGGCGGCCTCGGTGGACACGACGAGGGCGGGCGGGTGGATCCCGCTCGCGGCGTTCTACATGGAGGAGGAGAGATACGATGAGGCCATACCCGTCGGCGAGCGCATCCTGAGACTCGAGCCTGACAATCACGGAGTCGTCTACCAGCTTGCCAAGGCCCACCTGCTCCTGGGCGACGACCTCGACGCGGCTCTCAGGGGATTCACCGAGTATCTGGAGGCCGGCGTCGAGGAGCGGGGGCTGCCCGACCCGGCCGCGGCGCACTGGCGGCTGGGCATGGTTCACGACAAGGCGGGGCGTCCCACCGCGGCCAGGGAGTCGTGGGAGACGGCGCTCGCGCTCTCTCCCGGGCACAAGCAGGCCACGGCGTGCCTCGACACGCTGCGCACGGAGCACCCGGAGCTCTGGTAGCGCCGGCCGGGGCCGGCGGTGAGGGAACGCGCCTCAGAAGGCCGGCCCGGTCGGCCGTCGAGACGACGAGGCTCTGTCACTCAGGAACGGAGAGCGGAATGGACGACAGGAAACACCTGGGCCCCGAAGCGTACGGGGGATGTGACGGCGACGATTACGCGCCCTACGTGGGTCACGAGCGCACCATCCCGGAGTTCACGCTGCGCGCGCTCGTCGCGGGCGCCCTCATAGGCATCGTCTTCGGCGCGGCCAACGCGTACATCGGGCTCAAGGTCGGAATGACCGTCTCCGCGTCGATACCGGCCGCGGTCATCGCCATCGCGCTCTCCCGGAAGCTGCGCCGCAAGGCCACCATCCTCGAGACGAACATGGTGCAGACGGTGGGGTCCGCGGGCGAGTCCCTGGCGGCCGGCATCATCTTCACGATCCCCGCCCTCATCGTGCTTGGCCTGATCCCGGAGCTCTCGAAGGTCTTCGTCCTGGCCGTCGTCGGAGGTCTTCTGGGCGTGCTCTTCATGATCCCGCTCAGGCGGTACCTCATGGTGCAGCAGCACGGGACGCTCCCTTTTCCTGAGGGGACCGCGTGCGCGGAGGTGCTCGTGGCGGGCGACTCCGGGGGGTCACGCGTGAGGCGCGTCATGGGCGCGCTGGGCCTGGCAGCCCTCTACAAGTTCGCGATGGAGGGGATGGCGCTCTGGCCCTACAAGCCCTCCCTGCGCATACGCGGGATCGAGGGCGCGCAGATCGGCGCCGAGGTGACGCCCGCGCTCCTGGGTGTCGGCTACGTCATCGGTCCCAAGATCGCGGGGATCATGATGGCGGGCGGCACCCTCGGGTGGCTCGTCCTGATCCCCCTGATCAAGATGCTCGGGAGCAGCCTGGACGAGCCGATGTACCCGGCGACGATGCTCATCCGCGACATGTCTCCGATCGAGATCTGGGACAACTACATCCGGTACATCGGCGCGGGCGCGGTCGCGCTCGGCGGCCTCGTGACGCTGGCCAGGGCCATACCCACGATCGTCGACTCGTTCGGGCAGGGCGTTCGCCAGCTCTTCCGACGTGGGGGAGAGCCTGCGTGCAGGAGGACGGCCCACGACCTTCCGATGAAGGCGGTCCTCTCCGGCGCCGTCGCGCTGGGCGTGCTCGCCTGGCTCCTGCCCCAGATACCGGTCAACGCGCTGGGGGCGCTCCTGATCGTCGTCTTCAGCCTCTTCTTCGTCACGGTCTCCTCCCGCATCGTCGGCCTTCTCGGAAGCTCGTCGAACCCGGCCTCCGGGATGACGATCGCCACACTCCTGGCCACGAGCCTCATCTTCCTGGGGATGGGATGGACCGGACCGGCCGGCATGATCGGTGCCATCTCCGTGGGCGCCGTCGTCTGCATAGCCATCTGCATCGCCTCGGACACGTCACAGGACCTGAAGACCGGGTTCCTGGTCGGCGCCACGCCGCGCAGGCAGCAGCTGGGCGAGCTTTTCGGTGTCCTGACGTCCGCGGCGGTCATCGGCTGGGTCGTCTTCTTCCTGCACGACACGTACGGGATCGGCTCCGAGCGGCTTCCCGCCCCGCAGGCCGTGCTCATGTCGATGGTGGTCAAGGGCGTCCTCACGATGTCGCTTCCGTGGACGCTCGTTTTCATCGGCGCGTTCCTCGCGTTGTGCGTGGAGATCCTGGGCGTCCCGTCGCTCCCGTTCGCCGTCGGACTGTATCTCCCGATCCGGCTCTCGACGCCCATCATGGCAGGCGGCCTCGTGCGGCTCGCAGCCTCCAGGACGCGCGACCAGAGAGAGCTGCACGAGCGGCGCGAACGGGGCGTCCTCTTCGGCTCGGGCCTCATCGCAGGCGGCGGCATCATGGGTCTCCTCGTGGCGTTCCTCGAGAACGCCCACATGCAGCGGGAGCGGTTGCTCCTGAGCGGCGAGCCCATCGGGGTGAGCACCAGGGCACTGGCCGCGTTCTACGACAAGGTGCACATCGGCTACGACTGGGCCGGCGACTGGTCCGGGCTCGTTGCGGTCCTGGCTTTCCTCGCCCTGACGGCCGCGCTCGTGGCGAGCATCGGGATGCTGCGCCGCAAGCGATCCCGGTAGCGGGAAGGGGTGGCGACGGCCGGCTTCCGGACGGGTGCCGGTCGTCGCCTCCTGTTGTTTATTGAAGCGCCACTCAGGGGACTGAACGCCGCCGTTCTGCCCCGTGGCGCGCGATACGCCCCCTCATGCCAGCACACTATAGCGAGGAAACCCCTTGACCATCGGCGATGTCGGTCCTAGAGTGATGGTGCGTTGCACGAGAGACGGCGAAGGATACCTCTGAGGGACAGTCATGAAGAGACGCATCATCAAGCACAGGAACCGTCGGCTCTACGACGCGTTCGAGGGCAAGGCGATCACGCTGCTCGAACTCTCCGATCTCGTGGCGGCGGGTGAGAACGTCGCAGTCGAGCACAAGGGCACGGGAGAGGACATCACGGCGGTGACACTCCTGGCTTCGTTCGCTGAGCGGATCCGACGGCGGCCGTACGAGCGACTGGCCTCGGAGGTCGCGGCGCTCCTCTCGGGCGCGCTCAGGGGAGCGGTGACGGACGACGAGCCGGCCGGTCACGGCGGTGGACCCGGCGACCTTCCCGAGGGCGTCGGGCTCGAACCATGAACGGGAGCGACGAGACGGTGGAGAACGGGAGCACACGGAGCCGCGGCGGAATGCTCGACCTCTTCAGGAACGGGAACTTCTCGCTCCTGTGGTCGAGCTCGCTGTCGTCGCAGCTGGGAGACCATCTGAACCTGATGGCTCTGACGGCGCTCATCTTCTCGCTCTCGTCCGGCGCCATCAAGGGTCTCGAGTTCTCGAAGATCCTGCTGCTCGCGAGCGTTCCCGTCCTCATCTTCGGTCCGATATCCGGCGTGTTCGCCGACCGCTACTCGCGCAAGAAGCTCATGGTCATCTCCGACCTGACCCGGGCGGTGCTCGTCGCGGTGATACCGCTCGTGTCGCGGTCGATGGTCCCCGTCTACGTGATCGTCTTCCTCGTCTTCACGATCAACCGCTTCTACCTGTCCGCCAAGTCGGCCGCCATACCGCTCGTCGTCAAGGGCGACAGACTGATGGAGGCCAACTCTCTCCTGAACGTCGCCATGATGGCCACGATCATGCTCGGCCCGTGGGGCGGAGGGATGCTCGTGGCGAGATTCGGGTACACGTGGGGGTTCCTCGCCGACTCCGCCACGTACGTCGTCTCGGGTGTTCTGATCGCCTTCATCACGCTCAAGACGGTGTCGGAGGTGCAGGAGGAGAGGCGCAGGGAACTCGCCGAGCACGGCCGGGCGATCCGCGACTCCGCGAGGCACGCGCTGCACGTTCAGAGCGCGGGCGAGCTCAGGGAGGACGCGGTGCGGATCGGCCACGAGCTGACGGCGCCGATCGAAGAAGAGGTGGAGGTCATCGGCTCCGCCTACTCGCGGCTCATCCGCGACCTGCGCGAGGGCGTGAACGAGATGAGGGGGCACACGTCTGTCGTCTTCTCGACGGTCTCGTTCTCGGCGGTGATGTTCGTCTCGGGCTTCGTGCTCGTCGTCTGTCCGGTGCTCGTCCGAAACGAGTTCGGACTCGGGGCGGCCGACCTCGGCATGCTCTTTTCGGCCGGCGGCATCGGCATGCTCGTCGGCTCGCTCATCATAGGCAGGTTCTTCAGGGGCACGTCCAGGCGGGGCATCATCTCCGCGAGCTTCCTCCTCTCCGGCCTGGCCATAGCGGCGCTCGCGTACGCGGGGACGATCCGCTCGCTCGGCGCGTGGATCTTCGCGCTCGGCTTCTTCGTCGCTCCGTCGATGGTCACCTGCGACACGATCCTGCAGGAGAGCATGTCGGAGGAGTCGGTCGGCAAGGCCTTCGGCCTGCGCGACATGGTCTCACGCGCCGCGTTCGGCGTGGCGGGCATTCTCTCGGGCGTCATCGTGGACTTCACGGGTCCCAGGAACCTCCTGGTGGTCATCGCGATCGCGTGTCTCGGTTACTCCGTGATCTCGCTCGTGCTCTTCGCGGACACGTCGAAGGCCAATCTCCTGAACGCGTATCCTCTCATGCGCGTCGTCGCGGTCCTCGCGTCGGCGCTCCCGAGGAGGGTCTCGTACTTCGTGGCCACCGGGCTGTCGGCGCTCGCGCATCTCGTCTTCCGGGAGAAGCGCAACTGGGCGAGGCAGAACATCTCCAGAGTGATCTCGAGGTCGCCGGACAGCGGAGAGACGAAGGCGCTTGCGCGCCGCATGTTCCGGAGCTACGGGCTCTACTGGGCGGACTTCTTCGGGCTCTCGGGGAGGTTCTCCGACGCCGTGAGGGGCCTCGTCAGGCTCGAGGGGCTCGAGCACCTCAAGGGCGCGCTCGAACGCGGGAAAGGCGTCATATTCGTGACGGCGCACATCGGGAGCTGGGACGTAGGCGGGGCGGCGCTCTCGGCGACCTCCGGCCTTCCGGGGTTCTCGGCCATCGTGGAGCCTGTCTCGAAGGAGTCGTCCGACTACGCGATGACGGAGATGCGCGAGAAGAGAGGGATATCCGTCATCCCCCTCGGGAAGCCGCTCGCCATCGGGCGCGCACTGAGGCGGAACGAGATCGTCTTCGTGGTGGGCGACAGGCTCATCGGGGCCGAGGGCGTGGAGATCGACTTCTTCGGCGAGAAGACGCTCTTTCCCCGGGGCGCCGCCTACTGGGCCCTGAAGAGTGGCGCCGCGATCGTGCCGGGCTTCTGCATCAGGCAGCCGGACGGGTCGTACGTGGGCCACATCGAGGAGCCGATCCTCCCTGACGCCGACGACAGCGAGACGGGCGTCAAGATCCACACTCAGAGGGTCGCCGCAGTGATGGAACGGTACATAGCCCGTTATCCGGAGCAGTGGTGCATGCTGCAGCCGCTGCGCTCGCTGGCGTGGAGGGGCGCATGAAGATCGGGATCGTGACCCCGACGTTCCATCCGTACCCCGGAGGCGTGGGCGAGCACGTCCACCACGAGTATCTCGAACTCGCGAAGCTGGGCCACGACGTCAGGATCGTGACGAGCCGCTTCGGACCAGGCGAGAGCCCGGTGGAGCCTCACGTCATCCGCGTGGGCCGCTCGGTCCAGGTTCCGGCCAACGGCTCGATGTGCCCCGTCGCCGTCCGGCCGAGGATGCGGGCGCGCCTCCGCGAGATCTTCGAGAGCGAGGCCTTCGACGTGCTGCATGTGCACGAACCGCTCATGCCGTTCCTCTGTCTCGCCGCCATCGACGCGGCAGCCGTGCCCGTCGTCGGCACCTTCCACGCCAGCAACGATTCGGCGCTCGGCTATCGCATGTTCGAGTCTGCCCTGGCGCCGAGGTTCCGGAAGCTCACGCGTCGGATAGCCGTGTCCGAGGCGGCGCGCTCGTCCGTCGCGCCCTACTTCGGAGGGACGTACGACATCGTTCCGAACGGTGTCGACCTCGAGCGGTTCTCGCTCGCCCGCCCACTCCCGAAGCTTCAGGACGGCTCGTACAACGTGCTCTTCGTCGGGCGCCTGGAACCCCGCAAGGGCGTGAAGCATCTGCTTCGCGCGATGCCGGAGATCCTCAGGAGGGTCCCCGAGGCCAGGCTGACCGTCGTCGGAGCCGGCCCCATGTCGAACCACTACCGCAAGTACCTCGCGGACGGCTGTCTCGACCGTGTGAGCTTCGAAGGCCGCGTGTCGGGAGACGTTCTCCCCAGGTACTTCGCCACGGCGGACGTGTACTGCTCCCCGGCCACCGGCGGCGAGAGCTTCGGGATCGTGCTTCTCGAGGCCATGGCGGCGGGCGCCGCGATCGTCGCGTCGGAGATTCCCGGATACCGCGACGTCGTGGAGCACGGGAAGACCGGGCTCCTCGTCGGGCCGCGCTCGCCGGGCGCGCTGGCCGGCGCCGTGGCGCGTCTGCACGGCGATCCCGCGCTTGCGAGGCGGCTCGTTGAAGGCGCGCGTGAGGCCGTGCGTCGGTACGCCTGGGAACAAGTGACCGCCGAGATACTCGATGTGCTGCTCGCGGCCGTCTCCCGACCCGACGTCGGTGCGGGCGACTCGGAGGCCGGCGCTTCGCCCGGCCGCGAGCGTGAGAGGATGGAGACTGTCGTCTGAATACCGTACTTCGGGCCCGCGACGGCGACGACCCGGAGACTCAAGGAGCCTGCGGGATCATAGCGGAGGTCTTGAGAGATGAGAACAGGGCTGCGGACACAGAGCCGGGTGCGAGCCGCCAAGACGTTGCTGAACATCGTGCCGCACATCTCCGTCGACAATCTTGTGCGCGCGAGCAGGTTCGCCGAGAAGCTCACCAGAGTCGAGCGCGACAGAGAGGTGATCAAGGCGCTCAGAGGTCTCTTCGAGGACAAACATCCGGCCGTCCTCATGGCCAAGGACGTGATGGAGAGGCTCTCGCCGAACTGCCGCAGGAAGCTCATAGAGAACCTCTTCGTCAACGCGTTCCTCGTGGGCACCGACAAGCGCGAGATCGAGATGCCAGAGAAGGAGGGCTTCAAGCCGCCGATGCTCCTCGTCATCAGCCCGACGATGCGGTGCAACCTGCGATGTCCGGGCTGCTACGCGGGCGAGTACGAACAGCATCAGGGGCTCTCGACCGAACTCATCGACCGCGTGATCCGTGAGGCCAAGGCCATGGGCACGTACTTCATCACGATGAGCGGCGGCGAGGTCTTCATGCGGCCGGACATGTTCGACATCTGGAAGGAGCACGGCGACGTCTTCTTCCAGCTCTACACGAACGGGACACTGATCGACGAGAAGACGGCGGCCAGGCTCGAGGAGTGCGGGAACGTCGCCCCCATGATCAGTCTGGAGGGACACAAGGAGCGGACCGACGCGCGCCGCGGATCCGGGACGTTCGACAGGGTCATGCGGGCGATGGACAACCTCCGCGAGGTCGGCGTCATGTTCGGCGCCTCGTTCACGGAGACGAGGGAGAACATGGAGGAGATCGCGAGCGACGAGATCCTCGACCTGCTCATCGAGAAGGGTGCGCTCGTCGCGTGGTACTTCCAGTACATTCCGATCGGCCGCGAGCCTCACACCGAGCTCATGCCCACTCCCGAGCAGCGCGACTGGCTGCGCAGGCGCATCCTCGAGGTGCGGGAGGCGAAGGCCATCTTCGTCGGTGACTTCTGGAACGATGGATACTACGTCGAAGGCTGCATCGCGGCCGGGCGCGAGTACATACACATCAACGCGAACGGCGACGTGGAGCCGTGCGTCTTCTGCCACTTCGCCGTCGACAGCATCAGGGACAAGAGCTTGAAGGAGGTCCTGAACTCGGATTTCATGAGAGCGATCAGGCGCGAGCAGCCGTACCGCGACAACTACCTGACCCCCTGCATGCTCATCGACGAGCCGGAGGTCCTGCGGAGCGCGGTGGCCAGGTACCACGCCCATCCCACGCATCCCGGGGCCGAGACGCTCGTCACCGACCTCAAGGGCGAGATCGACGACTACGCGAGGAGCTATCGCGCCATCGCCGACGACGTCTGGGAGAAGGAGTACAAGGGCAAGAACTCAAGAAGAGTGAGGTCCGCGAGATACGCGTGACGCTCCGCTCTTCTCGGGCTCGCAGGCCCCGGCGGAACCATCCCTCGTCGCCGCGCCGCTGGAGCCCACAGGCGGGTCGTTCGCGACCCAGGAGGGGTACTGAGATGCTCGACAAGGCTGAGCTCGGCAGACGCGTGAAGCTCGAGCGCCTTACGAAGGGGATGACGCTCAAGCAAGTGGCGGACTCGTCGGGCATGTCCCCGACGCACATCTCGGAGATCGAGCGCGGTCGGACCTCGCCGACCGTCGGCGCTCTCCTGCGGATAGCCAAGGCGCTGGGCAAGTCCGCGACCTACTTCGTGGAAGAGGAGGAGCTTCCGTCGGTGTCGGTCGTGAGAAGGCACGAGCGGGCGCATCACACGGTCACCGAGGGCGACCAGGGGATCGCCGGACTCGACTTCCTGACCAGGGGCATTCCCGCGGGGCGGCTTCGTGTCGTGGAGCTGTCGGACGTCGAACGCAGTCCGGTCCGCGGAAGCAAGCATCCGGGCGAGGAGATCATCCTGGTCCTGGCGGGTCAGCTCAAGGTCACCGTTGACGGCTCGGAGTACGAGCTGGGCCCGGGAGATTGCATCCAGTTCCGGGCGAGCCTGGACCACGAGATCGAAAAGCTGGGCGGCGAGAAGCCGAAGGCGCTCTGGATCACGGCGGCCGAGGGGCTCTTGTCGCCCTGACGCGGTCTCCACATCCGAACCTGCACGTGACGGCTCTACTGGGAGGTCGGCAGTGGCATCGCTGCATCTACGGCAGCTTCCGGTCACGATGGTCGCACTGGTCATGACGCTTCTTCTCGGAGGTGCGGTGACCGCCGGAACCGCCGAGCAGGCGGGACTGCCCGATTGGGCAGAGGGGGTGCTGGGGGACCGCGGCTTCGTGGTCGTGCCCGGGAGCTTCAGGGGATTCGTCGAGACGTACGACGCTCTGAGCGAGGCCGGATATCCGTGCTACGTCACGGCCGACGCCGTTCTCTATTCGACCGCCGAGCTCCTGGACAGGACGCTGGGCGCTCTCCAGGAGGGAGACGTCTACGAGCGTCTCGAGGGTCTCTCCAGGGAGATGATGAGGCTCTCCGAGGAGCAGTATCTCCTGGCGCAGGACCCGTTCGTCCGCGAGGCCGCGAGACTCAACATGGCGTACTTCGCCGTGGGTCTGAGTCTCCTCGACGGCGACCACTTCCCACCGGAGTCGGTGAGGAGCCTCGTCGAACGGGAACTCGCCCTGATAGAGGAAGGGACCGCCACGGCGATGTCGCCCATCCTCGGGTCGACGCCGCTCGACTACGTGGCCGGTCCGGGGGAGGACTACTCCTACTACTGCCCGAGGGGCCGCTGCGCCAGCGGGGAGAGGTTGTCCAGATTCCACCGCGCGGCCACGTGGTACGGTCGCATGGCGTTCGCGCTGCCCGAGGGCCGCGTGGCCGACTACGAGCTTACCCGTCAGGCGCTGCTCCTGGTCCGGGCGATCCACGGCGAGTCCGGCGAGTGGCTCGAGCTCTGGGAGCGTGTGCAGGAACCGATGGCCTTCTTCTACGGCGACTCGGGCGACCCGACGGTCGTCGACTACGCGGAGATCGCTGACGACGTCTTCGGCGAAGGGTTCGACATCGAACTCCTGGCCGACGAGGACCTGCTGCTGGAGTTCGCCGGCCGGGTGTCGGAGACGGCGCCGACGCACTTCGCGACCCACGAGCTAAGGGGCATGAGGTTCCTGGTGAGAAAGTTCCCTCCCGACGTCCCCTACCTGTACGCTCTCTCCCTGTCCGACCTGCGCTCGCTCCCGACGACGCTCGACGTCATGGCCCTTCTGGACTCCAGATCGGCCCGCAGCATCCTCGCGGACGACAGGAGGGCGTTCGACTCCGAGGTGTACAGGAAGACCTTCGAGAGGATCGAGTACGAGCTCGACGCCCTGACGTACGGCGACTGGACGCGCGATCTGCACTGGAGCTGGATGTACGCCTTGAGGCCGCTCCTGAGCGCCCCGTCCGGCGGCGCGCCCGGCCACGCGCGCGGGGGCGCGTGGGACGCGAAGCAGCTCTCGACCGTCGCGGCGGCGTGGGCGTTGATGCGCAACACGTGGGACCAGAGCGAGCTCAGGGAACCCGGCGTGCGCAGCATGTTGGTGGAGACGCGCTGCCTGGTCGATCCGTACCCCGAGCTCTACGCGAGGCTCTCGGAGCTCATCGACCACACCAGCGACCGCCTGCTCGAGCACTACCTCCTGACGGACGAGATCGACGATGCGCTCGACGCCCAGCGGGCGGTGCTGGCGCGCCTCGAGGCCGCCGCGCGGGCGCAGCTCAGGGGCGACCGACCCGCGTCCGCGGGTAGCGCGCCGGCCGCAGACGAGAGCTCGCTGGCCCAGTCCGTGCTCGGCCGTTCGAGAACGGGCCCTCCGCTCTCGTTCTCGGCCACGGCCTACGAGGATCCGGTGTCGAACGCCGTGCTCGAAGTGGCGGTCGGACGCCCCGACGTCCTGTACGTCCGTTCGCCTGAAGGGACCGTCTTCGCGGGAGCCGTCTTCTCGTTCTACGAGTTCGAGCGGGCGGACGTGGGGAACGCGAGGGGACCCGGTTGGGGGACGTCGTCGGTCGAAGACGAGGACAGGCCGGACTGGACGTCCCGATTCCTCGTGAAGTGAGCGACCCCTCCGGCTGGTCAGACCCGAGTGAGAGCGCCGCCGCCCGCCGCCGTCAGACGACCGAGCGGTCGAGCGTCACATCGCCGCCTTCGAACCGGCGCGCGTTCAGGCGCTCGATGTCCAGGTCGGGTCTCTCTCCGGCGACGGCCTGGGCGAGGAGGTCCGCAACCTTCGGGGCGATCATGAAGCCGTGCCCCGAGAAGCCGCTCGCCTGGAAGAACCCCTCCACCGCGTCCGTCTGACCCAGGATCGGCTGCGCGTCCGGCGTGACGTCGTAGAGGCCGGCCCACTGCCGGACGATCTTCACGGGCTCGAGGACCGGCATGAGGTGCTTGAGCTTCTTCGACATGCCGATGAGGAACTCGAGGCTCGACGTCTCGTTGAAGCCCTCGGGCTCGTCGGGGTCGGCGAACCCGCCGATCACGGCGCCGTGCTTCGTCTGCCTGAAGTAGATCCCGAAACTGAACGAGATGATCATGGGGTGGAAGAAGCGCTCGAGGGGCTCGGTGACCAGGATCTCTCTCCTGTAAGGCGTGATGGGGAGCTCGACGCCGGCCGTGCGCGCGAGCGGGACGGAGTGACTGCCGGCGGCGTTGACGACGATCGGTGTGGAGATCGTGCCGCGCTCGGTCTCGACGCCCACGACCTTCCCGTTCTCCACGATCACCTCTCGCACCGGCGTGAAGAGCTCGACGTCGACTCCGAGTCTCCTGGCGGCGTCGGCGTAGGCCTGGGTCGTCAGGAACGGGTTGGCGCTCGCGTCGTCGGGGCACCACGTGGCCATCCGGACGCCGTCCACGTTCAGGTGGCCCGTGACCTCGGCCGCGATCTCGTCGGGCATGAGGGCGGTGACGTCGAGTCCCAGACCACGCTGGAGGGCGACGTTCTTCTCGAACTGCGCCACGTCCTCGTCGGTGTAGGCCAGGACGAGATACCCGCCCTGCAGGAACTCTATGTCCGCGTCGAGCTCGTCCTCGAGAGACTTGAACAGGCGAACGCTCTCGATGGCGAGTTCGGTGTTGGCCTCGGTGCTCCACTGCTGGCGGATGCCGCCGCCGCAGCGCCCGGTCGCCGCGTTCGCGAGGTACGAGGCCTCGAGCACGACCACATCTCGCATGCCCCTTCTGGCGAGGTTGTACGCGATCGCCGTTCCGACGACCCCGCCCCCGATTATGACGCACGCCGCGGTCTTCTTCATCGTCCTCGAGCTTTGCCCCTTACTCCTGGTCGCCCCGCCCCTCGTGAGGGCTGTTCCAGTCCCGGTCCCCGTCGTCTCCGGCGAGGGTCCCTATCTCGACGGGCCTCGTGGGAGGCCTGACCACCGGATAGGCGATCTCCTCCACCCTGCGTCCCGTCTCCTCGGCGATGATCCGTGTGATGATGCGCGAGCACGTGCGTCCCTGACACGGTCCCATGCCGCAGCGGAGGATGCGCTTGAGCTCCTCCGTCGTCGAGAGCCCGCTCCGAACGGCGCGCACGATGTCCCCGTACGTAACGTCCTCGCACCTGCAGATGACGACGTCGTGCTTCATCCCGACCTCTTCTTCATCACGAAGTGGCGGACGTCCATCGCCCTCTCGCGAGGGACCTCGAGCGACACGACGGGCGTCCGGTCCATGGCCCTGCTGTTCGCGACCCTGGTCACGCGGGCCGCCCCTACGGCCTCGCCCGCGCGGTCGACGGCCGTCACCATCTCGCCGACCTCGGGAAGGGGACGGTACTCGTAGGGTATCCTGACGGTCGCCGTGTCGCCGTTGCCGGACGCGTCTATCGAGAAGATGGCCAGGCCCGGACAGGCGGAGAGACAGACGCCGCACCCGTCGCACGTTTCGGGATCGACCGACGGTGTTCCGTTGACGTCTCCCTCTATCGAGATGGCTCCCCTGGGGCACGCCGACACGCAAGGGTCACACGGGATGTTCTCAACGCACTCGATGACGATGACGGGTCCCCTGCGGAGCCTCTCTTCGGAGGGCACGCCGTGCAGCTCGTCCCTCCCGAGCACGCCGTTGCTTCGATACGTCACAGCCCTCGCTCCTTGATCTTCCCGGCGAGTTCGAACATCGCCGTCTTGCCGGCCCTCGGCTTCTCGCCGAACGGTCCCGCGCGCAGCGCGGCCAGCCCGTCCACGGCCTCGCTCATCATGCGGTCGAGTTCCGCCCCGTCGGCGTTGGGGACGATTCGCGCCGCCGCCGAGAGTCCCGCTATGCGTCCCTCTAGCATCGCCGTCGAGGCCTCCTCTATGCCGGACGCGTCGCCCGCGATGAAGACGTTGCGCATCGTCGTCTCGAGGTCGCGTCCGTGGACGGCGACGCGGCCGCCGAGCTCGGCTACGTAACTCTCATCGCAGCCGGCCATGAGCGCGAGTTCGCAGTTGGGGGAGAGGCCGACCGCCAGACATATCGTGTCGACGTCCAGCTCTTCCTCCGTCCCCGGGACGGCCGCCCAGTCTCGGTCGACGGCCGCGACGACCGCGCGCTCGACGCGGTCCGTGCCCGCCGCCGAGAGGATCGTGTGGGACGTCTTGATGGGGATCCCGGCCCGTCTGATCTTGGCCGCGTGGACGTGATAGCCGCCGACCTCGGGTAGCCCCTCGATCACCGCCGCCACTTCGACGCCGGCCTGCAGAAGCTGATACGCGACGATGAGACCGATGTTGCCGGCGCCGACCATGAGCACGCGGTCGCCCGGCACGACGCCGTAGACATTCATGAGCGTCTGCACCGCGCCGGCCCCGTACACGCCGGGCAGGTCGCTGCCGGGGAAGGCGAGCATGTTCTCTGAAGCGCCGGTGGCGAGCACCACGGCGTCCGCGGTGAGACAGTGGTGTCTTCCCTTGCGGAGGAGAGACAGCGTCCCGTCACCGTAGAGCCCGAGGACCGTGGTCCCCAGGAGCAGCCGGGAGGGCACCGAGGCGAGCTCGTCGAGGAGCCTGGCCCCGATGTCGACGCCCCGCACGCGGGCGTAGTGCTCGCTCGAGCCGAAGAACATGTGCGTCTGCTTGACCAGCTGTCCGCCGGCCGCGTCGTTCTCGTCGATGACGACCGACGCGGCGCCCAGCCTGCCGGCGTAGAGGGCCGCGGAGAGGCCCGCCGGTCCGGCCCCTACGACGGCGAGAGGCACGTGCCCCAGGTTCCTCGGTTCGCCTTCCGACGCGCCGCGCTCGCTTCGCCCCGGCGACACGCGTCCCTTGTCCACCTGCGTCTCGACCCTCATGCCGGCCTCGAGAGGCGTCACGCAGGTCATGACGTTCGGCACGCCGTCGACCGTCATGAGACACGACGAGCATCTGCCGATGGCGCAGAAGAACCCCCGGGGGCGCTTGAGCTTGATGCTGTGTCGGAGCACACGCACACCGGCGGCGTGGACGGCTGCCGCGATCGTCTCGCCTTCGCGACCCGTCAGCGTGCGGCCGTCGAGCTCGAATTCGATCTCCCGACCTCTCTCGAACTCGAGGATCGGGTGCTCGTCGATTCTCAAGAGCTGGCGCTCCTGGGCTCCGGCGCGGACCCCGGCCGCCCTCGTGCGAGCGCACAAGGGCTTGCCGACCCGCTGCCACGCCACTAGAATGAGAGAACCAGAGGTCGTCCGGACTCCCGCATCCGCGGACATCCCTGAGGGCGAGAGACGCGGCCCTAGACCCCTGGATTCACAACTCAATGAGGATAGCAGCGCGGGGTCGCCTCGGGCAACCCGAATTCGCCGTTCCGCGCGCCGCGCGGACGGCGGGACCGGAGGAAGAATGCGGAAGCCGGTCGGTCTCACTATCGCCGGTTCGGACTCGTCCGGCGGAGCCGGGATCGAGGCCGATCTCAAGACGATGTGCGCTCTCGGCGTCTACGGCACCGTCGCGCTGACCTCGGTCACGGCGCAGAACACCCTGGGCGTCACGGACGCCGTTCACCTCGAGCCGGCGCTCGTTGCCGCCCAGATCGACGCCGTGGTCGGGGACCTGGGTGTCGACGCGGCGAAGACGGGCATGCTGGCGACCGTCGGGATCATGGAGGCGGTCGCGGACCGTGTCGCACGCTACGGCATAGGCACGCTCGTCGTCGATCCGGTGATGGTGGCGACGTCAGGCGATCCGCTCATGGAGGCCGACGCCGTGGAGGCCATGCGCGACCTCGTCCTGCCGCTCGCGCTCGTCGCGACTCCGAACATGCCGGAGGCCTCGGTGCTCTCGGGTGTCACGGTCGACTCGCGCGAAGCGATGGAGACCGCCGCGCGGGTCATCCAGGCGAGCGGGCCGCGCTACGTGCTCGTCAAGGGCGGGCACATGGAGGGAGCCGCCGCGGACGTCCTGTTCGACGGGAACGAGTTCACGTGGCTGGAGTCCCCGCGGATCGTGGCGGGCAAGGTCCACGGGACCGGGTGCACCCTGTCGGCGGCCATCGCATCGGAACTAGCTCTGGGGCGGGACGTTGCCGAGTCGGTCAGACGGGCCAAGGCGTTCGTGACCCGAGGCATAGCCACGAGGCTCGAGATGGGGAAGGGGAGCGCCCTCGTCAACCACTTCGAGGGCGCCGAGGAGGGTGACCGGTGAGTCATGTGTTCGGACCCGTTCCGTCCAGGCGGCTCGGATTCTCGCTGGGCGTAGACCCTGTCGTCCCGAAGACCTGCACGATGGACTGCGTCTACTGCGAGCTCGGCAGCACGACCGACAGGACAGTGTGCAGGGCCCGCCACGTCGACCCCGACGAGGTCCTGAGAGAGCTCGCCGCGCGGCTGTCCGAGGGCCTCTCGCTCGATTTCGTGACGCTCTCGGGCTCCGGCGAACCAACGCTCTCATCTGACCTCGGCACTCTTATAGAGGGCGTCCGGGCGCTGACCCAGGTTCCAGTGGCGGTGCTCACCAACGGGAGCCTCCTCGCGGACCCCGACGTGCGCTCTGCGCTATCCCGGGCATCCGTCGTGGTCCCCTCGCTCGACGCGGTCTCACCCGAGGCGTTCGAGCGTGTGAACCGTCCTCACCCTTCGCTCGACCCCGCGGAGATCGTCCGGTCCATCGAGACGTTCACGTCCGGGTTCGATGGGGAGGTGTGGCTGGAGACGCTCATAGTGGAAGGCATGAACGACGGTTACGGTGAGGTTGAGCTTCTCGGTGAAGCGATTCGTCGGATCGGACCCGCACGCGTCCAGGTCAACACGATCGTGAGACCTCCGGCCGATCCGGACGCGCGTCCGGTCGAGCGAAAGAGATTATCCGAGATCGCGTCTCGCTTCGGACCGCGCGCGGAAGTCATTGCTCCGCCGTCAGGTCCGGCGCAGACGCGCGTGAGCGATTCGGTCGGCGACACGATCATCGAGACTGCGACACGGAGACCGGTGACCGTGTCGGACGTCGCACGTCTCATCGGAACGAGTCATGCGGACGCCGCGAAGATTCTGGATTCAATGCGAGAAGAAGGTCGCTTAGACCTTGTGCGGCATGGGGAAACGCTGTACTATAAGGCCTATCTCGACCGGGAGCGACCGTGAAGCACTGCATCAAGGGATTCGACCAGATGTCCCTCGTAGACTGGGACGGCATGGTCGCGACCACACTCTACCTCTCCGGCTGCAACTTCCGTTGTCCATACTGCCACAACTCGGAACTCGTCGTCTCGCCGGACCAGTTCGAGTCGATACCCATAGACGAGATCCTCTCGTACGTCGGCGAGCACACCGACTTCCTGGACGGCGTTGTCGTGACCGGCGGGGAGCCGTGCGCGCACAAGACGGTCGCGGAACTCCTGACGAGACTCAAGGACGCCGGGCTCTCCACGAAGCTGGACACGAACGGGTCGTTCCCGGCGGTGCTCGAGCAGGTCATCGAGGACGAGATCGTCGACTACGTGGCCATGGACGTGAAGGCCCCGCTCGACTTCGAATCCTACAGGAGGAGCGCGGGGATCGCCGACAGGAAGACCCTGGACAGGGTGCGGGACAGCGTGGACCTCCTCATGGAGGCGAGGGTCGACTACGAGTTCCGCATGACGGTCGTGCCCGTTCTTCACAAGGCCAGCGACCTGATGCTCATCGGAGATCGGCTCCGGGGCGCCGCCAGGTTCGTGCTCCAGCCGTACGTCCCCAGGAACACGATCGACCCGGCGTTCGAGGACGAGGAGCCCTACGATCTCGAGAGGCTTCAGGAGTTCAGGGACATGCTCGCCCCGATGTTCGACGAGTGCGTGATACGCTCGGAGTAGGGGACGGGCGACAGCGAGACGCAGAAGACCCGCCGGCGCACCGCGCGCCGGCGCTCTCTTTGTTCGGGCGTCGGAAGTCGGGGCGTCCGCGAGACGCGTCATCTCCTTCTACGAATGCGGATCGCGCGGCCGGGACGCCGCGCGTCACGCGGTCCAGGCAGGAGCGAGCGTCGGGAGTACATCCTGTCGCGTATCTGGCGGACGCTCGTGGCGCCGCGGTCTCCGACCTCCGGGCGCAGGCGACCGCTGCCCATGAGGAGAGGGACCGCGTACGCCGCCGCGACGACGAGAGGCAGGCTGATCCACCCCTCGACGGCCAGTCCGACGGACCCGACGACGAGGCCCGCGACGGCGAGCGACCAGTGAAGGGCGCGGTCGGCGGGTTCGGACGAGGCGTTCAGAAGCGCAATTGCAGCGAGCAGCGTCGGCTGGAGAGTGACGCCGAGCGGGGAGAAGATGAAGGGCGGAAGCCCTCCCGAGTGACCCGGGTAGCTCGCGGCGAACGCGCCCGCCAACGCCATGAGCACAAGTCTGGGCCGCGGAGTCCTCGCGAAGGAGAGACGCAGACGGGCGCGCACGGCCTCCGACACCCAGAGCGCCGCGAGCGCGGCGGACACGAGCGCCGCGACGCGCGTCTCGGTCCGGGAGAAGAGCGAGAGCGAAGCGGTCGCGAACGCGAGGGCGAAGTACCACGAGAGGAGCCGCGCGGCGACGTTCCTTCTCGCCCACACGACGACGAAGATCACAAGGAGTGCCAGGTGGTGCATGCCGGCCAAGGCGACGAAGCCGCGTGCGATCTCGCGTGTGACGACGGGGTCCATCGCTGACTCCCTTGTAAGGCGTCCCGGGGCGACGAGACTAGCCCTTCGCGTTCCTGGCGGACTGCTTGACGAGGTACTCCTCGAAACGCATCCAGAACGGGTCGATCCTGGGATGCTCGAGCGCGCGTTCCCCGTCCTCGTCGACGACCGTGATGCCTGTTCCCGCAGGCGTCAGTTCCCCCGCCGCGGACGCCGGGATGCCCGCCTCCGCCAGCGCCCCGAGCACACCGTCGACGCTCTCGGGGGCGACCGCCGCCAGGAGCGTCCCCTCGCTGATGGCCTTGTAGGGGTCTATGTCGAAGAGCGCGCAGGTCCGAAGCACCGGCTCCTGGGTGACGATGCGCTCCTTGTACACCCGGAGGCCGGCCCCGGCGGCCCGGGCCATTTCGAACAGCCCGCCCCAGATTCCACACTCGGTCGCGTCGTGCATCGCCCGGACGCCGCCGGCGCGCGCGCAGACCGCCGCGTCCTTGATGACCGACATCTGGTAGAAAACCTCCTGCGCCTCGGCGACCGCCCGGGCGCCGTGAGCCTCCTCGATGAACTCCGGGAACTGCACGGCCATGAGGCCGGTCGTCTCCACGGCGGGGCCCTTGGTTATCACGATGACGTCGCCGGCACGCGCCTTCCTCGGATCGATGACGTCCGCGGGGTCGCCGACGCCGAACACGGTCGCGCCGCCCACCATCGGGAACGCGCACCCGGCGTAGCGCGCCGTGTGTCCCGAGACGACGGCGATGCCGAGCCTCACGCACTCCTCGTGGACCGTGTTCCACACCGTCGTCAGCGTCTCCTCGTCCATCTCCGGCGGGAGGTTGAGATCGACGACCAGGAAGCGGGGAGGGAGACCGCTCACCGCGACGTCGCTCGCGACGATGTGCAGCGCGAACCACGCGGCCCGCTCCCACCCGAGCGACGGTGCGATGAAGAACGGGTCGGTCGACATTACGAGCGCCTGATCCCCGACCCTGACGGCCGCGAAGTCGACGCCGTGCGTCGGGCCGATGATGACGGAGTCGTCCGGCGCGCCCAGCCGAGGGAAGATGACCTCGTCGAAGAACTCGGGAGTGGCCTTGCCCAACTGAGGAAGTCTGTTCTCGCTCATCCCTGGCACCTCTCATCTCCGGAGTCAGCTCCGGTCTGCGTCGTCCCGTCGCCGGCTCACGGGCGGGCGAGGAAGTGCGACTCTATCAGACGTCTGTGCGTCGAGAACGCTATCTCGGACGGGATCTCATCGCGCGCGAAGAACGCGGCCTCTGTCGCGTCGTCCCCGGCCTCGAGAGTCCCTCCGGTGACCCTCCCGACGAACGCGTAGCAGACGATCGGCGTTCTGGGATCCTCGCCGCTCGCCCAGCTGCCGACGAGCCCGGTGATCTCGACCACGAGACCGGTCTCCTCGGTCGTCTCCCTCGCGGCGCTCTCCGCGGGGTCCTCTCCGACCTCGATGAAGCCCGCGGGCAGGCACCAGTGACCCGTCCTCGGCGGGTACTTCCTGCGGACCAGGAGCACGCGCGCGTCGTCGACCACGAGGACGCACGCGACGGGCGCCGGGGCCATGTAGAAGACGTACCCGCAGCCTTCGCACGAGAGCCTCGAGTGCCCGCGAACCTCGCGTTCGCCGAGCTCCCGCGCGCACCGGGGGCAGAACCGGAGCCCCTCCATGTTCACCTGCGCGTCGATGTCGTAGCTCTCACTCACGATGCTCTCCTCACCCCGGTCGCCCCCTCGTCCCCGTCGCTCTCTCGCTCCGGTCGTCCGGTCGCAGAGCTTCTCCGAACGGTCCACCCGCGCCAGCTCTGCGAGGATCGCGTCCATGGCAGCCACGGGGTCGTCGGCGAAGCAGATGGCCGAAACGACCGCGGCGTAGGTCGCTCCCGCCTCCACGACCGACGCGACGTTCGAGGCGTCGATGCCGCCGACTGCCACGGTCGGAAGCTCGGGGAGGCCAGTCGTGATCGCCTCGAGGCCCTCGAGCCCCACCGGGTCGCCCGCGTCGGGCTTCGTTGACGTGGGAAAGACCGGCCCGATGCCCAGGTAGTCGGCTCCGGCCTCGACCGCCGCACGGGCCTCCGTCAGGGTATCGCCCGAGACGCCCACGACAGCATCGTCCCCGAGGAGGAGGCGTGCCCCCTTGGGGTCGGCGTCGCTCGCCCCCACGTGCACGCCGTCCGCGCCGGACGCGAGCGCCACGTCGGGTCTGTCGTTGACGATCAAGAGCGTGCTCGAGCCCCTCGTGACCTCGCGGAGCTCCAGAGCGAGCGCCACGAGCTCCTCGTCCGCGAGATGTTTCTCGCGCAGCTGGACGACGGGCACGCTTCTCTCGACGGCCGCGGAGACAAGCTCGCGGTGGGGGATGGAGGGCTCCGTCAGTATGAGGTAGAGACCCCGGCCGTCGGCGAACCGCCTCCGCACCTTCCTCTCGCCACTCCCGCTACCCTTCGGCATCGAGCTCCTCCAGGATCACTCCGGCAGCGCACTGATCACCGCCGTCGAGCTCCTTCAGTATCATCTCGGCGGCGCGCTTCCCGGACCGGAGCATGCCTCCGAAGATGGGGCCCATCCTGTGCCCTCCGTGGACCGCGGCCACCGCCATCCCCGAGGCGTAGAGTCCCGGGTAGATCTCTCCGGTCTTCTCGACGACGAGGCGCTCTCCGCTCTCGGCCTTCATCGACAGCTCGCCGGCGACTCGTCCCGTCGGGCTCTCGATCGCGAGTCCCATCTTGTCGACGAGCAGGTGTGCGATCTCGGCCGGGTGGCCCGTCGCGTCGACGACGACGCGCGCGCTCGCACTGATCGGATCGACGTGGAGTCCCGCGGCCGGGACCGGACTCGATATGAACACGACACCACAGACGCGCCCGTCCGCGTACATCACGTCCTCCACTCTCGTGGCGTTCATGACGATGAGGCCGTTCGCCGTTGCGTGATAGGCGAGGGCGGCCGCCGCGTGCACCGAGTCGGCCGTGAAGTATCCGTTTCCGGCGTCCCGGTAGCGCACGCCGAAATCGTCGAGGATGGGCAGAGCGTCCCCCCTCACCACGATCTCGCTCATCAGGTTGCCGCCGCCCCACATGCCCCCGCCGGTCGCGAGCTTGCTCTCGAAGAGTGCCACGCGCTTCCCCGCCCGAGCGAGGTAGCCCCCGGCGACCATCCCGGCCGGACCTGCCCCGACGATGGCCACGTCGAGCTCGAGCGCTCTGCGGAGCTTCTCGAAGTATCGTTCAGTTATCGCCCTGCTCACGGCGACGTCGCTGATCATCTGTGCCCTCCCTCTCCGCACGGGGTCACGCGTCGGACGCGCAAAACCCCATGCCTGCGGACATGGGGCGTGCTCGCGCGAGGTCATCGCGCCGAAGAGCCGTTTCCCTACGCTGGCATTGCCCAGTTCAGGTTCGAGGGGTGTGTGTTCTCAGGCCACTGAAGGCCACCCCCAACGACTTGCTGTCGTCGCCACCGGACGACGGGTCATGAAAACCCGCGCTTGAGCGACTATGTAACTTCGTATAACCTACCACAGCGTCTCGCGGGCGGGCAACCCGAAAGCCCCGCGAGGCGGATCCCCGACCTTGCCGGTGTCCACTTCCTTCCGCGGAGGAACGCATGCAGTTGACGGTCCACGGCGCCGCACGGAACGTGACGGGCAGCAAGCACGTGCTGCAGGTAGGGAAGCAGCGGGTGCTCCTCGACTGCGGGCTCTTCCAGGGGCACCGGGCCGAGAGCGAGAGGCGCAACCGCAATCTCCCGTTCGACCCCCGCTCGATAGACGCCGTCCTCCTCTCGCACGCGCACGTCGACCACTGCGGGAGCCTGCCGACCCTCGTGAAGCACGGCTTCGACGGGAAGGTGTTCTGCACGCGGGCGACTGCGGACCTGGCGGAGATCCTGCTGCGCGACAGCGCGCACGTTCAGAGGCAGGACCTCGAGTACCTGAACAAGCGGAGGCGCAAGAGAGGAGAGGTCGCCCTCGAACCGGTCTACACCGAGGAGGACGTCGAGCGGACTCTCCCGCGGTTCGCTCCCGTCGACTACGACGCGCGGACGCCCGTCGTACCGGGCGTCGAGGCCACCTTCAGGGAGGCCGGCCACATACTGGGCTCCGCCGTGCTCGAGATCGCGGCTCGCGAGAGGGGAGCGTCCGGCACGATCGTGTTCACGGGCGACCTGGGGAGGAGCGGCATGCCGATCCTGCGCGATCCGTACCAGCCGCGGGAGGCGGACGTTCTGATCACGGAGAGCACGTACGGCGGCCGCACGCACGGTCCCGCCGGTCGCGTCGAGGATGACCTCGCGGCCTTCGTGCGAAAGACCGTGCGCATGAAGGGCAAGATAGTCGTGCCGTCGTTCGCGGTCGGCCGCACCCAACGCATCGTGTACACCCTGCACGGCCTCATGAACAGCGGGCGCATACCGGAGGTCCCCATCTTCGTCGACAGCCCTCTGGCCGTACGCGCCACGAGGATCTTCCGTGAGCACCGCGAGTGCTACGACGACGAGATGCGGGAGTTGCTTCGCGGCGGCGACGACCCGCTCGGCTTCTCACGCCTCACGTACGTCGAGGACGTCAAGGAGTCCAAGAAGCTGAACGGCATGCCCGGCCCCGCCATCATCATCTCGGCCTCGGGCATGTGCGAGGCCGGGCGGGTGCTTCACCACCTGGCCAACAACATAGGCAGGAGGCGCAACGCCGTCATGCTGGTCGGTTTCCAGGCGGCCCACACCCTGGGGCGCCGGATCGCGGACGGGGAGAGGTACGTCAAGATCCTCGGGAAGGTCCACTCCGTTCGGGCCCGCGTGGCGGTCTTCGAGGAGTTCAGCGCCCACGCCGATCGGGACGGCCTGCTGGCCTTCGCCGAGGGCATGAGGCGGCCGCCCGGCAGGACCGTCGTGGTCCACGGGAACGAGGAGCAGTCCCTGGCCCTCGGGCGAGCGCTCACGGAGCGCGGCTTCTCGAACGTGGTCGTCCCGCTCGACGGCGAGAGCATCCGGCTTCCGTAGCCGCGACGCCGCGTCGTCGAGCGCCGCTGTCCTCGGACCGAGATCAGTTCCCCGCGGTCTGTCTCCGTTCCGCGACGCGCTCCCCGGCGCCCGCATTCCGCGAATCCCCACACGATTCTCCTGCTCGAATCAGTTGTGGTCGCGCGTCGTCGCGAGTCGCAACGCGCGCACATCCGTTCGTCGCCGCGCTCTTTCGCGCGCGGTCGCGCGCCGGATGACGTCGATCGCGAGCTCGTCGTCGAACGTTCGTGAGAGTGCGCGACGCACTTTCTTCTTGACACGATTCCGTGCGGGGTCTACATATGACGCCAATGGTCAGTCGCGGTCCTCTGATTCCAACTCGCGACTCGACTTCAGTGGGTCACCGTTCCGACGACATCGTTCGTCGGCGGTTGGTCGGACGCGGCGGCAACTGGACGGTCATCGAGGCCCGCGTTCGGTGGTAGAGCCAAGTCGGCCAATCTCCCCCCGCGAATGGGCGCGGGAGGGGCAAAGGAGGGAACGGCTGATGGCGGTGAAGAAGAAGACGACCAAGAAGAAGGTCGCCAAGAAGAAGCCGGCGAAGAAGAAGGTCGCCAAGAAGAAGACGGCCAAGAAGAAGGTCGCCAAGAAGACGACCAAGAAGAAGGTCGCCAAGAAGAGGAAGCCGGCGAAGAAGAAGACGGCCAAGAAGAAGGTCGCAAAGAAGAGGAAGCCGGCGAAGAAGAAGGTCGCCAAGAAGAAGACGGCCAAGAAGAAGGTCGCAAAGAAGAGGAAGCCGGCGAAGAAGAAGGTCGCCAAGAAGAAGACGGCCAAGAAGAAGGTCGCCAAGAAGAAGCCGGCCAAGAGGAAGAAGGCGACGAAGAAGAAGATGTAGTCTCTCTTCGTTGACGCAAGAAGAAGCGGAGCGCGAGTTCACTCGCGCTCCGCTTCGCTTGTGGTAGCGCCAACGGGAATCGAACCCGTGTTACCGGCTTGAGAGGCCGGCGTCCTAACCGCTAGACGATGGCGCCACGCGATCTGGTTGGGGAGGGAGGATTCGAACCCCCGCTAGCGGAGCCAGAGTCCGCCGTCCTGCCACTAGACGACTCCCCAGGTCGTTTCAGCTCGTCAACTGCCGGGCCTTCTCGATGCGCTTCAAGACCCTGTCGCGCCCGAGGAGAGACAGAGTCTCGAACATCCCGGGGCTCACGGTCTTGCCGGTGACGGCGACCCTGAGCGGCTGAATGACCTTGCCCGCTGAGAGTCCCATCTCATCCGCGAACGCTCTGACGAGAGGCTCCAGCGCCTCGGGAGTGAACTCGGGTGACTCCGAGAGTTCTCTGTGAAGCCCGGCCAGGATGTCATCTGCGCCGGGCTTCGAGAGCACCTTGCTCACGGCAATACTATCATAGTCGACATCGGAGGCAAGAAAAAACCAGTCGAACTCGAGTATGTCCCGGAGGGTCTTGAGTCTGTCGTCGATGACCGCCACGACCTGTCGAAGCCAGTCCAGCCCGCGGCCCTCCGGGTCGCCCGTCAGGAGACCCGCCTCGCGCAACACGGGCACGAGTCTGTCGGTGCGTTCCTCGACGTCGAGACGCTTGATCCACTGAGCGTTGACCCACGCCAGCTTGTCGGGGTCGAACGTGGACGCGGTCCGGCTTATCCGCGAGAGGTCGAACTCGCCGACGAGTTCCTCCGGGCTCAGGAGCTCCCTCCCGTCGGCGCAGGCCCAGCCCAGGAGGGCGACGTAGTTCACTATCGCCTCCGGCAGGTAGCCCTGTCTGCGATACTCGCCGATGGCCACGGCGCCTCTGCGCTTGGAGAGCACGAGCCCGTCCTGAGCCAGGATGAGCGGCATGTGGGCGAACCTCGGCGGCTCCTGCCCGAGAGCCCTCCAGAGCATGATCTGGCGCGGCGTGTTCGTGATGTGGTCGCTTCCCCGTATCACGTAGTTGACGCGCATCTCGATGTCGTCGACGACGACGGCGAAGTTGTAGGTGGGTGTGCCGTCAGTGCGGGCTATCACCAGGTCGTCGAACTCCGAGTTGTCGAAGTCGAGGCGCCCCTGAACGACGTCCTCGAAGGACGTGCGTCCCCCTGGTACCCGGAACCTGACGGCGAACGGGCCGCCATCCCGAGCGCGCGAGGCGCTGTCCTCGCTGCTCAGGGACTCGCACTTCCTGTCGTACTTCCAGGCTGCGGCCTCGGTCGAGTCACGCGCGCTACGCCTCTCCTCGAGTTCCGCGGGCGTGCAGAAGCACCTGTAGGCCGCGCCGGACGCCAGCAATCTCTGCACGTAGTCCGCGTAGCTCGTGGCGCGCTCCGACTGGAGGTAGGGGCCGTACGGTCCTCCGGCCTCCGGGCCCTCGTCCCAATGGAGTCCGAGCCACGAGAGGTCCTCGAGGATCGCCTTGAGGTACTCGTCGGTCGAGCGCTCCCGGTCGGTGTCCTCGATGCGTAGCACGAACGAGCCGCCCACCGCTCTGGCCGCGAGCCAGTTGTACAGCGCGGTCCGGGCCACGCCCAGATGCAGGAACCCCGTGGGGCTGGGTGCGAGTCTCACTCGAACGTCGCTCATGGTCACCTCAACAAAAATGGCCTCCCGCGAGGCCCGTGTGGTCGAATAATCACTATAGCAGCGCGCAGAGGGGCTGTCAAGCGGAGCGCCCAAATGAATCTACACACAACTATGGACACTACTGCTCCGGGGTCGCCCGCGCAGCCCGGGGGGAATCGGTCCTCTCGAACCGGGAGGGGCGCCCCCGCGACTGGCACGGAACTGGCTTCACTCAGTACCTTGCGGCAGATTCGCCGAGGAGGATCCGATGCTCGACGTCTTTCGCGCGGCTGTGGCCCGGGACCCGGCGGCCAGAGGATTCTGGGGCGCGGTCGAGGTGGTGCTCACCTACTCAGGTGTGCACGCCATCCTGATGCACCGTCTGGCCCATCTCCTGTGGGAGCTGGACGTGCCGTTCCTGCCGCGACTCGTCTCGCAGGTCACGCGCTTCTTCACCGGCGTCGAGATACACCCGGGTGCCGTTGTGGGCAAGGGGTTCTTCATCGACCACGGCATGGGTGTCGTGATAGGAGAGACCTCGATCATCGGCGACAACGTCACGCTCTACCAGGGCGTGACGCTCGGCGGCACCGGCAAGGGCGCGGGCAAGCGCCACCCGACGATCGGGCACGACGTCGTCATAGGATGCGGGGCCAGGGTGCTCGGCAACATCCACATCGGGAACGACGTCCGGATAGGCGCAGGGTCGGTCGTTGTGCGCGACGTCCCCGACGACAGCACCGTGATCGGCGTCCCGGGCCGCATCGTGAGGACCGGTTCTCACCCCGTGCTCGACCACCCGTTGGCTCACGACGACATCCCCGACCCCATCCTCCGCCAGATAGAGGCCCTCGAGGCCCGCGTCAGGGACCTCGAGACGCGGTCTTGACAGCCTCGCCGCATGGGTCTACCCTCCAATCGGGCCCGGATGGGCGGTTCGAGTGCCCGGCCGCGCCCAGGGGGGATACTCATCATGCTGACGCCACCAGCGAGAACGACCCTGTTCACCACGGCGGCTTCCTGTCTTGCCGCCGTCCTGTTGCTTGCGGGGTCGGTGCAGGCGCAGGAGGCCGATCCTGACGCCGCCGGCAGGGCCGCCGAGTCCTCGGCGGACACCACGGCCTCGGACGCTCTCGAGAGCGCTCCCGACGATCCCGGCGCGCCCGCGGCGGACGATGTCGACGAGGCCGCGATGGCGTCTCCCGCGACCGGTCCCGAGACGCGGTCCGACCTCTCCGTTCTGCGAGCCTACATCTGCAGAGGCATCGAGCAGAGTGAGCCGACGGAGGCGGGGAAGAGCTTCATCCCCGCGGCCGACGGACAGCTGCATCTGTGCTGCTTCAGCGAGATCGGTGGGCCGGCGAGGCGGGACACGGTGGTCCACGTCTGGTACTGGGGCGAGCGCGAGATGGCGAGGGTCCGGCTGGGTGTGACGGGACCGCGTTGGCGGACCTGGAGCACGAAGCGGGTCCTCGACGAGTGGCGCGGCGAGTGGCGCGTTGACATCACCGACGACTCGGGCGTGCTCCTGTCGAGGCTCCCCTTCTCGGTGGAGTAGCGCGAGCCACGCAGCCCTCGGAACGCCGGCCCGGCGCACGCGGCCGAGGCCGCTGGTGCCGCCCGTGCCGCCCGCGCCGCGCACATCGCCCCGGCCGCCGGTTCACCATCACCGCTCGTCGCCTGCTCTTCGCGATCGTCCTTGACACGACCCTCTATGCAGACTATATAATATTCGTACATTTGCATGTTTGATTGCTGCTCCCTCTATATATGTAGGAGACGAGATGACGGTGGCTCGAGAGGGCAGGAGTCCGGCCGGGAGGCAGGAGCGGGCGACACGCGCGCAGTCCGACGCAAGAATGGACGAGGCCGCGGAGCTCCTGAGGGCGCTGTCCCATCCGGTGCGGCTCCGGATCATCGAGCTCTTGAGCGAGGGCGAGTTCTGCGTGAAGAGACTGGAGGAGCTCCTGGAGATACCCCAGCCGTCGGTCTCGCAGCACCTGTCCCGGCTTCGCTACGCCGGCCTCATCGAGTCCGAACGGAGGGGGCACCTCGTCTGCTACCGGCTCACGGAGCCCAGGGGAGCGAGGATACTGAAGGCCGCGCTCGGCGGTCCGGCGGGAGGCCGGGCGTCCTGAGACGCGGGTGTTCGAAAGGAGAGACACGTGGAGGGTTCCAGGACCATCGAAGTGACCGAGAGCACGTTCGAGGCGGAGGTCGAGAAGGCATCGATGCCGGTTCTCGTGGATTTCTGGGCGCCCTGGTGCGGGCCGTGCCGTCTGGTCGGTCCGATCCTTGAGGAGATCGCCTTCGACAACGAGGGGAAGCTCACCGTGGCGAAGGTGAACGTGGACGAGAATCCTGCGCTCGCTCTGCGGTTCAACGTTCGCGGCATACCCACGATGCTCTTCTTCAAGGGTGGTGCCCCCGTCGACCAGATGGTGGGCGCCGCGTCGAAGGATGCGATCCAGGAGAAAGTGGACTCGCTCTCCTAGAGAGCGTCCGAACACTGGAGGGTAAGATGTTCAGAAGATCTCACGTCCTGGTCGGACTCTCGGCGCTCGTTGCGCTGACCGCGCTCGTGGTCTCGGGATGCGGCGGTGGCGGCGAGGAGACGAACGCAGGGACGCAGGAGGACGCGACGACCGCGGCCGTCGACGCGCGCGAAGGCGTGGGCACGGGCGACGGTCAGTTCCCGCCGGCCTTCACGCTTCCCGACCTCGAGGGCAACGACGTCAAGCTATCCGACTTCGAGGGCAACGTCGTCGTGCTCGATCTCTGGGCGACGTGGTGTCCGCCGTGCCGTCAGGAGATCCCGTTCCTCGTCTCTCTCTACGAGGAGTTCAAGGACCAGGGGCTCGTCGTGCTCGGAGTGGGGCTGGACCAGGGCGGAGCGCCCACGCTCATTCCGTTCGCAGAGGAGAACGGGATAACGTACCCGGTCGTCGTGGGCAACAGGGACGTTCAGGCCCTCTACGGCGTGACCGGCATTCCGACCACGTTCATGATCGGTCGCGACGGCCGCATCTCGACGAAGCGCGTCGGCTACCATCCCTCGATGGCGGAGGAGATGCGCGGCCAGGTCATGGCGCTCCTGTCCGGAGAGGCCGAGGCCTAGGTTCAGGCTCAGGCCGGGGCGCATGCCCCGGCTCAGGCTCGGACCGGGGCTCTCGCCCCGGCCCGGGCGCCGAAGGCAAGCCGAGGGGGAGGGGTGTCACGGATGAGATGGGTGGAGAGGGTCCTGCCGCTCGCCTTCATCGTGATCTGGATCGTCCTGCAGGTGTTCGTCCTGCCGAAGCTGGGTGTGTCGACGTGACTGCGGCCCGGGTGCGATCCCGCGGAGCGGGATCAGGAGGCCGAACGGCCCGATAGCGAGGGTTGATGGGCGAGCCTAGAATAGTCGTCAGGAAGTCGGCGTTCGCGCTCACGCTCGTGACCGACGAGGGGACCGTCCGCTTCCCGGTCGCCATAGGCCGGAACCCGGACGGCGCAGACAAACGCGACGTCGGCGACTGCAGGACTCCCGAGGGCGAATTCACAATAGAGTCGATAGAGGACTCGAGCGAGTGGGACGACGAAGGGGCCAGGGTATACGGCCCCTTCTTCCTTCGTCTCTGCTGTCCGCCGTGGGAGGGCATCGGCATTCACGGCACGAACGACGACGGGCTGGTCGGACGCCGGACGACGCGCGGCTGCATACGGCTCAAGAACGGCGACCTCGCCGTTCTGGTCGGACGTGTGGCGGTCGGGACCCGCGTCGAGATACTCCCGTGACGCGTCGCGCCCCGTCCTCTGAAACCAGTTGACACGATCGTGTGGTGGAGCTACAGTACGCACGCCTCGAGTCGGCCGCCCCTGAGCCGGCGCAGGAACCCTTCCACAACTGGAGTGCTTCGATGCGGCCGGGACACTTCGTTGCCGTAGCTGGGAACATCGGAGTGGGGAAGACCAACCTCACCACTCTCCTGGCGAACCACCTCGGTTGGAGAGCGTACTACGAACCCGTCATCAACAACCCGTACCTCGACGACTTCTACGACGACATGGAGAGGTGGTCGTTCCACCTCCAGGTCTTCTTCCTCTCGAAGCGCTTCGAGATCCACAGGGAGATGGTGAGCTCCGACGAGCCGTGCATCCAGGACAGGACCATATACGAGGACAAGGAGATCTTCGCGGCAACGCTTCACCACCGCGGCTTCATGTCCGACCGCGACTACTCGAACTACGTCGACCTCTTCGAAGCGATGACGGGCTTCCTTCGCACTCCCGACCTCATCGTCTACCTCCGCGCCGGTGTGGACACGCTCACCGAGCGGATCCGCTGCCGCGGCAGGGACTGCGAGCGCGACATCGACACGTCCTACCTGGCCGCGCTGAACGAGGCGTACGAGGGCTGGGTCGCCAGGGCTTCGAGGGCCACCCGGGTCCTCACCATAGAGACCGAGGGTCTGAACCTCGTGGCCGACGAGTCGGCCATCGACGAGACGCTCGGGAGGATCGTGGGGCTCCTGGGGCCCGAGGTCAGAGAGCGCCGGCGCCTGGAGCTCGAAGTGGGACTCGCGGGCGCCTGATCGCCCGCACCGGTGGGTCACGGTCCCCTGCTTGCGGACCCGCCACAACCCGCACATATTGTCTTCCGGATCGGGTCTCCGCCGTTCCCCGGCGGGGACCTTGACCTCTGGAAGTTATGATGATATAATAAGGTACATAACTCGATTGGGGGGAGGCCATGACTGACTGGAGGCGGACGGCGCTGGCCGTCGTCTTCGTGGCGGGCTTTGTCCTGGTGGTGGGTTCTGTCTCGCACGCCGAGGACGCGGTCGCGCCCGATTTCACCCTTCCGAACCTCGCGGGGGAGGACGTCACTCTCTCGGAGCTGTTGAAGGAAGGGCCCGTTATCGTCGACTTCTGGGCCACCTGGTGCAAGCCGTGCATCAAGGCGTTCCCGGATCTGCAGAAGGTCTTTGACAACTACAGAGACTGCGGTCTCAGGGTTCTCGCCGTCTCGATCGACGGTCCGAGGTCGAGTTCGAAGGTGGGTTCGCTCATCAAGTCGAAGGGCAACACCTTCGAGGTCCTCCTGGACCCGTCGCAGAAGGTCGCGAAGAAGCTGCACGTGACGTCGGTTCCCAGGACCGTTCTCATCAACACCGACGGGAAGATCACGTACGCCGTGACCGGCTACAGGCCGACGAACCACGAGAAGCTGGAGGCCGCCGTGAGAGCCCTCTTCCCGGAGGGCTGCGAGAAGGAGCCGGAGGGTGAGGAGGAGGCCGGTGAGTAGAGGGAGGTTCCCCCGGACTCTATGTTCGACCGTTCTCCTGATGGCGCTCTCGTCTGTCCCGGTCCTCGCGGACACCGAGGTTCTCGTCTCCGGCGTCCTGAACGCCGACTACCTCTACAACACCGACGAGGAGGCCTCGGCGATGGACGCGAGGCTCGACCTGGACCTGGCGGTGGGGCCCCTCACGTTGGGGGTGGTCTACCGCGCCTATCAGCTCTCCGACCCGCTCTACAACCCGGCCGACATCGACGTTCCCGAGGCCACCGTGAAGCACCGCTTCGCGGCGTACGAGTCGGGCGCCTTCAGAGCGCGGGCGGGCCACTTCGTGTCCACCTTCGGGCACGGTCTGACGCTTCGGTCGTACGAGGACGTCGATCTCGAGTACGACACGCTCCTGGACGGCCTCAGGGCCGAGTACGACGTGGGTCCCGTCGGCGTGACCGCTCTCGCAGGGACCGTCGAGGAGAAGCTCTTCGGCACTCGCCAACGCGAGCACCGCGTCAGAGGCGTCCGCGTGAACGTGCCGGTGGGCGGCTGGGCGGAGCTCGCGGGGAGCGCGGTCGAGCGCGCCTGGACCGACGGGGACGAGGACATCACCATTCCGGCTTCGCAGGCGCGGTTCGAGGACTCGCTCCAGGGCGCGGAGCTGTCGCTCTGGCTGGGGCCGCTGACCCTGGCCGGCGAGTACGCCGAGCGTGACGGCGAGAACCCCGTGACGGGCGGGGGCGAGCTCACGGGCTACGCCGCCTACGCGACGGGAACGCTCGAGCTGGGCTGGCTCACGCTCTTCGGGGAGTTCAAGGACTACGAACGATTCGAGCACTATCTCGTGAGCCCACCGACGGCCGTGCGTGACCACGCGTACACGCTCATGAACAGGGCGACGTATCAGATCAAGCTCGACGACGAGCGGGGATTCCTCGTCGAGGGGAGCGCTCCAGTCGGAGACGTGCTCTTCCTGACGGGGGGCGCCTCTGAGGCCCGGAACCACGACGGCGACCTGTCTCACTGGGAGATATTCTCTCAGGTGGACCACAGCTTCGCGGGTCCCGTGACCGGCGGACTCGGGTGGTCCTGGTCGCGCGAGTACGAGCTCGGAGCGTTCACCGAGCACATGACCGGCGCCGCCGACGTCTATCTCACGCTCGGGGACGGGCGTGTGGTGGAGACGTCGTTCGAGACGCAGCGAGCCGAGGACCCGGCGGGCGTGACGTGGAACGACTACCTCGGGTCCTTGACCGTCTACCCGGGGACGGACATCACGCTCGCCCTGAATCTGGAGGCCACGACGGACGAGACGCAGGAGCGCGACGTCTGGACCATGGTCGAGGTGAGGGCGCTCCTCCCCGAGGACGTCGAGGCGTCATTCTCGATGGGGACCGAGCGCGGCGGGAAGAAGTGCTCCGGAGGCGTCTGCTACTACGAGCCCGAGTTCGAGGGGGCTCGAATTCGCCTGGCGAAGTACTTCTAGGAGGAGGCGACACGTGATCTCCAAGCGCATGCTGGCCGCGTGGGTCCCGCGCGTCGCCGCCCTGACGGCGCTCCTCTCGATCGCGAGCTCGGGTGGGTGCGACTGGTTCAACGACCCGCTCTCTGCGAACCTGGCGCCTTCGACGACGATGGTGACCTGCCCCGCGGACGTCACCGCCGGCGACGACGTGACCGTCGAGTGGGGAGGATTCGACATCGACGGGTCCGTCGTCGAGTACCGCTGGTCCTACGACGAGCGCTCGACGGGCGCGACGTCCGGCACGTCGCTCCTGCTGGAGGACGTCGCCCAGGGACCGCACAGGTTCGAGGTCGCCGCCGTCGACGACGACGGCGACGTCGACGCGACCCCGGCCTTCTGCGAGTTCACCGCCTCCGACCCCGGTGGCCTCGTGGAGCGCGTCGTTCTCATCGAGTTCATCACGGCGCAGCCGTGCGCGAACTGCCCGTACGCGGAGGAGGCGCTGAACGTCGTGTTGGACGAGTACGGCGCGGACAACCTCTGCATCGTGTCGTATCACGACCTGCAGCCGCCCAGCGATCCGGTCGCGACGCCGGAGACCGTGGCGAGGATCGACTGGTACACCGACACGACCGAGTTGGTTGAGAACGCGTGGCCGATAGCTATCTTCGACGGCGAGCACGCGCGCGCGGTCGTCGGCGCGCAATCGGTGAACTGGTGCGTCTCGAACTACGAGATCGAGATCGACCACAGGAAGAGCATAGGCTCGCCCCTGACGGTCGAGCTCTCGGGCAGCATCGCCGGAGGCAGGGGAGACGTGACGGTCCGCGTCGACGTGCGCGACCCGCTCCCGACCGGCGAGTACGTGCTTCGCACCGTGGTCATAGAGGACGACCTGTCGTTTCCCCCGGACCACGTGTACGGATACGTGGCCCGCGACCTCCTTGCCGACGAGCCGCTCACGGTGAGCTCCGTCGGCGACACGGCGGTCGTCCAGAGGAGCTTCACGGTCGACCCGGGATGGGTGGTGGGCAACATGGACGTCATCGCCTTCGTCCAGGACGACGAGACGAAGGAAGTGATGCAGGCCGGTCGTCTGGGAACGAGATAGACCCGGCGCGGGACGCTGACAGAGGGTCCGCGCCGGACGCAGGATAGATCGAACACGAGACAGGAACCGGACGCTGAATCCAAGAGAGAGCAGGGGCGCTGCCGCCACATCGAGCCGGGCGGCGGGAACCTGACGATGCATCCGCGGCACCGCCGCAATTGGAGGACAGCATGATCAAGCGAACGGCGATGCTCGGGCTCGCGGCAGTGATTCTGCTCGCGGCCTCGCCGGCCCTGCCGGCTGACCGCGTCGTTCTGGCCGAGATGTTCGGCGGCACGTGGTGCGGTTACTGCCCCGAGGCGCACGCTGCGCTTCAGGTGCTGACCGAGGAGCACGGGGATGAACAACTCGTCGCGCTCTACTACCACATCGGCGGCGCGGACCCGTTCAGGACGTCGGAGTCTCAGGCCCGCGCCAGCTGGTACGGCGTGGGAGGCGTTCCGCACGTCAAGTTCGACGGCGTCGAGACGTGCATCGGCGTCTACGAGGACCTGGATCTCACGATCGCCTGGTACCAGAACAAGATAGACGTCCGCGACGCGGTCATGTGCCCGCTCGAGATGTACTCGACGGGGCAGGTCCAGGCGGACACGGGGTACGTGGCCGTGACCATCAAGGCGACCGGCACGTGCAGCTACACGCCGATCCAGGCCCAGTTCGTCCTCGTCGAGAACGACGTCTTCTATAATTCGAACGAGTATGACTTCACGGTTCGCGACGTCCTTCCGTACGAGGCGCTGACGCTCTCGTCCCCGGGAGACTCCGCGGTGATCACGCGGCACTTCGCCGTCGATCCGACGTGGGACTACGAGAAGATGCGCGTCGTGGTCTTCGTCGAGGACACGGGGCTCAAGGAGATCGTCCAGGCGCACATGATGCCTCCGCCCTACGACCTCCACATGACGAGCGACGGGTACGCCGCCGAGATCGACTACTTCGGCGAGAACGTACAGACGTACTACCTCGAGAATCGCGGCACCGCTACCGACACGGTGTCGATGAACATCTCGCACCTCGTGCTTCCGCCCGGCGCATCGATGTGGGACTGGTGGGCCCAGTATTGCCACGAGGCGACCGGCATCTGCTACTTCGGCGCTCAGGACTTCGTTCTGGCTCCGGGTCAGATAGACACGTTCACGTTCCACATGGAGGACTTCCTCGGGTACGTGCAGGGCATGGCGGTCACCGAGATCACGGCCCAGAGCAACGGCGAGCCGTCCATCCAGCTCTCCGAGATATACGGGACGTTCGTCGACGTGCCCTCCATCCTGCTCGTAGACGACGACGCCGGAGCGTCGTACGAGACGCATCTCGAGACGGCCCTGGGCGACGCCGGATATCCGGCGATGGTCTGGGACGTCGACGGGAGGGGCAGGCCGTCTCAGACGCTCATCGACTCCTTCTGGGCCGCGTTCTGGACGACCGGCGGGGCCGACGGCACGGCCCTCACGCTGGCCGACGAGGCCGTCATGGCCGACTACCTGGACGGCGGCGGGAACCTCTTCATCTCGAGCATGGACTACCTGTCGAGCAGGGTCGCCATGACGCCGTTCATCGAGAACTACCTTCACATCGACTCGTGGTCGGCGGACGTGGGCGGCTTGAGCATGGGCGGTTCGTACGGCGACCAGATCTCGCATGAGATGGCGCTCGGTCTCCTGGGCGGACCGATCCCGCCGGCGAACAGCGACAGCTTCGTGAGCGACGGGGGCGGGGACGTCACGTTCACCTCGATGTCGACCGAGCGCGGCATCAAGATCGAGGAGAACGGACACAAGGTCGCGTTCATCTCGTTCCCGTTCGAGGACGTCAAGACCACCGAACCCGATCCCAACAACCAGGAGACGCTGGCGCGCCGCATCGTCGAGTGGTTCATGCTGCCCACCGGCGTCGAAGAGGGCACGGGCGAGGTCTTCGCGGGGCTCGCGCTCAAGCAGAACAGCCCGAATCCGTTCAACCCGGTGACTACGATCAGGTTCTCGGTGCCGAGCGGGGCGGACCGAGTCGCGCTCGACGTTTTCAACGTCAACGGGCGCTTCGTGCGCTCGCTCGTCGACGAAGAGCTCTCTCCCGGGCCGCACTCGGCGGTGTGGGACGGCCGCGACGGCTCGGGACGCGAGGTTTCCTCCGGCATCTACTTCGCGCGTCTCGCCGCCGGCAGAGAGACATCTTCGATAAAGATGACGCTCCTCAAGTAGGAACGACACAGGGGCGCCCGGCGGCAACGCCTGCCGGGCGCCTCCCTTGACGCCCGACTACGAGGAAGGAGTTCCGGGATGCACACCTGGCGTCCGGCTTTGGCTGCGCTGCTCCTTGCGGCCCTACTGCTACCGTCTTCCGCCCCCGCGTATCCCCGAGACGACGCGGCGCTGGTCGAGGTGGACGCCCTCTCCCGGGCGGACATCGAGAGACTGAACGAACTCGGCATGGACATCGTGAACGTGCAGAACGGAGTGGCTCGGATCGCCGCCATTCCGTCCGAGATCGACGTGCTGTGGGCGAACGGTTTCCGGCCGAGGGTGACCCTCGCGCGGATGCGTGACGCTCTCTGGTCGATCGACCAGCCGGACCGCGGGGTCTATCACAGCTATGCCGAGGTCACCGCGGACCTCGCCGCGTGGGCCGCGGCGCACCCCTCCATCACGCGCCTCGAATCGATCGGGCAGAGTTACGGTGGCAGGGAGATCTGGGCGCTCAAGATCACCGACAATCCCACGGTCGAGGAGTTCGAGCCCGAGGTCCACTGGATCGGCGGGCACCACGGCAACGAGACGATCGGCATCGAGGTCTGCTACTACGCGATCGAGCACCTGCTCGACAACTACGGCACCGACCCCGATGTGACGTGGCTCGTGAACGAGCGCGAGTTCTGGGTCATCCCCGTCTTCAATCCCGACGGGCACGTCGCCGGTTCCAGGTACAACGGGAACGGCGAGGACCTCAACCGGAACTACCTCTGCCCGTGCGGCGACAACGCCGCCACGGCCTTCTCCGAGCCCGAGACGCAGGCGCTCCGCGACTGGTGCGTCGGCAGGAACCCCGTGACGTCTCTCACGTTCCACTCGGGCGCCGTCTACGTCAACTACCTGTGGGACTACACGTACAACCCGACGCCCGACGAGCCGATGCTCATCACGATATCGAACGGCTACTCATCGTACACGGGCCTGCCGGTCACGAACGGCGCCGACTGGTACGTCGTCCATGGGAGCTGTCAGGACTGGTGCTACGACACGCGCGGTGAGATCGATACGACGATCGAGGTGTCGACCTCGTACGAGCCCCCGGCGTCTCAGATCGACGCCATCGCCTCAGCCAACATCGACGCGATGCTCTACCAGGCGAAGCTGTCGGGCAGGGGCGTCAGGGGGATCGTGACCGACGGCGGGAACGGCGAGCCGCTCTACGCGACGATCAGCATTCCCGAGATCGGGAAGGACGTCTACACCGACCCCGACGTCGGCGACTACCACAGGATGGTCGAGTCCGGGACGTACACGGTCACGTGCACGGCCGAGGGGTATCCCCCTCAGACGGTCTACAACGTGACCGCGAGTCTCGACACGTTCGTCGTGGTCAACTTCGCGCTGGAGCCTCCGCCGCGGGGGACCATCGCCGGCTACGTTACCGACGACCAGGCCAACCCCATCGCCGCGACGGTGGAGCTGACCGACATGGGCGGGTACTCGGCGACCGCTGATCCCGGGACCGGATACTACGAGATCGCTCAGATACCGGTCGGCCTCCACGACGTCAGGGCGAGCCTGAGCGGCTACGCGTCCGTCGAGCGCCAGGACGTGTCCGTTCTGGAGCTCACGACCACGTCCGAGGACTTCGAGCTTCAGACCCCGCTCTTCTTCGACGACCTCGAGGCGGGCGTGGGTGAGTGGACCGGCGACTGGTCCCTGACGACCGGCAAGTCGTCGAGTCCGACGCACTCTCTCACGGACAGCCCCGGAGGGAACTACGGCAACTACGCGTCGACGACGACCACGCTGGCCGCCGCCGTCGACCTGACGGGCCACGCGACCGCGGCCCTGGCCTTCGACCTCTGGTGCGACACCGAGACCGGGTACGACTACCTCTACGTCGAGGCGAGCGGGACCGGCGGCGCGCCGTGGACGCAGATAGCGTCGTACGAAGGGCCGCTCGGCGGGTGGTCGACCGAGGAGATCGACCTCACGGCCTACGCCGGCAGTTCGGCGTTCAAGGTGCGTTTCATCCTCGATTCGGACAGCTACATCACTCGCGACGGCGCCTACGTCGACAACGTAGCCGTATTTGGCGATCCGACGCTCACGGGCATCGACGACGACGCTCTGGTGGGACGGCTCGCGGTGGCCAACTACCCGAACCCGTTCAATCCGAGGACGAGCGTGCGGTACGAGGTCCCGTCGGCCGGTCACGTGAGCCTCAGGGTCTACGACGTCGCCGGACGGCTCGTGAAGACACTCGTCGACACCGAGCTCGAGTCGGGCGGCAGACACGAAGTGGAGTGGGACGGAAGGGACGAGAGCGGCGCTCCCGTCGCGGCCGGCGTCTACTTCGCCAGGGCCCTGGCCCAGGGGAGAGACTCGTCCAC
>JBDRIO010000014.1:0-33747 GCA_043815815.1 Candidatus Eiseniibacteriota bacterium | reverse complement strand
TCGACGCTGATGACACAACACATGAGTACAGAGGCGCGACGGGAACAGATCGCATGCGCCGCTCTTGACCTCCTGGCGAGGAAAGGCAGCGAGGGGTTCAACATCGCCGACCTCGCGGAGAGCGTCGGGCTTGTCCCTTCGGCGGTCTATCGTCACTTCGAGGGCCGTGAGGACGTGCTCGGCACGGCTCTCGATGTGTTCAGGAAGAGGGTCTTCGGCCTTGTGGACGCCGCGCGGAAGGAGTCTGGAGACCCGCTTGCGGCGCTTGAGTTGCTGTTGACGCGGCACGCGATGCTCATTGAGAGCGGGGGGGCCGTCCCTCACATGATGGCTTCCATGAACATGCCGGGCGGACAGGCGGCTCGCCGCGCTAAGACAGTCAGCATCTTCCGGGGCTACGTTGCCAGGGTGGAGCAACTCGTGCGGGATGGGCAGACATCGGGACAGGTTCGCGCCGACATAGACCCGGCAACCGCCGCGCTCCTGTTCGCGGGCATGATCCAGCCGGCGGCGCTGCTTCGGCACGTAGAGGGCGAACGCTTCGACATCGCCGCGCATGCCGCCCGGGTCTGGGACCTCTTCCGCAGGGCTGTGGCCAGCGACTGAGCGCACTGCGGCAGCCGGCCGAACCCCTCTCTTTTTGTCGACTATGTGAATGACGTTTCACAAAGGGGCAACGATGCACAGATTCCTGGTTGGACTGACAAGCCGTCCGTGGCTCGTGTTCGCGGTCGTGGCCGCCGTCTCGGCCGCGTTCCTGGTCGCCGTCGCGGGCAACACCAGGATGGAGACGGACCTGGACGAGTACATGCCGAAGGACCATCCGGCATTCGTCTACAGCGACGAGGCGGAGGAGTGGTTCGACATAAGGGACGGCATCATCGTCGCCGTCGAGCACCCGGACGGGATCTACAACGAGGGCACCCTGTCGAAGGTCAAGGACCTGACGAGGGAACTGCAGGGACACGACCTGATAGACAGAGGCGATGTCACGTCGCTCTACACCGCCGACAACATCACCGGCTCCGAGGACGGGCTGGACGTGCGCGCGTTCTACTCGAAGGTCCCCGACAGCGAGCTCAAACTCGACGCGCTCCGAGCGAGCGTGAGGTCCAACGACATGGTCAACGGCCGGCTCGTGTCCGAGGACGAGACGGTGACGCTGGTCATCGCCGAGATCAGCGACGACGCGTTCTCTCAGGAGTTCTATCACGAGATACTGGACCTCGCTGCCGGCTTCGAGGGTCCGGAGAAGCTCCACGTTGCGGGCAGGCCCATCGTCGAGGGGACGATGGCCTATCTCGCCCCCAAGGACATGAAGCGCATGGTCCCCATTGTGCTTCTCGTGATCGTAGCCGTTCTGATGCTGGTCCTGCGGAGTCCCAAGAGCACCGTTTTCACACTGCTCGTTGTGGTCCTGAGCGCGCTCTGGACGTTCGGGCTGATGGCGTGGCTGGGCATTCCCATCTACGCCGTCTCAACCATGATCCCGGTGATGCTCATCGCGATAGGTGTCGCCGACGGGATTCACATATACGGACACCTCAGGCTCTACCGTAGCAAGCGCCCCGGGATCGACGCCCGTGATGGCGCCTCAGAGATGATACGCGGCATGTGGAAGCCCGTCATCATGACCTCCGTCACGACCGCGGTGGGGTTCGTCTCGCTCCTGACGTCGGACGTCTACCCGGTCAAGTACTTCGGCATGTTCACGGCCTTCGGCGTGATGGTGGCCATGGTCCTGTCTCTCGTCCTGATCCCGGCGGGCGTCGTGGCCTTCGGTCTGCCCAAGGTCGGGAAGGCCGGACTCGAGCAGAGAGGAACGGACGGCATCGCGGAGAAGTTCGGCCGGGGCGTCCTGAGGCACAGACGGCTCGTCGTCGCGGCAGCCGTCATCGTCGTGGTCGCCTCCATCCTGGGCACCACCAGGGTCTGGATCAACTCCAGCTTTCTCTCCACGTTCGAGCGCGACAGCGACATCGTCCTCACCGACGCGTTCATCAACGAGCGATTCGGAGGCACCTCGACGCTCAACGTCATTCTCGAAAGCGCGGACAACGATGTGATGAAGAGCCCGGAGGTCCTGCGCCTGATGGACGAGATGCAGACGGAGAGCGAGACGCTGGCCGAGGTCGGGAACTCGTTCGGCCTCGCGGACTATCTCCGGCGCATCAACATGGTGATGCACGCCGATGCCCGGGAGTTCGATACGATCCCGGAGTCCACGGAGCTCGTTGCGCAGTACCTCCTTCTCTACGAGATGTCGGGAGACCCGGAGACGCTCTGGAGGACCGTCGACTACGACTACGCCAGGTCGAACGTCACGCTCCAGCTCAAGGGCGACGACTCGAAGACCATCAATCGCGCCATCGCGGTGATCGAGGAGTTCAGGCCGCTCTTCGAGGATCTCGGCGTCGACGTCAACTACGCGGGTTCCGGTTACAAGAGCCTGGTCTTCACCGATCTGATCCTGAAGGGCCAGGTGCAGAGTCTCGTCCTCTCGCTGGGCATCATCATCGTCCTCCTGTCATTGATGTTCAGACGGATCTCGGCCGGGCTCATCGGCGTCATCCCGATCGGGATCACGGCCATCGTCAGCTTCGGCGTCATGGGGCTTCTGAACATACCGCTCAGCACGACCACGGCTCTCATATCCAGCATCGCGGTCGGCGTAGGAATCGACTACGCGGTCCACTTCATGGAGCGCTTCAGGGTAGCCGCCAGGAGCAAGGGCGACCCGCTGGCGGCCGTCGCGGACGCCATGCATCACTCGGGTCGCGCCATCATGTTCAACGCGATCGTGGTGATCGCAGGCTTCCTCGTGCTCTTGTTCTCGGCGTTTCCCCCGAACAGAGCCCTCGGTGCTCTCGTCTCCGGGAACATGTTCACGAGCCTGCTCGGCACGGTCACGATCATGGTCGTCGTAATGGTCCAGGCGAAGATCTTCTTCAGGAAGCGGAGCTAGTCAGGCGTGCGCTCCCGCGCCCGATCGCGGCGAGAGCGCCATCAAGGGAGGGACGATCAACATGAAGAGGACCGGTGCGGTCACGGCACTCATCCTCGCCGTCGTCGTTGGCTCGGTCTGGGCGGAAGATCCGAACGGACTCGAACTGGTCGAGAACGTCTACTACAGACCCGACGGGGATGACATGCAGTCCAAGCTCACGATGACACTCGTCAACTCGCGCGGCGACGAACGCGTGCGTGAGATCCGTCAGTTCATGATGGACTCCGGCGACGTCGAGAAGAAGGTGATGTTCTTCGAGTCGCCGGCGGACGTCAGGAACACGTCGTTCATGAGTTGGAGCTACGAAGCGACGGGGGAGAGCGACGATCAGTGGATCTACTTGCCTGCTCTCAAGAAGGTCAAGAGGATCTCCAGCGACAGCAAGGGCGACTACTTCATGGGATCCGACTTCACGTACGACGACCTTGGCGACCGTCATCCGAAGAGCGATACGCACACGGTGCTGGGCCGCGAAGAGGTGAACGGCGAGCCGTGCTACGTGGTACAGAGCGTTCCGATCGAGGAGGAGTACATCTACGGCAGGACGGTCAGCTGGATCGTTGCCGACAAGTGGGTCGTCGTGAAGAAAGACTTCTATGACGAGGACGATGAGCTTCTCAAGACGCTCACCGCCGACGAATACCCGAGCATCGACGGCTACTGGATAGTCACGCACTCGACGATGCATCACGTCCAGAGAGATCACACGACGATCATGGATCTGGACGATGTGCTGCTGGACACGGGCATCGCCGACGGCAAGTTCACGGAGAGAACGATGATGAGGGGGCTCTAGAATGAGGCGCTCTCTGGCCCATTCGGCGGTGATCGTTGCGGTCTTCGGCGCAAGCCTCTCGGCGCTCCCTTCAGCCGCGCTGGAGCCGGTCCACGTCGGGGGATACGTCCGGCACCACACGTCGGTCATCGTCGACGGCGGGGACTACTCGATCATCGAGAACACGCTCGACCTGACACTGGACCAGTCCCGCGGCAGTGTCGCGTTCCGCGTCGACCCATACGTCTACCAGCGTCCGGGCGAAGAACTCGACATGGGCCTGCGCCAGGCGTACGTCGACATCTACTGGGACAGCGTCGACCTTCGCGTGGGACGGCAGCAGGTGATATGGGGCAAGGGCGACGGTGTGTTCATTACCGACGTTGTCTCGCCGAAGGACCTACGTCGCTTCCTCATCCCGGACTTCGAGGAGATACGGATCGGAGTCGACGCGCTGAAGCTCGACTACTACAGGGGCAGCGCGACGTTAGAGCTGATATGGGTGCCTGTGTTCGCCCCGTCCCTGGCCCCGGACGCCGGTTCCATTTGGGCGCGGTCCGTGGAGTTCCCGGCAGAGCCGAGCTTCGACCCGTCGTCAGAGGAGGTCGAAGCGTCACTCGAGAACAGCGAAGTGTTCGCCAAGTACTCGCTCCTGTCGTCTTCCTTCGACATTGAGGTGATGGCAGGACATGCCTGGGACGACGAACCCGCGCTCCACACCTCAGTTGAGCTGGACCCTGACACCGGTGAGCTGCTGTCATTGGTCGTCGCTCCTCAGCACCATCGTCTGTCGCTCGCCGGCGGGAGCTTCAGCACGGAGGTCGGAGGGACCGTCGTCCGCGGAGAAGGCGCTTACTACTGGGGGAAGCACTTCGCCACCGAGGATCCGTTGGTCGGAGGCGGGGTGCTCGAGAGAGACTACGTTCACTATCTCCTTGGCGTCGATTGGACCCTCTTCGGAGTCAGTATGAGCGCCCAGTTCATCCAGGAGGTGATCCTTGACCACGACGACTCGCTGGCTTCAGGCGCGCGCTCAGATGTGATGACCTTCCTCCTGAGCGACAGCCTCCTGAACGACACACTGAATCTGGAGTTCTTCTCATACGTGGGGCTGAGCGACGGCGATGCGCTCCTGCGGCCGAAGGTCAGCTACGACGTGGCCGATGGATTCGAGATCCAGTTCGGAGCAGACCTGTTCGTTGGTGATGCAGGAGTGTTCGGCACATACGATGCGAACGACTCGGTGTACGCGAAGCTCAAGTACAGCTTTTGAAGCTGTTCCGCATGTTCGCAGATGCGCGTCGTCCGAGACGTCAGACATTCGGATCCTACGGTGGAACGAAAGGGGAAGCGATGGTGAAACTCATCAATGTGGAGAACGCGGAGGCCCGCAAAAATCCGCACGGCGTTGATGCGAGGGCGCTCCATGAGAGCGAGCACGCCCTCGTCTCCCACATCACGCTGCATCCGGGCGAAGCGCTCAAGCGGCACATCACTCCCGTTGACGTGCTCTTCTACGTTCTTGAGGGCACGGGAGTCGTCGAGGTCGGAGATGAGAAGGTCGAGGTCGGCCCCGACACGCTGATCGAGAGCCCGGCGGCGATCCCTCACTGCTGGTACAACGAGGGCAGCGAGACGCTCCGGTTCCTGGTCGTGAAGGTGCCGCGCCCGACAGGACCGACCAAGGTGCTGTAGCGCTGATCCCGACGGGTCGGACACGGCTCCGGGAATCTGTGCCCCGCGGGCGGGCCACGATGCCCTCACGGGTCCGCCTGCTCCGCGGATCATCGCGTTGACGCGAACGGATTCCTGCCTTACAATCGAGTCGACACGAACTCACCGGGCGCCGAAAGGCCGTTCAGGGGAAACCGGTCCGAAGCCGGTGCTGTCCCGCAACTGTGGTCGGGGACGAACCCTGGGAGCCGCGCTCGGAGTAGCGCGGTCTCCTGGGCAGTAGGACGATCCGAGAGCCAGGATACCTGCCGGTGGGAGCGCTCGTCGGTCCGCGGAAAGGCCACGATGACGAGCGTGCGGGTCCGCCGCGCGGGTATCCGCGCGCGAGGCGACGCTCCTGCCGGCGCCTCCCGGGACTCCTCCCACCGTCGGGTCATGGGGAGGAGACCCGTGGGGCGCCGTTTCGCATTCCTGTGCGACACAGCGTACGCCGCCGGTTCGGGCGCGACCGTTCGAAACGCGGCCGCTCGGAATCCGGTCGTCCCGCGCGCCTTCTTCATGATCGCAGCTCTCCTGCTCGTCCCCGTCGGCGTGCTCGCGCAGGTCGCGGACGGCACCGGTTCCTACGCCGCGGGCGAGCCCTTGACCGGCGTCGTCGACACGCTCGAGGTCGTGTCGGAGAGACCCGCGCCTCTCGAGTCGCTCCCAACGTTCGCCACGGTTCACGACGTTTCCGCGAGGCTCTCCCGCGTGTCGACCATCGTCGACGTCATCGAGCAGGGCGCCGGCGTGCACGTCAGGCGCTACGGCGGACTCGGTTCCTACAGCACCGCGTCGATACGCGCCAGCTCCCCCGGGCAGGTCGAGGTCTACGTCGACGGAGTTCCCGTGAACTCCTCGATGTACGGCGCGACCAACCTCTCAGACCTGCCGCTCGACAACCTCGAGCGCATCGAGGTCTACAGGGGAGGGGCTCCGCCCGAGTTCGGTTCGCCGGGAGTCGGGGGTGTGGTGAACCTCGTGACGCGCTCTCCGGGCCGCGGTCACGCCTCGGCCGCGCTCTCCGCGGGAAGTCACGAGACGTACCGCATGGATCTCCTGCGCTCTGGGAGTCACGGACTCGATTACACGGTCTCGTTCCACCATCTCCAGAGCGAGGGCGACTTCGAGTATCTGGACCGGCACGGCACGCCCGAGAACGAGAGCGACGACGCTCTCGTGGCGCGCGAGAACAACGACTTCAGAGAGAGCGACGTCCTGCTCAGGCTCGACACCGGCCCGTGGGCAGGATGGCGCGTCGAGGCAGCCGACGAGGTCTACTGGAAGCGGAGCGGTGTTCCTGGGATCGAGAACGTACACATCAAGAGCGTGCACTACAGGATCTTCAGGAACACCGCCCGACTGTCCGTCGTCCCTCCACGCATCGCCCGGGGAGCGCTCTCGCTCAAGGCCACGGGCTTCCACTCCTTCCGTCGCGACCGCTTCTACAATCCCGACGACGAGGTGGGGTTCGACCGAGCGGATTCCGACGACAGGAACTGGTCCTACGGCGCGAACGCGCTCGCGCGCTTCGACTGGCACGCCGTGCGCCAGTCTGTGAGCCTCTTCGGAGAGACGAGGCGCGAGCGCTTCATCCCCGAGAGCCTGAACCCCGCGATCGGCGTCGGCTTCACGCGGAAGCGTTCGTCGGTCTCCCTGTCCGGCGAGGACAGGCTCTTCCTGATGGGCGGCCGGCTCGAACTCGTGGCGGGCTACAGGTATCAGGAGGCGTCCGACAACTACGCCGGCCCTCCTCCCATCGGAGGTCCGCCGGAGGCGCTCGATGAGCTGCACCGGGCGGACGTCCACGGGCCGTCCTTCGGGGCGCGGCTGCGCGTTCACCCGCGCGTCACGCTCAAGGCGAACCGCACGCGCTACGCCCGCTTCCCCTCGATGGTCGAGCTCTTCGGGGCGAGCGGCTACGTGGAGGGGAACGCGGAGCTCTCGCCCGAAGAGGGGACGACGGCAGACATCGGCATCGCGCTCTCGGCCGAGTCTTCCGCCGGCGGCGAGGCGTTTCTCGAGGCCGTCCTCTTCTGGGCCGACCGCGACGACCTCATCGTCTTCCTTCAGAACTCGCAGAGGACCGTGAAGGCGTTCAACCTGGAGTCGGCCCGCATCGAGGGGATAGAGCTCACCGCGAGACGCACCTTCGGGACGCGGCTCCATCTCTCGGCGTCGTACACCTACCAGAACGCCAGGAACGACGGACCCTCGCCGACATATCACGGGAAGCTGCTCCCGTACGAGCCCGTGCACGACCTCTTCGTTCGTTCCGAGTGGGACGCCGGTCGCGCGTCGGTCTGGCACGAGTACCACGCCCGGGGAGAGGCGTACCGGGACCGGGCGAACCTGCCGGAGAACAGGAGCCCGGCGTCGCACGTGCACAACCTGGGAGGGAGCGTCGAGGTCGTCCCCGGCGCGCTCACCCTCTCGCTGGAGGTCCGGAACCTGACCGACGAGACGTTGCTCGACGTCGAGGGCTACCCGTTGCCGGGGAGAACGTTCTACGCGACGCTGCTCGTGGAGACGTCGCGATAGGAGAGGAGTCGACATGCATTGCACCGAACGGACCCGTCTGCCGCTCGCACTCGCGGTCGCGCTGACCGCGCTCGCGCCCGCCGCGCCCGCGCCTGCCGCGCCCGCGTGGGACTACGTTATCTCCGTGAACTCCGACTACGACGTGAGCGGCCGGGTCGCCACGCTGGCCGTCCTTCCGCCGTGGAGCGTCGACGACCCCGTCGCCACGGTCCACAGCGACGCCGACGCGCGCTGCTTCGAAGGGCTCGTGTACGTCGTGAACCACCTCTACGGCGACAACATACAGATCCTGGATCCCGAGCAGGACTTCGCCACCACGGGTCAGTTCTCCGTCGGACCGGGGAGCAACCCCCAGGACATCGAGTTCGTCTCCGCGACGCGCGCGTACGTCTCGCGCCACGAGAGCGCGTTTCTCTACGAGGTCGACCCGACGACGGGCGCCGTGACCGACACGATAGACCTCTCTCCGTTCGCTGACGCGGACGGCATACCCGAGATGTCGGGGATGACGCTCAGCGGAGGGCGCCTCTTCGTGGCCGTCCAGCGACTCGACAGGGACTACTACTGGACCCCCGTGCCGCCTTCGTATCTTGCCGTCGTAGACGTCGCGACGAACGAACTCGTCGACGTCGACGCGGTCGCGCCGGGCGTTCAGGGCGTCGAGCTGCCGGTGACGAATCCCTACCGGGACATCCTGGTCGATGAGTCGACCGGTCTCCTCTACGTCGCGTGCAGCGGGAACTGGGGCGCTCTCGACGGAGGGATCGTCGAGGTCGACCCCGCGGCGCTCGAGGCGGCGGGACTCGTGGCGACCGAGGCGCAGCTCGGAGGCGAGCTCTACGACTTCACGCTTCCCCTCGAGGGGCGCGCGCACGCAGTGGTCTCGACGTCGTCGCCCTCGTGGGAGCAGTTCTGCATCGCGTTCGACTGGTCCACGGGCGCGAAGCTCGAGAACGTGTGGAAGCCCGGCGGCTACAGCGTGATGGACGTGGAGGTGCACGAGGGAAGCGCGCAGTTGTTCGTCGCCGACCGGACGTACGCCTCGCCGGGCGTTCGCGTCTTCGACGCGCGCGACGGGACGCAGCTGACGTCCGGGCCTCTCGCGGCGTCGCTGCCTCCGCACGACCTTCTCATCGTGGGCGACGAGGTCGCGTCGGTCGATCCCGCCGGCGCGCGGGACGGGCTCAGCCTCTCGGCCTGGCCCAATCCGACGCGCGGCGGGTGCCGAGTCGAGTTCTCCTCCGCCACCGGCGGACGTGTGCGCGCCGCCGTGCACGACGTCTCGGGCAGGCTCGTGCGCGTGCTCGCTGACGGGCCCCTTCCGGCCGGGGACGTGTCTCTCGCCTGGGACGGCCGGAACGCCGCGGGGGAGAGCGTAGCGAACGGCGTCTACTTCGTCGGCGTCGAGGCGGCGGGCGCGGAAGGCGCGGCAAGGGTGCTCATGCTCCGTTGAGTCCGGGGGCCGCAGGGGTTACAATGGCGCCCGGCACTCACCTGAACGGAGGAAGGATGTCGCAGGAACTCACGATCCTCCTGGGCACGGCGGCCACGATAGGGTTCGTCCACACGATCCTGGGCCCCGACCACTACCTGCCGTTCGTCGTCATCTCGAAGGCGCGCGGCTGGTCGTCCACGAAGACGCTGCTCGTGACCGCGCTCTGCGGTGTGGGGCACGTGCTCGGCTCCGTGGCGCTCGGGTTCCTGGGGATCGGCGCCGGCATCGCCCTCATGCGGCTCGAGGCCTTCGAGTCGGTGCGAGGCGACGTCGCCGCGTGGCTCCTGATGGCGTTCGGCTTCACCTACATGGTCTGGGGTCTGCACAGGGCCCTCCGCAACCGGCCGCACGCGCATGCACACGCGCACGAGGACGGCGTCGTCCACGCACACACGCACGCACACCTCGGTCGTCACACCCACGTGCACGAAGCCTCCGGCAGGTCGGTGACCCCGTGGGTCCTCTTCCTGATATTCGTGTTCGGACCATGCGAACCACTGATCCCGATACTGATGTTCCCCGCGGCCCGCGGCAGCATCGCGAGCGTGGCCCTCGTCGCCGGCGTCTTCGGCGCGACGACCGTGCTCACGATGACCGCCACCGTCATGGCCGCCTACTACGGCCTCTCGAAGATCCGCGTCCGCGCTCTCGAGAGGTTCGGACACGCCCTGGCCGGACTCGCCATCCTGCTCTCCGGCGGAGCGATCGCCTTCCTGGGACTCTAGAGAGTGGCCGGATTTCAGTCGATGAAGAGTAAGCTCGGGTTCGTGGGCGGCATCGCCGTCTTCGTGTTCTTCATCGTAGCGCCCCTGCCCGTCGAACCATCGATCACACGGATGCTCGCGGTGCTCGGACTCTGCGCCGTCTGGTGGGGGACGGAGGCCATCTCCATCTACGCTACGGCGCTCATCCCGGCGGTCCTTCTGCCGCTCCTTGGCATACTTCCGCTCGGCGAGGCGCTGTCGCAGTACGCCAACCGGCTCATCTTCCTGTTCCTGGGCGGCTTCATGATCGCCCGGGCGATGATGAAGTGGGGCATCGACCGGCGGCTCGCCGTCGCGATCCTGGGGAGGGTCGGCACGAGCCCGAAGATGCTCGTGCTCTACTTCATGGGACTCACCGCGCTCCTGTCGGCGTTCCTGTCGAACACGGCGACGACCGCGATGATGCTCCCCATCGCCCTCGCGATACTCACCGGTTCCCGCCTCGAGGCTGAGTCGCGCTACGGGACCGTGCTGCTCCTGGGCATCGCGTACGCCGCGACCATAGGGGGAGTGGCGACGCTCGTCGGGACGCCGCCCAACGTCCTCCTGGCCGGGTTCTCGAGCACGCTTCTGGGGAAGGAACTCTCGTTTTTCGAGTGGCTCAAGGTCGGGCTGCCGTACGCCCTCGTGATGCTGCCCCTGACGTGGTGGTTCCTCTGGACCGTCCACAAGCCGAAGGCGACGGAGGTGGCGGGCGGGGAGGCGCTCGAGGAGGAGCGGAAGACGCTCGAGCCCCTGGAGCTGGGCGGCAAGTACACGATCGCCGCGTTCATCCTGGTGGCGGTCCTCTGGCTCACGCGCCCGTTCTGGCACATGCTGCCGTTCGAGTTCGCCGCCACCGTTCAGGAGCGCTTCGACGACTCCATCATCGCGCTATCGTGCGCGCTGCTCCTGTTCATCGTGCCGACGAGCGTGCGCAAGTGGCAGTTCCCGCTCGTGTGGGCCGACACGCGGTCGATCTCGTTCGGCATCCTCTATCTCTTCGGCGGGGGCCTGGCGCTAGGGAAGGGGCTCTTCGCGTCGGGTGCGGCTCAGTGGCTGGCAGGCTCGATGTCGCTCTCGGGGGAGCTTCATCCCATCGTGCTGATACTCGCCGTGGCCATTGTGGCGTCCTTCCTCTCCGAGATCGCGTCCAACACGGCGGTGGCGAACATGCTCATCCCCATCCTGATCGCGGTCGCAGCGGCCGCGGAGGTTCCGCCGTACCTCCTCATCGTGCCGGCGACCGTCGCGTGCTCCAACGTCTTCATGCTGCCCGTGTCGACGCCTCCGAACGCGATCGTCTACGGGTCGGGCAAACTCGCCATGTCCGACATGATGAGGACGGGGTTCTGGCTCCACCTGATCGGCATCGGCGTCATGACGCTCCTGGTCTATTTCATCACCGGGAAGCTCTTCCACGTGTTCCCCGTGTAGCTGGGGAATGGGGCGACGGGTGGGGGGGTGCGGGTGTGAAGATGACGGTTGCCCGGGCGGCCGCCATCGCGTTCAGCCGGCCGCCATCGCGTTCAGCCGGGCGCCTTCGCGTTCAGCCGGGCGCCATCGCGCTCAGCCGACCCTGGGGACCGTGACACCCGCATCCATCAGGAACAGGACTCTGGCGTCAAGCCCCTCGCGCTCGATCGCCGCGTCGACGGCGTCCTGAAGCGACGCGAAAGGCGTCACGAAGATGCTCTCGAGGACGTCGGTCTCGCTGAGGCTGGTCACCGCCGACAGGTTCGCGCGGCACGCCATGTCCGCGATGTGCGCCACCTTGTGGTGCCCGAACCGGTAGCTCTCCTCGAGGACGCCCAGGGCCTCCTGCGGCGTCCCGGCTCTCGCGAGAAGATCGACGTAGGCCCGCTCGCCGACCCCCTCTCTGCACTCCGAGACGAGAATGAGCGACCCGCCCTCCTTGAGCGCGAGCCTCCCGTGCTCGAGGGCCTTGTGGGACTGGTAGAGGTCGACGTCCAGCGGAGGACCGGCCACCGCCACGACGACGTCGGCGTGCTCCTCGACCGGCACCTCGAAGACGCCGCGCGCGTGCCCGACGGCGACCGCGAACGCGCCCTCGATGTCGCCCGCGGCTGCGGCGCAGACGCACTGGTCCGCATCGAGAACGGTCATGACCGTGAAGATGCGCCGGTCGCCGAGGAGACGCGCTGCGTCCGCCATGTCCTCGTGCACGGGGTTGCCTTCGAGCGCGGCGGGTCTCGCCGCCGGGTCCATGGCGAAGCCGTGGTTGCGCTCGATCGTCTCGAACGCGGCGACGCCGGGCAGGAGCGACTTCCTTCCTCCCGTCCAGCCCGCGAAGTAGTGGGGTTCGACGGAGCCCACGATCAGGATGTCGGAGGCCGCCGCGACGACCCTGTTCAGGAGGACCTCGTTGCCGCGCGATGTGACGCCCACGCTCACCATGTCCTCGGGTCGCCGCGCGTCATGGACGACGACGCGCCATCCGTAGTGCGCGAGAAGGTCGCCAAGGATGCGCGCGAGTTCATCGTCGGTGGGCGCCCGGTGCGCTCCGGTCGCGACCACGAGCGTCACGTCCGGCACTCGGCGAAGCTCGGGATTGACGAGCGCGAGGACACGGGCCGTAGGCGTGGGGCGCATCGCGTCGTTCACGACGACGACGAGGCTCTCGACGCCAACGAGGAACGACTCGAGAGAGGGGGAGCCGACGGGGTCGGCGAGGGCTCGCCGGATGACGTCCTCCTCGCGCGTGGCCGGCGACGCGTTCGGGCGGACCACGACCCCGACGTTGCGTTCGGGTATGTCGACGGCGATGAACCCCACGCCGTAGGGGACGCGAACCTCCACGATGTCCTCCGTTCGGTGCGCCCTCGTAGCCACTGCCTGAGCCGTGACCGTCGCATCTGCTGCGGACGCGTGACCGCCGCGACTGCCGCGCCACGTGTGGCCGGGCTCAGCAAACTGATGATAGGGGTTCCCGGGCCCTCGTTCAACGCCCGCGGCGGTTCTTGCATGTCCGGGGCCCCGGGGGTATCCTAGGAGTGTCCCCTTGGAACCGTGCGCGTCGAAGGGATCCCGCAATGTCTTCCCGAAGGGTCGGCAGGGCGTTCGCCCTGGTCTGCCTTTATGTCCTCGTCATTCTGGCCGGACTCGAACTCGGCACGCGGCTCTTCAGGCCGCAGAACGTGTTCAGTTCGACGGTCAACACGTGGGACGAGCGGCTCGGCACGCGCCAGGTCCCCGGTGCCACGGGATTCGTGTCGTGCGACGAGTACGACGTCGAGATATCCATCAACTCCCGAGGTCTGCGCGACAGGGAATTCCCCTACGAGAAGCCGGAAGGCGTAAGGCGCATCCTCTCGCTCGGCGACTCGTTCGCCTGCGGCTACGGGGTCGCGGTCGATCGGACGTACGCCAAGGTTCTGGAGCGCGAGCTGTCGCGGCGTCAGGGCGTGTGGGAGGTCTTGAACGCGGGCGTGGGCAGCACGGGCACGGCGCACCAGCTCGCCTACTTCCTCGACGAGGGGCGCAAGTACGAACCCGACATCGTCCTGGTCGGGGTCTTCGTCGGGAACGACCTCTGGGACAACGTCCTCTCCGGACTCTACTCGCTGGAGGACGGTTCCCTCGTGAGACACCCGGCGCCGTTCACGAGCGCGCGCAAGATACAGCGGTTCACGAAGTGGCTCCCGGGCTACGGGGCGCTGCTCTCCAGATCCCACTTCCTGACTCTTCTCAGGCTCGAGATCGCGCAGTGGCACAGGAGGCAGCTGACGGACAGCGCGCACGCGGCCGAGCCCGAGGCCGCGCACGACGCTCCGATGGAACTCACCCGCAGGCTCCTGACCGAGTTCGAGAAGGCCTGCGACGACCGCGGCGCGACGCTCGTCGTGATGCTCGTGCCTGTGCCCGAGAGGCAGGCCCGCCCTGCGGACCAGAGGGAGGCGACCCTGGCCGCGTTCCTGAGGGATCAAGGGGTTCCCTGCCTGAACCTGGGCCCGGTGTTCCGAGCCGAGCGCGGGAGGCGGACCCTCGAGTTCGCCCACGACTGCCATTGGACCGAGATCGGCCACAGGCTGGCGGCGATAGAGCTCATGGCGTTTCTCGACGGGCGCTCACTGCTGAGTCCCGTGCAGGGTCTGAGTCCACCCGAGCCCGCCACCGGCGCGGCTCGTTCTTGACGACCCCCCTCCTCGCAGGCTAACCTAGTCGTCCGCCACACGCACACGGATTCGTCCACAGAAGAGGCCTTCCCTCTGGGAAAGGAGCACGCCCATGCGCGGTTCCCGCGCTGTCCTGGTCCTCGTGGCTGTCGCGCTCACCTGCGCGCCGCTCGCGCAGGCGCAGACGCTCGAAGACAAGGTCAAGGAGTTCGAGCTCGACAACGGGATGAAGTTCCTGGTCGTCGAGAGGCACGAGGCGCCCGTCGTGTTCTGCGCCATCGCATTCAGGGTCGGCGCCATCTACGAGCGGCCCGGCATCACCGGGATCTCACACCTCCTCGAGCACATGCTCTTCAAGGGCACCGAGACGGTGGGGGTCACGGACTACGACGCGGAGAAGGCGTTCCTCGCGCGAGAGGACGAGCTCGCGGAGAGGTCGCGCTCTCTCATGCTCGAGATCGACGCGTGGCGCCTTGAGTTCTTCGACGAGCACGCCACGACGCTCGTGGCGTCTATGAGCGAGGAGGACCGGGAGGCGGTCGGGACCGACCACGCGCTCGAACTCGAGATGCTCATCGAGATGCTCGAGACGAGGGGCCCCGCCGCGTCGATGCTCGATGTCGGCTCTCTCGTGGTGGACGGAGACAAGAACTACTTCGACCTCTACGTCGAGCTCAAGACCACGGACATGCATCTCTACGACACGATGACGGAGCACCGCGAGCTCATCATCTCGAACGAGCTTTGGGAGACGTACATGAACAACGGCTCCCGCATGCTCAACGCGGGCACGTCGAACGACGGGACGTTCTACTTCTCGTATCTTCCCGTCAACCGGCTCGAGCTCTTCATGTTGCTCGAGTCCGACCGTCTGGCCAACACCGTCTTCCGCGAGTACTACACCGAACGCGACGTCGTGATGGAAGAGCTCCGGATGAGCCAGAACGAGCCGGAGGACGTTCTCTACTACGCGTTCATGTCGACCGCCTACACGGCGAGCATGTATGGCGCGCCGGTGCTCGGGTACGAGTCGGACGTCAGCACGATAACGCGCGCCGACCTCCAGTCGTACTTCGACCGGCACTACGCTCCGAACACCGCGCTCGGTATTTTCTCAGGCGACGTGACGGTCGACGAGGTCAGGAAGCTCGCCCAGAAGTACTTCGGGCCGATCCCTCGCGGTGAGGACCTTCCGGTCCTGACGACGAGGGAGCCGAAGCAGCAGGGCGAGCGCCGCGTCATCGTGAAGCAGGACGCGAAGCCCACGCTCATGATCGGCTACCACATTCCCACCGCTCCGCATCCCGACTCCTACGCGCTCGAGGCGCTGCAGTCGATCCTGGGCGGAGGCCGCACCAGCCGATTCTACAAGGGAATATACGAGGCCAAGGGCCTGACCCGAGAGGCTCCCTCCGCGTGGTCCGGACCCGGGAGCAGGCTCGACCCGCTCCTCGTGATCAGCGCCGACCCCAAGGACCCGCATACGCTCGAGGAGGTCGAGGCGGCTATCTACGAGGAACTCGAGCGGCTGAAGATCGAGCCCGTCGAGATGCGCGAGCTCGAGAGGATTTGGAACGAGAACGAGGCCATGCTGGTCAGGGCACTGGGCTCCAACATCGGGCTGGCGTTCCGCGTGGGCATGTACGCTTCGATGCGGGGCGACTGGCGCGCTCTCCTGACCGACATGGAGAGGCTCAAGCAGGTGACGCCGAACGACATCAGACGAGTTGCGAACGAGTACTTCACCGAGGAGAACAGGACCGTCGCCTGGCTCGTGGAGACCGCGAGCGAGGATGGAGAAGAGGGCGAGGAGGAGATCGACTTCGGTCAGCTCATGCAGTGGGCCCAGACCCTCCCCGAGTTAGAGCAGAGGGACCTCATGATGAAGTTCCAGACGCTCGACGACGCGGGGAGAGAGGCGCTCGCCAAGGAGCTGTGGGAGCGCATGAAGATGGAATCCGGAGACGAATAGCCCTCGGTGGAATCGCCCGCGCCCAGTGAGGCCCGGGCTCTAAGGAGCTGACCATGAAGAGAATCCTCGCGACATGTGCGATCGTCGCCCTGGCGGTGCTGCTCGCGTCGCCGGCGGTGATGGCCGGCAAGGTGAAGCACCCGAGCTCGCTCAAGTATCCGAAGCTGGAGCTCGAGCCGCCGGGCTACGAGGAAGTGGAGTTCGGGAACGGGATGAGAGGCTTCTTCATCGAGGACCACGAGGTACCGGTCGTCGACATCCTCATGCTCGTCAGCACCGACCGGGCGCCCAAGGAGAAGACCGGTCTGAACGACCTCGCCGCGTGGGCCGTCAGGAACGGCGGAGGGGAGAGCTGGGACGCCGACAGGATCAACGACGAGCTGGAGTTCGTCGCCGCGCGTCTCGAGGTCGACGGGTACGACCGGTCGACGTACATAGGCTTGAACTGCCTGAAGAAGGACCTTCCGATGTGCCTCGAGATCCTGGCCGACCTTCTCGTCAGCCCGGCGTTCCCAGAGGAGAAGATCGAACTCAGGCGCGAGACGATGCTCGAGAACATCCGGAGGGAGAACGACGAACCCCGGCGCATCGCCCGCAGGGAGTTCGGGAAGGTGCTCTACGGCGACCATCCGATGGCCTGGCAGGACACCGAGCAGTCGGTCCGCGCCATCACGCGGGACGACATCGCGGCGCACCACTCGGCCTACTTCCGGCCGAACAACACGATCATCGGTATCTCCGGGGACGTGACGCTCGACGAGATCACTGGGCTTCTGGACGGCGCGCTCGCCGGGTGGGAGCCCGCCGACGTGACCATCGAACCGGAGCCTCCGATCGAGCCGACCTACGTTCCGTCGGTCAACTACGTGCACAAGGACGTGAGCCAGGGCGTGATATACGTCGGGCATCTTGGGCTCAACAGCCGTGACGAGAACCTGCCGGCGGTCCGCATCATGAACTTCATCCTGGGCGGCGGCAGCTTCACGTCGCGTATCACCCAGAAGGTCCGGACCGACGAGGGCCTGGCGTACGCCGCGTACTCGCAGTACGGCGACGATCCATGGACGTACGGCACCTTCATCGCTTCATCGCAGACCAGGGCCGACGCCACAGCGCGGGCTACGACGCTCATCATGGAGATCATTGCCGACATGCGCGAGAACGGTCCGACGGATGACGAGGTCGAGCGGGCGGTGGACACCTACCTCAACAACCACGTCTTCGACTACGACTCGAAGCAGTCGGTCGTCCGAAACCTCATGCGGCTCGCGTGGGAGGGACGTCCCCTCGACACGCGCGAGCGCAACATAGAGACCATCGGATCGCTCACGGTCGACGACGTCCGGAACGCGGCGGCGGAGTACCTGCATCCGGACGGACTCATCATCATGGTGGTCGGCAACGCCGACGAGTTCGAACAGCCTCTCTCCAACTTCGGAGAGGTGAACGTGATCGAGTTGGACTAGGAACGTGATCGAGTTGGATCAGGGAAGAACGTCCGACCGAGTGCCTGCCGGCATGCGCCGCACACGGAGCTGGTCCGCGGTCGCTACCGTTCGGCGATGAACCAGTCCGGCGGCAGTGCGTCGAGGATCACCTCGGCGACCGCATCGTGGCCCGCCGGCGTCCAATGCGCGTCGTTCGACAGGTACGCGTCGCCCGTGGACTCTTCCAGATCGAGCAGAGCCCGGGCCGCGTCGACGCTCAGGACCCCGAACTCGGAGGCTACGCGCTCGCGCATCTCCCTGACGGGCTTGGTGCTCGCCTTCAGGAGATCAGCGCCGGCCCGGTCCTTCACCTCCCAGCGCTGAGGGATCTGGACCTGCACGACCCGAATCCCGTGATCGCCGAGGGTGGAGAACAACGCACGCATGCAGAGCTCCGAGGCCTCGGTGGCCTCGGAGCTCGTGTTTACCATCTTGAACTGAAGCCCCGACGTCCTGTGGTCCACGAGCCGGACCAGAGCGCTGTGTCGGATGAACCACCTGACGACGCCGTTCTTCTCGACCAGCTGCGGCGAGTACTTGAGCAGCCTGTCTGGAGCGAACCGCAGAATGCGCAGGTCGTCCAGGGGATCGTTGGCCAGGCTGTAGGTCGAGACCACGACGTCGACCTCGACCGTCTCCCGGACCTTCTCGAACATGGCCGTCTGCTGGTAGAGCCCGTAGCCGGGCGCGGACGCGTTGATGACCGCGACGCCCGCGCCGGGATGGCGCTCCCGGAGCTTCGATTCGAGCAGGCGGGGGAAACAGTCGCTCTCGTCAACACCCCACCCGAAGCCGTACGAGTCACCCAGCACCAGTATTCTGACTCCGCTGTCCCCGAGCGCCGCGACCGACGGGCTCCTCAGGCCGAGCTCGTTCGTGACGACTTGGGTCGGATGCGCGCCTCGTTTGAACGTGCCCTCTGCGGACGGACGGAACGACCACGCGAGCAACGGGTCGGGGACGGTCAGTCCGACCTCTTCGTCCCCATCCTCCTCGGGCGCCGCTGCCTCCTGCGGCACGGGCACGGCCGGAGCGCGCACGCGGTCCAGGAGCCTGAGGACTCCCTCGAGGACGAGCGCCATCACGAGCAGAGACACAAGCACAAGCACCGTCCCCTTGAGGGCGGTCACGGCTCTCGATTGCTCACGCATGCTCCCTCTCCGTTCGAAGGTGGCGCCCCGCGTTTCCCTCAGAGGATGCCGTCGGGCGGCTCCTCACTCGACACAAGGCTAGCAGCGGGGCGGGGCGCCGTCAACACACGCAACTGCCAGTTCAGCGGGCACTTGCGGACGGTCGTGCGGACGGTCGTGCGGACGGTCGTGCTTGACATCACACGTTTCCTCTGGTAGCATTCCTTTGCCGGCTTCGTTTCGCTTCGCGTCATCCTGACTTGGGAGGGCCATGGGTGTCGCGGCAGGGATGACGGAGATCCGGCGCATCTATTGGTGGTGACTTCAGGGCGTGGTGGAACCCCAAGGGCGGGGCCGCAGGTCTGCCTCGAAGGTCCGGCTTGCGGGCTGGCCCCTGTTCCGAGGACGTTCCGGATGCTGCTCGTCTTCCTGCTGGTCCTGGCCTACCTGGCCTACGGCGTGCTCGAGTACCGTCTCCATCTCCGCAACCTCAGGAGCGTGCCGATCCGCGTGCACGTCAACGGCACGCGCGGCAAGTCGTCCGTGACCAGACTCATTGCCGCCGGCCTCCGCGCCGGAGGCTTCCGCACCGTCGCCAAGACCACCGGCTCGGCGGCCCGGTACATCGGTCCCGACGGCTCCGAGGAGCCGGTCATCCGCCCCGGCCCCCCCAACATCAGGGAACAGCTGTCGGTCGTCTCCCGCGCCCGCCGCGACGGCGCCCAGGCGCTCGTCGTCGAGTGCATGGCCCTTCGGCCCGAACTCCAGCGCATATCCGAACAGAAGATCGTGATGTCGACCGTGGGTGTCATCACGAACGCGAGGCCGGACCACCTCGACGTGATGGGACCGACCGTCGAGGATGTCGCACGCGCTCTGGCGGGGACCGTCCCGCGCGGGCACGCCGTCTTCACAGCCGAGGAGTCGAGACTGGGACCCTTGAGGGAGGCCGCGAAGGCCAGGTCGTCGGAGCTTCACGTCGTTCGCCCGAAGGACGACGAAGGCGACGAGGCCAAGGGGTTCCGATACGTTGAGCACCTCGAGAACGTAGTCCTGGCGCTGGCCGTCTGCGAGCACGTCGGCGTGCCGCGGGAGAAGGCGCTCGAGGGCATGCGCGGCGCGACGCCCGACCCCGGAGCGCTCACCATCCACCGCGTGCGCGAGGGAGACAAGGAGATCGAGTTCATCAACGCGTTCGCGGCGAACGACCGCGAGTCGACGGCGGCCGTGTGGCGCGCCATCGATCCGAGGTCCGAGCCCGGCCGCGACGTGATCGTCGTCGCCGCCATGCGGGCGGACCGGCCCGACAGGGCCAATCAGTTCGGCGAGATACTCGCGAAGGACCTGGACGCCGACCACTACATCCTGGCCGGCGGGTTGACGAGCCCCGTCAGGAGCGGCGCCCTCAAGCTGGGCGTCGCGTCCGAGAAGCTCACCGACATGGGCGGGCGGAAAGCCCCGGAGATCTACGACCGCATACTGGAGTTCACCGGCACGCGGTCGATCGTCGTAGGCGTCGGCAACATCGGCGGGACGGGCGGAGAACTCGTCTCGCTCTTCAAAGCCAGAAGTGAGGGAACGTGATACCCACAGCCATAGGTCTTGGGCTCTTCGTGAGCCTGATCTTCACGGAGGCGTTCGGCCTGGCGGCCGGAGGCATGGTCGTGCCGGGCTACATCGCGCTCGCGCTGGCCGAGCCGTGGCGCGTGGCCTCAACGATCGTGGCGGCCATCGTGACGTTTCTCACGGTGAGGCTCATGGGCAGGTTCATGGTGCTCTACGGGCGTCGCCACCTCGTGATGGTCATTCTGGTCGGATTCCTCTACGGCCACCTCACGCGGGTCGCGTTCCAGGGCCCGGGGTTCCCTGAGTTCCTGAGCTTCGAGGCCGTGGGCTACGTCATCCCCGGACTCATCGCATACTGGATGGAGCGCCAGGGCGCTCTGTCGACGATCACATCCATGCTCACCGCGGCGGTGCTCGTGCGCCTCATCCTCATCGTCGTGACGGGAGGAGTCCCCATTGAAATACCGGCCTGGTAGGGTCCACTCGCTCTCGCTCACAGCGCTCGCGGTCGTGGGGCTCGCGCTCTTCGCCGTGGCGGAGCGGTCGAAGGCGCCCGTCATGCAGCCGCACTTCGCGCTCAAGATGGAGGCCGCGACGCGCACGAGGCTCGCGATGGAGGCCGTCCGCGACGCCCGTCTGGGGACCGGCGGGCCCATAGACGTCGTGAACGACCCCAACGAGACGGGGCTCATCGGGCACGAGTTCTCCCTCATCACGACGAGCCGAGGCTCTCACGAACAGAAGCTCAAGGCCCTGGACCCCAACCTCGCCGGGGTCTTCGTGCACCTCCTGAAGCGCGCGCGCGTCGAGGAGGGAGACCTCGTCGCCGTGGCTGTGACCGGCGCGTTCCCGATGCTGAACGCCGCCGCAATAGTAGCCATCGAGGCGGTGGGAGCGACGCCCGTGCCGATCACGTCTGTCGGTTCCTCAATGTGGGGCGCGAACGACCCCGAACTCACGTGGCTCGACATGGAGGCGATACTCGAACGCGAGGCCATCATCTCTCACACCTCCGTCGCCGCTTCGCGGGGAGGCGGGGACGACCGCGGCCGCGGGCTTTCTCCGGAGGGGAGGGCGCTCGTCGACGCGGCGCTCGCTCGGAACGGGGTCGCGTCCATCGACGAGGACACGCTCGATGAGAACATCGCGCGCAGGATGGAGGTCTACGACGAGGCCGCCGACGGGCGGGAGTACGCCTGCTACTTCAACGTGGGCGGCGGTCTCGCGAGCATCGGGAGCGAGCAGGTGGGCAGGCTCCTGAGACCCGGACTCACGAGGCACATCGAGGCCAGGAACTTCCCCAGGCGCGGGACGCTCGCGCGGATGGGGCTCCGCGGGATGCCCGTCATACACGTGCCGCGCGCGGACGAGCTCATCGAGAGGTACGGCCTGGCGAACGAGCCGACGCCGCTCCCAGACACGGGAACGGGGCAGGTCTTCTACCGCGACCGCTACAACGTCCCGCTCGCAGGAGTGCTGGCCGCGCTGTACGCGTTCCTCGTGTTCGTCGTCGTGAGGATCGACATCAAGCACTATCTCTTCCGCCGACAGGGCGCCTGAGGAGGACGGATGACGCCACGTTCCACAGGACGTACGAAGGCCGCGCGAAGCTGGTCCGCGCTGTTGCTGCTCGTCATCCTCGCGCCCGCCGCCGGCGCCGCTGAGTGGCGGACCGTCGAGCCCGCCGGCTACGAGTCCAGGGTCAACGTCTCGGTCGACGAGAAGCAGCTCACGTACTACAGGTTCGGTGCGAACGAGCCGCTTCGCTTCTCCGTCGAGGGGCCGGCGCGCGTCAAGATACTGACGCGTCTCCGGGTCCACATGAGCGAGGCGAGCGCGACCTGCGCCATCGAGGTGCTGCGTGACGGCGTCAGCACGGGCGTCGACACGCTCGCGGCGCCGGCGTCGGAGCGCTCGTTCTACATCGGGTTCGAGGACTTCCGTCCTTCCGTCATACGGCGCCTCTACATCGACGTTCCGACCGGCACTCACGGCTACGAGATACGCCCCGTGGGACGAGCGCGCGTCGACGCGCGCGTGTTCCGCGCGGCCGAGTCGAAGCCGAGCCGCGTCTCGCTCGCCCCGGACGAGTACGCAGGTGTCGAGACCTTCTACTACCGTGACAAGGAACTCGTCTACTACCTGGCGGAGAAGAGCAGAAACGTCGTTCTGAACGTCATCGGACCGACGACCGTCAAGGTCAACTCCCGCCTCATATTCGGACGGACGATGCTCTCCGGTCAGACCTACGTCCTCGGCGTCAAGGGGCCAGGTCCCGAGGAGATGCTCTACAAGATCGAGACGGAACCGTCCGAGACCGTCGTCTTCCGCGACCGTGACGACGTCGTTCCCGGCGCGCTCCGGCACTTCATGCTCGAGGTTCCGGAGGGCGAGCAGCGCTACGAGTTCCGCGTCGCGGACTCGCTCGGCGCGGGCGTGGCCCTGAAGTTCTACATCCCCAACGGGGACCTCTCGAATGAGCCGTAGCCCGACGACGCGTTCCGTCACCGTGTTTCTCCTTCTGTTGCTGCCCTCTCTGGCCGCGCCGCCGGCGTCCGCCTCCAAGCTCGCTCCGGCCGGGGGAGCCCCGCCCGTGGCGGTCGAGATTCGGGGCCGCGTGTACACCTACTTCCCCCTCGCGCACGGCGAGACGATCTCGGTTCCCGTGCGGGGTCCCGTCGAGTTCGAGGCGATCGCGCGGCTGCGCTTCGGCGAGTCCGATGGCCCGGCGGACGTCGAGCTCGAGATCTCCGTCGACGGCGCCCCCCCCTGGCGGCAGGTCTTCCGCGCGAGACCGGGAGACGCCGTCTACCCCGAGATCCCCGGCGCGCGAGCCGGCGCGGCGAACCGGCTGAACTTCTATCTGCCGTCGGGGCCGCACACCGTCCGCATGACCCTCGCGTCGCCCTCCGGCGGCGTTCTCGACCTGAACCTCCTTTCGAAGGCCCCGGACGAGCTGCCATGGATGCTCGGGTGGCGTCTCGAGATGGGGTCGAGCTACGACACGAACGTGTTCCGCTACTCCGATTCGGACGTCGACGACTTCCTGGACGGCGCGCGAGCCGGCCGCTACGGGATGAACAGCGTCGACGACCTGAGACTCGAGCCGTCGGCCGAGTTCAGCCTGATACGCGAGAGGCCGGGGGCGCGGACCACGACGGTCTCGTTCTCGTCCGACTGGCGGCTCGCGGCGTCGAACGGCGAGAAGAGCTTCGCGAAGCTCGGCGTCGGGATGCGGGAACTCCGCGAGGGCGTCGCGTATCTCGAGGTCGAGTACTCGGCCATACCGAGCTATCACCTGCGGCTCCTGTGGGACACCGACGCGGAGGGCGGGGCGGGAGAGTACCGCTCCTGCGACTTCCGCAAGCACGCCTTCGGGGTCGAACTCGGGAGCGACGGGTCGCTGCCGGTCGACCTCTCCGTCGGGATGAAGGTGGAGACCTACGCGTACGACCCGGACTTCACCGAGTATGACTCGGTGGCGAAGACCGTCGCCGCGCGCGCGACCGTCCGCCCGGCGCGCGGCGTCCGCGTCGACCTGGGGTACGCCCTGCGCGGCCTCGTGGCCGCGGGGAGCGACGAACCGGGTGAGACGCGGGCGACCTCCGACGACAGCGACACGACCTACGAGCAGGACCGCTACACCCTGAGGGTGCGGTGGGAAGCGGGGAAGTGGTGGGGCCGGCGGGCGGTGCTCATCGCCACGGCCGGGCACTCGCGCCGGTACTACCTGGCGTCCCGGGTCGAGAGCGACCCGTACCACGCGGGGAGAGAGGACAAGTACTGGTCCGGCGGTGGCAGGCTCCGGCTCGAACTCTCGGACGCCGCCGGACTGGAGGGCTTCTACCAGTACCGCAGCCGCACAGCGGAGTCGCCCCTCGTCGAGGATCTGGGCGAGCTGAAGGACTACGGGGCCCACAGATTGGGACTCCTGGTCTATCTGGAGGGAGGGCAGTTTCTTGACTGAGCGTGTAAGTAGTGGTATAATGGGAAGTAAGCGTGGTTCCCCGTGCGCCAGAAGGGTAGCTGCATGTGCGCTGTCCCTTCTGGTGTTGTCATCGGGGTGCGCCCGTCGCGGGGACCCTGTTGCGCCCGACGGCGGAGAGCCTTCGGGCTATCGAGTCGTGACCACGTTCGCGGTCGGAGGGTACGCAGAGGACGTCGTGGTGTCGGGGGGCCTGGCTCTCATCGCGGCGAGCCAGGGCGGGCTGGTCGTTCTGGACGTGTCCACTCCGTCCGCACCGTCCCTCCTCGGCACGGCGCCCACGGTGCTCAAGGGTACCGGGTGCGCGTACGCGCCCGTCGACAGCTTCGGATATGTGACCGACGGGAGCCTCGGGGCGGTGGCCTACGACCTCAAGGACCCGACCGCTCCGGAGCAGGTGTCGTACGCCGCCGGCACGCGGACGTGGGACCTGGCGGTCGTCGAGACGACGCCCGGCCAGCTTCACCACATCTTCGGAGCGGACGGCGAGGGCGACTTCAGGATCTGGGAACTCCGGTACTTCGCCGGATACGACGCGTGGTTCTCGAACGAGATCTATCACGGCAACACGACCGGGAGCGCGCGCGGCATCTGTCTGCACGGAGACCTGGCTCTGCTCGCGATGGAGGAGCTGGGGCTATCGATCTTTGACGTGAGCAACTACGCGAGCTCCCACGTCGTGGGACACGTCGACACTCCCGGGGAGGCCCGGGCTGTGGCGGCTGACGGCGACTACGCGTACGTGGCGGACTGGCGCGCCGGACTTCAGGTCGTCGACATCTCCGACCCGTCGTCTCCGACGATAGTGGGAGCGTACGACACGGACGGGATATCCGACGGCGTCTTCGTGAGCGGCGGCAAGGTGTTCCTCGCGGACCACGCGGGCGGCCTCAGGGTCTTCGACGTGACGGACCCGGCGAACCCCGAGCCCTCCGGCTACGTCGAGACGCCATACGCCAACGCGGTGTTCGTGACGGACGAGTACGTGTTCGTGGCCGACCGGGACTGGGGCCTCGTCGTCATAGAAGAGGAGTGACGGCGGCCGCCCGCGGGCGCAGCACGTGACCAGGCCTCGCGTTCGACCGGGCGCAGCACGTGACCGGCAACGAACAGGAACCGGGAAGAGAGAACGGAACAGAGAACGGAACAGAGGACGACATCTCTGGGGGAGTAACGGGAGAGGAGCAGCGACGTGGCACGCTTGACATCAATGGCCGTGATCATCCTGCTCGCGTGCGCCGTCAGCGGCGCGGCGAGGGAGTGGGTTGCGATCGACACGGAGTCCGGGGCGCCAGAGGCGGCGGCCCGCGTCGTGCAGTCCGGTCCTTCGGGCATCGCTTTCGAGATCGAGGTACCCGGTTTCTACGTTGAGACCACGTCCGACCTGGGAGACGTTGTCCTTCGGATCCCTGGCGCGCAGGCCATCAACGCGCCGGGCCTGCCGGACCTGCCGGCGATGACGTACTTCGTGGCGATACCGAACCGCGGAGGCGTGGAGCTCGAGATGCACTCGGTCGGGGAGAAGGTGCTCCCTGGATACTCGGTAGCACCGTCGGCCGAGCCCGTGCTCGACGGCGAGGCCGCCCGTCCCACCGAGAGGGACCTCTCGGTCTACGCGGCGGACGCTCTCTTCCCTCCCGACGCGGTGACCGTCGGCGAGCCGATCGTGATGAGGGACGTGCGCGTCGTTCCCGTGACCGTCTACCCGCTCCGGTGGAGCCCGTCCACCGGCGAGCTTGTGGCGACCGGCCGGATGACCGTGAGACTCAACTACACCTCGCACGGAGAGAACGAGAAGACCGTGGAGAGGGCCTTCCGATCCGAGGCGTTCGAGCCCCTCTACGAGAACTTCCTTCTGAACTACGACGAGCTTCCGAGGGCGGAGGTGCGGCGCGGGTCGTACCTCGTCATCACGCAGGACGCCTACGAACTCCAGATGGCCGACTTCGTGGAGTGGAAGACGAAGCGCGGGGTGGAGACCGTCCTCGTTACGCTGTCCGACATAGGCGCCTCTCCGACGAACCAGGACATCAAGGACTACATACAGACCGCGTACACGACCTGGGAGAACCCCCCGGACTACGTGCTTCTCGTCGGTGACACGTGGACCGGCGGCCCGGCCTTCCCGTGCTGGTACATCTCGGCCGGTGGTCCGCAGGACGTGACCGACCACCCGTACGCTCTACTCGACGGCAGCGACTACTTCCCCGAGGTCATCGTGGGGAGGATGTCGATCGACACGACCGCCGAGGCCACCGTCGCCGGCCTCAAGGCCATCTCCTACGAACGGGGTGACGCGCTGACCGACGCGTGGTACGAGAAGGCCCTCGTGTGCGCCGGCAACTACGGCGGCGCGCACGTCACGTCGCCGCGGCAGACGTCTCTCCGCGTGGGCGAGATGCTGACGCGGTGCGGCTACGCGCAGGTCGACACCGTCTTCTACAAGCCGGTCACGTCTCCAGTTCCCATCTCCAACTCGATCAACGCGGGCGTGAGCTTCGTCAACTACAGAGGGTGGGGCAACGCCGACGGTTGGGAGTACCCCCACTTCATCGTCAGCGACATCTACGCTTTGACGAACGGGGAGATGCTGGCTCCCATGACGAGCATCGTCTGCGGGACCGGCAACTTCGACAGCTGGCCGAGCGACCCGTGCTTCGCGGAGGCGTGGATCCGCGCCGGCACGCCGGGCGCCCTGAGGGGCGGTCCGGCGATCATCGCCCCGAGTCACGCCAACACGCACACCAAGGAGAACAACTACATCTGCGTCGGCTTCTACGAGGGCGCGCTCTTCGAGGACCTGCGGCACTTCGGGCAGGCCGTTCTGAGGGGCAAGATGGAGCTCTACCGGCACTTCCCGTTCGACCTGGGCGCCGGCGGGATGGTCGAGTTCCACTTCCACATCTACAACATCGTGGGCGACCCTGAACTCTACCTGAGGACCGGCATTCCCGGGTCGTTCAGCGTGTCTCACGACGCGACCGTCTCCCTGGGCGACAACGCGCTCGCCGTTCACGTCACGGATTCGAGCGGCGACGCCGTGCCGGGAGCCGAGATCGTCGTGTGGAAGGACGGAGAGTCGTTCGAAGTCCGCGAGCTCGAGGGCGGCGTGAACGCGTCGATGCCGCTGAACGCACAGACCGCCGGCGCGGCGTACGTGACGGTGGTCGGCAAGAACATGCGGCCGTACACGGGCGCGGTGACCGTCGCGCAGGACGCCCAGTACGTCGGCTGGTACAGCCACACCATAGACGACGACGGGTCCGGCGCGAGCAGCGGGAACGGCGACGGTGTAGTGAATCCCGGCGAGACCATCGAGGTAGCCGGCACGTTCAAGAATTACGGGACGGCCCCCGTCGGTCCATCTTCGTTCGTCCTCACCATCGAGGACGACGACACAGACGGCTGCGTCGTCACCCAGGGTGGGGCCGGCGCGACCGGCTTCGCCGCGGGGGGAACGGCCGTGCTCACGCCGAGCTGGGTGCTGGATGTGCAGAACGGCGAGAACGGTGACAAGATACGATGCCGCGCGACGGGGACCGACGGTGGCCGGGGCACGTGGACGAGCGAGTTCACTCTGGTCGTGGGCGCTCCGGTTCTCGCGTACGACTCGGTCGTCGTGAACGACGGCGGCGACGGCGTACTGGATCCCGGCGAGACCGCGACGCTCACGGTGACCCTCGCCAACACATCGTATCTCGATGCCACGACGGTCGCCGGGACGCTGCGGGCCCCGACGAGCGGGCTGACGGCAGGCGACGACGCGGGCTCCTGGGGCACGATCGCGGGGAACGGGACAGGGTCGAACGCCGGCAACACGTTCACCGTCACCGCGGCCGCGAACGTCGCGATCGGACACGAGTTCACACTTGCCATTGACCTCACGGGCGACGACGGACTCTCGCAGTTCGTTCTCTTCCCGCTGGTGGTGGGGACGCCTTCGACCTCCGACCCTCAGGGTCCGGACGAGTACGGCTACTACTGCTACGACGACACCGACACGGCCTATTCCGAAGCACCCACGTACTCGTGGGTCGAGATCGACCCGACGTACGGAGGGTCGGGGACCGACGTCGGCCTGGGCTACGAGGAAGTCACCGACGTGGCGCTCCCGTTCACGTTCCGATACTACGGTGAGGACTTCGACACGATGGCGGTGTGCGGGAACGGAGACGTGGGTCTGGGCGGCGCGCCGTACTGGGAGCACCAGCCCCGCAACGCGAAGATACCGTGTCCCCTGGGACCGGACGCGATGATCGCGCCGTTCTGGGACAACCTCTTCCCGAGCGACCCGGACACGACGGGTGGCGCCGGCAAGGTCCTGACGCGCGACATGGGCGACGGCCGCTACGTCGTGGAGTGGAGCCGCGTCGGAACCGGTTACGAGAACGGCGGGGCGACGCAGACGTTCGAGCTGGTCCTCTACGACCAGGACGTCTACGCGACCGGAACAGGGGACGGAGAGATCCTGTTCCAGTATCACACCATCGCCAACAGCGACACGCACAACTACGCCACGGTCGGCATCGAGAACCCGACGCAGAGCGGCGGGCTCGAGTGCACCTACTTCGGGATCTACGCGCCCGAGGCCGCGCCGCTCGCGAACGGCCGGGCCATCAAGTTCACGACCGATCCGCCGGACGCGTATCCCTCGACCGGGGTAGAGGACGGTGCGGTCGCGGTGGGCGTGCTGCTCCACGGGAACAGACCCAACCCGTTCAACCCGAGCACCGTGGTGAGCTTCACCATGCCGTCCACAGGGCACGCCGAGCTGGCGGTCTACGACGTCGCCGGCAGAAAGGTCGCCACGCTCTTCGAGGGCGAGGCTGAGGCGGGAGACCATCGCGCCGCGTGGAACGGTCGGAGCGACTCGGGCGTTCCCGTGGCCACGGGGGTCTACTTCGCGCGCCTCTCGGCGATGGGAGAGGAGAGGTCGTCGAAGATGGTGCTCCTGAAGTAGGAGCGCCGGCCGGAGGTCCGCGGCTGGTGGCAGGCGTGGTGGTTCACCGGTCATGACGATTCCGACAACGAGGAGTCAGTGACGATGCGCAGCAACAAGAGGGTGGTTTCCACCGCGCCTTGCGTCGTGGCCGCGGCGGCGGTGCTGGCCGTTCTGCTGGCCGCCTCGGTGACCCAGGCTATCCCCGAGCGCTACCACACCCACGACGAGGTGCACACCGAGATCGTGGCGCTGGCGGCGAGCTACCCGGGTATCGTGCGCGTCGACACGCTCGGCGTCTCGACCGAAGAGGGGATGGACGTCTGGGGCGTCAAGCTCTCGGACAACGTCCACGTGGATGAGGACGAGCCGGTGGTGCTCTTCAACGGCGTCCATCACGCCGAGGAGATCATGGGTCTCGAGGCCATCATGTGGATGCTGGACGAGCTGACGGCGGCCTACGGCGTGAACGACACGGTCACCGCCTGGGTGGACGGCAGTGAGATCTGGTTCATTCCGATCCTGAACCCGGAGGGACACGCCGTCGTCACCGCCGACATCGACACGGTCTGGCGGAAGAACAAGATGGATAACAACTCGAATGGTCAGTTCGATACCGACTACGACGGCGTCGACCTGAACCACAACTACGACTTCAACTGGGCCGAGGGCGGCAGCGACAACCCTGCGTCCGACTACTACCGGGGCGCGGCGCCGTTCTCCGAGAACGAGTCGCGGATCGTCCGGGACTTCTGTCTCGAGCACAAGCCGGTCTTCTCGCTCAACTACCACAGCCCGAGAAGCTCCGACGGCGACCTCGTCTACTACCCGTGGTACTGGGTGGGCTACGGGTTCGCGCCCGACCATTACGTGATCTTCGACGTCGTGTCCGAGCTATGTGCCCGGACGCTCGACGAGGCCGACCAACCGTACGACGCGGTCTACGGCTTCGCCACGCAGGGGAAGGCCAGGAACTGGCAGTATGGTGTCGTCGGGACCATCGGGTACACGATGGAGATACTGAGCTTCCTCTGCATACCCGGCGGCCACAGGGTCGACGGCATCTGCGAGCGCGTCGCGAACGGTTCGTACTACCTCATGGAGCGCCTTGCGGGCCCGGGGCTCACCGGTCACGTGACGGGCGCCGGCGGAAGGGTCCCGCTCGTGGCGGAGGTGGAGGTTCAGGAAAACCACTCCGACGTGCTCACCCCGAGAACGACGGACCCGACCTACGGCAGGTACTGGCGCATGCTCATGCCGGGCACGTACACGGTCGAGTTCTCGGCCTTCGGCTACGACACGCAGACGTTCACCGACGTCGTCGTCGACACGTTCGGGCTCACGGTCCTCGACTGCGAGATGCAGCCGTGGACGGCCGTCCCCGAGGAGGCCGGCGCCGCTCGCATCGAGCGCGTGTCCCCGAACCCGTTTCGCGGGGCGACGACCCTGACGTTCTCGTCTCCGGCGGGCGTCCCCGCCGAGGTCGAGATCTACTCGGCGTCGGGCAGGCTCGTCCGCAGGCTGGCGGCAGGCCCCACGGCCGACGGCCGCGGCGAGCTCGTCTGGGACGGAAGGGACGGCGGGGGACTCCGGGCCGCCTCGGGCGTCTATTTCGCGAGGCTCGCCTGCGGGGCACACGAGGACAGGGCCAGGGTCGTCCTGCTGAGATAGGGCCCTGCCCTTGGGGCTCGAGCAGGTAGGGCCGCCGGGCACCGCGAGACACCCACCGAACGCCGCGTCGCATCGACGATGCGGCGTTCCGTGTTTCTTGACTGGCAACACAATCCTTGACTGAACCTTGCTCATTGTGGTATTCTATGATGCCTCGTCAAAGCTGGCGAGGGAGGGTCCGGTGCGTCCGGGCGGGCGCGGGAGTCCGTCTCGTGGAGGGGCCCTGTTCACTTCGCGCGTACACCGGAGATTCCATACAGAAGCGCCGGAGCTCACACCAGGCGGGCGAACCGCGCGTGAGACCCGGCACACTGGGAGGTCTGCAATGCAGGCACTGCGTCGCTTTGCGGGGGCTGCCGCTACGCCCTCTAGGTACGTGTCGGCGTTGGCGTTCGCGCTGGCGCTCGTTCTTCTTGCCCCCGCGACGTCGGTGGCCAGGGAGTGGATCGTCCCCGTCGACGCGCCGACCGTAGCGGCCGGCATCGACTCCGCACAGGCGGGCGACATCGTCACACTCGTGACTGGTACGTACTACGAGTATGACCTCGTCATGAAGAGCGACATAACGCTCAGAGGCGAGACGGGTGACGTCACCGACGTCGTCATCGACGCGATGTACATGGGACGCGTCTTGACGGCGAGTTCGGTTAGCGCGTCGACACGCATTGAGGACATCACATTCACCCACGGGAACACGAACGACAACGGCGGCGGTATGTACCTCGACGCGTCCTACCTCACCGTCGAGAACTGCCGCATCAGCAGCAATCAGTGCTATCAGGAGGGAGGGGCCGGTGGAGGCGTGTACGTCATCGAGGGAGCGCCGACCTTCGAGTACTGCCAGTTCGACGGCAACACCACTGCGTCGCCCGGCTCGGGAGGCGCCATCCACATCGAGACGGCCGATCCGACCATCACCGGCTGCCACTTCATAAGCAACAGCGCCGAGACGCGCGGCGGAGCTATCAGCATGGTCAATTCCGCCGCCGTTCTCACGTATTGCGTCGTTCGCTACAACGACGCCCCGCAAGGCGCCGCCATCGCGGCGGCGAGCTCGACTCCGACCATCGACCATTGCACGATCGCGCGCAACTCGGCGTCCGGCTCAGGTGGAACACTCGCGCTTCTGGGCACGTCGTTCGCGAACATCGACAACACCATCATGGCATTCGGCCAGGGCGGCGGTTCGGTCTACACCGACGGCTCGGGCTTCGCCGCGATGAACTGCTCGGACGTCTTCGGGAACGTGGGCGGCGACTACATCTCGTTCCTCTCGGGCATGAACGGGTTCAGCGGGAACTTCTCGGAGGACCCGCTCTTCTGCAATCCGGACGTCACGCTCGGCGCCTGCTCGCCTTGCGTGGACGCTCCCGGTTGTGAGCAAGTAGGGGCGCTGGGTGTGGGCTGCACCGGCCGGACGTGGGTCGTGCCGGTCGACGCGCCGACGATCGCGGCGGCCATCGACTCGGCCGCGGCTTGCGACACGGTGTTCGTCCCGCAGGGGACCTACTTCGAACAGAACCTCGTCATGAAGTCGGGCGTTGTTCTCATCGGCGAGACCTCGCAGTTCGGAGATCCCACGACCGTCATCGACGGCCAGGCGTACGCGCAGATCATGCGGGGAACGAACCTCGACGACACGACCGTCATCGAGAACATACGGTTCGCGTACGGCGACACCACAGGCGTCCTCGCCTCAGGCGGCGCCCTGAGCCTTCTTGACTCCGGCGTCCTGGTGAGGAACTGCGTCTTCGCCAACAACACCGCTGACGTGGGAGGCGCGGTCGAGATCGACGGCGGTTCACCCATGTTCGAGGGCTGTGACTTCGACTCCAACGAGGGCTACGACAGCGCCGGTGCCGTCGTCACGCGGAACGGCGCGGTCGTTGTATTCGACGGATGCCGGTTCTCCGGAAATCAGGCTTCGGGGTTGAGCGCGGTCGGCGGAGCGTTGTCCTGCTACACTTCGTCGGACGTCACCTTCTATCAGTGCAGTATCTCCTACAACGAGACCCCGGGCGGTGGCGCGGCCATCTACGCCCACTCCTCGTCGATCGCGATGAACGAGTGCACGCTCGTGCAGAACATCGCCGGGATGAACGGCGGCGCTCTGTCGGCGATCGACATCACACTCACCGTCAGCGATTGCACGATCGCGAGGAACGAAGCGCCCAACGCAAGCGGCCTTCTCCTGGGGAATGCCAGCAGCGCGCTGGTCGAGAACTCGATCATCGCGTTCGGCGTTTCCGGCGAGGCGGTCGATTGCTACGGCGGCGCCACGGCCGACCTCAACTGCTGCGACGTGTACGGGAACGACGGTGGCGACTACTCGGACGGCATCGTGGGACAGAACGGGGTCGACGGGAACATCTCCGAGGACCCGCTCTTCTGCACGGGCGGCGAGGGATACGAGTACACGATCCAGGCGTGTTCTCCCTGCGCCGATGGCGGAGGGTGTGGTCCGATGGGGGCGCTCGGCGTTGGGTGCGGCGGGCGCACCTGGTGGGTGCCGGACGACGCCCCGACGATCGCGGCCGCCATCGACTCGGCCGCCGCGTGCGACACCGTCTACGTTCAGAAGTGGATC
>JBDRIO010000013.1:0-52065 GCA_043815815.1 Candidatus Eiseniibacteriota bacterium | reverse complement strand
CCGGGCGTCTGGACGCTCTGGCCGATGGCGCCGTGCGAGAGCACGCAGAAGAAGTCGATGTTGTTGTTGCAGTCGACGGCGGCCTTCCCGTCAACCGGGTTCGGGAGAATGAGGATCTCGCCCGGCGTGCCGGTGTAGTACCACGGAACGCTCGCCACGCAGATGACGCCGGTGGGTCCCGGAAGCACGCACTCGGGGGCGGCGATGACCCACCCGTTCGCGACGTCATCGGGACCGCCTATGACCGTCTGCGCGGACGGATGGAAGACCGTGACGTCCGCAGCACCTGCCGTGAAGCCGCCGACCAGAAAGTCGAGCGTCAGCGAGACGCCCGTCAGACCGCCGCCCGCTCCCAGGCAGTCGAAGCAGAGCCAGCCGGTGATGACCGAGCCCGAGGGCGCGCTCTCCCAGTCGTGTATGTAGTAGTCCGGGTCGAACGTGTAGAACGCGCGAATGTCCGGGTTCGTGCCGGCGAAGGCCGGAGCGGCCAGCGCCAGAGCCGCAAGAACAATGAGGACCTTCATCTTCGCCTCTCCCTCTTGAAGCCTCGTCTCGGCCTCGCAGAGACACCTGTCGGTCCGGCCGCCGCTCGCTCTCCCCCGTCTACTGCACACCATATCACATGTTGAGTCGTCTGGAAAGGACCCCCTTCGCGCCGCCCGCACAAGAGAAGAGGGCCGCACCCTCTAAGGATGCGGCCCTCTCTCTTAAAGCGCTAGAGCGCTAATCCCGTGGTTCAGACTAGCGGTACAGCGACTTGATGCTGCCCCACGTGCTGTCCTCGACCGGGTTCGGGTCGCAGTCGCAGTCGACGTCGCCAGGAACCGACGGGTCCTGACCCAGTCCACCGTTCGAAAGCACGCAGAAGAAGTCGAGATCGTTGTTGCAGTCGACAGTGGCCTTGCCGTCAACCGGGTTGGCCTGGATGAGGATGTCGCCCGGGCTCAGGTAGAACCACGGAACCATCGCGACGCAGATGATGCCATCGGGGCCAGGAAGCACGCACTCCGGAGCAGCGATGACCCAGCCAACTGCCACGTTGTCCGGACCGCCGATGACCGTCTGCGCGTTCGGGTGGAAGATCGTAACATCGGCAGCACCGGCCGTGAAACCACCGGCCGTGTAGTCGATGATGAACGACACGCCCGTCAGACCGGCAAGCGGGTCCTCGGGGAAGCAGTCGAAACAGATGTAAGCGTTGACGACCGTGCCGCCGGCCGGGTCCGCCCTGTGGACGTAGCCCGCCGGATCGAACGTCACGAACGCACGGATGTCGGGGTTCGTGCCTGCGAAGGCCGGAACGGCCAGCGCGAGAACCATAAGAGCGATAAGGACCTTCACAACTCACCTCCATGTTTCACAAAGCCCGGTGGTACTCAAACACACTACCACACTCACTTCGATGCGATAGAAATGTCTGAGTAACCACCTCCTCGAAAGTCGGACCGCACTCGTGGCGCTACGTTCAGTTCCTGAGTCGGGAAATAGACGAAGACGCGATCACGAGATACCCTCAGTCTGCCTGTGCAACCCAGCCATCTACAGCCAACTAGTGACCGTAGTGAGCAACGAAGAGCGTGGCGTCCTGCACACCAACACCACCGTCCCAGTTGAAATCACTGCGCTGGGCGGTCGTGCCGTAGTCGGCCACGAACAGCGTCGCGTCCTGAACGCCAACACCGTTGTCCTCGTTGATGTCGAACGAGTTGCACGAGATCAGGTCGGAGTCGTTCAGAGCCACGGTGTAGATCTGGCACTCGGCCGTGATGTCACCGACGATGGTCTCGTCACCAACGACCGTGAACTGAATCTGGCCGTTAGCATCGGTCTCTATCTGGACCGCAGTGATCGTCACGTCGCCGCCTGTGATCGTCCAGAAGAAGCTCCCCGCGGGGATGCCCTGAATCGCTGTCAGGTCCGCGCGCTTCGCCTCAACCAGGATGTACTCGTAGGCAGGTCCGTCCCCTGCAGGACAGGTCACCATGCCCGCGTCGGGTCCCAGCGTGACGCTCGAAGCGTCCGGATCCGGGATTCCCGCCATGGACACGCTCGCCGTCCCGAGGACAAGAAGTCCCACGAGGATACCAGCGAATGTTCTCGACATGTCTTCTCCTCCTTCGGCTCACTCACTTGATGCTGGGATTGCACGCACGCCGTGCCGCAGTAGAGCGGCTACGGAAAACCCTAAAGGGTATACGACCTCCTTTCCGTATGCCCGGTCTGTGAAGCACTAATATCCAATGTCGCCTGCAGTCGGTCTGCCGGTTGTGGAAGTAGTATAGCACAGGTTTTCGACATTTCGCAAGTAGAATTTGCAGCCCCTGCGCAGGGCCCGCCATCGGCCCGCGGGCAGGGCTACCCTGTGCTGAACAGCCGCTCAGCTATCTCCGCAACCGTTCCGTACGTGTCCATCCTGCTGCAAGAATCAGTCCCGGCGGGGCTCCTGTGGGCCTCAAACAGACAAACGGGCTCGCCTCGCGCAGGTGCGAGGGGCGAGCCCGCTTCCTTCATTATCATTATAGCACGCCAAAGAGAGTCAGTCAACGGCAATCCAAGGTGTCGTCTGTGGACTCAGGTTAGCGATACAGGGCCTTGATCGCGCCCCAGGTGTTCTCCTCAACAGGCGTGTCGCAGTCGCAGTTCGCGTCGCCTGCCGTGACGGGGTCCTGACCTACGCCCGCATTCGAGAAGACGCAGAAGAAGTCGAGGTCGTTGTTGCAGTCGACCACGGCCTTCCCGTCAATCGGGCTGGCAAGGAGCACGACGTCGCCCGGGGTGCCATTGTAGAACCACGGGACCATCGCGATGGTGACGATACCGTCGGTGTCGGGGAAGACGCACACCGGAGCGGCGACGACCCAGCCAACTACCAGGTTGTCCGGACCACCGATGACCGTCTGCGCGCTCGGATGGAAGATCGTCACGTCGGCGGCGCCGGCCGTGAACCCGCCACACTGGAAGTCGAGCACGAGCGACACACCCGTAACGCCACCACCGTCGCCGAAACAGTCGACGATAAGATAGCCGTTCACGATGCTGTTCGGGGCCGGGTCGGCCCTGAACGTCTGGTTCGGCGGGTCGAAGTCGTAGTACATGCGGACGTTCGGGTTCGTACCCACGGCGAACGCCGACGTTGCCAGAAGCGCTGCCAGGATCGTAAGCGCCAGAACTCTCATCGCGATTCCCCTCCTTCTTGAACGGGCTTGGAGCCCGCTCATCGGTCTCCTCAGGCTCACTGGAATCAATCGTTATCAGTCAGTTCCGGTCGTCCCACCTCCTCAGCTAACCGAGCGTCGCGCGACGCTCATCTCTTCCGATTCGGGGGAGGTCATCCGGTCGCATCGAACACGAGAACTGGTGGGCGAAACAGGACTCGAACCTGTGGCCCCCTGCGTGTAAGGCAGGTGCTCTAACCAACTGAGCTATTCGCCCTCCCGCCTCACTCGCTGTGCCTGACGCCCGAATCCGGGCGCGCCCACCATTATGCCCACCGGTATCGCAACGCAGTACCCGGCCACGAGGAGGATCGGTGCAAGCGTGATCGACCCGCGAGAGAGCGAGACGAACCCCGCGCCGATCAGCACCAGGCCGAGGACGAGGATGATCATGTTGCGGGAAGCCATAACCACACCTCCAGGGCGGGCGGAATACTCCGCCCCCTCGTCCGGTCGGACACAGCCTTTCAGCAACGGGAGGCTATCACCCGTCATCGCCAGTGTCAAGCGAAAAGCCCCCTGCGTCCCCCTCCCGCTCGGCCCTGATGCGCTCCTTGGCCTTGACGTGTTCAGCAAACGTCCTGCTGAAGGTGTGGGTCCCGTCGACGTTGGCCACGAAGAAGAAGTCCCCGCTCCCCTCGAGCGGATAGAGGGCCGCCAGGATGCAGGCATCGCCCGGGCTGCAGATGGGCCCCGGGGGGAGCCCGGCATACCTGTACGTGTTGAAGGGCGAGTCGACGTCCAGGTCCTTGAAGTACAGCTTCCGCCGGTAGTTGCCGAGCGCGTAGCGGACCGTGGGATCGGCCTCGAGCCGCCAGTCGTGCGTGAGCCTGTTGTGATACACCGCCGATATCCTGCTTCTCTCTCTGGCGAAGAGAGCCTCGGACTCGATGATCGACGCGAGCGTCAGGACCTCGTGGAGACTCATTCCCATGCTCTCGGCGCGGGCGGCCTTCCTGAGGTCCAGGAACCGCGTCGTCTCCCCCACCATAGCGACGATGGCCTCCCGCGCGGAGGTATCGAGCTTCATGTGGTACGTGTCGGGGTGGAGGTAGCCCTCGAGGGACGGCGCCGTGACGCCCAGGGAGATCATGAGGTCGGGGTCGTGCACCAGCTCCATGAACACGGCGGCGTCGATGTCGAGGATGCTCTCCAGGAGCACCGCGATCTGGCTCGCGCGGTACCCCTCAGGAACCGTGACGCGGCGGCCGGCGATCTCGCCGTAGCGGAGCGCCATCAGCACGTCGAGCTCCGAGACGCTCGGGCCGAACTCGTACGTGCCGGCCTGGAGCCTCTCAGTCAGCCGGAGAAGGCGCACGGTCAGAACGAACTTGCGGGGACTTCTGATGACGTTGCTCTCGCCCAGGATCGAACCGATCTCGCGCAGCGTCGCCCCTTCGGGGATATCAACGAGGACGCGGTCGCCCACGTCGCGCTGGATCGTGAACCAGGCCATCTGCGTGAACGCGACGAACACGACGAGGGCCATCACGACGACGACCATGGCGTCGCGAACGAACCACCCCTTCCCGCTCCGCTTGCGGGGAGGGCCGTCGTGGGCGCCTCGTACCAGTCCGGGTATCACGCCGGCCTCGTGTGCGTCGGGATCACGCCGGCCTCGTGTGAGTCGGGATCACGCCGGCCTCGTGTGAGTGTCGAGGTAGTTCTGAAGGATGACGGCGGCGGCTATCTGGTCGACCCTGCCCTTCTTCCTGCGCGTCTTCTCGCCGGTCTCGCGCATGATGCGGGAGGCCTCGGCGCTCGAAAGCCGCTCGTCCTGAAGGACGACGCGGACCGGGCTCGCGTCCTCGATGCCCACGGCGAGTTCGCGCGCGTGTCGTGCGCGCGGGCCGATGCTCCCGTCCATGCGGATGGGGTAGCCCACTACGACGACCCTGGCCTCGGTCTCTACGGCGATCTCCCCTATCCTCTCGGCCGCCTCGCGCCCGGTGAGCCCCTCGATGGTGGAGTGCGAGTTGGCGAGCATCCCCATGGCGTCGCTCACCGCCACGCCTATCCTCGCCTCGCCGGGATCTATCCCCAGCGCCTTGCCGCCCTCGCCGTCGGGGAACCGGAGGATCGAGAGCAGGTCTGCGAAGTCGCGCGGGACGGGCGACACGAACGTCAGTTCCTTGCCGGTCGCGGGATGTCTGAAGTGCAGGCGCCTCGCGTGCAGGGCGTGCCTGGAAGCGGCGGCGACGAGGCGCCTCGCTTCCCTCCTGTAGTGCGGCGGCACGTCCCCGAAGTTGTCCTTCACGCCGCCGTACGAGGCGTCGCCGACGAGGGGGCGCCTCAGATGCGCCATGTGGACGCGGATCTGGTGCGTCCGCCCGGTCTCAGGCCTGACCTCGAGGAGCGTCGCGTAGGGAAACTCCTCGCGGACCTTCCACCTCGATGAGGCCTGCCGGCCGTTGGGGACGACCCACATGCGCTTTCTGTCCGAGCGCATCCTTCCCACAGGCTCGTCGACGCGGCCCGAGTCCTCGGCGAACGTCCCCCACGCGAGCGCGAGGTAGACCTTCCCCACCCGGCGCTCCTGGAACGCGGTCGCGAGCTTGCGGTGGGCCTCGTCGTTGCGCGCCACGACGATGAGGCCGGACGTGTCCTTGTCGAGCCTGTGCACGATGCCCGGCCGGAGGTCGCCCCCGACGCGCGAGAGCGTCTCGGCGCGTCCGAGGAGCGCGTTCACGAGCGTCCCGGACGACGCCCCGGGAGCCGGGTGCACGACCATCCCCGCGGGCTTGTCGACGACGATGATGTCGTCGTCCTCGTAGATGACGTCCACCGGGATGTTCTCGGGGGTCGCGCGGAGCACCTCGAGTTCGGGGACGTCCGCGCTCACGACGTCGCCGGGCTCGAGCCGCGTGGACGGCTTGCACGGGCTCCCGTTCACCGTGACGAGACCCTCGAGGATGATGTCCTTCGCTCTGGTCCTGGAGAGGTCGGGCGCGTTGACGCCCAGGAACGCGTCGAGGCGGTCCTCGGCGGAGTCTTCGGGTACGACCAGGATGAGAGGCTCTTTCACGGCTCGAGGGCTTTCTGTTCTCGTTTGCCCGCTTCCCGGGCGTCAGGTTAGCGGGTGTTGGGTTCTCGGGCGACGGGGCCGCGGGCATCGGGCTCGCGGGTGTCGGGCTCGCGGACGCCGGATTCGACGGCGACCGGCGGACGGAACAGAAGATGGAACGCTAAGATCACGACGCCGATCGTGATGGCGCTGTCGGCGACGTTGAAATAGGGCCAGCGCAGGTCGCCGACCCCGATGTTTATGAAGTCGATGACGGCGCCCAGGCGGATGCGGTCGATGAGATTGCCGACGGCGCCACCCAGGATGAGGCCGAACGCCGCCTGCTCCCAGGTGCGCTGCCGCGCGATCTGGCGGCTGAAGGCCGATATCGCCACGACGGCTGCGGACGAGACGATGATGAAGAGGAACGAGCGCCCCCGCATCATCCCGAAGGCGGCCCCGGTGTTGGACGTGCGCGTGAAGCGCACCACCGTCCCGATGAGGTCGACCGACTGCCCCAGCTCCATTACCGACGTGACCACCTTCTTCACCACCTGGTCGAGGACGGTGATGGAGAGGGCGGTCACGAAGAGTCGGCGCACGCCGGCGGCGTGCCCGTTGGAACTAGGACTTGTGGGCGGTCCCATTCTCCTCTGCTTTCTTGCACGCGATGCACAGCCGCGCGTGCGGCACGACCTCCAGGCGAGGCTTCTGGATCTTGCTGCCACACCCGTCGCACACGCCGTACGTGCCTTCCCTGATGCGCGCGAGAGCCTCGTCGATGTGGTACAGGAGCCTCCCCTCCGCGGACGCCATGTGGTACGCCTTCTCCCGCTCCTGGGCATCGCTTGCCTGGTCGGCCATGTGCACCGAGTAGGCGGACAGATCTCCGGCGGCGTCGCGCTGCGACTCGTTGAAGATCTTGTCCTCGAAGTACCCGAGTTCCTTCAGGAGCTTCATGCGCTCCTCGATGAGTCTCTGCTCGAAATGCTTGAGTTCCCTCTTGTTCACCTGTTCCCTCCGCCGAAACGAGCTCTCTGGATCACGCCCGGCCGCCCTTCTGGGCGCGCTCGACCGCGATCCTCGCCCGCTCTCCGTTCACGTCCCACTCCCTGGCGAGCTCGCCTGCCTCGGGACCGACAGAGACGCTCTCTGCGAGCGTCTCGGACTCGACCTTCGAAGCGAAGCGTTCAACTGCGGCCTGCAGTCTGGGACCGGCCTCGTAGTAGACGCGTATCCTGTCCACCACGTCGAAGCCGGCCTCCTTCCTCATGAACTGGATCTTGTTTATCATCTCTCGGGCGAAGCCCTCGTCCCGCAACTCCTCGGTGAGTTCCGTGTCGAGCGCGACGGTCACGCCGCCGTCCGACTGCACGGCCAGACCCTCCCTGGCCTCGACGTCTATCGTGACGTCGGAGGGCGCTATGACCGCGTCGTAGTCGGAGATCTCGACGCGCACGTCCTTCCCGGCCGCGAGCCTCGCCACGTCCTTCTCCCCGAGTTCCCTGATCGCCTCGGCCACCTGGTTGACGTTCTTCCCGTGCTTGGGACCCAGTGCCGGGAAGACCGGCGATGCCTTGGGGGCCGCCAGCGAGTCGGCGTCGGCCCAGAGCCACGCCTTGACGTTCAGCTCGGCCAGGACCAGCTCGCGCAGAGCCTCCGCGCGCGCCCTGTCGGCCTCCGGGACGCCGGCCACGAGGAGCCTGGCCAGCGGCTGCCGCACCTTCATCTCGGACGCCTGGCGCGCGGCGCGTCCGAGCGCGACGACCGACCGGGCGAGCGTCATCGCGGCCTCGAGGTCGCGGTCGATCGCGGACTCGTCGGGCGTCGGATAGTCGCACAGGTGGACGCTCGCGGGCGCGTCCCCGTCGCCGCCGCCCTCGCCCGCGCCCGCCGACCCGCCGACTCCGGTGGCCTTCGCGAACCCGGCGCCTCCGCCCTCGGCCAGCCTCATGTAGATGGCGTCGGACAGGAGCGGCGCGAACGGCGCTATCGCCCTGACGGTCTCGACGAGTACGTGGTGCAGCGTCGAGTAGGCCGCCTTCTTGTCGTCGTCCATCTCGCCCTTCCAGAACCGCGAGCGCGAGAGGCGGACATACCAGTTCGAGACGTCCTCGAGCACGAAGTACTGGAGCTTCCGGACGGCCTTCGTGATGTCGTAGCCGTCCATGTCCATGCGCGCCTCGGTCAGGGTCGAGTTCAGGCGCGAGAGTATCCATCTGTCGATGACCCTGAGGCTCGAGGGATCCGCCCTGTGCGCGCCCGGGTCGTAGCCATCGATGTTCGCGTAGAGCGAGAAGAAGCTGTAGGTGTTCCTGAGCGTGTCGAAGAGCTTGGATGCGGTGTCCTTGACACCGTCCACGTCGAACTTAGTCGGGACCCACGGCGGGCTGGTCGAGACCAGATACCACCTGAGCGCGTCGGCGCCCTCGCTCGCCATCACCGCGAACGAGTCGACGATGTTGCCCACCGACTTGCTCATCTTCTTGCCGGAGGAGTCCAGAACCATGTCGTTCACGACGCATCGTTTGAACGACGACGTCCCGGAGACGATGGTCGAGATGGCGAGGAGCGCGTAGAACCATCCCCTCGTCTGGTCGACGCCCTCGGCGATGAAGTCGGCCGGGAAGTGCGTGTCGAACTCGTCCTCGTTCTCGAACGGCCAGTGCCACTGCGCGTACGGCATGCTGCCCGTGTCGAACCAGCAGTCGACGACCTCGGGCGTGCGAGCCATCGAGCCTTCGCACTCCTCGCAGCGGAGCCGGACGGTGTCGATCCACGGCTTGTGGAGGTCGAGCGTCGAGGGGTCCAGCTTGCCGACGGCCCGCGCCGCCAGCTCCTCGATGCTTCCGATGGACGACTCGGCGCCGCACTTCTCGCAGACCCAGATGTTCAGGGGCGTTCCCCAGTACCTGTCGCGCGATATCGCCCAGTCGACGTTGTTCTCGAGCCAGTCGCCCAGGCGGTTCAAACCGACCTCCCTGGGATGCCAGTCGATCTCGCGGTTGTTCTCGAGCATCTCTTCTTTGAACTGCGTCGTGCGGACGTACCACGAGTCGCGCGCGTAGTAGACCAGCGGCGAGTCGCAGCGCCAGCAGAACGGGTACGTGTGGACCAGCGTCCCGCTCTCGTAGAGGAGCCCGCGGCTCTCGAGGTCCTTGAGTATCGAGGGGTCTGCGTCCTTGATGAAGACACCCGCCCACGGCGTCACCTCTTCGGTGAACCTCCCGCCGCCGTCGACAGGCTGGATGAACGGAAGGTCGTGCTCGAGTCCGACGCGGTAGTCGTCCTCGCCGAACGCGGGCGCGGTGTGAACGATGCCGGTGCCCTCGTCGAGCGTGACGAAGTCCCCCGGGATGACGTACCACGCCTTCTTGTCGGTCGGAACGAACGTGAATAGCGGCTCGTACTCGTGTCCGACGAGTTCGCTCCCTTTGTACTTCGCCACTACCTCATAGTCGCCGTGGAGGACCGAGAGCCTGGCCTCCGCGAGTATCAGAAGCTCGTCCCCGTGCGCGACCTTGACGTAGGTCTCGTTCGGGGCGACCGCGAGCGCCACGTTCGAGATGAGCGTCCACGGCGTCGTCGTCCAGACGAGGTACGAGGTGTTCGGCTCGTCCCTGGCCTTCATCCTGACGAAGAGCGACGGGTCCTCCGCGTCGCGGTAGCCCTGCGCCACCTCGTGGCTCGAGAGGGGCGTCCCGCAGCGTGGGCAGTAGGGCAGGATCTTGTGGCCGCGGTAGACGAGCCCGCGGTCCCACATGAGCTTCAGGATGTGCCAGACCGACTCGACGTAGTCGTTCGTACACGTGATGTACGGATCCGACAGGTCGATCCAGTACGCCATGCGCCGCGTCAGGCGGTCCCACTCGTCCTTGTACTTGAAGACGCTCGCGCGGCAGCTCTTGGAGAACGCCTCGACACCGTACTCCTCGATGTCCTCCTTGCCGTCGATCTCGAGTTCCTTCTCGACCTCGATCTCGACCGGCAGGCCGTGCGTGTCCCAGCCCGCCTTCCTCTCGACGAGGAAGCCGCGCATCGTCTTGTAGCGGCAGACGATGTCCTTGATGGTCCTGGCCAGGACGTGGTGGGCGCCCGGATGGCCGTTGGCCGTGGGCGGTCCCTCGAAGAAGACGTACCGGGGCGCGTCGGCGCGCAGTTCGAGGCTGCGAGCGAACGTGCCGTGCCCGTCCCAGAACGAGAGGACCTCCTCCTCTATCCCGGGAAGCGTAGTACCCTTCGGAAACTCGCGATACGGCATCTTACGTTCCTCCCCCGGCGACCTGCCGGGGGAACATGCGAGACAAATGCCATCCCACGGGCGGCCGCCGCCGGCCGCCCCGCATGGGCTGAGCCGGCTACATCTCGCTAATGAGACGGAACACGAGCTGTGTGAGCTTGGGCTCCGCGGCTCCGGCGATCTTCAGGATCTCGTTGTGACTCGCGGCCTGGAGCGCGTCGGGCAGGCACAGGTCGGTCACGACCGCGAGGCCGACGACGCGCATCTTGCCGTGGATGGCCACGATGTTCTCGGCCACGATCGACATGCTGACGACGTCGCCGCCGATGGTCTGAAGGAACCTGTACTCCGCGGCGGTCTCGAGGTTCGGACCGGCGACGCCGACGAAGACGCCCTTCCTCAGACGGATCTTCTCGTCGAGCGCGATCTCCTCGGCGAGCCTGACGTAGTCGCGGTGGTAGGGCTCGGACATGTCGGGGAACCGCGGGCCGAGCTTGTCGTCGTTCGGACCGATCAGGGGGTTGTCGCCCGTCAGATTGATGTGGTCCACGATGGCCACGATGTCGCCCTTGTCGTAGAGCGGGTTCATGCCGCCGGCCGCGCACGTCAGGATGAGCTTCTTCGCTCCGAGCGCCCGGAGGACGCGGATCGGGAAGGTCACCTCCTGCATGGTGTAGCCTTCGTAGTAGTGCACACGCCCGTCCATCACGGCGACGCGCCTGCGCCCGATCTTGCCGAGCACGAGCTCGCCGGCGTGTCCCTTGACGCCCGACTTCGGGAAGTGCGGGATCTTCTCGAACGGGATGCGGGCCTCCTCGACCATGTGGCTCGAGAGGTTGCCGAGCCCGCTGCCGAGTACGACCGCCACCTGCGCCTTGAAGTCGTTCTTCTTGCGGATGAACGTTACGGCCTGGTCGATCTTCTCTGAGAGCGTGAGCACCTTGGCCATGTCTGCTCCTATGCGCGGGGCCTTCCGGCCCCTTGGCTTGCGTGCCGGATGTGGGCGGCCGCTCGCCCTGCGGCTGCCGTCCTACCGCGCTACTGCATCCGCGCGGCGGCCTCGTACAGCGTCGGCACGAGGAAGCGTCGCAGGAAGTGGATCGCGAAGAAGACGACGAGCGGTGTCAGGTCGAAGCCGGACGTCACCAGGAAAGGCAGCGCCCGTCTGACCCGACCCAGGACCGGCTCGACGACGGCCCGCAGGAACCGGACCATGGGATGCCTCGACCGCGGCGCGAACCACGACATGATGACCGCCGCGAAGAGACAGATCATGTAGAGCAAGAGCGCCATGTCGACGATCGTGGCGAGCGCTCCCACGAGGTTCTTGATGACGAACATGCTACCGCTCCCCGAAGATGGCCCGTCCGACCCTCACGATCGTCGAGCCTTCCTCGATGGCGACCTCGAAGTCGCCCGTCATCCCCATCGAGAGGTGGTCCATGGAGACGCCGGGGATGACCTGTTCCTCGATCTCGTCCCGCAAGGCCCGGAGCTTCCGGAAACACGGCCTCACGTCCTCGGGGTCCGGAAGGAACGCCCCTATCGTCATGAGCCCAACGATATGGAGCCCAGGGAGGTCGGCCATCTCGGCTACGGCCTCCAGGGTCCCGTCGGGCTCTAGCCCGTACTTGGTCTCCTCGCCCGAGGTGTTGACCTCGACGAGGACGTCGATCGCGAGCCCTCTGGACTCGGCCCGGATGGACAGCTCCCTGGCGAGCCTCGTGCTGTCGACCGACTGGATCATGTCGAAGAGCTCGAGGGCCTTCGCGACCTTGTTCGTCTGCAGGTGCCCCACGAGGTGCTTCTCGACGGGCGGGAGCCCTGTCTCGAACTTGCGGACGGCCTCCTGCACCCGGTTCTCGCCGATGCAGGTGACGCCGGCCTCTATCGCCTCGACGATGGGCCCGCGCTCGACGGTCTTCGTCACCGCCACGAGCCTGACGTCGGACGGGTCGCGGAGAGAACGGTCCGCCGCGTCGGCCATCCTGTCCATGATCCGGAGAACGTTGTCGCGCACTCCCATGGGCGGGAGCCCCTCCCCGCATCCTGCGTCCAAGGAAGCAATCATTATAGCCTGTGGTTCAGCCACCAGCAACGCAAAAACCCTCCCTTGCATAGGGCACAATCCGGCGTTTGAAGGCCCCGCGGGGCCCCGAAGGCGGTTTACGCCCCGGCGCTCAGGGTGGTATCCTTGTCGGGATGGAGCGATGGACACGTGCCGGAGGGTCACGCGTGCTCTTGAGGACGCGCGCGGCTGCCCGGCCAAGACGACTCTCCCCCATCGGGACTACCACGGAGCCCATATGTCGGAGTCTTTCAAGCCCCGCGTCATCGTCTTCTGCTGCAACTGGTGCGCCTACGCAGGCGCCGACCTGGCAGGCGTATCGAGGCTCAAGATATCGCCGCACTTCAGGATCGTAAGGACGATGTGCTCGGGCCGGGTCGACCCGGAACTCATCCTCGAAGCGTTCCTGGCGGGCGCGGACGGCATCATGGTCGCCGGCTGCCACCCGGGCGAGTGCCACTACATGGAAGGGAACTACAAGACGATGCGCCGCGTGGCGTTCATGCGCAGGCTCATGGACGGACTGGGACTGGAGCCCGAGCGCCTGGCACTCGAGTGGGTCTCGGCGAGCGAGGGAGCGAAGTTCCGGGAAGTGATCAACGTGTTCGTGGAGAGCGTGGAGAAGATGGGCCCGAGCCCGGTCAAGCGGGGCGGGAAGAAGACCGATGAGGTGGAGGCGAACTCCGCGGCAGCGTGAGACGCGCGAGAGCCGCCTCGACGGATCCTGGGCGGCGCGGCGAAGACGAAAAGCCAGAGGGGTGCTCCTCTTCAGGGAGCACCCCTCTTCATATCTGCATCCGTGGCAGCCGGCGGGCGGCTGTCCTCCTCCGGTGCGGAGGCCGCCGCAGCCGGACCTTGCGCCCGCTACTGCGCCCTCTTGAACACGCACGAGACGACCGTGCGGTCGTTGCCGCCCATCGAGATCATGAGTCCGTACGGACGCGCCGGGTCGAGCGCGAGCTTCTGGCCGTCCGGCTTGCCTGTGAACTGCATCACGATGTCCGCGGCCTGCCTGACGCCGGTCCCGCCCGTGTAGTGCCCGTAGCCGACGAGCCCGCCCGAGAGGTTCGTCGGTATCTCGCCGTCGGGCGCCGTCTTACCGTCGCGCACGAAGTCGAACGACTCGCCGTACCCGCAGAACCCGGCACCCTCGAGCGACAGGAGCCCGCCGATCGTGAAGCAGTCGTGGACCTCGAGCATGCCGATGTCCTTCGTCGTCACGCCGGCCATGTCCATCGCCTGCTTGACCGCGCGCGCGCTCGTCGTGAGCTTCGTCTGGTCCTCGGGGTCCTTCGAGATGTCGGCGACGACCTGGCCGAATCCGACAAGCTCTACGGCGTCCTTCTTGTCCACGCCGAGCTTCTTCAAGCCCTCTTCCGACGCGAACACGACGGCCGACGCCCCGTCCGAGACCTTCGAGCAGTCGTAGAAGTTGATGCACTCGCAGAAGACCTTGGGGTTCGGGGGTGTCATGCCGGCAGCGTACAGGTCCTCGGTCGAGTTGTGGTGTTCCTGGGCCTTCGGGCACAGTCGCGCGTTCAGGACGGCGCGCTCGTACCAGCGGGCCATCGCCTCACGGACCTTGTCGTACCCGAACTTCTCGTAGGCCGCGCAGGCGCGGTCCGAGAACTTGCCCGGGAAGAAGTAGGCGTGCCCGCGCTTCCGCTGGCCGGCGTAGTGCCCCGCGCCGCCCAGGATGTCGGCCCCGTAGACCGCCTTCACGGTGTTCTGGACCTCGACGCCGATGGCGAGCACGGTGTCCGCGGTCTCCGCCAGAATCGACCTCGCGGCCGTGGCGAGCCCCAGCCCGCCCGAGCCGCACGCGCCCTCGACGCGAATGAGCGGCTTGTACTCGAGTTTCGGGTCGACCATCGGCATCATCGCCGCCAGATTCCCCTGCTTGTTGAATCGCGCGGCCATGAAGTTGCTGATGACACCCTCGTCGATGTTCTCGACGCTGTTGACCTGCGCCAGTGCCCCCTGCCCCGCCTCCTTGATGTACTCCTCGAGACCCGGGCGTGGCTTCTTGGGGTGGAACTCCTTCCTGCCGGACCCGAGCGAGATCGTGTTGCTGCCGGCCGTCACGTAGACCGGCTTCCTGAGCTTCTTCATCCAGATCCTCCTACGCGGCCTTGACGAGACCCGCGTACTCGTTGATGGGTCCGTACAGGTGATAGAACCCGTTCGTCATCACACCGTTCACGTCGTCGGCCGAGTTCGCCACGCCGTCCGCGACGAGTTTCTCGGCGATCTCCTTCGCGCGCACGAGATACGCGCTGGCGAGTCCCGCCCCGAACGCGCTCGAAGACGCGAGGTTCGCGAAGTAGGCGCTGAGCTTCTCGTCCTTCTTCGGGTCCATGAGGAGAGAGCGCCACGCGGCGTGCCCCTCGGGCAGTGGCCCAAGCTTCGCGTCGACCTTCTTCGTCCAGTCGCCGTCCGCGAACATCCGATACTCGCCCTTCGCGAGATCGTAGACGCCTGAGGGCCTTCCCTTCTCGTACTTCAGGACCCCGTCCTTCTGGCTCCCGTCCGCGAACTGCCCGCCCATCACGCCGGCCGCGGCCATGCGCTCGAGGAGCCCGTCCTTCAGAACCTCGCCCTCGATGTGCTCTGTCATCACCTGCATGATGAACCGGCACACGTCGACGCCCACGTAGTCGATGAGCTGGAAGATGCCCATCGGCCGGATGAGGTAGTCCTGGCTCACGCGGTTCATCGCATAGATGGCGCCGGTCTCGCCGAGCTCGCCCGCGAGGAGGCCCGCCTCCTGCGTGGCGTGGAGGATGTCGCGCATGAAGTGCCCGTTCCCGATGAAGCCTGCGATGTCGTTCGCGAGGAAGACCTTCTTGCGGAGTCTCCTGGCGAGCGCCGTCCCCATCTCGACGACCTCGGGGAGCGTCCGCCTGGAGCTGATGAGTTCGAGGAGCTTCTGGACCGCCGGCGGGTTGTAGAAGTGGTAGCCGATGATCCTGCCGCGCAGGCCTACGCCCTCGTCCAGCACCGTGATCGGGATGGACGACGTGTTCGTGAGGTAGTAGGCGTCAGGGCAGATGGCGTCGAGCTTCGAGAGGACGTCGATCTTGATGTTCTTGTCCTCGATGATCGCCTCGAAGATGAGGCGAGAGCCGGCGACGCTCTCGAGCTTGGAGCTCGGTCTCACGACCGACATCGCCTCGCCGACGAACGCGTCGATGATGTCGTAGTTCTCCACGAGGTCCACACGTCCCGCGTACGCATCGCGCAGAGCCACTATGCTCTTCTCTGCGACCTTCGTGAGCTGGGGCTTCAGGTATGAGATGAGCCCGCACAGCGCATCGTCGCTCACGTCGATCGCGTGGAGGACGTACGTGCGATCCTTGTTCTCGGGCTTGATCTTCTGCATGGCCATCTCGGCGGCCAGGAGTAGCGCTATCCCGCTCCCCATCTTCCCGGCCGCGCCGAGCACGGCCACCCTCTCAAGTCTTGTGTCAAGGTCCATGCCAGACTCCCTTCGCGTTGACCTCTTCAGATACGCGTTTTGTCCCAGTCATCGGTCGTTCGGTATCGTCAGGGCTTCATCTCGTCCACGCCTGCTGCGGCCGTCTGCGTCTCGGCCGCGCCCGACTCCTCGGGGTCCCAGCAGTGCCGGCAGCGGGCCTCGTACGCCTCGGAAGCGCCGACGACGACGCGCTCCTTCGAGGCGATGATCCGCTGCGTTCTGTTCGCGGGCTTCCCGCACCGCATGCAGACGGCGAGCGTCTTCGTGATGTACTCGGCCACCGAGAGGAGCGCCGGCATCGGCTCGAACGGCCGCCCCAGGTAGTCCTGGTCGAGCCCGGCGACGATGACCCTGACGCCACGGTTGGCCAGTTCCTCGCACACGTTGGGAAGCTGGGGACCCAGGAACTGCCCCTCGTCTATCCCTACGACCCTCGTGTCGTCGTTGACGTAGGCCGCGATCTCCTCGGCGCTGTCTATGCGGATCGACTCCACGCGGCGCTCGTCGTGGGACACGATGTCCTCGTCGTCGTACCGGTCGTCGATGCGCGGCTTGAACGCGACGACCCTCTGCTTCGCGATCTTGGCGCGTCTTAGCCTGCGGATGAGCTCCTCGCTCTTCCCCGAGAACATGCTTCCGCAGATGACCTCGATCCAGCCGGAGTCGTCGTGTCTGTCAGTCATCCGTTCCTCCAGAGCGCCTTCGCGCGGTCACGGGGTCACGCTACTCCAACGTCACCACGTCGCCGTGCCAGACCTGAACCCGCCTGCCTGCGCCGTCCTCGACGACGAGCGCGCCCTCGGGCGTGATGTCGACGGCGGTCCCGGCGACGAGTCGTTCTCTCGCGTTCGCCCGCGCGTCGCCCGCGCCGGGCTCCCCGTCTGTCGCGATCTCTATGCGCCTGCCCAGAACCGTGGAGAGGCCTCTCCAGCGCTCCAGGAAACCCGCGACGCCGTCCGACTCGAACTTCCGCCAGTCCTCGTCGAACGCGTCCAGGACCGAGCGCAGGACGTCGAGTCTCGACACGTCCATCCCGAGCAGCATCCGGAGCGACGTGGCGGTGCCTGCGATGTCGGAGGGAACGTCCCGGGCATCGAGGTTCACGTTGAGCCCTATGCCGACGACGACCCGCTCGACCGCTCCTCCGGCGCCCTGCAGCGACTCGAGCAGTATGCCGCCCAGCTTGCGGCCGCCCGCCACGAGGTCGTTCGGCCACTTGACGCGCGCGTCCACTCCGAAGTCGCGTCTCAGGACGGCCGCCACCGAGACCGCCGTGACCATCGAAAGGGGCGCCACGTCTATGGCGGGCCGCAGGGGCTTCAGGAGGACCGACAGCCACAGGCCCTTGCCCCGGGGCGAGAACCAGGAGCGTCCCGCCCTGCCTCTGCCCGCGGTCTGTTCGTCCGCGACGACGACCGCGCCTTCGGGCTCGCCGTCCTCCGCGAGCGAACGGAGCACCGCGTTCGTCGAACCGACGCTCGGGAGGTAGTGGACCCTGCATCCCACGAGCGACGCGTCGAGCCTCAGGTCGACGGGTCCGGAGAGTACCTGGCCCGGCGCGAACCCCAGACTCTCGGGCGCCGCGGCCGTCACCCTCGCGCCCCGCCCGAGAGCGCGCCGAGCTGGCGTATCCGCGCTTCGGCGAACGCGTTGGCCGCCTCCGCCGTGTTCATGCCGCGCTCGCGAGCGAGCGCGAAGACCTTCTTCAAGGCGGTGTAGATGTCCTCGGCGCGCCGCATCGCGCGGTCGAAGGAGTACCCGGCGATCTCCTCTGTAACGGCTATGAGGGCTCCGGAGTTGAACACGAAGTCGGGCGCGTAGAGGATGCCGCGCTCGGCGAGCATCGCGGCGTGACCCGGCTCCTTGAGCTGGCTGTTGGCGGGTCCCGCGACGATCCTGCACCGGAGCCTCGGTATCGTGTCGTCGTTCAGTATCTCGCCGACCGCGGACGGGCTCCACACGTCGCACTCGGCGTCGTAGATGGCGTCCGGCTCGACGATGCTGACCCCGAGCGACTTCGCGTTCTCGGCGGCCTCGGGGTTCGGGTCCGAGCCGACGACCGACGCGCCCTCGGCCATGAGCTGCCTGGCCAGTTCGGTCCCGCCACGTCCGAGGCCCTGTACTGCGACCTTGAGACCTCGTATCGACGGCGCAGCCCCGATCTCCTCGAGACACGCCCTCATCCCGCAGATCGCGCCGTGCGCCATGACGGGCGCCGGGTCGCCGCATCCGCCGTACGCGGAGTGCAGGCCCACGACGTGCTCCGTCTCGAGCCTCAGGCACTGCATGTCCTCGACATCGGTGCCAAGGCCCTGCGACGTGATGTAGCGCCCGTTCAGGCTGTCGATGTGCCGGCCGAGCGCGCGGAAGAGAAGTTCGGTCTTGTCCTTCGTGGGGTCGCCCATGACGACGACGGCGCCGCCTCCGAAGTTCAGGCCCGCCGCAGCCGCCTTGTAGGTCATGCCCGCGGAGAGACGGAGCGCGTCCTCGAGAGCCTCGTCCTCGCTCGCGTACTCCCGCATCCGCGTGCCGCCGATGGCAGGTCCCAGGACCGTATTGTGTATCGCAACGATGCCCCTCAGGCCCGCCGCCTCATCGAAGGCGAACGACACCTGTTCGTGGTCGAGCTCGCCCAGGGCCTCGAAGATATCCATCGGAACCTCCACCCGGATTCGCCGGGTCGGTCTTGCGGGCGGACCGGTCGTGCTGCAGGGACCGGCCGCGCCTCTCGGGTCAGTCCTTCTTCTTCCTGAGCCAGCCGGGCTCCCTCTTCTCGAGGAACGCCTTGATGCCCTCTCCCGCCTCGCCCATGCCGAAGCAGAGACCGAACGCCTCGGACTCGTAGAAGCCGCCGGTCTCGACGTCCGTGTTGGCGCCTCTGTTGACGCACGCCTTGGCGAGCGATATGGCGGCCGGGCCGCGCTCGAGTATCGTGTGCGCCAGCTCCTTGGCCGCGTCCAGGAGCCGCTCCGGCTCCACCACCCTCGTCACGAGTCCGTACTGCAAAGCGGTCTCTGCGTCGATCGGGTCGCCGACCAGGAGCATCTCCTTCGCGCGGCCGAACCCGACGAGACGCGGCAGCCTCTGCGTCCCGGCGAACCCCGGAGTCAGACCGAGCTTGACCTCGGGCTGCCCCATCTTCGCTCTCGTGGAAGCGATCCTGATGTCGCACGCCATCGCCAGCTCCAGCCCCCCGCCCAGCGCGAACCCGTTGACGGCGGCGATGACCGGCTTCGTGAGGTTCTCGATGCGGGAGAAGGTCTCCTGCCCGAGCCGTGACACGGCGCGCGCGGTCATGCCGCTCGCGTCCGAGAGTTCGCCGATGTCGGCCCCCGCCACGAAGGCCTTCCCAGCGCCCGTGACGATGACCGCGGCCACGCTCTCGTCCTTCTCGAACTGGCGCATGGCTTCGTTCACTTCGCTCATCGTCTTTGTGTCGAGAGCGTTCAGGGCGTCGGGACGGTCGATGGTCAGGATCGCCAGCAGCCCGTCCTTCTCTATCGAGACGTTCTTGAATCCCACGTTCTAGTCCTCCGTTGGACGCCCGGGGCACGAGGCTCCGGAAGGCCCGTCGCTCAGCCGCAGACTCCGTCGTCGACCGTGTCGGGATAGGTTCTGGCTTCCTCCTCGCCGCGGAGCACCCTCAGGCACCCGAGCGCGAGCGCGCGGAGTTCGTCCTCACCCGGCAGGATGATGACGCGCCCCAGGAAGCCGATCCTGTCCGCGATGCGGCCGACTATCGTCTCAGATTTGGCTATTCCACCCGTGAGCACGATGGCGTCGAGGTCTTCACCCAGGACGACCGCCATCGCTCCGATCTCCTTCGCGATCTGGTAGATCATGGCCTCGAGCACCGCGCCCGCGTGGGCGTCGCCGCCCTCCGAGCGCTCGAGCACCTCGACGGCGTTGTTGGTGCCCAGGTAGGCGGTCAGCCCTCCCCCGCCCACGAGTTTCTTCATGATCTCGGCCTCGGTGAGGCGCCCGGAGAAGCACATCCTCACGAGATCGGCCGTCGGCAGCGCACCCGCGCGGTCCGGCGTGAACGGGCCCTCGGAGAGTCCGTTCGTTACGTCGACCATCCGGCCGTTCCGGAGAGCGCAGACCGTGATGCCTCCTCCCAGGTGGGCGACGACGAGGTTCGCGTCGCAGACGCCCTTGGCGAGTTCTGTGGCCGCGGCGCGCGCCGCGGCCTTCACGTTCAATGCGTGGACAAGACTCGTCCGCTCGATCTCGGGCAGACCCGAGTACCGGGCCACGGAGTCCATCTCGTCGACGCACGGAGGGTCGACGATGAACGCCTCGATCCCGTAGTCCCACGCGATGCCGAACGCCAGCACGGCGCCCAGGTTCGCGACGTGCGGCCCCTGTCCTTCGGACCGGGCGTCGGCGATCATCTCGGCGTTGACGCGGTACGTTCCGCTGACGGTCGGCTTGAAGAGCCCGCCGCGGCCGACCACCGCCGTCAGCGAGTGCAGCGAGACAGCGTGGTCGGAGAGGAACGCGAGGATCGCCTCCTTGCGGTACTCGTACTGGTCCCACACGCGCTCGAACCTGCCCAGCTCGAGTTCGGTGTGCTCGACGACGCCCTTGTACAGGCACGCCTCGCCGCCGAACACGGCGAGCTTGGTCGAGGTGCTTCCGGGATTGAGAACGAGGATCCGCTCTCTCTTGCCGGCGGCCGCGTCTGGCATTGGCTAGTAGCCTCTCTGCTTGTAGACCTCGCGCTGGATGATGAAGCGCATGATCTCGGCGGTGCCGCCGCCGATCGTCATGAGCCTGGCGTCGCGCGCGAGCTGCTCGGTCCGGTTCTGCTTCGTGTAGCCCTCGCCGCCGGTCACCTGGAGCGCCTCGTAGGTGATCTCCTGGGCGGCCGTGGTGGCGAAGAGCTTCGCCGACGCGCCCTGTCGCGTCGCCGGCAACCCCATCTCTATGCGTCGGGCCGCCTGGAGCGTCAGGAGCCTGGCGGCATCTATCTTCGTGGCCATGTCGGCGATCTTGAACGAGACCCCCTCGAACGCGCGGATCTCCTTCCCGAACTGCCGGCGCTTCACGGAGTGCTCGACGGCGATCTCGAACGCAGCGCGCGAGTAGCCGACGGCTCCCGCGGCCAGCGAGGTCCGCTCGGTGTCGAGTTCGTCCATGAGCACGGCGAATCCCTTGTTGAGCTCGCCCACCATGTGAGTCGCCGGGACGCGGATCCCGTCGAGCTTGAGGTGCGACACGCGCGCGCCGCGCATGCCCATGAGCTCGTGGTCCTCGACGACGCTGAAGCCCGGCCACGACGTCTCGACGACGAACGCGGTCATGCCCCGTCTAGCCTTGACCGACGGGTCGGTGATCGCGAAGACGAGGATGTGGTCGGCCTGGCTTCCGTTCGTGATGAAACGCTTCTCGCCCGTGATGACGTAGTCGTCCCCGTCCTTGACGGCCTGCGTCTTCATCCCGGCCGTGTCCGAGCCGACGTCGGGCTCGGTGATGCCGATGGCGCCTATCTTGTCGCCGCAGACGATGGGAGGAAGGTACTTCCGCTTGAGGTCTTCGCTCCCGAACTTGAAGATGGGAGGCGCGAAGTAGACCGACGTGACGCCCCGTGACACGTCGACGACGGGCGAGACCGCCGATATCTCCTCGGCGATGATGGTCTCTGCGACCATGCCCATGCCCGTACCCCCGTACTCGGGGGAGATCATCGCCCCCATGTAGCCGGCCTGCCCGACCCGCCGGAGGACCTCGCGCGGATATTCCGCCGTCCGCTCGATCTCGGAGGCTACCGGCGCTATCTCCTTCTCCGCGAACGCCCTGACCTCTTCGCGAAACGCGTTCTCCGCTTCCGTGTACAGAACGCTGACCATGTCTCATCCCTTCCCGTGTGTGACGACCCTCGTGTCTGCCCCGCGCCGCGCCGTCGCTCACGCGCGCGGCGCTACAGGACGGATCTCCGTTCCGGTCGCGCTACTCGTCCGTCTCGGCCGGCTCCACCTCGATCATCGGTTCGGTCGTGCCCACGGAGTCGCCCTCCGAGACGTTCACCGCCTTGACGACGCCGGCGACCGGGGAGCGGACCTCGTTCTCCATCTTCATCGCCTCGACGATGACGAGGCTCTGCCCCGCGGTGACCTCCTGCCCCTCCGAGACGAGCACCTTGACGACCGAGCCGGGCATCGGCGCCTTGATGATGCCGCTTCCGCCGCCGCCCGCGCCGGCGCTCCCGACCGCCTCGTCGGCGGCCGAGCCCATGTCCAGGTCGACCCGCCTCCCGTCGACCCACACGACGAGTCCGCCCTCGCGCCTGGCGATGCGCGCCGTTCGCGACTCCCCGTCGACGATCATTGAGACGGCGCCGCCCGGGACCTGGGTCCAGTCGACCTCGTACTCGCGCTCGCCGATGACGACGCGCGCGTTCGGGGGCTTCCCCTCCAGCCTGACGGAGTGCTTCTCACCCGCCACAGAGAACTCGTACTCCAATGCGTCTCCCTTCGAACCGGACCGAGCTCTAGGGCGCTCGAGGTCGCGCGCCCTCGAGCGACGCCACCCCGGACCCAACACGTGCGCCCGGTCGCTACTTCTCCCGCCCGATCGTCCAGCCACCGAGCGTGTCCCATGGCGACAGTTCCCGGCGTCTTCCGGCGACCCGCCTCCCCGCCTCCGCCGAGAGAGAGAGGGCCCCCGCGATTAGGGCCGCGTGGACGACGTCATCGTCCGGGCCGTCGGAGTGCCGGTTAGCCATGTGCTTCTCTATGAAGTCGGTCTGCGTCTCGCCCCTGGCGAACGCGTCGCTCTCTATGATCTCCCGCAGGTAGTCGATGGTCGTGGCGATCCCCAGGATCGCGAACTCCGAGAGCGCCCGGAGCATTTTGAGCCTGGCCGCCTCGCGGTCGGCCGCGTGCACGATGAGCTTCGAGAGGATCGGGTCGTAGTGGACCGGGACCTCCCAACCCTCGTAGATGCCGCAGTCGTGCCTGACACCGGGACCGGCGGGCTCGAGGAGGCTCAGTATCTTCCCCGAGGACGGGAGGAACCCGTTCGCCGGGTCCTCGGCGTAGATGCGGCACTCGATGGCGTGTCCCCGCTGCACGAGGTCCTCCTGGGTCATCGAGAGCTTCTCTCCCGACGCGACCTTGATCTGCTCGCGAACGAGGTCGACGCCCGTCACGAACTCGGTCACCGGGTGCTCGACCTGGATGCGCGCGTTCACCTCGAGGAAATAGTAGCTCCCGTCCTCGTCCAGCAGGAACTCGACCGTCCCGGCGTTCGCGTAGCCGACCGCGTGCGCCGCCTTCACGGCCGTCTCGCCCATCCGCGCGCGGAGGTCGGGGTCGACCGCGGTCGAGGGCGACTCCTCGACGATCTTCTGATGACGTCGCTGGATCGAGCACTCGCGCTCGAACAGATGCACGACGTTCCCGTGCTCGTCGGCGAGCACCTGGAACTCGATGTGGCGTGGCCGCTCGATGAGCTTCTCGATGTAGACGGTGTCGTCGCCGAACGCGGACTTCGCCACGCGACGCGCGGTCTCCATCGCGTTCAGGAGGTCGCCCTCTTCGCGGACGACCTGCATGCCCTTCCCACCTCCACCGGCCGACGCCTTCACGAGAACGGGATAGCCCATCTCGTTGGCCTTGTCGATGCACTCGGCGTCGCTACCGGGAGCGCCGAGCATGCCGGGGATGATGGGGACGCCCTCGGCGAGCATCGTCTCGCGCGAGCGGATCTTGTCGCCCACGAGATGAAGCGCGTCGGACGACGGCCCGATGAACTTGAGCCCCTCGTCCTCGCAGCGCTTCGCGAACGCCCAGTTCTCGGCCAGGAACCCGTATCCGGGATGGACGGCTGTGGCGCCCACCGACCTGGCCGCGTCGATGACCGCGTCGATGTTCAGGTAGCTCTCGAGCGCCGGGGCCGGACCGATGCGCACCGCCTCGTCCGCCTCCAGCACGTGGAGGGAGGCCCGGTCGGCGTCCGAGTAGACGACGGCGACCGGAATGCCCATGTCGCGGCAGGCCCTCGAGACCCGCACTGCTATCTCGCCACGGTTTGCGATGAGGATCTTCTTCATGTGTGTCCGTTCTCTTTGACCCAGCCGGGCTTGCGCTTCTCGAGGAAGGCCGTCATGCCCTCCTGGCCCTCATCCGAAGCCCTGACCTCGGCTATGACCTTCGCCGTGTGTCCCTTCGCCTCCTCGAGCGGCATCTCGTAGACGTCGTCGATGAGGTCCTTGCAGACGTGGAGCGCCTCCGGCCCGCTCGAGATGATGCGGCCGGTGAGACGAGCGATCTCATCGTCGAGCTCATCGTGCGGCACGACCGCGTTCACGAGCCCAAGGCGGAACGCCTTCTCTGCCTTCATCCGCTCGCCCGTCAGGAAGAACTCCCTGCACGCCCCCGGCCCCGCGCGCATGATGACGTAGGGCGAGATGCAGGCGGGCACGAGGCCGATCTTGACCTCGGACAGGCTTATGATGGCCTGGTCCGAGGCCACGACGATGTCGTTCGCGGCCATGAGCCCTGCGCCGCCGCCTATCGCGTAGCCGTTCACGCGCGCGATGGTCGGCTTCCGGAGTTTGTGTATGAGTTCCATCACGTCAGAGATGACCATGCCGTCCGCGACGTTCTCCTCGAACGTGTAGGTGGCGGTCTTCTTCATGTAGTTCAGGTCCGCGCCCGCGCAGAACGAGTTGCCCTCACCGGTCATCACGACCGCGCGCACCGACGCGTCGTCGTTGTACCCGCGGTAGACCTCGAGGAGCTCCCCGAGCATGACGTCGTTGAACGCGTTCTTCACCTCTGGCCGGGACAGCGTGACCGTCGCCACCTGGGCGGCGACTCGCGTCTTGAGGGTCGTGTACTCGCTCATGTGTCTCCCCGTACCGTTCACATCCCGCAGCCGCTTCGCGCGCGCGCCGGACTCGCTACATCCTGAAGATGCCGTACTTCTGGTCCGGTATCGGCGCGTTCAGGGACATGGCGATCCCCAATGCCAGCACCGACCGCGTGTCGAGCGGATCGATGATGCCGTCGTCCCAGAGCCGCGCTGTCGAGTAGTAAGCCGAGGCCTCGTTCTCGTAGCGCTCGATGACGGGCGCCTTGAACGCCTCCTGCTCCTCGGGCGTCATCTCGACGCCCTCCTTCTTGAGCTGGCGCATCTTGACGGTCAGGAGCACGTTCGCCGCCTGCTCTCCGCCCATGACGCAGATCTTCGCGTTCGGCCACATCCAGAGCAGCCTGGGGTCGTATCCGCGCCCGCACATGGCGTAGTTGCCGGCGCCGTACGAGCCGCCGACCATGACGGTGAACTTCGGGACGTCGGCGTTCGCCACGGCGTGGACGAGCTTGGCGCCGTTTCTGGCGATGCCGCCGGCCTCGTACTCCTTGCCGACGATGAACCCTGTGATGTTCTGAAGGAAGATGAGGGGAATCTTGCGCATCGTGCACAGCTCGATGAAGTGCGCGCCCTTCAGGGCGCTCTCCGAGAAGAGGACGCCGTTGTTGGCGAGGATGCCCACCGGGTATCCCATGATGCGCGCGAACCCCGTGACGATCGTGAGACCGTACAGCTCCTTGAACTCCTGGAAGCGGCTGCCGTCGACGACGCGCGCGATGACCTCGCGCATGTCGAACGCCTTCCTGAGATCGGTCGGAACGATGCCGTAGAGTTCCTCGGGGTCGTACGCTGGGTCCTCCGGCTCCGACATCTCGAGGTCGAAGCGCCTGGGCGCGTCCAGGTTCTCGATGATGTTCCGCGCGATGGCGAGCGCGTGCTCGTCGTTCAGCGCGTAGTGGTCGGCGACGCCCGAGACGCGGCAGTGCACGTCGGCGCCCCCCAACTCCTCCGCCGTCACGTCCTCGCCCGTCGCCGCCTTCACGAGCGGCGGACCGCCGATGAAGATGGTCCCCTGCTCCTTGACGATGACGGTCTCGTCGCTCATGGCCGGAACGTAGGCGCCGCCGGCCGTGCACGAACCCATCACGATGGCGATCTGCGGAACGCCCATCGCGGACAGCCGGGCCTGGTTGTAGAAGATGCGCCCGAAGTGCTCCTTGTCCGGGAACGTGCCCGCCTGGTGAGGCAGGAAGATGCCGCCGGAGTCGACGAGATACACGCATGGGAGGCGGTTCTCCATCGCCACCTCCTGCGCGCGGACGTGCTTCTTGATGGTCATCGGGAAGTAGGTGCCGCCCTTGACCGTGGCGTCGTTCGCGACGACGAGGACCTCGCGGCCGTGCACGCGTCCCACGCCCGTCACCACGCCGGCGCCTGGTGCCTCGTTCCCGTACATCTCGTAGGCCGCCAGAGGAGACAGCTCGACGAAGGGAGTGTTCGGATCGAAGAGCCGTTCCAGCCGCTCTCGGACCAGGAGCTTGCCGCGCTTGTGGTGCCGCTCGCGCTGAGACTCGGGCCCGCCCTCCTTCACGGTCTCGAGACGTCCCCGGAACTCGCCCACGATCTCGCGCATGCGCTCGGTGTTCTCGGCGAACGCCGCGCTCTTCGTGTCAACCTTGCTCTCTATGCGGTACATCTACACGTCCTCTCCGTTGACGCCGAGCCTGCCCTCACTCGCGGTCTGCCGTGCGCCGAGGGTGTTCCCCTCCCGGGCCCGCTGCGCTGGCGCCGCTGCGCGACGCGCGGTCGTGCGCGCCGCTGCGTCGACACCCAGTCGGGGAAACCCTCGGCGCGCGGCCGTCGGTGGCGGCGCGCGTCATCCCCGTAGGCGGGCTGTGAGCCGTCGCACGCCGCGATAGCGGCGTCTCGGCGGCGAACGAGCGGAGCGCCCCCGCCCAAGGGGATGCGCGCGTCGGCATCCCCGGGCGAGCGCGTGGCCTACCTCACCGGCACGAACTTGTACCCGTAGCAGAGTATGCCGGCCTCGCCTTCCTCGCGGATGCGCCGGAACTCGATCTTGACGGGCATGCCGACCTTGAGCTCGTCGAAGTCGACGTCGGCGACCTGGGCCGTCATCCGCACGCCGTTATCGAGCTCGGCGATGCCGATCGCGTACGGCGCCTGGTCGACCAGATCGGACGGAGCGATCCTGATGACCGTGTACGTCACGAGCTTGCCCGTGTCGGGGAGCGTCGTCTGTTCGAAGTCCTGCCCACCGCATCCGTTGCACACGATGCGCGGCGGGAAGAACTCCTTGCCGCAGGAGGAGCACTTCGCAGCCTCGAGCCTGTATCGCTGCGGTATCTCCCTCCAGTATCTGGCAGATGTAGACATCTCGTTTCCTCCGAAGTGTTGTTGTGTCAGTCCCCTGCGCCGGCGCGCCCCGGAACATCGCGTCTCAACCCCGGGCGCGGGACCGGCCGGAGCCCTCCCCGGCGTCTACACCGACCCCAGGATGTGAACGACGCACGAACCGCCCGTGCCGCCCATGTTCTGGGTCATGCCGATCTTCGACTCCGGGCACTGGCGGTCGCCGCAGTTGCCCCTGAGCTGCTTCGTCGCCTCGACGACCTGGGCGATGCCGGTGGCGCCGACGGGGTGGCCCTTCGACTTGAGTCCCCCCGAGGGGTTGACCGGTATCCGGCCGCCGATATGCGTCTCGCCGCTCTCGGCGCCGGTGCCGCCCTTGCCCTTCTCGAAGAACCCGAGCGCCTCGATCACGCAGATCTCCGCGATCGAGAAGCAGTCGTGCACCTCGACGAAGTCGATGTCCGAAGGCGTGAGGCCTGCGTACTTGTACGCCATCTCTCCGGCCTTCGCGACGCCCCCGAGCCACGCCGGGTCCTTGCGCGAGTGGAGCGCGATCGAATCGGTCGCGTGCGCCGACGAGAGGATCTTGATGGGCGGCTTGTCCGAGAGCTTCGACGCCATGTCGAGCGGACAGAGGATCGCCGCCGCCGCGCCGTCCGTGATGGGCGAGCAATCCAGAATGGTCAAGGGGTCCGCCACCATCACGGAGTTCTTGACCTGCTCGAGCGTCACCTCGAACGGATACTGCGCGTGCGCGTTCTTGGCGCCGTTCTTGTGGTTCTTGACCGACACGTGCGAGAGCTGGTCGCGCGTGGTCCCGTAGGCGTTCATGTGCGCCACGGCCATCATCGCGTACAGGCCCGGGAACGTGACGCCCTGATACACCTCGTACTCCGCGTCGGCCGCGGTCGAGAGCGCGTACGTAGCGCCGCCACCGCCGATGTCGGTCATCTTCTCGACGCCGCCGGCGAGCACGATGTCGTGCGCGCCCGACGCCACGTCGAAGAACGCCGAGCGGAAGGCCGCTCCGCCGGAGGCGCAGGCCGTCTCGACCCTGAGCGCCGGTATCGGCGCCACACCCAGATAGTCGGCCAGGAGCGACCCCAGGTGCTCCTGCCCCACGAAGAGCCCGCTGGTCATGCAGCCCACGTACATCGCCTCGATGGCGTCGACGCCGGCGTCGTCAATGGCCAGGAGCGCTGATTCGGTGAAGATGTCGCGGAGCGACTTCGTCCACAGCTCGCCCCACTTCTGCATCCCCACTCCGATGACTGCTACGTCCCTCATGTGTCTTCTCCTGAATTGTCTCGTGTGAGAGCCTGCTCGACCCGCGCCCGGTCCGGGAGCCAGTCCCGGAGAACGCGGCGGGCGAACTACTCGCCCATCCGGATCTTCCTGCGGTACTTCGCATAGGTCCCGTAGTCGATGTAGACCTTGTCCCCGTCGAGCTTCTCCCTCGTCTTCGGGGCGACGTCGCGGACGGCGTCGATCTTGCTCGTGACCTCGTAGACGAAGCCGTCGCTGCCGGAACCCGACCCGTACGACACCATGAGGATCTTGTCCCCGGGCTTGGCGACGTCGAGGGTCGCCGTGAGCCCCATGGGGGACGAACCCGAGTACGTGTTGCCGAGCGTCGGTGAGAGCCAACCCGGCTCGATCTGCTCTTTCGTGAAACCGAGCATCTTGCCGACGCGCATCGGGAACTTGCCGTTCGGCTGATGGAAGACGGCGTAGGCGAAGTCCTTGGGCTTCATCCCCACCTTGGCCATCATGCCCTCGGCCGCTCCGATGACGTGCTTGAAGTACGCGGGCTCTCCGGTGAACCGTCCTGCGTGACGCGGGTAGTGCATGTAGCTCCTGCGCCAGAAATCGGGCGTGTCGGTCATGAACGAGTAGGTGTCGATGACTTTCGCAACGCCGTCGTCCTTGCCGATGATGAACGACGCGGCGCCCGCCGCGGCCGAGTACTCCAGTGCGTCGCCGGGCGCGCCCTGTGATGTGTCGGCTCCGACCGCGAGCCCGTACTCGATCTTGTCGCCGTCGACCAGACCCATGCAGATGAACATCGCCTCGGACCCGGCCTTGCACGCGAACTCGAGGTCCGCGCAGTGGGCCTCGGGCGTTGCGCCCACGGCCTCCGCCAGCACGGTGCCGGACGGCTTGACGGCGTATGGATGCGACTCCGAGCCGACGTACACCGCCCCGATGCGCTTCGGGTCGATCCCCGCCCTCTTGAGCGCGTACTTCGTCGCTTCGACCGCCATCGTGATCGTGTCCTGGTCGGGCGACGGGACAGACTTCTCCTGGAGCATCAGCCCCCGCTTGTAGCTCGGCGCGTCCGCTCCCCAGATCTTGGCTATCTCCTCGACCTTGATCCGGTTGCGCGGCATGTAGGCGCCGTATCCAATGATCCCTGCCATTTGAACCTCACTTCCCTGCGGTCCGTGGCGGGAGCGGCTCTTCCGGGGCGCTCCCCTTCTCCACCCGTTCTCAACACATGATGTTGCGAACCATCCCTATCCTGCCAACCCTCCTTGCGGCACGCGCGACCGCGATGCGATACGGAGTCGTGTCTTCCTTCTTAGCTTCGGTGATGATGTCGGCCATGACGTCGTAGACCCGCTTCGCCTCCTCGCGCAGGCGCTCGGGAGGCGCGCCCACGAGTTCGGGCTCGGTCTGGAAGAGTTCCGCTCCGCCGATGACGAAGTCGGGCGCGTACAGAATGCCGCGCGACTTCATGAGCTCGGCGTGCCTGGGCTCCTCGAGCAGGTCGGACGCCGAGCCCGCGACGATCCTGCATCGGAGCCGGGGGATCGTCCTGTCGTTCAGTATGCGTCCGACGGCGCACGGAGAGAGCACGTCGCACTCCACCGACAGGATCTCGTCGGGGCGCACGACCGCGACGGTCGGATGGCGGTCCTGGACCGCCTTGATCTGGTCGTAGCGGATGTCGGTCACGGTGACTACGGCGCCCTCCGCCATCAGCTCGTCCACGAGGAACTGGCCCACCTTGCCCACGCCCTGGACGGCGACGCGGATGCCCGCGAGGCTCGAGCTACCCTTGCTGAGTTCGCGGACCTCGCGGACGCACGCCTTCATGCCGGCTATGAGCCCGAGGGCGGTCAGCTCGTGGTTCCCCTCCATCGGGACGACGCTCGACGTCTCGCGGCGCACGTAGCGGAACTGCCGGTCCGACGTGCCGAACGCGGGGTACGTGACGAAGAGCCCCTTGAGCCCCTCGACGAACCTCCCGAACGCACGGAAGTACGCCTCGTCGAGCTCGGCGCCCTCCTCCGTCATGAGGATGGCCTTCCCGCCCCCCGTGTCGCTCTCGAGCGACGCGCTCTGGTAGGTCATCATCTCCGAGAGGCGCAGCGCGTCGACGATGGCGTCGTCCTCGCTCGCGTACTGCATGAGCCTCGTCCCGCCGACCGAGGTGCCGATCGTCGTGTCGTGGACGGCGATGATGGCCCGGAGGCCCGTGGGTCTGTGGAAGCAGAAGATGAGCTGCTCGTGACGGCCCTTCTTCATCCGCTCGAAGATGCTCATGGCTCCTCGAACTCCTTCTTGTCGCAGAGCTCGATCATCGAGCCCTGAGTGCTCTTGGGATGGAGGAACGAGATGCGTCCCCCCTCGACTCCGGGCTTCGGCTTCTCGTCGATGACCCGGACGCCCGCCGTAGCGACGTCTGAGAGCGCCCTCTCGAGATCGGGCACCTCGAACGCGACGTGATGGAACCCGGGGCCCCGCTTCTCGAGGAGGTTCTGCAGTGGGCCGGGACCCAGGGGCTCGATCAGCTCGACCATGACGTCGCCGGCCCTCAGGAACGCGGCGCGCACGCCGTGCAGTTCCGAGTTCTCGACCTTTACGACCTCGAGCCCGAGCAGGTCGACGTAGAACTCCATCGCGGAGTCCACGTTCTCGACCAGGATGGAGATGTGGTCGACGCGACTGACCGCGTTCTCGCGGCCGCCCCCGGTGCCCCTGTCAGCGCCCTGCCCGCTCAAGCTGGTCTCCCCGTTGCCCGGCGCCGCACGAAAGCGCGCCCGGCCGCTGCTACCACGCGCTCCCGGACGGGCGATACCGCCCGAACGCCTTCTCGAGCGCCGCCGACATCTCGCCCAGGGTCGCCCGGAGCCTCGTGCACTCCAGTATCAGTTGCATCGTCGGCGCGCCGGCCTTCGCGGCGGCCGTCAGTTGCTCGAGCGAGTCCTCGACCGCGTCTCCGTCCCTGCTGGCGCGGAGCGATGCTAAGGACCTCGACTTCGACTCGCGGAGCGTCGGGTCGACCTTCAGGGTCTCGAAGCGCTCCGGCTCGTCGACCTCGTAGCGGTTGACCCCGACGACGACGCGCTCGCCCTCCTCGACTTCCTTCTGCTGCCGGTACGCGCTCTTCGCGATGGCTCTCTGGTAGTGGCCCTTCTCGATGGCGGCCGTCGCGCCGCCCATCGCGTCTATCCTGTGGAGCTCCTCCTGCGCCTCGTGCTCGATGCGGTCGGTGAGCCACTCGACGTAGTATGAGCCGCCCAGAGGGTCGGCCACGTTCGCGACCCCGCTCTCCTCGGCGATGACCTGCTGCGTCCGAAGCGCCAGCCTGGCACTCGCCTCGGTCGGAAGCGCCAGGGCCTCGTCGCGCGAGTTCGTGTGGAGACTCTGCGTCCCGCCGAGCACCGCCGACAGAGCCTGGAGCGCGACGCGAACGACGTTGACCTCGGGCTGCTGCGCCGTCAGGCTGCATCCGGCGGTCTGCGTGTGGAATCTGAGCATCTGGGCTCTCGGCGAGTCGATCCCGAACCGGTCGCGCACGATGCGCGCCCACATCCGACGTGCCGCCCTGAGCTTGGCGACCTCCTCGAAGAGGTCGCTGTGCGCGTCGAAGAAGAACGACAGCCTCGAGCAGAACGCCTCCGCGTCGATGCCGGTCCACCGCGCCGTCTCGACGTACGCCGTGGCGTCGGCGAGCGTGAAGGCGAGCTCCTGGACCGCGGTGGCACCGGCCTCCCTCATGTGGTACCCGGAGACCGACATCGTGTTCCACCTGGGGACGTTCTCATTCAGGTACGCCGCGAGCCCGAGCGCCAGCTTGACCGACTCGCCCGGAGGATAGATGTAGGTGCCGCGGGCCGCGTACTCCTTGAGGATGTCGTTCTGCACCGTCCCCCTGAGGGACGAGACGTCGGCGCCGGTCTCCTCCGCCGCCACGACGTACATCGCCATGAGCATCGGGGCGGTGGCGTTGATCGTCATCGAGGTGCTGACCTCATTCAGCGGGATGTGATCGAAGAGGGCGCGCATGTCCTCGACCGAGCAGACGGAGACGCCGACGCGGCCGACCTCGCCCTCGGCCATCTCGTGGTCCGCGTCGTAGCCCATCTGGGTCGGGAGGTCGAAGGCGACCGACAGTCCCGTCTGGCCGTGCTCGAGGAGGTACTTGAACCGCTCGTTCGTCTCCTCGGCGGTCCCGAAGCCGGCGTACTGCCGCATCGTCCAGAGGCGGCCCCGGTACATCGTCGGGTGAACGCCGCGCGTGAACGGGTACTCGCCGGGGAAGCCCAGGACGTCCTCGTGATGCTGATGACGGCGGAGGTCGTCCTCGGAATAGACCGGGCCGACGGTCTCGCCCGAGAGGGTCCTGAACTCGTCCCTGCGCTCCGGGTGCTTCTGGAGCCAGGACCTGAGCGTCCCCTTCTCCCAGTGCTTCCTGTCGGCGTGTTCCTTCTTCAACGCTCGTCCTCCGGGAGCTCCGTCCAGGCGCGGGCTCCGCGAGCGGCGCCCCCTGGCGGGCTACTCGAGTTCTATCAGGGTCTCGCCCTGCGCCACGCCCTGCCCGACCGAGACGCGCACCGCCTTGACCACGCCTCCGCGCTCGCTCTTGAGCTCGTTCTCCATCTTCATCGCCTCGAGCGTGACGATGCCCTGACCGGGCTCGACCTCCGCTCCGACCTCGACCGCGATGCCGACGACGACACCGGGCATCGGCGCCGAGACCGTCTCCCCCGCCTCTCCGTCGTCCGCGGGACCCGAAGCCGCCGCGATGAGCATGGCGCGCTCGTCCATGACGCCGGCGGAGTAGGGCTCGCCGTCCAGGACGATCTCGTATCCGCCGTTCTTTCTGTGGGCGGAGAACTCGTAGGAGCGGCCGCCCAGCGTGAGCGAGTAGACGGGCGACGAGCCGACGCGCACGAGGTCGGCGGTCTCTGCGCGGTCGCCGACCGTCACGGTCGTCCCGTCGGAGCCGTGCGAGATGTCGAGCTCGACGTCCTCGCCCATGATGTGCACGACGTACTTCACGGCACCTCCATGCCCGAACCTCGCGGTCGCGGCGGGAACCCACGCCGCGCCCTCCTACTTCTGGTGCAGCTGCCAGCCGCCCCACGGCGCGCCGCCGGCGGGCGCGCGCCAGCCGCCTCTGCGGCCGTCGCCCCCGCTGCCCTCGTCACCGAGCGGCTTCGGGCGCGCGCGCGCAGCATCCGCGACGAGCGCCGCCGCGATGGCCGCGACCTCCGGATGCTTCGTCCCGCCTCCGGCGTACGTCGGGAAGAAGACCTCATCGACGAAGCTCGTGTCGAACTGCCCGCTCGCGAAGACGTCGCTCTCCATGACGGCCTTGTGGAACGGGATCGTCGTCTTCAGGCCCTCGATGTGGTACTCGCCGAGCGCGCGCCTCATCCGCGCGATGGCGTCCTGCCGGGTCGGCGCCCACACCAGGAGCTTCGAGACGAGCGGGTCGTAGTAGATGGGGACCTCGTAACCCACGTGTATGCCGCTCTCGACCCTGACGCCCGGACCCGAGGGCTCGCGCAGCCGTTCTATGAGTCCGGTCGACGGGAAGAAGCTGTTCTCGGGGTCCTCGGCGCAGATGCGGCACTCGATCGCCGAACCCTTGTGGAAGATCTCGGCCTGCGTGAACGAGAGCCTCTCGCCGGCCGCCACGAGGAGCTGCTCCTTTACGAGGTCGACGCCGGTCACGAGCTCCGTCACCGGGTGCTCGACCTGGAGCCTCGCGTTCACCTCGAGGAAGTAGAACTCCTTGTTTCCATCCAACAGGAACTCGATGGTCCCGGCGTTCGTGTAGCCCGAGGCTCTCACGGCCTTGATGGCCGCCTCGCCCATCTTAGCGCGGAGCGAAGGCGTGAGCGCGGGCGAGGGAGACTCTTCCACGAGCTTCTGGTGCCTTCGCTGGATCGAGCACTCGCGCTCGCCGAGATGCACGGCGTTCCCGTGCCTGTCGGCGATGATCTGGAACTCGACGTGGCGCGGCCGCTCGATGAGCTTCTCGAGATAGATGCGGTCGTCCGCGAACGCGGACCCTGCCTCCGACCTTGCGGCCTTCGCGGCCGACGCGAGGCCCGATGGGTCCCTCACGACGCGCATGCCCTTCCCGCCTCCGCCGGCGGCGGCCTTCATCATGACGGGGTAGCCGATGCGCTCGGCCTCGGCCAGGATCTCGTCCTCGCCCGAGAGCGGCCTGTCTCCGCCCGGCACGACAGGGATGCCGGCCGCGACCATCGTCTTGCGCGCCTCCATCTTGTCGCCCACGAGCGCGATGGTCCTGCTGTCGGGACCGATGAACGTCATGCCTGCGTCCTCGCACGCGCGCGCGAAGCCTGCGTTCTCCGCGAGGAACCCGTAGCCGGGGTGGATCGCCTCGGCGCCCACCTCGCGCGCGAGCCCGACGATGCGGTCGATGTTGAGATAGCTCTCGGCGGGAAGCGAAGGACCTACGCAGTAGGCCTCGCCCGCGTAGCGCACGTGGCGGCACGTCCGGTCGGCCTCGGAATAGATGGCCACGGACGCGATGCCCATCTCCTCCAGGGCACGGATGACCCGGATGGCGATCTCGCCTCTGTTCGCTACGAGGACCTTCGTGAACATCTCCGCTCCAGCGCCGCGCCAGGCGGCTGCGTCTGGCCTTCCCCTCCGTCCGCTACCGCCGCGACGGCGCAGCCGGACTGCGGTCTGCGCCTGCGGCTCCCAAGCTCTCGTCGGGGAAGCCAGACGCAGCCACCCACGCCCCTACAAAGGTATGTTCCCATGCTTCTTGGGCGGATTGGAGTCTCGCTTATTGCGAAGCATCGCGAGCGCGTCGATGACGACGGGACGCGTGTCGCTCGGCACGATGACCTGGTCGATGAACCCGGCCTCCGCCGCGATGTACGGGTTCGAGAACTTCTCCCTGAAATCGTCCGCGAGCTTCTTCCTGAGTTCGTCGGGGTCCTTGGCGTCTGCCAGCTCGCGGCGGTAGAGGATGTTCACCGCGCCCTCGGCCCCCATGACGGCGATCTCCGACGTCGGCCACGCGAGGTTGACGTCGCCGCGCAGATGTCTGCTGCTCATGACGACGTAGGCCCCGCCGTACGCCTTCCTCGTGATGACAGTGATCTTGGGCACGGTCGCCTCGCAGTACGCGTAGAGGAGCTTGGCGCCGTGCTTGATGATGCCGCCGAACTCCTGGCCCGTGCCGGGGAGGAACCCCGGGACGTCGGTCAGGGTCAGAAGCGGAACGTTGAACGCGTCGCAGAAGCGGACGAACCTGGCGCCCTTGACCGACGAGTCGATGTCCAGGACGCCGGCCAGGACCGCCGGCTGATTGGCGACGATGCCGATGGGACGTCCGCCCATCCTCGCGAACCCGACGACCATGTTCCCGGCGAAGTGCTCGTGCACCTCCATGAAGTCCCCGTCGTCGACGATGCGCCTGATGACGTCCTTCATGTCGTAGGGCTTGTTGGGGCTGTCGGGAACGATCTCGTCGAGTTCGGGGTCGCGCCGTTCGGGGTCGTCCTTGCACTCGTGGAGCGGCGGGTCCTCCGTGTTGTTCGACGGGAGGAACGAGACGAGCCTGCGGATGTCGTGCAGGCACGCCGCCTCGCTCTTGCTCGCGAAGTGCGCGACACCGCTCTTCGTGTTGTGAACGGTCGCCCCGCCAAGCTCCTCGTGCGTCACGTCCTCGTGCACGACGGTGCGCAGAACGTCCGGTCCCGTCAGGAACATGTGGCTGGTCTTGTCGACCATGAAGACGAAGTCGGTGATGGCGGGCGAGTAGACGGCGCCACCCGCGCACGGGCCCATTATCGCTGAGATCTGCGGGACGACGCCCGACGCGAGCACGTTCCTCAGGAAGTACTCGGCGTACCCTCCGAGGCTCCAGACGCCTTCCTGGATGCGCGCGCCGCCGGAGTCGTTGAGACCGATGACGGGCGCCCCGTTCTTCATCGCGAGGTCCATGATCTTGCAGATCTTCTCGCCGTGCGCCTTCGAGAGCGAGCCGCCGAACACGGTGAAGTCCTGGGCGAACACGTAGACGAGTCTGCCCTCGATGGTTCCGTACCCGGTGACCACACCGTCCCCCGGGATGCGCTTCTCGTTCATCCCGAAGTCGTTGCAGCGATGCATCACCAGGGAGTCGACCTCGCGGAGGCTCCCCTCGTCGAGCAGCACGTCCAGGCGTTCCCACGCGGTCAGCTTGCCGGCGTCGTGCTGGCGCTTGATGCGCGCCTCTCCCCCGCCCAGGCGGGACGCCTTCATCCGCTCGGAAAGCTCCTCGAACCTATCTTCTCTCGACATCCGGTCGAAACCTCCTCAAGGCCTGCTTCCTTCCCGGTTCGGTCGCGGCGACGGCGTCACGCCTGCGCGCCCGCGCGGCTCGCCTTGACCCTAGATGTCCCTGAAGACGTACCTGCCGCGCTCGTCCCTCGTCACGCGGCCGATGTTGCCGATGGCGTCGTGGTCCAGGATGACGATCCAGTTCCCCTCGACGGCCCGCTCGAGCAGCGATTCCTTCTCGGCGATGACCTCGAGCGGGAAGAGGTCGATGCCGGCGACGTACGGGATGCGCACGTGGTAGCGGCTGGGGATGAGATCGGACGGATAGACCGCGGTCTCCCCGCAGCTCTCGACAACGACCATGAGGTGGCCCGCCGTATGCCCGCCGGTCCTGACGACCGAGACGCCGTCACCGAGATCGGCCTCATCCTCCACGAACTCCAGCACGCAGGCGGCCTCGAGAGGCTCGAAGTCCTCCGACCTGTAGGCCGCGGCGCTTCTGGGGTCCGGCTCGAGCATCGTCTCCCACTCGATCTCGTTCACGACGTAGCGCGCGCCAGGGAACGTGGGCGCTGGTCCGTCGGGTCCCATCGTCGTGGCGTACGCGGCGTGGTCCGAGTGGAGATGCGTCAGGATGACGGTGTCGATGTCTGTGGGCTCGAGGCCCTCCGCGGCGAGCGCCGTGAGGACGTTGACGGACGGGTCGTAGTCGTAGTATTTCACGTCCTTCTCGAGGTTGAGTCCTCCGAATCCGGTATCGACGACCATCTTGTGCCCGGCCGTGAGAATGAGAAGCGGCGACAGCGTGAGCGGGATGCGGTTCTTCGGGTCCGCCGGGATCAGCGTGTCCCACATGACCTTCGGGACGCCGCCGAACATGGCGCCGCCGTCGTAGTAGCAGACGCCGGCGTCGAGGCTCACGAGCTCGAGGTCGCCGACTCTCACCCTTGCGTTCGCCACGTTGTGCCTTTCGGAAGAACCGTTCTGCAGCTGGGATCCCGGACACCGACCACGACCGGAGCCGCCCGCCTCCGGCGCAGCTACCCCTTCAACTCCTGCCCCGCCACGACGAGCTTCTGGATCTCGGACGTCCCCTCGATGATCTCGAGGACCCTGGCGTCGCGCAGGTACCGTTCGACGGGATGGAGGTCGCGCACGACCCCCGCGCCCCCGTGAACCTGGAGCGACCTGGACGCCACGAACGACGCCGCCTCGGAGGCGAAGAGCTTCGCCTGAGCGGCGATCTTCGTGACGGGCTCTCCCCTGTCGGCCATCGACGCCGCCTGATACGTGAGGGAGCGCGCGGCCTCGAGCCTCGTGGAGGCCTCGGCTATCATGAACTGGACCGCCTGGAACTTCGCTATCGGCTGCCCCTGCGTCACGCGCGTCCTCGCGTAGCGCACGGCCGCCTCGAGCGCCGCCTGCCCGATCCCGACGCCCATCGCGGCCGCGGCGATGCGGCCTCCGTCCAGCGCCTTCATGGCCATCCTGAAGCCCTGCCCGCGCTCGCCCACGAGCCTCGTCGCCGGTATCTTGACGCCGTCGAACGCGAGTCGCCCGACCGGCGCCGCGGAGAGCCCCAGCTTCGAGCCCGCGCTCGACCGGACGAGCCCCTCGACGGGCGCGTCGACCAGGAGCGCGCTCACTTCGTCGCGCGTCGAGGTCTTCCCGCCCTTCTCGACCTCGACCTGCCCCGTTATCGCGAAGAGGACGATCAGGTCGGCGACCGGACCGTTCGTGATGTACATCTTGGTGCCGGTGGCACTGAAGGTCTTGCCCTCGTCCTCCGCCCTGGTCGGATCGGAGGGGTCCTCCTCCGTCAGGGCGAACGCTCCGACCGACTTCGTCGCCAGAGCCGGGAGGTGCGCCTTCTTCATCTCTTCGGACGCGAACTCCGACAGGAGAGCCGTCACGAGCGAGCTGTGTATCGCCATGACGAGCGATGCGCTGGCGTCGGCGCGGGCGACCTCCTCGACGGCGGTCGCGTACTCGAGCATCGTCGCGCCGCGTCCGCCGTACTCCTGCGGCACGAGCATGCCCATGAGTCCGGCCTCGAGCATCGCGCGCATCACGTCGCGCGGGAAGTCTCCGGCCTTGTCCATCGAGGCGGCGTTGGGAGCGATCTCGCGCTCGGCGAACTCGCGCGCCCAGCCCCTCGTGTTCTTCTGAGTGTCGGTGAGATCGAACATGTCCGATGGCCCCGCTATTTCCCGCCGCGCTTCGCGGCGACGGCCTCGCGCAGGTACGTCGCGATGTCGCGCGTGTCCGTCCCCGGACCGAACAGCCGGTCGACGCCCATGGCGACGAGCTTGTCCATGTCGTCCTTCGGGATGATGCCCCCGCCAGTGACGACGACGTCGGTGGCGCCCTTCTCCTTCAGGAGTTCGAGCACGCGGGGGAACATCGTCATGTGCGCGCCGGAGAGAATGCTCATGGCGACGACGTCGACGTCCTCCTGCACCGCGGCGTTCACGATCATCTCGGGCGTCTGGTGCAGCCCCGTGTAGACGACCTCCATGCCGGCGTCCCGGAGGGCGCTCGCAACGACCTTGGCGCCTCTGTCGTGTCCGTCCAGACCCGGTTTCGCGACCAGCACTCGAATCCTGTCTGACATGGTTCCTCGTTCCTTCCCTCGGTCCGCGCTCGCGACGCGGCTCGCGTTCCCCGAGCCCGTCCGCTACCAGTACGTGGGCGGCTCGCGATACTCGCCGAAGACGTCGCGGAGGACGCCTATCATCTCTCCCTCTGTGGCATACGCGCGGCAGCAGTTCAGGAAGTGCGGCATGAGATTGTCGGTCCCCTCCGCCGCCGCCTTGAGCCCCTTGAGCGCGGCCTCGACCGCGGCGTCGTCCCGTTCGGCCTTGACCTGGGCCAGGACCTTCTTCTGCCGCTTCTCGACCTCCGGCCCGATCTTGAGGAGGTCGATCTTGATCTCCTCGCCCTCGTCGATGAAGTCGTTCACGCCGACGATGATGCGCCTCTTCTCCTCCAGCTCGCGCTGGTAGCGGAAAGCCGCCTTCGCGATGTCGCGCTGGAAAAAGCCCTTCTCGATGGCCGGGATGACGCCGCCAAGCGCGTCTATCTTCTCGAAGTACTCGCGGCACCCCTTCTCCATCTTGTCGGTCAGGGCCTCGACGTAGTACGAGCCTCCGAGCGGGTCGATGACGTTGGGAACACCCGACTCGTGCGCGATGACCTGCTGCGTGCGCAACGCTACGTGAACCGCCTCCTCCGAAGGGAGGGCCAGTGTCTCGTCCATCGAGTTCGTGTGTAGACTCTGCGTACCGCCCATGACACCGGCCAGCGCCTGGAGCGCCGTTCGCACGATGTTGTTGAACGGCTGCTGCGCGGTGAGGCTGCAGCCGGCGGTCTGCGTGTGGAAGCGGAGGAGCCAGGACCTCGGGTCCTTCGCTCCGTACTTGTACCGCATGTCGTGCGCCCAGATCCTGCGCGCGGCGCGGAACTTCGCGACCTCCTCGAAGAAGTCCATGTGAGAGTTGAAGAAGTGCGAAAGCCTCGGCGCGAACGTGTCGACGTCCATGCCGGCCGCTATCCCAGCCTCGACGTACGCGAACCCGTCGGCGAGCGTGAACGCGAGCTCCTGAAGCGCGGTCGAGCCGGCCTCGCGAATGTGGTAGCCCGATATCGATATCGTGTTCCACTGCGGGACCTCGGCCGCGCAGTACGCCATGATGTCGGTGATGATGCGCATCGACGGCTTCGGCGGGAAGATCCAGCTCTTCTGCGCGATGTACTCTTTCAGAAGATCGTTCTGGATGGTCCCGCGGAGCTTGGTCGACGGAACGCCCTGCTTCTCCCCCACACAGATGTACATCGCGAGGAGCACGGCGGCGGGCGCGTTGATCGTCATCGACGTCGAGACCTTGTCGAGCGGGATCCCGTCGAAGAGCGTCTCCATGTCGCGCAGCGAGTCGATGGCCACGCCGCACACGCCGACCTCGCCCTCGGCGCGCTCGTGGTCGGAGTCGTAGCCCATGATGGTCGGAAGGTCGAACGCGACGGAGAGACCGGTCTGGCCGTGTGCCAGCAGGAACTTGTTGCGCCTGTTCGAGTCCTCGGGCGTTCCGAACCCAGAGAACTGCCGCATCGTCCACAGGCGACCGCGGTACATGTTGTGCCGGACGCCTCTGGTGTAGGGAAACTCGCCCGGGTATCCGAGGTCGCGCTCGTAGTCGCTGTCGGGCAGGTCGTCGGGCGTGTAGAGAAGGTCGACCTCCTCGCCCGAGATCGACGTGAAGAGAGCGTCCCTCTGGCGCGAGGCGTCGGAGGCCTTCTTCTTCCATGCCCGGGCGGCCTCGCTCAGAGCCTTCCCCTTGCTCTTCGTATCAGCCATCGGTACCTCCGATGAGGGCCACGACCTGAGCCAGGAGCTGGTCGGACGTGAAGTGGCTCATCGTGATGCTGCCGGACGGGCACGCCGCCGCGCACGTTCCGCAGCCCTTGCAGAGCGCCTCGTTCACCTTCGAGACGTCGTCGTCCTCGTCGTAGGCGAGAGCGCCGTACGGACAGACGCTCACGCAGATGCGGCATCCGGAGCAGAGGTCCTCGTCTATGACCGCGGTCAGCGCCTCCGCCATCACCGTCCCGCGCGCCATGGGCGCGATCGCGGACGACGCGGCGCCCTTCGCCTGAGCGACGGCGTCCGGGATGTCCTTCGGACCCTGGCAGCAGCCGGCCAGGAAGACCCCGTCGACCGACGTGTCGACCGGGCGGAGCTTCGGGTGCGCCTCCATGAGGAAACCGTCCGACGAGCGCGAGAGCTTCAAGAGCTTGACGATGTCGGCCGTCTCGCCTCTCGGGACGAGCCCGGCGGCCAGAACGACGAGGTCGGCCTCGACCTCCATCGGCTCGCCCAGGAGCGTGTCCTCTCCGCGCGCGACGAGCCTCTCCCCCCTCTTGTAGATCTCGGAGACGCTGCCGCGCCTGTAGACGACGTTCTCCTTGCGCACGCGGTCGTAGAACTCCTCGAAGCCCTTCCCGAACGCGCGGATGTCCATGTAGAAGATGGTTATGGCAGCATTAGGGAGCTTCTCGCGGATGAGGTGCGCCTGCTTCGCTGTGAACATGCAGCAGACGCGGGAGCAGTACTCGTTGCCCACGGTCTCGTCCCTGGAGCCCACGCACTGGATGAAGACGACGTCCTTAGGCTCCTTGTCGCCGACCCTGATCGCGCCCTCGGTCGGACCCGACGCGGAGCAGAGCCGCTCCATCTCGAGCCCGGTGATGACGTTGTCGTAGACGCCGTAGCCGAGTTCGGGCTTGAGATTGGGATCGAACTCGTCGTAACCGGTCGCCACGACGATCGTCCCCACGTCGAACTCGACGAACTCGTCCTCGAGCGAGTAGTCGATGGCGTTGAGCGTGCATATCTTCGCGCAGACGCCGCACTTCCCGTCAGAAGTGAAGTAGAGACACGTCTCACGGTCGAGCACGGGCTCACTGGGGACGGCCTGCGGGAACGGCCTGTAGATCGACTTGCGCGTCCCGGCGCCCTCGTTGAACTCGGACGGGACCCTTGAGGGACACTTCTCGATGCAGTCGCCGCAGCTCGTGCAGAGGTGGCGGTCGACGCTCGTCGCCTTCTTTCTGACCTTGACGTGGAAGTTGCCGACGTAGCCCGTGATCTCCTCGATCTCGGAGTAGGCCAGAAGGTCGATGTTCGGATGGCGCGCGACGTCGACCATCTTGGGCGTCAGGATGCACGCCGAGCAGTCGAGCGTCGGGAACGTCTTGTCGAGCTGCGCCATGCGGCCGCCGATCGACGGCTCGCGCTCCACGAGGTGGACCTTGTATCCGGCCTCGGCGATGTCCAGGGCCGACTGGATGCCGGCGATGCCGGCGCCTATGACGAGCGCCTCGGGGATGACCTCGATCTCGCGCTCGGTGAGCGTCGCCAGGCGCGACGCCCTGGCAACCGCCGCGCGCACGAGGTCGGCGGCTTTCGCGGTCGCGTCGTCCCTGTCCTCGTGGATCCACGAGCACTGCTCGCGGATGTTCGCCATCTCGAAGAGGTACGGGTTCATCCCGGCCTCGGCCACCGCCGCCCTGAACGTCGGCTCGTGCATCCTCGGCGAGCACGCAGCGACGACGACGCCCGTCAACCCGTGTTCCTCGATGTCCGACTTGATCAGGTTCTGCCCCGGGTCCGAGCACATGTACTCGTAAGTCTTCGCGACGATGACCCCCGGGAGCTTCGACGCCATCTCGGCGACCCGGGCCACGTCGACCGTGCGGGCGATGTTGATGCCGCAGTGGCAGACGTACACGCCGAGCCTGATCCCGCCCGTCTCCTGAGTCTTCTTGTCCTGGTCCACGCTATCTCTCCGATGGAGATGAGACGCTCTGCCCTGTGATGGGACGCCGTGTCCCGGATGTGCGCCATGTCCCGGATGGGACGCCGTGTCCCGGATGAGGCGCCATGTCCCGGATGGGACGCCGTGTCCTACGCGCGAAGCTCTCCGATCTTGTCCTTGAGCGCGGGCACGACCTTGAAGAGGTCGCCCACGATGCCGTAGTCGGCCGCCGCGAAGATCGGGGCCTTCGGGTCCTTGTTGATCGCGACCACCGTCTCCGCCGACTTCATGCCGCTCACGTGCTGGAACTGGCCGCTTATGCCGATGGCGATGTAGAGTTTCGGCTTCACGGTCTTGCCCGACGAGCCGACCTGCCTGTCCTTGGCGAGCCAGCCCGCGTCGACGACGGGCCGCGAGCACGCGACCACGCCTCCGAGCATCTCCGCCAGCTCCTCGATCATCGAAACGTTCTCTTCTTCTCGGATGCCGCGACCGACCGAGATGACGACGTCCGCCTTCGTGATGTCCACGTCGCCCACGGCGGCCTCGACGTACTCGAGGAACTTCCTGAGCGCGGGCTCCTCGGGCACGGCCGTGTCGAGTTCGGTCACGGAGCCGCCACGCGAGGCCTCCTCGACCGGGAACGCGGACGCGCGAACAGTGACGAGAACGGTCGGCGCTTCTGCGAACGCGACCGTGGCGTTGATCTTGCCCTCGTGGATCGAGCGCGTGGCCCTGAACGCGTCGCCGTCGCACGCGAGGTCGACGCAGTCGCTCGCGAGCGGAGCCGCGAGTTCGACCGCCAGGCTTGGCGCCAGGTCGACGCCGAACGCCGTGTGGCCGATCATGACGAGCGCGGGCTGCCGCGTCCTGACGACGCCGGCCACGACCGGCTGGTAGACGGCCGAGTTGAAGTTCGTAAGTCCACCGTGGTCGAGGACGAGCACGAGGTCTGCGTGGTCCTTCAGGGTGTCGGCGAATCCGCCTACGCCCGCACCGAGAAGGAGCGCGGTCACGGTCCTGCCGGACGCGTCGCCCAGCGCGCGCGCCTTCCCCAGCATCTCGAGCGTGACGTCGCGAAGCTCGCCTTCCCGGTGCTCCGCGAGAACCAGAATCTCGTTCATCTACACGAATCCTTTCTCTCGGAGCACTTCGGCGAGCTTGCCCGAAGCCTCGGGCGGCGTGCCGTCGAAGATCTCGGCGCCCTCTCCCGCCGGCGGGTACTCGACATGGACGACGCGCGTCCCGGAGCCCGCCTCACCCACACTCCCTGCGTCGAGGCCCAGGTCGGAGGCCGCCTTCATGGCGATCTCGCGCTTCGAGGCCTTGGCGATGCCCATGATCGACGCGTAACGGGGCTCGTTGATGCCGGTCTGTATGCCCACGACGCACGGGAGCCCCATCTTCACCTTCTCGATGAGCCCGCCCTCGAGCTCGCGGCCGACCACGATCTCGCCGTCTCCCATCTCCATCTCCGTCACGTAGGTCGCGTGCGGGATGCCGAGCGCCTGCGCGAGCGCCACCCCGACCTGCGTGTGACCGTCGTCGGACGACATGCACCCTGCGAGCACGAGGTCGTACTCCATGTCCTTGAGGGCGGCGGCGAGAGCCCTGGCGACCGCGACGGCGTCGCCCCGGTCGAACACGGGGTCGCTCAAGCGGACCGCCTCGGCGGCGCCCTTTGCCATGCTCATCCTCAAGACCTCGTCGGACGAGTCGGGGCCTAAGGTCACGACGGTGACGTCTCCGTCGTGCTCCTCGGTCAGGAGCAGAGCCTGCTCGAGCGCGTAGTTGTCGGACTCGTTGATCTGGAGAGGGAGTCCCTCCTTCTCGATGCCCTTCCCGTCGGAGGCGAGCTTGAGATCGGCCTCCGCGGTCTCAGGCACCTGCTTCACACAGACAACGATGTTCATCTTCTCTCCGTTGCTATAGCCCCATCGCGACCAGTTCGGCCAGGTCTATGACCTCTATTCTGCCCTCGTTGCCGCTCGTCTTGACGGCGTCCTCGAGCGTCATGAGACAGAACGGGCACGCGGTCACGAGGTAGTCGGCACCGAGCGCAACGGCGTCCTTGACCCTGATCTCAGCCACGCGTTCCCCGCGCTCCTCGACCGCCTCGACCCACATCCTCCCGCCGCCGCCTTCGCAACAGAGGGCGCGTTCGCGCGAGCGGTCCATCTCGACGAACGTGACACCCGGCACGCTCTCGATGACCCGACGCGGCTCGTCGTAGATGTCGTTGTGCTTCCCGAGGAAGCACGGGTCGTGATAGGTGACGGTCTTCTCCACCGGGGTCGTGAGCTTGAGGTTTCCGTTCTCGAGGAGCGGGACCAGGAACTGCGCGTAGTGCGTGACGTCGCGCCCGAGACCCTCGTACTCGTTCTTGAACGTGTTCATGCAGTGCGGCGAACTAGTGACGATCCGCTCGACGCCGTGCTCCTCGAAGCTCGCGGTGTTGCCCTCGACGAGGAGCTCGAAGAGGCCCTCCTCGCCCAGGCGCTTGATCTCGTTCCCGCAGCACGACTCGGCGGTCCCCAGCGTCTGGTAGTCGACGCCTGCCGACTTGAGGACCCTAACCAGGGCCTTCGCCACTTCCTGGGCCCTCGGGTCGTACGCCGGCGTGCAGCCGACGTAGAAGAGAAGCGGCGCCTTGTCGCCCTCGCCCGCGACCGGCACGTCGAGTTCGTCCGCCCAGTCCATCCGCTTCTCCCGACCGCGGCCCCAAGGGTTCCCGTGCTTGAACGTGCTCTCGAGCGCGTCGCGCACGGTCGGGAGCGCCTTGCCCTTCTCGATCGCCGCCGACCGGAGCCCTATCAGGAGCTCCATCGGCTTGACGCCCTTCGGACAGCGCTCCGTGCAGTTGGAGCAGGTCGTGCAGTTCCACGCCTCCGGCCTGCCCTTGGCGTCCTTCGGACCCGTCTGCGTGAGCCCTTCGTACACGACCTTCCGTACGTTCAGATACGTTCTGAGCGCGACCGGACATCCGGCCGTGCACCGTCCGCACTGGATGCAGCCTAGGAGCTCGAACCTCTCTTGAAGTGAGGCGGCCATTCGGTTCTCCCGAGGGTTCGGCGGCGCTGCTCGATCATGTTCGAGTCGCCGCGCGACGGTTCTCTGCTGCGTTACTCGAGCGCGTTCCGCCGCTCTACTTCAGCGCGTTCCGCGCGATGACGATCTTCTGGACCTGGCTCGTCCCCTCGTAGATCTCGACGATCTTGGCGTCGCGGTACATGCGCTCGACCGGGTACTCCTTCGAGTAGCCGTTGCCGCCGTGTATCTGGACGGCCATCCTGGTCACCGCGACCACCGTCTCGGCCGAGAAGTACTTGGCGATGGCGGCCTCGCGCGTGAAGCGCTTGACGCCCGCGTCCTTCATCGAGGCCGCCCGGTAGGTGAGCAGTCTCGCCGCGTCGGTCTGCGCCGACATCTGCGCGATCATATCCTGTACCATCTCGAACTCACAGATGGGCCTGCCGAACTGGACGCGCTCCTTCGAGTACTTGAGCGATGCGTCAAGGGCGCCCTGCGAGATTCCGACGCCCTGCGCGCCGATGTCGATGCGCGAGACGTCGAGCGTGTGCATGACGACCTTGAACCCGCCGCCCAGCTCGCCCAGGAGGTTCTCCTTCGGAACGATGCAGTCCTCCATGATGAGCTCGCAGTTGCCGGTCGCGCGGATGCCCATCAGGTTCTCGTGCTTACCGACGCTGAAGCCCTCGAAGTCCTTGTCGACGACGAACGCGCTCATGCCCTTGTGGCGCTCCTCCGGGTCGGTGTACGCGAAGACGACGAACGTCCCGGCCTCTGTCCCGTTCGTGATCCAGGCCTTCGTCCCGTTCAGGACATAGTGGTCGCCCTTGTCGACGGCCGTCGTCTCCATCGACGCCGGGTCGGACCCCGCGTTCGGCTCGGTGATGCCTATGGCGCCGAACTTCTTCCCGGAGCAGAGGTCGGGCAGGTACTTCTTGCGGATCTCCTCGGTCCCGAAGTGGTAGATGGGGTACGCGCAGAGCGAGTTGTTGACGGCCGTGATGACGCCGTGCGACGCGCAGACGCGAGAGATCTCCTCGCAGATGATGGCGAGCGTAGTGAAGTCCATGCCCGCCCCGCCGTACTCCTCGGGTATCACGACACCCATGAGACCCAGCCCCGCCATCTTCTTGAGCGTGGCCGTAGGGAACTCCCTGCTCTCGTCGATCTCCGCGGCAATCGGCTCGATCTCCTTCGTCGCGAACTCGCGCACCATGTCGCGGACCATCTTCTGATCTTGGCTGAGGGCAAAGTCCATCTCGCGCGTGCTCCCTTCGCTCCTGGGTCAACTGACCGCCCGAATGCCTGTCTGTCTTCTTCGTTACTCCGTCCGGTTCGTTACTCCATCCGGCTCCCGCCGTCCTCTTGTCTGTCCCTCACGATCCCGTTCAGGACCTCTCTCGCGATCTCGTACGGCGACCTGTGCCCCTTCGACACGTCGCCGACGAGGCTGTCCAGCTTCGACTCGTCGCCGAGCCTCGCGTAGAGGTCGCGCTCGAGTTCCGCCACGACGATTTCACGGAGCTGCGCCACGAAGTGCACACGCCGCCGCTCGGACAGGAGACCGTGCGACGAAAGGAACGCACGGTGCTCGGCGATCGCCTGAGCAAGTTCCGAAACGCCTTCGCCCGTGGAGGCCGTCGTCTTCAGGACCGGCGACTCCCACCCGCCCGCGCCGCTCTTGAGCGTGAGCATCGACATGATCTCCTGCACCGTCATGTCGGAGCCCTCGCGGTCCGCCTTGTTGACGACGAAGATCTCCCCTATCTCCATCAGGCCGGCCTTCATCGCCTGAATGCTGTCGCCCGACTCCGGCACGAGAACGATGACCGTGGTGTCGGCGGCGTCGGCGATGTCGAGTTCGGACTGGCCCACGCCCACCGTCTCGAAGATGACGTAGTCGAGCCCGAAGGCGTCCATGGCGGCCGCGACGCTGGGCGCCGAGCGCGAGAGGCCCCCGAGGCCGCCGCGAGTGGCCATGCTCCGGATGAAGACGCCCTCCCGGAGTCCCAGGCTTTGCATGCGGATGCGGTCGCCCAGGAGCGCCCCGCCCGTGAACGGGCTCGTCGGGTCGACCGCGATGATGCCGACGGTCGAACCCTGAGCGAGCAGATGCTCGGTCAGCGTGTCGACGAGCGTGCTCTTGCCGGCGCCGGGAGGACCCGAGATGCCGATGCGGTACGCGTTCCCCGTCTTCGGATACAGAGCGTCCAGGACCTCGAGACCGCGCTCGTCCTCGTTCTCGATCCAGGTGATGGCGCGGGCCAGCCCGGCGACATCACCGGCGAAGACCCTCTCGACGAGTTCGTTGACGCCGTTCCTGCTCACGCCTGACACTCCATGCGCACGTGGGCGGCCCGTCCTGCGACGGCCGTCCAGCGACCTCAGAACTCTATCCCCTCGCGGGCCGCGACGCCCGAGTCGTAATGGTGCTTGATGTTCAGGACCTCGCTCACGAGGTCCGCCCTCTTGACGACCTCGGGATGCGCGCTCCGGCCGGTCAGAACGAGTTCGACGTGAGGAGGGCGCATCTCGATGAGGCCGAGGACGTCCGGAAGCGTGACGAGCCCGAAGTCGAGCGCCACGTTCAGCTCGTCCAGGATCACGAGGTCGTGCTTGCCTGCGGAGAGGACCTCGCGCGCCCGCGCGAGCCCGTCCCGGGCCATGTCGACGTCGACCTGCGCCGGGTTCTTCCTGTCGACGAACTCGTCGCGGCCGTGCTGCTCGATCGTGAAGTCGGGGAGCTTCGCCGCGGCGGCGAGCTCTCCGTAGTTCAAGCTTCCCTTCATGAACTGGATCATGCAGACGGACAGGTCGTGACCGACGGACCTCAACGCAAGCCCGAGCGCGGCAGTGGTCTTGCCCTTGCCGTCGCCCGTGTAGACCTGCACCGTACCGCGCCGTTCAGGCACTAGACGCCTCCAGTTGGGGAGCCGGCGTAGCTGCCAGTCGAAGCCTGGTCGATATGTCCGTTAGCGCAGGCGTCGGCGGCCGCCCAGCGCGGGTTGGAACGTGCGTAGCCAGAAGATGCTATCATGCCCTGAGAGGTGGGTCAACGGTGTTCCCGCGCGTACCTTACGGGAACAAGCGGGGCATTGGTGGCGGGGGGTCAGCAACGAAGAAGGGGCCCCCGGCGGTCACGCCTGAGGCCCCTCATTCTTGTGGTGGATAGTATGGTGGAGGCGGCGGGAGTCGAACCCGCGTCCGAAAGCGGTTCCGCGCGAACCTCTACATGCTTAGCCCGATGTTTCGATCTCGCCGTCCCTGCCTCCGACGGGCGGGATACAGGGTCGGCCAGCCACCGTAAAGAGTTCGCCTCCTCACCCAGCGGCGAAGATCGGAGACTATCCCGCGTCAATGACGCCCCGTTCCCGGCCCCACGGGCAAGACCGGGTGGGACGCGTCTGCTTTAGTTAGCAGACGTATGCCGGCTGATAGTCGGCAGTTGAAAAGTCCCCGCCAGTTTAACGAGGCCGACGGGACCTCGGCATGCCATCCGCGTTTCTCTCGCCCCCGTCGAAACCGGATCGCCCCCATATCCACCTGTCAAAGATCGGTGCGTCCCCGGACCCGGCGCGGTCCAGGTCGGACTCAGTACCAATCTACGCCTGCCGGGGAGCCTCGTCAAGGCCCCGCGGCCGGCGGCTCAGTCGATGCTGAAGACGTCGTACGCCTTGCCCTCGTGGACGATGGGCTCGCAGATCTGGGCCTTGATCGTCTCGACGTCGGTGAGCGTGGGATCGTACTCGATGATCGCTGTGTGCGTTCGGACATAAGTCGTGAGACTGACGATACCGGGGATGTCCTCGATCTGCCCCGCGCAGGTCATCGACATGCCGCGGCACTTCATGCCGTTCACGGTCAGCGAGACCGTTTCCACGTTCCCGGGCCGCACCTCTACGAACGTGAGGTCGACCGTCGGCACTCGGTACGCGTTCGACGTCGCGAAAGCGACGAGTGTCAGGACGACGATCGCGAGGGGTATGAAGACGACCTTCTTCATCCGGTTCTCCTTCGGGGGACGTCTGCTACTTCCCGAACCAGGAAAGCTCAAGCGTGTCCTTGACGGGACACTCCTCGACGCACTCCAGGCAATTAGTGCAGTTGCGGGCGGTGACTTCGGTGACCTTCGACACCGGGATCGCGTGCGGGCACGCCTTGTCGCAGCGTCCGCAGTCGGTGCATGTGTCCGTGTTCCGCCTGAGCCGGAAGCCACCGGCGCGTGAGAGCGGGTCCATCATCGCTCCGAGCGGGCAGAGGTAGCGGCACCACGCGAACGGCAGGAGGAACGCGGCGGCGAGCGTACCCACGACGATGTAGACGGAGAACGTGGCGACCTCGTGACCGCCCCACGTGAAGAGTATGTAGTACGGGTCGAACGCGCGGAACCCAAGGTCGTACTGCCACACGGTGTACGTGAGGACCGGGATCGCAATGAGCGCGGCGTACCGGAGGAGCATGAGCGTCCTGTCCGGACCCGGCGGGACGCGCAGGAATCGCCCGAAGACCTTCCTCCCCGCGCGGCCGATCCACTCCTGCACGGTCCCGAGCGGGCAGATCCACGAGCAGAACGACTTCTTCGTGGCGAGCGTCAGGACGACGAGCGAGACAAGGAGCGCCACGTTCAGCTCCGTCAGCGCGCACGTGTATGCCCTGTGCTTCGCGAGCGAGTAGAGCGCCACGAGCCCGCCGAACGGGCAGTACGTCTCGCACGTGTTCGGGGTCAGCCCCGAGAGCCCCCTCACGAGCAGGGTCACGACGCCCGCCAGGAAGATGAACTGGACGGTGCTTCTAAGGATCCTCATCGGTCCTCCGTGCTGACGGTCATCGGACGCCGGCGCCGTCCTTCCGAATGGCCCCGGTCAGAACATCATTATACCAGCCGACCAGCTCGCGCGCCACAACTCGCGCGTCATGTCTAGCACTGACCAGCTCGAGGTTGGCTCCGCTCATCCGGCTTCGCAGCTCCGCGTCGTCGAGCAGCCTCAGGATTGACAGGGCCAGCGCATCGACATCGCCCGGCTCGTGAAGGAGCCCGTTCACTCCGTCCACGACGACCTCGGGGATACCGCCGACGGGCGTCGTCACGATCGGGAGCCCCGCGGCCAGAGCCTCGAGCACGGCGATCGGCAGGCCCTCGTTGTAGGACGGGAGGACGAAGACGTGCGAGCGCGCGAACGCCTCGGCCTTCTTCTTCCCGCGCACCCATCCCATGAAACGAACGTTCCTCTCGAGGCCCTTCTCCGACACGAGCTTCCTGACCTCCCCCACCTCGTGGTCGCCCCCAAGGTCGAGAGCGAACGCGGGCCTCTTCGCGACGACCAGGGCCACTGCCTCGATGAGGTCGTAGATGCCCTTCCTCTGCGTGAAGGCGCCCAGGAAGAGAGCGCGTCCTCCGTCGGCGGGAACCTCGGGGCGCTTCGCCGCCACGCCTTCGAAGCGCCTCGTGTCGACGGGGTTGGGGAGCACGCGGAACCGCGCCTCGGGCGCGATCTCCCTGAGCTTCTCCTCCCACTGGTCCGACAGTGCGATGACGAGGTCGGCGGACATCAGGGTCCACGTGATGGAGCGCTTCACGTTCGTGACGGCACCCTCGAAGAAGAGGTCGAACTGCGCGCCGTGCACGTGAACGATGACCTTGCGCCGGAAGTAATGGGCGATCGACGCCACCCTGGACTTCCTCGCGAAGCTCGCGTACGACGCCATGTGGATGTGGACGAGATCGCAGCGCCACACGACGATGGCCCAGAGAAGTCGCACGAAGCCGACGACGGCAGCGAGGGCCTTCACGGGCTTGGGCCCGTCCACGTGCGTTGGGACGTAGCGTATCTCCGGCGCGTCGTCGGGCATCGCCCCGAGGAGCGCGTTCACGACGGCCGACACGCCGCCGCGCACGTTGCGCGCCGGTCCGACCATCGCCACGCGATCCCGTCTGGCTCCTGCCATGCTGGTCTCCCTCTCTCGAAGAGCCGTCGGGCCC
>JBDRIO010000012.1:0-3026 GCA_043815815.1 Candidatus Eiseniibacteriota bacterium | reverse complement strand
TCTTCCCGTTCCGTCTCGGCGACTCGGGCGACTACTCGGCGCTCTCGTCACTGGCGCTTCCGCTCCTCGCCACGTTCGGGACCGTCGAGGAGGCGGTCACGGTTCCGGTGCGCGACGCGGCGGCGCTCATGCGGAAGGAGGCATCGTCCGCTACGAGCGTCGACGTGCTGGTGGTGGAGGGCGCCAACCACGCGTATTTCGGTTTCGAGGAGACGTTGGCCGCCGCGGTCGCGGAGTTCGTGGAGGCGTGAGGACGCTCACGGAGGGCGCTTGAGCACGTTCATTAAGGGCGGACGACTGGTCACCGAGGTGGACTCGTACGACGGGTCGGTCCTCGTGGAGGACGGACGCATCGCGGCCGCGGGGCGGGGCCTCGAGGCGCCCGACGGCGCGGATGTCGTGGACGCGAGCGGGCTCCTCGTGATGCCGGGCGTCGTCGACGTGCACGTCCACGTGGCGCTCCCGCTCCGGGACAGGTGCTCGTCCGACTTCGAGGCCACCTCGCGGGAGGCCGCGTTCGGAGGTGTGACGACCTTCATCGCGTACGCCATGCCGGCCAGGGGTCAGACGTTGATGGAGGTCGTCGAGGCCCGCAAGGAGCAGGCGCACGGCAACTGCTACGTCGACTACGGCTTCCACGCAGCTCTCATCAACTGGGCGGAGCGGGAGGACGACGAGATACCGGAGCTCATCGAGGCGGGAGTTCCGTCCTTCAAGGTGTTCACGGTCTACTCGCGAGAAGGTTGGAGGAGCGGCGACGAGGAACTCTACCGCGCGTTCCTCCTCACGGCCCGGCACGGAGGGCTCGTCGAGGTCCACTGCGAGAGCGAGTGGATGATCGACCGGAAGGTGAAGCGCCTCGTCGAGGAGGGGCGGCTCTCGGCCGCCGACCACGCCGCCAGCAGGCCGGGCTACGTCGAGGGCGACGCGGTCAGCAACGTGCTCAGGATCGCCTACGACGCCGGCGCTCCGGTCCACATCGTTCACGTCTCCTCCGGAGAGGGCGCCGAAGCCATCGCCGAAGGGTGCGAACTGGGGATGGAGATCTACGCGGAGACCTGCCCGCACTTCCTGCTCCTGGACGACGGCAAGCTTGCCGGGGCCGACGGTCACAGGTACGCGACCTGTCCGCCGCTCCGTCCGAAGACGCATCATGAGGCGTTGTGGGAGGCTCTCGACGACGGGACGATCCAGGTGATCGCCACCGACCACGCCGAGTTCACAGCGGCCGACAAGGACGCGGGCGCCGCCGACTTTCGGGAGATCCCGATGGGCATACCCGGCGTCGGCACCCTTCTTCCGCTCATGTGGCACCACGGGGTCGGCGAGGGGCACATGACCGAGAACGAGCTCGTGGACAGGCTCTGCACTCAGCCCTCAGAGATCTTCGGACTCCAGCCCGCCAAGGGGTCGCTCGCCGTCGGGAGCGACGCAGACATTGTGCTCTTCGACCCGACGCTCGACGTCACGATCGGCCACAGGGTGCTCCATGGACACGCGGACTATTCGCCGTACGCGGGACTTGAGGTGCGCGGCTGGCCAGTCTCCACGATGGTGCGCGGGAGCTGGGTCGTGAGAGACCGCGAACTCGTGGGAAGCCACGAACTCGGGTCGTTCGTTCACCGCGGTCCCGTCTGTCAGCGTCCGGGACGACGCGCCGGCTAGGGCACGACGCGCGCTAGAGCCTCTCCGACGACACCCACCCAGATGTACCCGCCGTTGACCGCGATGCGGCCGCGACCCCGTGGATGAGGTCGACTGCGGGCCGTGTCGGTGTCAGGGGACGAGCTTCCTGAACTCCTCGCTGAAGTCGTTGCAGATGGCCCACACGTGGTCGTCCATCACGGTGATGTCCCGAGCGAGGTCGGCGACCTCGACGGTTCGAACCACCGTGCCGTCCTCCGGGTCGACGACGTAGAGCGTGTCGGCTTCCCGGGCGGAGACCCACAGGTATTCACCGTCCCACGCGAGCCCGCAGGGCGAATCGTGTCCCGCCGGAGTCGGGAACGACCCGACCTCCGTTCCATCGGTCGTGTACTTGTGTATCATGCCGGACGCGCGGCCTCGTGTGTCCGGCGGGTAGACGTGGCTCCCGTGGTAGAGGTACTGACCGTCCCAGGCGAGCCCGCCGGGAAGGGCCGAGTACTCGACGGGGAAGCTCCCCAGTGTGTCCCAGGTCGCCGGATCGACCTCCACGATCCCCATCCCGCGGAACAGGAAGTCGGTCACCCACAAGCTCGTTCCGTCCCAGGCGATGCCGCTGGGCCAGCCGCTAGGCGGGGGATACGACTCGAGCGTGTCGCCTGTGGCCGCGTCGACCTTGTATATGCGCTTCGTGTTCCAGCTTGACATCCAGAGGTGCGTTCCGTCGTTGCCGAGAACCCACGTCGCCGAGACGGGTGAGGTGTTGGTGGCAAGGACGTGCCCGTGCCGCGCGTCGACCAACACGGGGCGGGACGTCGTGTCGGAGTCGGAGCCGTCGCGAACGTCGAGAACGACGTTCCCGCGCGCGACGCCGTCAAGCCTCTGGATGATGGTGGGGGTCGCGAGCCAGCCGGTGTCCCACGTCCCGTTTCCGTTCCAGTCCCATCTGTACTCCAGAGCGCGGGTCGAAGTGCTCGCGCCGGCGTCGAACGCGAAGTCGGTGAGCGCGTTGCCTGCGCCGGGCGAACACGTGAAGCTCGCCTCGACGACCGCGCTCTCGGGTGACGTGGAGCTGCTGCAGCCGGCAAGAACCAGTGTCGCCACGATCGCCACGCACAGAAAGAGCCTCATCCTACCCCCTTGGCCCTGCCGGTCCGGCCCTCCGGTGCCTCCCGAGCGGCGGAACGGCAGATCACTCATGTCGACCTGACGAGCGACACCCTACAGCAGATCGCCCATCCTCAGGTTCCCTAACATCACTTTGGACCCTTTCAGTCGCGTAGTTCAAGGCTACCTCTCGGTGACCGCAGTGGCAAGAGCTGGTGTTGCACCCGGCGACGCGGCGATGTAGTCTGGCCCTGGAGAGGCCGCGTCCGGCTTGT
>JBDRIO010000011.1:0-114890 GCA_043815815.1 Candidatus Eiseniibacteriota bacterium | reverse complement strand
TTCTCGTGGTGGTGCGGAGCGCTGGACGCGTCGCTCGCCGGCGGGGCCGGATACGGCAACGACTGGAACGAACGCCTCGAGCTCCCGCCCGTCGATCTCGGTCAGGTGGCCGTCGAGCGCGTCTCGTGGGGAGTCGTGAAGGCCCTCTACCGCGACCCGCCTCTCGAGCGGCCACGCGCCTCGGGCCGCGGCCGCGCGACCGCCCCGGTTCTCTCGTTCGCGTACCGGCACGACTCGGAGCCCGGATACGATTTCACGTGGGTCGAGGTCGAGAGCCTCGGGACGTGGGTCAAGCTGAACGACGGGTACGACGGCCAGAGCGGCGGGTGGCAGAATGTCGGGTCCGGGGGCTTCCCCATCGCGGGATACGGGAACCCCGTTCATCTCCGTTTCCGATTCGACTCGGACGGCGCGTTCTCTGACGAGGACGGGCTCTACGACTCGGACAGCGGCGCCTTCAGCGTCGACAACATACAGGTCTTCGACGCCATCACCTCAGAGATCCTGTTCTTCGACGGTTGCGACGGAGGGGCGGGGCTCTGCACACCTCTCGCCCCCGACGCCGCGGGCGACTACTGGCGTGTCGCGGACCAGCCATGCCAGGCATACAGCGACCCGCACGTCTGGGTCGTTTCGTGGCCCGACACGGACTACGTCCAGCCCAACCTCAAGAACTGGCTGCAGACGCCTGTCGTCCATCTCTCCAACCCCGACGCAGCAGTGGAGGGCTGCACTCTATATTCCGTGATGCACTACTACATGCCCAGCCACTGGGGAGGCTACTGGGCCCAGGAGGCGACCGTGGATGGTGGTCTGACGTGGACGCGCGTCGGCATGTGGTACGGCGACCAGTGTTCCTGGGGCTACGGGCCCTGTCAACCGTTCCTCGACGCGATCCCGATCGTTGGCCCCGGACTTCCGTACGGAGAACAGGTGGCGGTCCGCTGGATCATCTATACGGACCCCGTGGGCAACTATGGCAATCCCGAGTGCACTTACCAGAGTGCTGGTCTGGCGATCGACGACGCGTGGATAGAGGTCGTATGGTCGTACCACTACTTGGCCTCCGGCAAGCGTCCGGCAAGCGGAGAACGCTTGAAGGCGTTCTACCGCTGACCCGGGCTTCGGGCCGCGCTCGACCGGCTCGTCCGAGAATACTCATATGCGCACGACGATCGTTCTCCATACCCCTGTTGCCGCTCTTGCCCTCGCGCTCTCTCTTCTTGCGGCGCTTCCCGCGGCAGGCGCGGAGCAGGCGCAGCCGTTCACGGCCTTCCGCAGCGAGAGAGCCCGCGACCCGTGGCGCACGCTGTGGGAGGACGATCTCGAGGACGGCGCGCCCGGGTGGACGCACGGCGACGACACCTGGATCCCGCCCAAGTTTCACGTTGATACCTACATGGCATACGACGACCCCGAGCACGAGGCCGACCATTCGTGGTGGTGCGGCGAGCTGAATCCGGACTTCGCCGGCGGAGACGGCTACGGCAACAGCTGGAACCAGTGGCTCGAGCTGCCGCCGGTCGAGCTCGGCATCGTCTCCGTGGAACGGACGACCTGGGGCGCCATCAAGGGGATGTACCGGGATTCGAGCACGCCCCCACACCCCGAAGCGGCCAAGCGGTCGGTGACACCGGCACTGACGTTCCGGTATCGCTACGACTGCGAGCCGGGATACGACTACGTCTGGGTCGAAGCCGAGAGCCTCGGGACCTGGGTCAACCTGAACGCTGGCTGGGACGGGAAGAGCGGCGGATGGCAGGACCTGGGCGCGGGCGGCTTCAGCCTGGCGGGGTACGGCGACCCAATCCGCGTCAGGTTTCGCTTCGTGTCTGACGTGACCTACTCCGACGCGGACGGCCTCTACATCTCGGACGGCGGCGGTTTCCACGTCGACGACATCTGCGTTCACGACGCCATCACCGGGGAGGTCTTCTACTGGGAGGACTGCGAGGGCGGCGCCGGAGAGTGTACCCCGGGAAGCTGGCCGCCCGCGGGCGACTACTGGCATCTCGTGGACAGCGAGTGTCAGGCCGCGAGCGGGACGAGAGCCTGGTCGGTCTCCTGGCCGGACACCACGCAGGTGGCTCCGAATCTCAAGAACTGGCTCATGACGCCTGTGATCGACCTTGGGGAGTGGGCGCTCGGCTGCACGCTCCACTTCGGGATGCAGATGTTCATGACGTATCCGGACGGGGGGTATGGCGGGTCGTGGCAGGAGTGGGGCTCGAACGACGGCGGCGAGACCTGGAGGCGCACGGGATGGTGGTACGGCCACCAGTGCCAGTTCTCGAGCGGCCCGTACGGACCCTGTGACTACTTCACCTCAGCCATCCCCATCGCGGAGGACTTCGGCTACACCCGCTTCGTGAGAGCCAAGTGGGTCGTTCTCACCGGCGAGTACGGCTGCGGATGTGACGTCGGCGCCTGCCCGCACGGATACTGCAGGGCCGGCATCACGATAGACGACATATGGGTAGAGGGTTACTTCCCCTGACGACGGCGCCACGGCTCCAGTTGGGGCCTCCTCCAGGCGTTGTACGACTAGCGTCGAACGGGCTGCCGGGCGATTGACGCTCGTTAGCGTCATCCGACAGCCGACAGCCGCCACACCGACCGGGCGGCTCGCTCGAGGAGACTCAGATGCGGACCACCGTCTTCATCCTTATCGCTCTCATGCTCGTCATGGGACCGGCCGCCCCGGCGACCGCCGCGAACGTGGCGCAAGAGTACGCCCCGTTCCGCAGCGAGAGAGCCCGCGAGCCGGGACGGAATTCCACATGGTGGTTCGACGACCTCGAGTCCGGCGCGCCGGGCTGGACGCGCGGTGACTTCACCGAGGGCGCCCTACCCATCTTCCACGTGACGACGCACAACGCCTGGGACGATGGTACCCCTGTCGATGACTTCTCGTGGTGGTGCGGAGCGCTGGACCCAACGTTCACGGGCGGCGACGGCTACGGCAACAACTGGAACGAGCGCCTCGCACTGCCTCCGATCGACCTCGGTCAGGTCGCCGTCGAGCGCGTGTCGTGGGGCGCCTTGAAGGCCTTCTACCGCGACCCTCCCCTCGCCCGACCGGAGACGTCGGGGCGCGGGCGGGCGACGGCGCCCGTCCTCACCTTCTCCTACCGGCACGACTCCGAGCCCGGCTACGACTTCACGTGGGTCGAAGCCGAGAGCCTCGGGACGTGGGTGAAGCTGAACGACGGTTACGACGGGTCCAGCGACGGATGGCAGAGCGCGGGACCCGCGGGCTTCTCCCTTGCCGGATACGGAAGCCCCGTGAACGTCAGGTTCAGGTTCAACTCCGACGCCGCCTATTCCGACGCGGACGGGCTCTACGACTCCGACGGCGGGGCGTTCAGCGTCGACAACATAGAGGTCTTCGACGCCGTGACCGGCGAGATGCTCTTCTTCGACGGATGCGACGAGGGCGTGGGACTCTGCACTTCGCTTCCGCACCCTACGGGCGGCGACTACTGGCGCCTGGAGGAACGCCCATGTCACGCGGTGGAAGGGAACACGTGGGTCATCTCCTGGCCGGACTCCACGTACGTCCAGCCGAACCTCAAGAACTGGCTTCAGACCCCCGTCACGAACGTCTCGGACGGCGAGTGGTACTGGGTCAGAGCCTGCACCATGTTCGTGGTGATGCAGGTCTACATGTCACCGGCGTGGGGCGGGCACTGGACCGAGGAGGTTACGATCGACGGGGGCGCGACGTGGGAGCGCAGACATGCATGGTACGGCCACCAGTGCGACATGGGATACGGGGCGTGCCACGCGTTCCTGGACGCGATACCGGTTCACGGGTCCCTGATGTCCGGGCGGGAACTCGAGGTGGCCGTACGGTGGACGGTCTACACGGACGACGTGGGGAACTACGGGCATCCCGGCTGCGCGTACGAGACGGCGGGCATCACGCTCGGTTGGACGTGGCTGGAAGTGGACACGCACGAGGTTCAGCCGGGCGCTTCCGGATGGAGATCTATCAAGGCGCTGTGCAGGTGATCCGCTCCGCCACGGAAGGTGATGCCGGCGCACGCGAAGGACGCCGAGCCGGCCGAGCGCGCGAGGAAAGGAGACTCCTCATGAGAGTCGCCGTTGCGCTGACGGTGTGCGTGGCAGTTGCGCTCTCTCTTCTTCTCGCGTCGGCCGTCCCGGCCACGGCCGCGAACGTGGCGGAGCGGTTCGTTCCAGACCCGGGCCAGCCTCCGACCGACGCACGCACGATAGTGTGGATCGACGATCTCGAGAGCGGAGCGCCCGGTTGGACGCACGGCGACGACTCGGATGTTCCCCCGAAGTTTCACGTCGACACCTATCTGGCCTACGACGATCCAGACCACGAGACGGATTACTCGTGGTGGTGCGGCGAGCTGAACGTCGGCTTCGCGGGAGGGGACGGTTACGGCAACGACTGGGACCAATGGCTCGAAGTTCCGCCCGTGGACCTGGGGATCGTGGCGGTCGAGAAGACGACGTGGGGTGCGATCAAGGGGATGTACCGCGAGTCGAGCGCACCTGCGAATCCGGACACGCCGGGACGGTCCGTGACTCCGGTACTCACGTTCACGTACAGACACGACTGCGAGGTGGGGTACGACTACGCCTGGGTGGAGGTGGAGAGCGAGGGTGACTGGGTCGGTCTGAACGGCGGCTGGGACGGCAAGAGCGGCGGGTGGCAGGACCTGGGCCCGGGCGGCCTGTCCCTGGCTGGATACGGCGACCCCGTCAGGATACGATTCCGTTTCGTGTCCGACTACGCCTGGTCCGATGAGGACGGAAACTACATCTCGGACGGCGGGGCCTTCCACGTCGACGACATCTGCGTCCACGACGCGGTCACCGGCGAGGTGTTCTACTGGGAGGACTGCGAGGGTGGCGCGGGCCAGAGCCGACCGGCGGGTCCCCCTCCGGCCGGCGACTACTGGCATCTCGTCGACAGCCCGTGTCAGGCCCGAAGCGGCAGACACGCGTGGTCTCCGTGCTGGCCCGACAGCGGGCGCGTACCGCCCAACCTCCGCAACTGGCTCATGACGCCGGTGATCAAGATCGACTGGACGTGCAGAGTCTGGTTCCTCTACTGGATACAGTTCTTCCTCCCTGTCGAGTCGGGAGGCGGGTGGGAGATCTGGGGGACCGTCGACGGTGGAGTCACGTGGGATCGGATCAGCCAGTGGGGCGGAGACCAGTGCGAGTTCGGCGCCGGCGCGTGTGAGTACCTCTGGGAGAGGAAGCCCACGGTGGGGATAGCAGGACCCGGCCACAATCTCGTGGCGCTCAAGTGGGTCATCATCACAGGCGAGGACGGCTACGACTGCAGCGACTCGGACTGCGCGCAGTACTGCCGCGCCGGCATCATCATCGATGACGTTCGAGCGCTGGCATACACGCCACCCCGGAGCGACGGCCCGAGCTGGGGTCGCATCCAGGCGCTGTACGAGAACTGAGCCCGCGGCGCGTTCCCCCAGGACGCGTCCCGACCGCGCCGTCGCTCGGGCAAGTCCCAGCTGGTTCGAGCATCGCTGTCCGCCGCCGTCCTCCGAAGCGCCCCGTTCTTGACAGGCATTCACATTCTCTGATATCCTATGGAGTACGTGAGAAGGACGGAGCGGGAGCGTTCCGACCGGCTCCCCCTGCCGACCACCCCGCCGATTCGAGAGAGCAAACGAACGGAGTATACCGGTCTGTCGGGGCCCAGGACGCGCTTCGCGCGTTCGGGTCCGACGAGAGGAGGCTTGAGGTGACGAGGTTCGCAATCGGCTCCGCCGCGGTCGCGGCATGTTTCGTGGTACTGCTCGTTGCGGGAGCTGCGGGCGCGAGGACGATACATCTCGTTACTCACACGTTCGATCCGCTGGAGGGTGAGCCTCAAGTCGAAGGATGGCTCGCCGCAGACGAGCCGGCCGAGCGCGCGAGCGGCTACTACCTCGTTCAGCTGGCGGGTCCCCCGACCAACGAGCGCAAGTCCGCTCTCGAGGCCGGCGGGGCCGAACTCATCGCCTACGTCCCGGACTGGAGTTACGTCGTCCGCATGACGCCCGAAGCCCGCGCGTCGCTCGCCGGATCACCGGACGTCGTGTGGACCGGGCCCTACCACCCGGCCTACAAGCTCTCCCCCACCATAGGCAAGCACGAGTTCCGCCATCCCAGGAGGGCCGCGGACTCGTTCCTGACGCTTCGCGTGCGTGTGTTCGACGACCCGGAGGGGACGGCGGGACGCGTGACGGCGCTCGGCGGCGAGATCCTCGAATCGGTGGACGACGGCTTCCAGAAGCTCCTCGTCGTCCACGCGGCGCCGGCTCTCGTTACGGAACTGGCGCGGATCGACGATGTCTGGTGGATCGAGGAAAAGCCCGAGTTCTACCTCATGAACGACCAGACCAGATGGGTCGTTCAGTCGAACATCTCCGCCAGCACGCCGGTCTGGGACAAGGGACTGCACGGCGAGGGTGAGATCGTCGGCGTCATGGACTCGGGGCTCGACTACAACTCGTGCTGGTTCCGTGAGACGGGCAGCGCCGCGCCCGGCCCGTCGCACCGGAAGGTCATCGACTACTCTCTGTACGGAGGGGCGGCGTACGACGGATGCGACGTCGGCCACGGGACGCACGTCTGCGGAACGCTCGCCGGCGACCAGTCCTACATCAACGCAGGCAACTACGACTACAACGGGATGGCCTACAAAGCGCAGCTCATTCTGCAGGACGTCGGTGTCGACGACGAGTGGAGCTGCACCGTGGGCCAGGTGGCCGTGCCGGCCAGCTGTATCGCCGCCTACACCGACGCCTACAACAAGGGCGCCAGGATCCACTCGAACTCGTGGGGCAGCACCGAGAACAGCTACGACTCGTACGCGTCAGGCGTCGACAACTTCATGTGGTCGCACCCCGACTTCCTCATCGTCTTCGCCGCGGGGAACGCGGGTCCCGACGCGGCGACCGTCAGCTACCCCGGCACCGCCAAGAACTGCATCACCGTCGGCGCGACGCGCAGGCCGCCTTCGCAGGACACGATGGCCGGCTACTCGAGCCGCGGCGCCGCGAGCGACGGCCGCCTGAAGCCCACGGTAGTGGCGCCCGGAGGCGAGGCCGGATACAGCTACGTGAACTCCGCCGACAACAACATCGGCAACCCGCCGGCGAACACCTGCAGCGTGGCGAGTTCGCCGTTCCAGGGAACGTCAATGGCGACGCCGGCGGTCGCCGGGTGCGCCGCGCTCACGAGACAGTACTTCGTGGAAGGGTGGTACCCTACCGGCACGAAGACGCCGGCGGACGCGCACGCGCCGAGCGCCGCGCTCGTGAAGGCGGTCGTCATGAACTCGGCGACCGACATCGGGTCCGCCGACATCCCGAACAACAACGAGGGATGGGGCCGGGTGCTCCTGGACGACGGGCTCTATTTCGACGGGGACGCGCGGGAGCTGATCATCGAGGACGCGACCCCGGGCGTCTCGCAGGGAGGGTTCGACACGTTCGACTTCGAGGTCGACACGAGCGCCGTTCCGTTGGAGATCGTGCTCGTCTGGACCGACTATCCCGCGTCGGCGGGCGCGGGCGTCGCCATCCAGAACAACCTCGACCTCACGGTCACGGGCCCCGGAGGCACGTACAAGGGCAACGTCATGAGCGCCGGGCAGTCCGTCACGGGCGGCTCGTACGACGCCCTGAACGTCGAGGAGGTCGTGCGGCTCGCGAGCCCCGCGACGGGGACCTACACGGTGCGCGTCGACGGCACGACCGTGCCCCACGCGCCGCAGCCGTTCGCCCTGGCCAGCACCGGCTCCTTCGCCAGCTGGCCCGAGGACACGGGCATCGAGGACGGCTCGTCACCGGTCGGCGGACGGTCCCGGTTCACCGAGATCTCACCGAACCCCTTCAACCCGTTCGCGACGATCCGGTACGAGCTCGAGCCGGCGCCGACCGGTCATGCGAGAACGACGCTTCGCGTGTACTCCGTGGACGGAAGGCTCGTGGCGACACTGGTCGACAGAGTGCAGGACCCGGGGAAGCACTCGGTCGTCTGGAACGGGACCGACGCGTCCGGAAAGACGGTCGCAAGCGGAGTCTACTTCTGCGAACTCTCGTACGGCGGCGAGACGTCGACGAGGAAGATGACGCTTCTGAAGTAGGGCGTCGAGCGAATGGCGACACGGAGAAGGGCCTCCGTCCGACGGACGGAGGCCCTCTTTACGTCTGCGCACGTCCGCCTCTAGAAGTAGTAGTTCACCCCGACGGTGACCGTGGCCATCTTCGGGTCGGGCTCGTCGCCGACACCCAGGTACGCGATGAGCGCGCGGCCCTCGACGGACAACCCGAGCGCCGGCGGGACGATCTCGAGCCCCACTCCCAGCTCGCCGCCCATCCTGTACTCCCCGGAACCGCTCTCCGAGAACTCGACGAAGTTGATGCCGGCAATGCCGTACCACTTGAACCCCGGCAGGCCGCGGACGCCCCCGATGAGGAGGTCCGCCCCGAACACGTCGAACCCCTCCCCGGAGAAGTTGACGCGCACGTCCCCATCGTTCCACACGTCCTCGGCGTCGTTCTGCCCCACGCGCTGATAGTAGACCTCCGCGCCTATCATCGGGATGGGCGGCAGGACGCGGAGCTTCGCGCCCAGGACCGTCCCCGCCCCGGCGCCGCCCTCCATCGGGAAGTTCGCGCCTCCGTAGACGCCGACAGCCACGTCCACGATCCCGGCGCTGGCGGGAGCCGAAACGAGCGCCACGGTCAGAGCCGCCGCGGCAATGGCTGGTGAGAGTCGTCTCATGAATGCCTCCTGTTCGGAACGATGGAGAGGGGATCAGACCCCTGGTGCACGGACAGTCTAGCAGGATTGCCCGAACCTGTCGCCCCCGGTGCACGGACGGTCCGGCAGGATTGCCCAAACCTGCCGACCCCCGGTCCGCTGGCACACGCATTGCATGGATATCCGTCCAGCGAAGACCGCGAAAGACGATTCTTGACAAAGAGTACAAGGGTCCGGTCCCTCGCAGTTCCTCCGCGCCCCGGACCCCGCACGCGCGGGGTGAAGGGAGGTTTCTCCCGCGACGCGGACAGAACGACACGAGTGTTCACGCAGGACCGCAACGACCACAGGAGGTAGGTTCCGATGAGACGTTCGATCATCATTGCCATGTGCTTCATGCTCGCAGCGGCGACCGCCGTTGCCGGGCTCGCCAACCCTGCCGAGAAGCAGGCCAGCGAGATCATGTTCCCCAACGACCAGCCTCTCCGAACCGTGTTCGAGGGGTTCGAGTCAGGCGTCCCGCCGGTCGGCTGGACGTTCCTCCAGACGAACGCCGTCGAGACGTGGTTCCAGGACTCGTACGACCCGTTCGAGAACCTCTACTACGCGACGTGCAACTACGACGCGACATACTCAGGCCCTCAGGATGAGTGGCTCTACCTCGAGTACACGCTTGAGACCGGTGACGACTGCCTCTCGTTCTACGCGCTCGCCAGCGTTTACTGGGCGGTCACCCCGTATCAGAACTACAACCTGTTCGTCACGATAGACGACGTCGTCGTGTGGGACTACTACAACGACAACAACGCGGCCGTCACGTGGCAGTGGCAGCAGTACGTCGTCGACCTCTCGGGCTACTCGGCCGGTCAGACGATCACGCTCGGCCTGGGCTATCAGGGATACGACGGCGCCCAGGGCTCGTTCGACGCTCTCCAGATCGGCCAGTGCCCTGACGCTCCGGCGGAGCCGTGCTGCCCGTCCGAGTACATCTGCTACGTGGTCGACTTCAACGTCGCCGGGTGCCAGTGGGCTCCCCTCGAGTGCGGCGTGGGCCCGATCCCGTGGGAGTGGGGCGTGCCGGTAGGGATCCCGGCGCTCGCCTGCGACGACGTGGCCGTCACGACCGTGCTCGCCACCGGTCTCGCGACCGACTATCCCGTCCAGACGGGCGAGGGCGCGATCGTGGGTCCGTTCAACATCACGGAGAGCTGCTACTGCATGGAGCTCTGCCACTTCTACGACATCGAGACCGGATACGACGGAGGCAACGTCAAGATCTCGCTCGACAGCGGCGCGACGTGGCAGATCATCTACCCGTTCGACGGATACGACGATATCCTCGACTCGACGAGCTACATCGCCGAGTGCGTCGGGGGTGAAGAGGTCTTCACGGGTCACATGACCACCTTCATGAGGGATTGTTTCGACCTCTCCGACTACGTCGGCCACACCGTCTGGTTCGGCTTCTTCTTCGGCTCCGATAGCTCCGTCACCTATCCCGGCTGGTACCTCAAGTGGATGAAGCTCGGAAGCGACGAAGTGACATCGGTCCAGCAGACGACGTGGGGCAGCATCAAGAGCATGTATAAGTAGCGGACGTCCCGGCCCTCGGAGCATCGAGGACGACGGACCGACAACGCTGTGTTCCGGTGCGAGGGCGGGAGATTATCCCGCCCTCGCTCTCGTTCGATGAGACGCCGGTCAGCATCACTGACCGCCTGCCGGCGACACGAGGTCGGCACACACCTCCCGCCTCCCCGCCAGCTGCCGGCGGTGGATTGAACGATGGTTCACCTCTCTCGCGCGGCGCCTCCCAACGCACCGGACTCGGCTCTTGGCTCTTGACGAGCACTCGGTGGCGGAGTAGACTCAACCTGCTGCTGACCGTCAGTCAATGTTGCGTACGCGCTGCGAAACTCTGAACACTGAAGATGACGCTGCACGCCTGTCGCCCGGCATCTCCTGGCAAGTGTCCGGCGTGCCGAGCCGCGTTCTTCGCAGCACACTCACAACCGGGGAAGAGAGCGAGAGGAGGTGGCGTAGCGACCGAGAGCGAAGTGCGTTCGTTCCGCTGTAGATCTCCAGGCAACCCTGTTGCAGAAGGAGAACGCTCATGAAGCGCACATTGATCCTGTCTCTCTGCCTCCTCATGGTCACGGGCGTGGCGCTGGCCGGCCCGAAGAACGGCGACAAGATCCCGAACGAGATCATGTTCCCCATCGACTACTACCAGGGTGGTCAGCGCGCGCTGTTCGAGGGCTTCGAGGCAGGCGTCCCGCCGGCAGGCTGGACGCTCTTCCAGACGAACGCCGTCGAGACGTGGGGCGTGGGTGACTACGCGCCGTACGAGGGTCTCTACTACGCCTCGTGCCTGTACGACGCGACGTACTCCGGTCCGCAGGACGAGTGGATGTACGTCGACTACGTCATCGAGGCGGGCGACGAATGCCTCTCGTTCTACGCCCTCGCCAGCGTCTACTGGGCGATCACCCCGTATCAGAACTACAACCTCTTCGTCACGGTCAACGACGTTGTTGTGTGGGACTACTTCAACGACAACAACGCCGCCGTATCGTGGCAGTGGCAGCTGTACGTCGTCGACATCTCCGGCTACTCGGTCGGTGAGACGATCACGCTCGGCATCGGATACCAGGGTTACGACGGAGCGCAGGGCTCGTTCGATGCGATATCGATCGGCGAGTGCCCGCCCCCGCCGCCGGAGCCGTGCTGCCCGTCGGAGTACGTCTGCTACGTCGCCGACTTCAATATCGATGACGGCGGCGGCGTTCCCTTCCCGTGCGGAAACGGTCCGGTGCCGTGGGAGTGGGGCATCCCGGTCGGGATCCCCAGTGTCGCCTGTGATGACGTCCCGGTCACGAACGTGTGGGGCACCGTCCTTGGCGGGGCATACCTGCCTCTTACGGGCGAAGCTCTCATGATCGGTCCGTTCGACATCAACGTGCTCTGCGACTGCATGGAGCTGTGCCACTACTACGACACCGAGGGCGGCTGGGACGGAGGCAACGTCAAGGTCTCGACCGACGGTGGCGTCACGTGGCAGCTCGTGTATCCGTTCGGTGGCTACGACGACATACTCGACAGCACGACCTACGTGCCTGAGTGCGTGGCAATGGAAGAGGTCTTCACGGGCGACAGCCTCACGTTCGTCCGCGACTGCTTCGACCTGTCCGCGTACCACGGCCAGACGGTCATGATCGGGTTCTTCTTCGGCGCCGACAGCTACGCCACGACCGATCTTGGCTGGTACCTCAAGTGGGTGAAGATCGGCAGCGACAACTACTCGCCGGTCGAGGACGCAACCTGGGGCTCGATCAAGGCCATGTACAGGTAGTCCTGAACGCGAGGAATGCAGTAGACGTGCTAAACGAGGCCGGGGGCGGGAGTGATCCCGCCCCCGGTTTCTCTTGTGGGGGTGCCGCACGACACGCGAAGGCGACGCCTAGTCGATCGATTCCATGAGCACACGCACGGCCGTCGAGAGCTGGACGTCCTCTCCCCTGCTGTCCTCCTCGGGCACGGAGTCGACGCGCACGTCGGGCTCGATGCCCCAGTTCTCCAGGTTCCTGCCGGTCAGGTCGTACCACCCGGAGCCGGGCACGCGGAACCACGTGCCGTCGATGAGTTCCACGTCGTTCGTGCCGATGACGGCGCCGTACGTCGGGGTTCCTACGACCGGACCCAGCTCGAGCGCCTTCCACCCCATAGGGAAGATCTCAGCGTCGCTGTAGCAGCTCTCGTCGATGACGAGCGTGAGGGGCTTCGTGTAGAGCTCGAGCGGGTTGCGCGACGGGGGCCGCGTCCGCGACGTCGTGTAGCCGTAGACCTGGCGGTCGAGGTACCGCAGGATCTCATCGTGCACCGAGCCTCCGCCGTTGCCTCGGATGTCGATGACGAGACCGTCCTTGCCGACACCCTGGGCGAAGAGGTCCTCCTCGAACTGAATGAGGTTGGAGAGCCCCATGCCCGCTATGTGGAGATACCCGAGGCGGCCGCCCGAAAGCTCGTCGACCATCCGGCGGTTCCGCTTCACTTCGTCCTCGTAGGCCAGTCGCCGCATCGTGCCGCCGTCGACCGGACGGATGCGCACGTCGCGGAGGTTCGAGCCTCGCGCGTTGTCGGCAACGCCGATCAGGACCTCCTCCCCCGTCCTGTCGACCAGCAGTCTGTGGTAGTTCTCGCCCGCGCCAATGGTCTCCCCGTTCACCGAGACGATGAAGTCGCCCGGCTCTATCCCGGCCCTGTCGGCGGGGCTGTCGGGCATGACAGCGCGCACGCGGACGCCGGGCCCGTCGTGGCTCTCGTAGTGCCTGATGCCCAGGAGACCCGTGTTCACTCCGCCCCCGCCCCATCGGTATATCCCGAGGTGCGACGCGGACAGCTCGCCCAGCATCTCCCGCACCACCATCCTGAACTCCTGCTCCGTGTAGGCGGCCAGGGCCATCGGCTCGTAGTGCTCGCGCACGCCCGCCCAGTCGACCCCGTGGAACTCCGGATCGTAGAACCCGCTCAGGAGCAGGCGCCACGCCTCGTTGAACATCTGCTTGCGTTCCTCTGGGACGTCCACTGTCACGTGGACGGAGAAGCCCACGCCTCCGCGCCCGGTGATAGACCCGTCCTCCGGATCGATGCTGACCGTGAGGATGGAACCGCCGGAACCCACGTAGTAGCAGGTCGACCCGTCGTCGTCCCAGTGCAGCCGCTCGGCGCTCCCGCCGCCCTCGGTCACCTGGATGAGCTTGTCGCCCTTCCAGTCGACGATCCAGAGGTCGGTCCCGCCGAGGGTCCTGGACGGGAACGCGAAGTAGTGCCCGTCCGGCGTCTGTGCGTAGAAGTCGTACCCGCCCCGCATGTTCATGACCGTCTCGGTCCGCTCGTTCAGGCCGTCGAAGTCTATCTCCACACTGACGCCGGGCTCCTCCTCGTCCTCTTCCTCGTCGTCGCCCTCCGCGTCAACGGCCTCGGCGTCCTCCGCATCCTCCTCGCGCTCCTCTTCGGTCTTCCAGTAGTCGTCGCGGGTCAACCACATGTAGCGGAGCATGTACTGCCCGTCATCGGTGCGCGACGCGTAGCTCAGGCGCTTCCCGTCGTCGCTCCAGCGCGGCTGGAAGTCGTCGTTCGGGTGGTTCGTCACGTTGACGGCCTCGCCGCCGCCCGCCGGGACGATGAAGATGTCCTCCTTGTGACCCATCGTGGTTCTCGAGAGAGCGACCCAGACTCCGTCGGGAGACCACGAGAAGTGGAGAACGTCAGCTTCGTCGACCAGCCTCCGCCTCCCGCCTCCGTCGGCCTCCATAGTCCAGAGATAGCGGTCGCCGCTGTGGTAGGCGATCGTCTCTCCGTCCGGTGACGGTGTTGGCAGGGCGTCGTCCTCGGGCGAGTCGGTGAGACGCGTCACCTCTCTGCGAAGCGCCTTCGAGAGTTCGGTCTCACCCTCTTCGGTCGAGCGCGCGGAGTAGATGTCGTAGTTCCCCTCCCGGTCGGAAGAGAAGAGCAGCGTCTCGCCGTCGGGCATCCACGCCACGTCCCTCTCCCTGGCGGGCGTCTCGCTGATGCGCATCGTCGCCCCGCACTCTCCGTCCTCGAACGAGGCCACGAACACCTCCCCGCGAACGACGAGCGCCATCTCGGTCTCGTCGGGCGAGAGCGCGAACTCGGTCACGCCTGACGAGAGGTCCATCCGCAGATGGTCGTTCCACTTGTGGTCGCTCGGGGCCAGGACCTCCACGGACCGCGAGTCGCCGTCCGGAACGTCGATCGACCACAGACCGCCGCTCCACTCGTAGGCGATGAGGGACCCGTCGTCAGAGATGGCCGCGTACTGCACTCCGTCGGACTCGTGCTTCGTCACCTGCACGGGGGGACGCGCGACGGCCGGTTCTCCGCCCTGACCCGGCGCCGGAAGATCGAGCACCACTCTCCAGATGTTGGCCACCCCATCAATGCGTTCGGACTGGAAGTAGAGCGTGCGGCCGTCGTCGCCCCACATCGGACGGTCGTCGTCTCCGGGCCAATCGACGAGCCTGTAGCTCGGCCCACCGTCGTAGGCTCTGATCCAGATGTCCCGCGAGGCGCTCCCGCTGTAGTGCTTGCGCCACCATGGTGTCCGGCCGCGCACGTAGGCGATCCAGCGTCCGTCGGGCGAGACCGCGACGTTGAAGGCCCGGTCCTTGATGACTCTCCTGGGGAGCCCGCCGGCGAGAGACATCTCGTACAGCTCCGACGCGGTGGTGTCGCGCTGCGATGCGAAGAGGAGACCGGCGCCGTCGCGCCTCCAGCACTGGAGATCGTCCCACGCGCTGTGGACGGTCAGCTGTCTCGGCACGCCTCCACCGGCTGGCATGACGTAGGTGTCGCCGTTGCCCTCGCGTTCCGAAGTGAACGCGATGAGCGTTCCGTCGGGAGCCCACACCGGGTGGTCGTCGTAGGCCTCGTGAACGGTGAGACGTCTCGCCGTCCCGCCCTCCGCCGGAACGATCCAGACGTCCCCCATGAAGGAGAACGCTATCTCCGATCCGTCGGGCGACGGTGCCGGGCCCCTGGCGTTCATCACGGGCGCGGCCGAGGCGGTTCCGACCACCGCGACGACGAACGCCGCGAGCAGCATACAGCGGAGAAGATCCCGGCGTTCGTTCGCACGTTCGTTCATCTCACCCTCCGGATTCGGCGCGGCGGTGCGCTGACGCCATGGCCGACTCGCTCGCGTGCTAGCCGCGAGCCGGGAACAGGAACTGAAGCGCCCTTGGGAACCTCGCGCTCCAGGCTCGCTCGTTGTGGACGGCACCCTCGTCCTCTACATACTTGAGCCGCCCGGGGATGGGGAGACCCTCCTCCATCAGGATGTCGCGCATGCGGCGATGGAGCTTGATGATGTCCGGAACGCCGTCACCGTCGCGGTCCGAACGGTCCTCCGCGGTCCCCATGTCGATCCACACGCGAACGCCGGGCGGCGGTTTCCTCTCCGCGACGAAGCTCAGGATGTGGGAGTCGGCCCAGCCGTAGGACGTGGACATGGCGGCCACGCGGGAGAAGACGTTCGGATGCGCCCACGCGAGATAGAGGGACGCGATGCCGCCCAGAGACGACCCGGCCACGCCGGTGTTCTCCCTGTCCGGCAGCGTTCTGTAGGTGCGATCGATGAAGGGCTTGAGGTCGTTGAGTATGAAGTCGGCGTAGAGACTCGCGCCGCCGCCGCCGCGCGCTCTGTCGGGCGCCGGAGTGTACTCGTAGGCCCGGTCGCTCGTGTTCTCGATGCCGACGACGATGAGGGGCCGGATCTGACCAGCCTCGACCATTCTCGTGACGGTCTCATCGACGCTCCACTCGACGCCGATGAACGACGTCGCGGCGTCGAAGAGGTTCTGCCCGTCGTGCATGTAGAGAACCGGATAGCGACGGTCTGGTTCGGCGTCGTATCCGGGAGGAAGGTAGACCAGGACGTCGCGCGAGTTCCCGAGCTTCGTGGCCGGGAAACCGGTGTGCCGCCTGAGGTCGCCCACGACCGTGTGTGACTCGCGGTACGGTGACAGGTCCCGCCAGTTCTCGACCCAGAACGGAGCCGTCTCGTCGCCCACGACATGGAGGACGCGGTCGGCGATCTCCTCGTGGTCGGCTCCCTTCTCGACGGTCTCCCACGTCCCGCGCGTGAACTTGAACCTGACCTCGGTCTCGACCGGGAGGACGAGCGTGATGGCGTAGAGCCTGTCCCCTATCTTGCCGAGCTCGACCTTCCCCGGGTCCCACGGACCGAGCGACGGTATGTTGCCCGCCATGTAGACGCTCGCCTCGGGTGGGGTCGTGTCCGGAACGTGCACCTTGAAGGTGACCATCGCGTCGCGCGCCGACGCGGGCTCGTGCGAACCCGCGACCAGCGCGACGGAGATGAGCGCGAGGCCCAGGCAGAACAGTGAGTGACTGGTCATGGGAACCTCCTGCACACGAGAATACCGTCTGCGCGCGGCTCGGGCAACAACCGCGCGGAGCCAGCGCCTCTTCTGGTCCGACACCGGGACGCGGGCCCGGGTGTAGCCGGCGGCCGGGTCTTTCGCTGGACGTTAGGAACCTGTATAGTCGGCCCCTGTATCCCTCTGAGCAGGAGGATGGATGCACCCTCTCATCAAGCTGCCGGCCCCGTCGGTGTCGGGCGGCCCCCCCATCTGGGGGGTCCTGTCGGCGCGGCGGTCGATCCGCCACTACGGCGCCGACCGGATGCCGCTCGAGGTCCTCTCGCAGCTCCTGTGGGCGACACACGGCGTCACCGGGGAACTCGGCCCCCACGCCCTGCGAAACGCCCCCTCCGCGGGGGCCTGCTATCCGATCGAGGCGCACCTCGCTGTCAACAGCGTGTTCAACCTCGAACCCGGGCTCTACCGCTACCTGACGGACGAGCACGCCCTCATGCTTCAGAGGACGGGGAACGTGGGCTCGGAAATCACGAGCGCGGCCCTGGGCCAGAAGATGTGCGAGCAGGCGTCGGTGACGTTCGTGTGGACGGCGGTCCTGCCGCGCACCACCGGGCGGTACGGCCAGCGCGGCCACCGCTACGTCCTGCTCGACGCCGGACACGTCGGACAGAACATGTATCTCGCCGCTACGTCCATGGGGTATGGATGCTGCACGATAGGCGCCTTCGACGACGAGGCTATGAACGAGGTCGTCGGCGTCGACGGCGTGGTGGAGGTCGTGTTGTATGCGGCGTCGGTCGGGCCGCTGGAGTAGACCCCGCCGCTCCATCTGAGCCACGGGGCCTACTGCGTCTCCTCCAGGACCTGCACGAGGAAGAACGCCAGAACGCCCGCGACCGCCGACCCCCATCCCAGATACGCGCGGGACTTGATGAGAAGCTCCTCGGTGTCGCGCAACGGCACTCTTCGCCTCGTCACGATGTCGAAATCGCGGATCTCGACGGCCGTCCCGAGGACCACCCCGCCCGCGTAGACGTAGTCGACACCGTCCCTGCGTATGACCTCGACGTCCTCGCCCCGCTCGACGCTCGTGTCGAACACGAGCGCGCCGTTCGACATCTCTATGAGAGTGCCGGAGAGCGCGCCTCCGTCCCTCAGGCGCACGTCCGCCGGCACGCCCGGGTCCTCGGCGAATCTCCAGCCCGGAGCGCTCGCGCATCCGGAGACGCAGACCGCGATCATCGATGCGACGAACAGCAGAAGGGTGAGTCGGGTCGGCTGTGGCTGCGTTCCCCGGCGTGCGGCTGGCGGCGGCCCCCTACGCGCGGGTGGCCTTGTCCCCTGACTCGCGCGTGGCTGCGTTCCCTGAGTCCACATGGTCTCGAGACCTCCTTCAGATCGAGAGAGCGAGCAGTGCGCCGATGACCGGCCCGACGAGGAGACTCAGGATCGGACCGAGCGACGCCTCGCTGCCGCTCCTGTGGAACGTGGCTGTCGTGACCTCGGAGACGGCCACCATTCGCCTGACGACGGCGGTTCGCGAGACGCCGTCGCGCTCGACGGACACGAGATCTCCAGCCACCTGTTCGCCTCCCGACACGACGCGCCGGTCCTCACCGGTGCCCCACAGCTCCACGTCGCCGCCTACGGGGTAGTAGACCTCGACCTCCAGAGCGTCAGTCGAGAGCGAGAGCAGCCTGCAGCTCAGAGCCTCTCCGCTCGTGAGCCTGACCACCGCTCCGACGCTCGCGTCCCTGGCCTCGAGTTCCGCCACAGGCACGCGACGCGCACAGCCCGCCAGCAGAAGCGCGCAGGCGACGACGGCGGCCGCCCTGGATGTGGATGTCATTTGCTCGAACCTCCCCGCCCGGAACGGCCCGGGCCGGGGCCGATCGGGGCGACTCGTGGGAAGGGGGTCTCAGGCACTCATGTCGGAAGCTCCGGGGTGTCAGGCACTCACATCGGAAGCTCCCGGGGTATCAGGCACTCACGTCGGAAGCTCCGGGGTATCAGGCGCTCCCGCCGTGGGCGAGTCGCGCACGTCCCGCATCCCCCATCCTACGCCCTACGCACGCGCCGCGGTAGGGCGTTGTTCGCGGAAAGCCCTTGCGCCCGCAGACGGGTCGAAGGTAGATTCGGACTCGACTCCCGGCCTCCGGCAAGGAGCGCTAAGGTGACGACGGTCGTTCAGGAAGGACAGAGGTCGTGGCGCACTCTCGCGGTGCTGGGCGCTGTGATAGCGCCCGTGTTCGCCGTGACGTGGCTGGGCATGACCCTCACGTCGAGCGGCGCCAGCATTGCGTTCGCGCTCGTCAAGATCATCTTCACGATAGTCGTCGTGGCAACAGGTGTCGCGGGCATCCGATGGGCGACCGCAGCGGGCTCGGCGCTGCTCCTGGAGGCGCTCGCGGTCGCGGTCTGGATCGCCCTCAAGGTCGAGGCCTACTCCCCGCACGGCGTCCTGCGGACCGCTCTCATGCTCGCGGTGCCGCTCGCCGCTTCGGGCGTCATGCTCATCCTCGCCGACGGCATCAGGGCGGGGACGTGGCCTCCGGCGAGGTTCAGAGAGACCGCCGCCAGGTGAGCAGGTCCTCGAGCCGCGCGACCACATCCTCCACAAGTCGGTCACGATTCTCCTCGGTCACGCGTAGCACCTCGACGTCCTCCCGCCCTCGAACGGCGTCCAGGAAGGCGTTGCCGCGGTCCTGGATCGTCCCGAACACCACCGACGGCGACTCGAGCGCCCGCTCCACCTCCGACATGAACGCAGGCGAGCACATCTCCATCCTGCCTATCTCGTCCATCACGACGAGGCGCGCGCCCGCGACCGCGTTCCGTATCGCCGGGAGCCCGATGCGCTCGAGGTCCTCCCTGTTGACGCCGTAGCGACCGACGCGGAACTCGCTCTCGATGTCGACGTGCGCGAGGACGCCCCGCGCTCCCGACAGGTCGGCGATCTCGAAGCCGACCCGCCTGCCGTTCTTCCGAAGCTCGCGCGTGACGAACCCACCGACCGACACGTCGACGAGAACCAGCACCCTCTCGACGAGAGTCGTCTTGCCGACGCCGGGGCGGCCGGTCACGAAGAGGTTCGTGCGCCTGTTGGAGGGTGCGGACGTCATTCCACGGGGCTCCTGTGGACCGACACGGCCGGAGCCGCCATCAGGCGGACCGTCCTGCGGAGTGCGAAGAGCGGCGCCGTCAGCGACGGGTGGACCGCTCTGCGAGGATCTCTTCGTAGAGTCGCGCGGTCTCGTCGACCATGCGGTCGACGGTCAGGTTCTCGCGAACGAAGGCGGAACCCCGTTCCGCGAGCGTCCGCGCGAACGCAGGGTCGCGGATGAGCCTCAGGATCGCGCCGGCCAGCGCGTCCGGGTCGTCCGGCGGGATCAGGAGGCCCGTCTCGCCGTCGCGGACGAGTTCCCGGTTCCCGCCCACGTCGGTGGCGACCACCGGCTTCCCCGCCGCCAACGACTCCCGCACGGCCCCGGAGAGTCCCTCCCCCGCGCGCGGGCAGTTCACGGAGACGTCGAGAGCGGCCAGGACCTCCGGAACGTCCGGGCGGTAGCCGGCGAGTATGACCGAGTCTCCGAGTCCGAGCCCCTCGACGAGCGCTTCCATCTTCTCGCCGTCCGTGCGCTGTCCCGCGAGCAGGAACCGAACCGCCGGGATCTCGGACACGACGCTGGCGGCCGCCGTCAGGAACGTATCGTGGCCCTTCCAGCCGTGGTAGTAGTTGGCCACCTTCCCGACGAGAGGAGCGTCCGCTGGGATACCGAACTCGCTTCGCACTGCGCTACCGTCGAGGTCGCTCCTGTAGACCGAGGGGTCGGAGCCGCTGTAGATGACCACGACCTTCCCTTCCGGGACCCCGTAGTCGACGAGGACGTCCTTCACGCCCTGAGAGACGGCGACGATCCGCGTCACGAACCTGCTCCCGTACTTCAGGCGGCTTCCGAGGTTGTCCTTCGGCGCGAACGACACCCGTCGCGCGACCACGAACGGACGGTGAGTCAGCATCGCGGTCAGAAGACCCAGCGAGTGCGCGTGCGCCCTGTGCGCGTGAACGATGTCGACCTTCCTCCGGACCACGAAAGACGAGAGCTTCGCGACCGCGGCCGGGTTGAGTTCGGAGCGCGTCGCGACTGCGAACGTCTCTATGCCGGACTCGACAGAGCGGTCCCAGAGGATGCTCCCCGGTGTGGTCGCCAGCGCGACTGCGTGCCCTCGCGCGTCGAGCCCACGAAGAAGCTCCAGCGTCTGCGCCATCGCCCCGGTCCAGGACGGCGACTCTATGACGTGCAGTACGGTCATGGTGACTCCGAATCGGTCGAAACCCGGATCGCGTCCGGGATTCCCGCACGCCGCGGGAAGGGCGAAGCGCTCTCGATGAGACGCGACAACGCCTCGAACACCGTGTCGACGTCGATGGCCTCCATGCACAGAAGCGACGTCTGTGCACACTGTGAGGTGTCGCACGGCTGGCAGTGAACGGCATCCGCAACGAGTGTAACGTAGCGCTCTCCGGGCGGATGCCACCGCTCGACAGGGATCGGCCCGTGCAGGAAGACACCGGGAACGCCGACGGCGGCGGCCACATGCATCGGACCCGTGTCGTTTGTCACGACCGCACACGAGCGTTCGAAGACGCCGCCGAGTATGCGAACCGTCCGGGGGTGGATGACGGTCGGACGATTCAGGCGCGACTGCTCGTACCAGCGCTCAACGGCCTCGGCCACGTTTCTCTCCCTCGGACCTACTGCGTACACGGGGTCGACGCCGCGCGACCCTCTCAGCCTTGCTCCAAGCTCCGCGAACCGCTCGGCCGGCCAGCGGCGATTCTCGTGACTCGAACCGGGGTGCAGACACACCAGAGACCGCCCCTGTCCGTCCGGCAGTAGGGACGCGGCCTCCGAGCGCTCGTCGTCGGTGAGAAAGAGCTCCAGTTCCCTGCCCCTTGCCGTCGCTCCGATCAGTTCCGCCACGCGCAGGTGTTCGTCGGCCTCGTACGCGCTTCTGTCGCGAGGACGCTTGTGCGTCAGCAGAAACCCGCGCCCCTCCCATGCGAGTCCGGCGCGGACCGGGACCGCGCCCATGAACGCCGCGAGCGCGCTTCTGAAAGACGTGTGGAAGACGAGAACGGCGTCGAAGCGCTTGGCTCTGATCCAGGAAGCCAGACGCATGAGCCCGGTGAATCCCGAGCGCTCTTTCTTGGAGAGAGGGAGAAGCCTGTCGACGTTGGGATTCTCGACCAGAACGGGGGCGGACCCGGGAGAGACCATGACCGTGATGCTGGCCTCCGGCCACGTAGCCTTGACGGCCCGGAGCGCAGGAGTGATGACGAGAAGCTCCCCCAGAAGCCCCGTCTCTATCGCCAGAATCGAGGGGGCCTCGGGAAGGAGCTCCCGCGCAGTCTTGGTGGCCGCCAAGAACCCTCCTCGCTGATCGGTGTACGTCCCGATGAGCAGAGACGTCAGCGCGCCCGGCGCGCACTCACTCTCCGGCCTGAGGCTCCAGAAGCTCGGCAGCGACGAGGACACCGTCTCTGTCGGTCTCGACGAACCCGTCGCCCGTCCGCTCGGCGTGTACGAGCTCGCGGGCGTTCGAGACGTCGAGAAGCTCGCGGCGAAGCGGCTCGATGCGAGCCCAGGCGTCCGCGTCGCAGGCGACGGCAAGCGTCCCGACGGGGGCCGCGACCGACACCTTCGCCATCGACTTGACCTTGCGCATCCCCTCGATGACGGCGAGCGCCGTCGCGCCCGCCTCCTCCGCCTCGGCGTCGCGCCACTCCGGCGACGGCTCGGGCCACCGGGAGACGTGGATCGATGGGACGCCCTCGCGCTCGGCGAAGTAGAGCGAGTGCAGCTCCTCGGTGATGTGGGGCATGACGGGGGCGATCATCTTAAGCGCGCCCAGGAGCGCCTGATACAGGGCGAACTGCGCGCCGCGGCGTGTGACGCCGTCGTACCCCTCGTCGCCGTACAGCCTCTTCTTCGCGATCTCGATGTAGTTGTCGCAGACGTCGTGCCAGAAGAAGGCCTCCGCGGCCTCCATCGCGGCGTGGTACTCGCACGCCTCGTAGCTCGAGCCGGCGCGCTCGACCGCGCCGGCCAGCCTGGACAGGAGCCACCTGTCGATGAGCGAGAGTTCCCGCTCGGCGCCCGCGTCGAAGTCCTCTAGCCTTCCGATCGCGAACTTGGACGCGTTCCACAGCTTGACCACGAGCCTCTTGCCGGCGTCGAACGCCTCGTCGGCCATCATCGTGTCGACGCCGAGCCTGCTCGAGCACGCCCAGTAGCGCGTTCTGTCGGCCGACCTCTCCTCGATGACCTGGCTCGGCGAGTGCGCCCCGCCGCCCTTCGACTTCGAGATCTTGGCTCTGTCGGGGTGCAGCACGTGCCCCGAGATCATGGCGGTCCGCCAGGGGACCTTGCCCTCGTTCAGGACCGACTTCACGATCGTGTAGAAGGCCCACGTCCTGATGATGTCGTGCGCCTGCGGACGGAGGTCCATCAGGTATTCGGTCCCATCCTCCCCGACCTTCCCGAACTCGGCGGTCCGGTCCTCGGGCTCGCGCCACTTCAGGTTCAAGAACGGGGTGCAGGACGACGTCATCCACGTGTCCATAATGTCGCGCTCGGGCTCGATCGACCTCGACCCGCACTTCGGGCACGCGTCGACGGGCGGGTGCGTCACGGTCGGGTCGACCGGCAGCTGGTCGTCGGAGGCCAGTATGACCTCTCCGCAATCCGAGCACGTCCAGAGCGGGAACGGAACGCCATAGTACCGCTGCCTCGAGACGCACCAGTCCCACTTCAGGTTCTCCACCCAGTTCCTGAAACGGACCTCCATGAACTCGGGGTACCAGTCCACCTTGGAGCCCGCCTCGATGATCTTGTCCTTGATGTCCAGGACCCGGACGAACCACTGCCCGGCGACCGAGAACTCGATCTCGGTCCCGCACCGCTCGTGGACGTTGACGTCGTGCGCGATGGGCCTCTGTCCCTTCAGGAGCCCGGCGCCATCCAGGTCCTCAACGATCTTCTTGCGCGCCTTCTTGAGGTACAGCCCCTCGTAGCCCGGCGCCAGGTCGTTCATGTGTCCTTCGCCGTCGAAGACGATGCGGGTGTCGAGGCCGTGCTCCTGCCACCAGGCGATGTCCGTCGTGTCTCCGAACGTACAGCACATGACGAGGCCCGTTCCCTTTTCCGGGTCGGCCTTGTCGTCGGCCTCGATCGGGACCTCGTACCCGAAGAGCGGGACCGTCGCCTCTCGTCCGATGATGTCGGAGTAGCGCTCGTCGTCGGGATGCGCGAACATGCCTACGCACGCGGGAAGGAGTTCCGGCCGCGTCGTCGATATGACGAGGTCGCGTCCGTCCAGCTTGAACGCCACGTCGTAGAAGACCGAGTCGTGCTCCGCGTCCTCGATCTCCGCCTGTGCGATGGCGGTGTGACACTCGGGACACCAGAGCGTCGGCGCTTCCTTGCGGTAGACGAGGCCCTTCGCGAAGAGGTCCAGGAACGAGCGCTGAGAGATGCGCTGAGAGCGAGGGTCGATGGTCGAATAGTTCTCGTCCCAGTCGACCGATATCCCGAGGCTCCGCCAGAAGTCCTTGAACTCCGCCTCGTACTCCCTCGTGAGTTCGAGGCACAGCCTGACGAACGCTTCCCTCCCGACCTCTGCCGCCGTGACGCCCTTCTCCTTCTCGACCAGCCGCTCGCTCGGGAGCCCGTTGTCGTCGAACCCGAAGGGGTAGTAGACGTTCATGCCCTTCATCCGCCAGAAGCGTGCCACGACCTCCGCCTGCACGTAGCTGAAGACGTGTCCGATGTGAATGGCTCCGGAAACCGTGGGAGGAGGTGTGTCGATGCTGTAGACGGGGAGAGACGGGTCGCGATTGAACCGATAGATCCCCTGCTCGTCCCAGTGGCGCTGCCAGCGAGGCTCGGCCTCCCTGGGGTCGTAGCGCTTCGGCAGCTTCATGGCGTTCCCTCTTGAGAGCTTCGTTGTCGAGATTTGCGCTCCCGCCTGTCGAAACACCGCGACCGGACGGAGCGTCTGCGCGGCGCGGCGGCCTTCGCCCCCACCGTGGCGGCGCGTTCCACCACTGATAACAGAAAGGGCGCTCCCGTTCCACCCAGGAACGAGAGCGCCCGTCATGATCTCACTCGCGGTGCAGCCCCGGTTCCCGCACACCGACGGCCCCGCAGCGGGCGGGCCGGAGGTGCCACGGTGGGCGACGCGCTCCGCGCAGCCCTACATCATGCCGCCCATGCCACCCATGCCACCCATGCCGCCCATGCCGCCGGGCATCTCGGACTCCTTCTCCGGCCTCTCCGTCACCAGCGCCTCGGTCGTGAGAAGCAGCGACGAAATGCTGGAGGCGTTCTGGATGGCGATGCGCACGACCTTCGTCGGATCGATGACGCCGAAGTCGTACATGTCGCCGTACTCGCCCGTGTCGGCGTTGAAGCCGACGCTCTTCTTCTCGCCCTTCACCTTCTGAACGACGAGAGAGCCTTCGTACCCGGCGTTCTCGGCGATCTGGCGCATCGGCGACTCGACGGCGCGCTTGATGATGTCGACGCCCATCTGCTCGTCCGTCCCCTCGACCTTGAGCTTCTCGAGCACGGGGATCGTGCGAAGCAGCGCGACGCCTCCGCCCGGGACGATGCCTTCCTCGGCCGCCGCCCGGGTCGCGTGCAGCGCGTCGTCGACGCGCGCCTTCTTCTCCTTCATCTCGAGCTCCGTCGCCGCTCCGACCTTGAGGACGGCGACACCGCCCGCGAGCTTCGCGAGGCGCTCTTCGAGCTTCTCGCGGTCGTAGTCCGACGTCGTGTCCTCGATCTGACGCTTGATCTGGGCGATGCGGCCCTGGATCTCGCTCTTCTTCGCGGGACCTTCGACGATCGTGGTGTCGTCCTTCGTGATGATGACCTTCTTGGCGGTGCCGAGATCCTTGAGGCCCAGACCCTCGAGCTTGAGTCCCAGGTCCTTGGCGATGAACGTGCCGCCGGTGAGGATGGCGACGTCTTCCAGCATCGCCTTCCTGCGGTCACCGTACCCCGGCGCCTTGACGGCGACGGCGGGGAGCACGCCGCGGAGCTTGTTGACGACGAGCGTGGCCAGAGCCTCGCCCTCGATGTTCTCGGCGATGACGACGAGCGGCTTGCCCGACTGGGCCACCTTCTCGAGGAGGGGAACCAGGTCCTTCATGTTCGAGAGCTTGTCCTCATAGATGAGGATGTAGGGGTCCTCGAACACGGTCTCCATCGTCTGGGCGTCGGTCACGAAGTACGGGGAGATGTAGCCGCGGTCGAACTGCATGCCCTCGACGACCTCGAGCGTGGTCTCGATGCTCTTGGCCTCTTCGATGGTGATGGTGCCGTCGCGCCCCACCTTGTCCATCGCGTCGGCGATGAGGTTGCCGATCGCTTCGTCGTTGTTGGCCGAGATGCGCGCGATGCTGAAGACGTCGTTCCGGTCCCTGACCTTGCGCGACATCTTCGTGAGTTCCTCGGTCACGACGGCGGTCGCTCGCTCGATGCCGCGCTTGACGTACATCGGGTTGGCGCCGGCCGTGACGCTCTTCAAGCCCTCGCGATAGATGGCCTCTGCGAGGATCGTCGCGGTCGTGGTCCCGTCACCCGCGACGTCGCTCGTCTTCGCGGCGACCTCGCGCACCATCTGGGCGCCCATGTTCTCGAACCGATCTTCGAGATCGATCTCCTTCGCGACCGTCACGCCGTCCTTCGTGATGCGCGGCCCGCCCCACTTGCGGTCCAGCACGACGTTCCTGCCCTTGGGACCGAGCGTCACCTTGACCGTCCGGGCGAGTTTTTCGACGCCCCGGAGAATGGCCTGGCGCGCCTTCTCACCGAACAGTAGTTCCTTGGCAGCCATAGCTTGACTCCTCCCTCTCGTCTGACTGAGTCCGACAGAGCCCAACGGGTCCGGATGAAGTGAAATGTGGACGAACAGTAATACTACACGCGAGGAGCCTCGGAGGCAAGTCCGAAGCGCGGGGAAGCGCCGCGCCGTGGGCCTTCGAGAGGGCCCTCACGCTGGGGAGGATGTCGACGGAGAGAGCGCCGGTGGGGCCCCGGACCGACCGGGAGCCAGTCTTCACCCTAGCAGATCAGCTAGCGGATCAGCAGCATCTTCTTCGACTCGAGCGAGTCGTCCGTCCTGAGAGAGCAGAAGTAGACGCCGGCGGCTGCGCGGCGGCCGCCCCCGCACAACCCGTCCCAGCTCGCGGTGTAGTCGCCGGGACCCAGGACGTCGTCCAGGAGCACGGCCACGCGTCGCCCGTCGAGCGTGTGGACCGCGACGACCGCCCGCGTACGGACCGGGAGCGTGAACGCTATCTCCGTGGCCGGCGAGAACGGGTTGGGGGTGTTCTGCGAGAGAGCGGGTACGGCGACCTCGGGACCATCGAGGCCCGCCTCCATGCCGGAGACCACTGCGCCGAGCATCCACCAGAACGCCCTGCCCTTCCGGTAGCAGTTGAAGCAGTGCGAGTGGGCGCAGCTTGCGCAGCCCGGGCACGTGTGGGACGCGCACCACGCCGCGCACCAGCCGCAGGCGTCGGTCTCGTCCGGGTACCACGTTCCGGCAGGGTCGTAGCTCTCGATGTCGGCGAAATCGAAGAGCACCTTGTCGTTGGCGACGCAGTAGTCGCGGATCTGGTTGTTGCGGGCGTAGAGGTTGCCGGCCGGACCCGTTCCGTCGAGGTGTCCCGTCATGTAGACGAAGCTGACGGCGGGGTACTCCGACTCGAGCAGGTCCATCTCGTTCAGGTAGGCGTCGATGCCTTCCTCGGTGTTGTCGGAGCAGCCGCCGCACCACGACCACATCACCAGGTTGACGTCGTTCCCTGCCTGGTCGAGTCGCGCGCGGGTGACCGCCGCCCAGGAGAGGTCTCCGTTGTGCCCGAGGTCGCTGCCGTACTCCTCGAAGAGGAGCGACCCCTGCCCGTTGTTGTAGTCGAAGAGGGGGTCCTCGACCCGGACCATCTCCATGCCCGTCACGATCTGGCTCCCGTGCGACGTGTGGCCGTAGAACATCTTGAACTGGCTCTGCGCGGCGGACACGAAGGTGTCGGGGAGGGCGTCGAACTGCGCGGGCGCGGTGTGGTCGGCGATGATCGCGTCGGCCAGGACGGCGCTAGGGAGGAACGCGAGCATGCACGCGGCGACAATGGCGGGGGCTCGGTTGGTCATTGCGTGCGTCCTCCTAGGGAAGCGCGGGTCGCGCGACAGGGCGGTGTACTGCCACATCCCGGGGCCTCCGGGCGGACGCCGGCCGGGTGCATTGCGACGCCCGGCGTCGTCCGGAGGTTACTTGTCTAGCGTAGCAATATGTGTGCAGAGTATCAAGTATTGCTCAGAAGGCCTGTCCGATACCGAAGTAGTACTTCACGGGCCCGTCCTCGGTAACGGGGACCGCGAGGTCCAGTCTCAGGACCCCGACCGGTGTCTCGACACGCAGCCCTCCCCCGACGCCGACCTCGAGCAACGAGGCGCGGAGCGCCCCCAGGTCGTCGAACGTCTGACCGGCGTCGGCGAAGACGACCGCCCTGAGCTTCCTCCAGACGTGGAAGCGCACCTCGAGGCGGGCCTCGGCGAGCGCGCGCCCGCCCTTCGGACTCCCGCCTGCGTCCAGAGGCGAGAGGGAGTTGCGTTCGAACCCGCGCACCGACCCGTCTCCCCCGGCGAAGTACCGCTCGTTCACGGGGACGTCGCCGCCGTCTCCCTGAGGCTTCACCCATCCGGTCCGCAGCGACAGAGCCGCGACGCGGCCGTGCCTCAATCCGATGAAGCTTCGGAACGCGAGTTCGTACCGCACGAAGTCGTTCGTTCCTCCAAGACGAGAGCTGGCCAGATCGATCCGCGCGCGGGCCATCATCCCGCGCTTCGCGTCGAGGATGTCGTTCCTCGTGTCGTACGTGACAGCGGAGAGGATGTTGCTCGTGTAGTTGACGCCGGTGTCCCGGGTCTCGTCGCCGGAGTCGAGTATCGAGGTGCGAGCGAATTCGTATCCCCCCTCGAGCGTGAACGCGTTCCCGAGCCGCTTCGTCAGAACGAAGCTGCCGCCGGCCGTCTCCGCTACGTAGGATTCCTCGTCGTTCCAGTAGTAGCTCCCGGTCGCCTCGGCGGCCACCCGCCGCCCGGTGAACCACGGGTCTCCGACCGACGCCTCCCCGCCTCTCTGAAATCCGCTCCAGGCGCCCTTCAGGCTCATCTCGATGGCCTGGCCCTGCACGTTCCTGTTGGTGATGCCGGCCGCCACCTCGGGCCCGGTGAGGGCGGCGTACCCGACCTTCAGGTCGACGTGCCCGCTCGGTCTCTCCCTCACTCTCACGAGGAGCCGTTTGCTGACCTTGCCCGTGTCCTCCTCGGCCGGCTCCATCCAGACGGAGTGGAAGAGCCCCGTCCGGTAGACACGCGCCTGGGTCTCCCCGATCTCGTCGGGGTCGAAGAGGTCACCCGGCGTCAGCGTGAACTCGCGCTCGACGATGTACTGCCGCGTCTTGTCGTCGCCGGTGACGTCGATGGACGCGATCGACGCCTGCTCGCGCTCGACGACGCGATAGCGGACGTCCACCGTCTGCCTATCGTCGTCGACCTCTACGGTCTGGAATACTCTCGCGTCCAGGTAGGAATTGCGCGCGTAAACGTCGAGCAGCGAGCGGCGGTCCGCCTCGAGTTCGTTCGAAAGGAACGGGGACCCGGGCGCAAGTGTGACGTTCCTTCTCAGCCGGTCGTCGTCCATGACGACGTTCCCTTCGAACGAGACGTCCGCGATGACCCAGCGCGGGCCCTCGTAGAGCCCGATCAGGACCTCGACCCTGAGCGAGTCGGCCGACAGACGTTCGTCCTCGACCGTCGCCTGAGCCTCCATGAAGCCGCGCGTCATGTAGAAGCGCTCGATGTTGGCGAGGTCCTGCTCCAGCGCTCTTCTCTTGTAGCGGACCGTCCGGAAGAACCCGCTCTCGGACACGCGCATGTACCGGAGAAGCGTCGCACGGTCGAACGTGTCGTTCCCCGCGAAGTGAATGGCCTCGAGTATCGGACCCTCGCGCCGGACGCGCTCACTCGCTCGCGCGCGCAGCGAGTGGTAGCTGCCCCCCGCGCAGGGAGAGAGAGCGAAGGTGAGCGCGACCGCCAGCAGCAACGCACCCGAGGCGCGTCTAGCGGAACGGTACGCGAACTCTGAGGTCGATAGCATGATTGCCTTCCGGATCGGCCCGCGACTCGAGGGCCAGATACTTCGCAAGCTCGAGCGCAACCTCGATCTGCTGCTCGTCGAGCCTTCCGACCGCCGTCGTGTAGTTGACCCTGAGCCTGCCGCCGAACTCCTTGCCTATCGTCACGTCGGCGTTCACCGCGTCGCCGGCCATTATCGCCTCGTCGTCCAGCGCGACCGTATCGAGCCTCAGGAGCCGCTCAAGCGCGCTCTCCGCGACGCCGAACGCGCTCGACAGGAACGCGTTCCTTGCCAGGCTCCCGAACCGGTCGCCCGAGGATCCGGCAGCGTCCCCGCCTCCGACGAGCGCGCCCGCCGTCTCCCCGAACGTGAGGAGCGCGACGATGTCCGGCTCGGACAGGGACGGATCGCTCGTCAGCTCGGGAACGACGTCCTGCGCGAATCCCTGCACGCGGACGGTAACGATGTAGTCCTCGCCCTCTCTGTCCGACACGTCGGCCACGCCCGTGAGGTCGATGAAGGGGTCCTGTCTCCGCGGGTCGATGAAGACCACGCTCAGCGACTCGAGCCTGAACTCATTGTCGAGGAACCTGAACGTGCCCTCCTCCGCGTAGAACCCTCCGGAGATGCGCGGAGAGTAGAACGTTCCTCCCAGGTGAACCCCACCCTCGAGGCTCAGCTCCGCGACGTTGTTCTCAACGAGTATCCGGTCCCGCGCGCTGATCTCGAGGTCGAGCTCTGTGTGGGCCATGATGTCGTCGGGTCGCTTGACGATCACGCGAACGGGACGTCTCTGGAGGATGTCGAGGAGCCCCACGTCGTACGACACGGTCGCTTCCTCCGCCACGATCTTCCCGGTCATCTGCGAGCGTCCGGCGCTCCCCGCCCAGACGATCTTCCCCGAGACGCGCGCCTCGAACGAGTCCTCGCTTCCGATCTCCGGGGAATCGAGCACGGTCTTGAACCAGAAGGTCGGCTCCCGCCCCGGCTCGACGGTGACGAACCCCGCGGCCCGGACGGACCCGCCGCCCATCGCTACACTCGCCTCTTCCAGCACCACCGTCCCGTCCGCCGCCGTCAGGCTCATCTCCACTCCACGGATGGGCTCTGTGAGGTCGTATCCGTCGAAGACGCCGTCGTGGAGAGCCGCTTCGCCCTCGAGGACCGGCGCGCGCGGAGACCCGCCGACGTGGAGGTCGGCGTCCAGAGTTCCACCGATGCGGTAGACGTCGCGCGCGGTCGGGCGGATCGCTCCGATGTCGAAGCCCCGGGCGCGGATCGTGAGGTCGATCTCACGTGGCTCCTCGCCCTCCTCGGGATCCGGAAGCGGAACGACGCCCGCAGCAGTTATGGAGTGCGCTCCCGCGCGCAGGGACGCGCTCTCTATCGACAGCGTCGCGCTCGAGAGCATGGCGCGTCCCAGCCCCTGCGAGAAGGCGAGCCCCGAGATGACCGGGGCGTCCAGCTCGAGCGTCATGTCGACGACGGGCTCGGCGAGCGTCCCGCGGAGGACGGCGTCCACGTCGAGCTCTCCCCGAATGTCCGCGGACGCGGCCGGGGCGAACGTGCGTAGGAGCCGCGACACCTGGGCGCCGCGCGCGGACGCCGAACCGGACAGCGAGCCGTCGCTCCCGACGCCGGCCCGGAACGTGATCTCGCCTCCGCTCTCGTCCCCGAGCACCCTCCTTCGCGTCACGTCGACTGTCGTCTCTCCGACCTCCACCGACCCGCCGTCGACGTCGAACTCCAGCGTGTCGGAGACGGCGAAGCGCAGGAGGTCGAAGGTCGCGGAGAGTTCGTCGAAGCTGCCGCGGCCGTGGATCGTGCCGAGTGAATCCGCCAGACCTACCAGGAGCACAGACCCATTGGCCGACACGCGGCGGGTCCCGCGCACCTGCGGCAGAAGCTCGTCGCCGAGGTCCAGAGCCAGGCGGTCGCAGACCACGCTCAGGCCGAACTCGCGGCCTCCGTCGACCACCGGGAGTCCGTCCTGGGACGTCGTCAGTGGAACGTTCCCGTTGGCGTACACGTGGCCTGACTCGGCGCTCTCCGCGACGAGATCGAACACGAGGTCGGACGAATCGCCCTCAGCGGAGACGGTCACGGAGGCGAGCTCGATCCCCGCGGCCGAGAGCCCCCCGAGCGTGAAGTCGGCCCGGAAGTTCGGGCGCCTCAAGTTCCCCTCGAGGCTCACCGTCCCATCGAGGAGCCCCGTCACGGGAGCGGCCGGGGCCGAGCCTGCGAAGTCGGCCAGAGCCGAGACGTCCACGGCGCGGAACCGCGCCGTGATCCTGCCCGCGTCCGAGGCCCCCAGGCGTCCCGACACCGAGAGCCCTCCGAAGTCGCTCGTCATCGATACGTGCGAGACGCTCACGCTGTCCGAGCACGCGCGGAACGCGAACGGCGCGTCGAGCACTACGCGGTGCCCCCGCGCCTCCACCGAGAACGCCGACACTTCGCCCTCGCACAGACGGACGGCGGACGTGTCGCCGAGCACGGTGGCCTCTCCGCTCACGATCCCGCTGAGCGCCCAGTCGTCACGAACGGAGTCGGGCACTACGTGGGCGAGATCGAACTCGCGGAGGGCGACCGAGGCGCTGTACTCGCCGGCCGCGTTCGCGTCCGCGGAGCCAGATGCCGAACCTCCGAACGCGGAGAACGCAGCACTTCCACGGTCGGCCGCCCACTCGAGGCGCGCCTCGGCCGGAGCGAACGACATCTCATCGTACTCCCCGCGCTGGATGGTGACGTCCGCGCGAACGACCGGCTCTCCGCGCGACGCGTCGAACGTCCCGTCGGCCGAGAGGTCACCTGCGAGGCCTTCGATCCCCACCACGGAGGCGGGCGCGGACAGGTCGGTGCATTCGAGCGAGAACTCCATCCGCCGGACACCGTCGTCCGACACGGCGCCGCGGGCGACGACGTAGGTCGAGCAGCAGCGCGAGGTCACCGTGAAGGCACCTTCGTCCAGAGCGCCCTCGAACGTCAGAAGGCCAAGGACTCTCCCGTCGACGGTCAGATCCGACGCGGAGGCCGTGAGCGAGCCTTCGAGCGACGCCGGAGACGAGCCCCGTCCCGAGAGAGTGAGCGAGGCGTCGACGGCGCCGGAGAGCGCGGGCGGCTCGGCGGCCCCCTCCGGCCGCAGGTGCCGGGCCAGCCGGGCAAGGTCGATCCCCCGCGCCCACGCCCGGGACTCGTATGCGACCGACGGAGGATCGCTGCGGGCATCCCTGAGGTCGACGACCGCGGCTGCGAACACCGAGCCGCCCAGGAGCTCCGCGGCGAACGACTCGAGGCGGACCTCGTCCATGCTTCCCGCCAGCTCCGCCGTCACGCCGGAGATCTCGAACGCGTCCACCCTGACGACGTCCGCCGAGACGCGCGCGTGATAGCTGGGCGCCCCGGCGGTGCCCGCTATCCCGGCTGCGAGACGCAGGGTGCCCGACACATCGGGGACGCCGGCGAGGCTCGTGTCGGCCAGCGAGACCACGGCCGCGAGGTCGATCTCGGACGTCAACTCGAGGTCGAGAACGGGAGCGGCCGGGCCGTCGGAACCCGTCACGGTGCCGGTCACGGCGATCCGAAGGGCGTCTCCCATGAACGAGGCATCGGCGACGGCGAGCGACGGCCCCTCGCCGGACAGCCTGGCTGCGAGAATGCCGGAGAGTGGAGCGGAAAGCCCGGGCACCGTCACCGAGACGGGACCTTCGAGTTCAGCGTGGTACGTCTCACCCGTAGCCCCTCCCGCGATCGATACGGAGTCGGCCCGGACGAGGACCCCCGCGGCGGTGTCGACGAACGTCACGGCGACGTCCCGCGCGGAGAGTCTCACGTCGAAGTCGAGCCGCGGAGACGCCGCGAGCGCGTCCGACGACTCGGAGGATCCCCGCGCGACATCGCCCCATCCGACGATGCCGTCGCCCTGACGTTCGATGTGAACGGTCACGCCGGCGAGTTCGACACCTCCGCGGAGGGTCTTCCGGTAGACGAGAGAAGGGAGATCGTATCGGAGGTCGGCCTCGTCGACGCCCAGGAGAACGGGACCGTCCGGAGCCGAGAACGCCACGTCGTGGAGCCGTACGCGGGCCAGCAGGCTGCCCTCGACCGAGCCGATGGACAGAACGAGACCGGTCTTGCGGGCCACCGACCGCTCGGCGAACCCCCGGGCGATCCGGAAGCCGACGGGCGTAGCCACCAGCACGTACACGATGACCGCGAGAACGACCGTGGCGAGAAACGTGATCTTGAGGGACTTGCGCAAGAGCGGCTCCTCCAACCTGCTATCCGGATTCTAGCAGGTCAGAGACGCGCGGGGAACGGCTGACGTGGAGGGCACGAGCCCGTCTCAAGATGACCGCCGCCTCGGGGCGACCGGCGCCTCCTGCAGACTCCGAGGCTCTATGCTAGCGGCCCCGATCGGGTCACGGGGCATCCTGCGATCCCCGCCATCGCGGCCCCACCGGCTCACAGGTCGTCCTGCGATTCCCGCGCGAGCACACTGACCGAGTGGACCACGGACGCGCCGCCGCCGCCCTCGGTCAGGAACTCGAACTGGACGGCCCCCACGTCGCCATCGAAGGGACCGAGCCTCGCAGCGTAGCCTGCGAGACGGGCCATCACGTCTCCGGCAGGTTCGAGCGGCCGCTCGTCCGACGTCGCCCAGCCGTCGGCCGTGAAGCGTACCGAGCCGGGCCTCGGAGAGAGGACCCTCAAAGCCTGACCCGGTTCGAGCGCGCAGTCGGATGCGTCCTCGCTCCACGTGGCGTGGCCGCGGACGATCGGCTCCTCGAGGACGGCGGGGGGCTCCTCTCCCAATCCCCTGTACACGTCCTTCAGTCGCTCGCGGAAGAGCCAGTCGAACATCCAGTCGCCGCCGGGCGGCAGGACGAAGTCGTCGCCGAACCACCAGAACCAGTCGCTCCCCTCCGCGACGTAGAGCGACTCGTACGCTTCGGGATGGCTCGACGGGGTCGCGCCGGCCTCCTCCAGCCTGTCGCGAACCTGCCCCAGGAGCTCCCACGCCCGGTTCTCCTCGGGCGAGCCGATCCAGATGTTCAGGTCGTTCCCGTGCGGCGACCCCATCTCGTCTATCCAGCTTGCGGCGTAGAGCGGAGACACCTCGTACTGCTCGTCACTGGGATGCGCGCGCACGCCGCGCTCCTCGTTGCCGTCTATGAACTCCGAGAAAGTGACGGTCACGAGCTCGGGATCGTCGTTCAGCCGCCTGTAGAGGCCTCGCAGGAAGGCGCGACCGGAGTTCCGGTAGGAGCCCCACGCGTTCTCGCCGTCAAGAATGATCGAGAGGACGCGGTCGCCCGGGTCCTTGACGCGCCGCGCGAACCCTTCGCGTATCCAGCCCAGGTACTCCTCGGCCGCGCGGTCGTAGTCCGGATAGGACTGCATGCTGAACCCGATGTCGTCGGAGAGGCGCGTGTGCCGGAAGAACGTCGATACCTGACGTCCCGGCTTCCCGGCGAGATAGGGGCGCAGGAGGACCTCCGGGTCCTCGGTCTCGTATCCGTGCGCGCCCGACATCTCGAGCACGCCCCTGTCCGTGGCCCACCACTTGAAGCCCGCCTCATGCACGAGGTCGACGACGTGCTCCCCGACCGAGCCCTCCGACGGCCACATACCCGCGGGTGGCCGCCCGAACTTCTCCTCGTAGAAGGCCACGGCGCGTTCTATCTGCGCCCGGGCGTCCTCGGGTCTGTGGAACCTCGGGGGGAGCGAGCAGTCGTGCGCGTCGATGTTGGCGCGGTCGCTGTCAGCCAGGATCGGGAGGATCGGGTGGTAGAACGGCGTCACCGACACCTCGATGCGGCCCTCGTCCATGAGAGCGCGGTGGAGCGGGATGACGTTCCTGACGAGCTTGAGCTGCTCCGCCAGGACCGCCTCGATGTCGTCGTCCGTGAAGTCGGTCCCCCTGTCGACGTACCGGGCGACCGACACCGTGTCCCCGTCGGGGAGCGTCCACGTGCCCTGCCTCGTCTCGGGCGGGAACCACGCGAGGTTGTACCACATCCGGAGGTCGTTCAGGTCACCGTCGGAGAAGCTCCGCCCCTTCTTCCTCATCCGAAGGAGCTGCGCGTAGCGTTTGTGGATGCGGATCTCGTTGCCCCAGTCCGCGTCGAAGAACCGGGCGAGAATGAAGTCGCGTTCGATGCCCGAGAGAGACGACAGGGGCTTGAGCGAGAGTTCCATCCACTCGTCGGTCGCGCCGTTCTCGACGTAGTCGTCGAGCTGGGCCATGAGCGACGGGACGAGATTGAACGTGACGTGGACGTTCGGGTGTTCGGCGACGAGCGCCGCCATCGCGTAGTAGTCGCGCACCGCGTGAAGCCGGACCCACGGAAGGAGGTACGCGCCCCGGGGGTCTCCGCCCAGGTGTGTTCTGTAGAACGGCTGATGCTGGTGCCACAGGATGGCTACGGGGAGCCTGGGGCGGGTCTTCCTGGCCAAGTGCCGTCTCTCCCGTTCGCGCGCCCTGACGCCGCGGTCAGGGCTCGAGACCCACCGCGGCCGGTGCGGGCCGCGAGTCGTCCGCGTAGATGCGGTAGTCGAGTTCCGGGAAGATCCTGTCGCGCCACTCGGTCTCCGAGAGCCGTTTCTCGTCGATCGCGTTCGACCTGATCTCCGCGTAGAGCCTCGAGAATCGCGCCACGTGATCGCGGGTCCTCTTGTGGGCGTACTCGGCCATGGCTCCCGTCTTCATGATGAACGCCCAGTCGCTCGCCTGAGCGAGGAGCAGCTCACGCGCCGCCTGATTCAGGGCGCGCTCGCGCAGACCCTCGGCGTGCGGATGGTCCTTCGCAAGCTCGGTCATTCTGGATGCGGCGCGGTGCAGGTGTCTGTAGACGTAGTCGTTCGTGTTGTTGAGCCAGACCTCGCTGTAGCCCATGTACCCCCAGCTCGAATGAAAGGGCGTCGACCGCTGGATCGAGTCGCACTCGTCGAGGTAGTCAGAGGGGGTCGCGGTGCGCACGGGACCGTCGGCGTCGTCTATCCGGCGGAGCAGCTCCTCGAGCCAGACCGGCCCTTCGAACCACCAGTGCCCGAACAGCTCCGCGTCGTACGGAGCGACGATGATCGGCTCCCTGCCCATGACGCCGTGCAGGTGCTCGATCTGCCTCTCCCTGTTGAACAAGAAGTTGCCCGCGTGCTCGTACGCCCGAGCGCGCGCCGCCTCGGGGTCGTAGAACTCCTTCGCGTCGGTCGAACCGGTGATGCGCCAGTACTTGAGACCGAGCATCTTCCGCGAGCCGTCGCCTCCCAGATACGGCCGCACGTAGTCGTAGTCGAGGTCGTAGGAGTAGTCGCTGTAGAAGTCCCTGTAGAGCGCGTCCCCGGGATACCCCTCTTTGGCGCTCCACACCTGTTTCGAGGACTCGAGGTCGCGACCGAAGACCGCCACTCCCGAACGCGTCACCACCGGCGCGTAGTTCCCGTACTTCGGTCGCGGCGCCGCGTGGAGCATCCCGTGCGTGTCGATGAACGTGAACCTGATGCCCTGCTCCGCCAGGTACTCGTCGACTCCGGGGAAGTACCCGCACTCCGGAAGCCAGATACCTCGCGGGTCGCGGCCTATGGTCGCCCTGTGGTGCTCGGCGGCCAGTCGGACCTGAGCCCGAACGGCCGCTGGATGCTCCTGCATGAGCGGGAGATAACCGTGCGTCGCTCCGCACGTCGTCAGCTCGAGCTTGCCCAGGTCCTGGAATTCGCGGAACGCGCGGACCAGGTCGAGCCCGTACTCCTCGGCGAAGACGGTTCTCGTCTCCGAGAACATCCGGTGATACGTCTCGGCGAGACCCTTGAGGCGCGCGTCGTCCCTGCAGCGGTCCATCTCGCGCCCGGTCAGCTCGATCAGACCTTCCAGGTGCTTCATATAGCGTTCCTGGAGGAGCGGGTCCTGCAGCATGGAGACGAGCGGCGGGCTCAGGGACACGGTGAGACGGAAGTCGACGCCGTCGTTCGTGAGTCGTCTGAACGCGCGAAGGAGCGGGACGTACGTCTCGGTGATCGCCTCGAAGAGCCAATCCTCCTCGAGGAAGCTCCCGTACTCGGGATGCCGCACGTATGGAAGATGAGCGTGAAGAACCAGGCTCAAGTAGCCCTTTGCCATGTCAGACCTTCACTCTATGGGATTCGCCCGACCATGGGCCGGGCGATCAATGAGGCGTGTCAGCGCCTAGTTCCCGAACCCGCCGGAGCCCCATCCGCCGGAGCCCGAACTCGGGCCGCGGTGCGCGTCGACCTTAGCGTACAGCTCCTTCAGCCCATCGACTGTGACCCACTCCTCGTCGACCTCGTCGGACGGTCCGACCGGAGGCAGGGACACCCTGTTCGACCGGGCGATGACGATGAACGAACCGTCCGGGGCGATCAGCCCCACGTCAACGCAGTACTCGCGCTCGACGCGGGGAACGTTGATGTACCAGTTGCGGGCCTCGGGCGCCACGTCGATGTCGTAGTGTCCCGCCGCGCGCTCGGGCTCGGTGCCCGTGACGTCATACACGCGGAGCACCGTCCGGCTGCGGAGAAGCGCCTCTTCGCCTATGCGCGCGACCAGCTCGCCCCTGAGCTCGGGCGCGAACTCCCAGTACGCGAAGAGCCAGTACGGGTCGCGGACCATCAGGGCTATCGCGTTCTCCCCGTGTGTCTCCGGATACTCGAAGCTCTCGTCCAGGTCGGTCGTCTGCGCGACACCCAGGTAGTACTTGCTCGCCTGGACGCGTTGCTCGCCGTTCCTCGGGCGACTGGAGAAGGCGCGCTTCACGCGCGGAGAGAGCGACGCCGCTGCGGTGGTCGCAGGCTGGGACTTCCGCGCCGGCTTCTTCTTCGCCGAGGCGGACTTGGGCACCGGCTTCTTCGCCGCCACACGCTTCGCCGCCGGCTTCTTCTTCGGTGCCACACGCTTCGCCGCCGGCTTCGTCTTCGCCGCCACACGCTTCGCCGCCGGCTTCTTCTTGGCAGCCGCGGAGCGCGTCACCGGCTTCTTCTTCGCAGCCACACGCTTCGTCTTGCCCGCCCCGGCCACGAGCTTCACAAGCTCGTCCTTCCTGAGGCGCGAGACCCCCGCGTGACCACGGGACGCGGCGAGTTCCCGAAGCTCCGGGACGGTCTTCTTCTCGAGTTCGCTACGCTTCACGTCTTACCTTCCGGCCTGACGGGCGGGTGACCGGGCCTTCCTTCCGAACGCTCACGGAACGGCCCGGTTGAACATGAGTCACATCGAGCGCTCGAATCAGTATGTTCCCGCAGGTCTCCGGTGTCAACCTGTGGAAACGCGTTTGCGGGGAGGAATGGGGAATGCTGACGCGCTGCTCGTAACCCGGGTCCGCTGGGCCCTCGTGCGGGCTGCTCGCCGGAGGGTCTCCTCGCGCGCGGGCCCGGCCCCTCTGTCAGTCGGGGGCGAGTTCCGTCCCGGCTATCGGTGACAGGCCCTCGGGGTACTCCTGGATCCACCCGTTGGCAAGACCGGCCTCGTCCAGGGCCGTCACGGCACCTTCCCACTCCGCCCTCGTGATCCTACGGCCCAGGACGGGGTCTCCGGGGGCCAGATGCGCCGGGTAGTACTGGGACATGAGACTCACGTACGTGCTTCTCCCCAGCGCCTCCGCCACGAACCGCAGCGCGGCCCTCGTCCCGGACGCATCGTCCGGCAGGACGAGGTGCCGCACGATGAGGCCGCGCTCGGCCACGCCGTCCTCGTCGACGACGAGCGTTCCCACCTGTCTCTGCATCTCGAGGAGCGCCTTCCGGCTCACGGTCGGGTAGTCGGGCGCGTCCGAGTGCGCGCTCGCGGCCTCGGACGAGTAGTAGCGCAGGTCGGCCAGATAGATGTCCGCGACCCCGTCCAGGAGCTCGACGGTCCCGCGCGACTCGTACGACGAGGTGTTCCAGACGAGCGGGATCGAGACGCCGGCTCGCGCAGCTTTGCCCAGAGCGTCGAGGACGACTGGGACGAACTGTGTTCCGGTCACGACGTTCAGGTTGTGGCATCCGAGCGAGGCCAGCTCGATCATCATCGCCGCCAGCTCGTCGGTCGAGCACTCGCGTCCTTCGTGGAGCTGGCTGAATCTGAAGTTCTGGCAGTATCGGCAGGAGAGCGTGCAGTGACTGAAGAAGATCGTGCCGGAGCCGCGCGCTCCCGAGATCGGAGGCTCCTCGCCCGGGTGGGGCGTGTGCGAGTAGACCCTGGCGCGCGCGCCCGCCCCGCAGTACCCGAGCTGGCCCGCGTGCCTGTCGACGCCGCACTCTCTCGGGCACAACCTGCAGTCGCGCAGGTGCTCCAGAGCGCGGTCGATCCGCCTGCGGAGTTCTCCCGAGCGGGCGAGTTCCACGTATCCGGGTGAGTCCATCGTCGTCGAGACCTCCGGGCGGTCGGGATCGTCCCGCGGTTCAGATGATCTCGAGGACGACGCACTTGAGGTAGTCGGTCTCCGGCAGACCCAGGGTCACGGGGTGGTCGCGGCTCTGCCCGCGCACCTCCACGATGCGCGCCCGCCGTCCCGACTCGCGCGCCGCACCGACGAGCGAGTGCAGGAACGCGTCGCGCTCCACCAGATGCGAGCACGTGCAGGTGACGAGGTGCCCTCCCGGCTTCGTCAGCGACATCGCCAGCCTGTTCACGGCCCGGTAGGCCTTGAGGGCCTCGCGAATCTTCTTCCTGCTCTTTGCGAACGCGGGCGGATCGACGACCACGAGACCGTACTTGCGCCTCCCGCGTCCGAGCCCGGCGAGTTCCTTGAAGATGTCGCCCTTCACGAAGCGGGCCTCCGCGTCCACCGCGTTCAGCGCGACGTTCTTCTCGGCCAGTTCGAGCGCCGGACCGGACGAGTCGAGGCACGTCACCGACCTGGCCCCGGCCGCGAGCGCGTAGACGGACCAGGCTCCGGTGTAGCAGCAACAATCGAGGACGTCGCCCCCGGCCGCGAGACCGGCCGTGGCCAGCCTGTTCTCGCGCTGGTCGAGGAAGAACCCCGTCTTCTGCCCGTTCAGAACGTCGACGAGGAAGCGGTGCCCGTCCTGCTCGACCTCGACGGGCCCCTGGACCTCGCCGCGGACGACCGACTTCGTGAGCGGGAGTTCCTCGTACTTCCGCATAGAGGAGTCGTTCCTGAGCACGACGTTGGCCGGCTCCATCTGCTCGACGAGGACCTCGATGACGTCGTCGAGCCTGCGCTCGATCCCCGCGGTCAGCGATTGAACCGCCAGAGTGTCTCCGTAGCGGTCGACGATGAGACCCGGCAGGAAGTCGGCGTCCCCGTAGACCGCGCGGCACACCCGCTCGCCCGGCCAGATCCTCTCGCGCAGGGCCAGAGCGTCCCGGACGCGCTTCGCCAGGAACTCCTTCGAGATCTCCACGTTCGAGCGGGAAACGAGCCTGACTGCGATGAGGGAGTGGGGATTGATGTAGCCGGTCCCCAGGAAGCGGCCTGACGCCTCGTGGACGTGGACGGTGTCGCCGGGGGTGACGGCACCCTCCGTGGAGGCGATCTCGTTGCTGAACACCCAGAGGTGCCCGGACCCTATCCGCTTCTCCTCCCCCCGCTTGAGGGTCACTACTGCTGCGGATTCTCCCACCTGCCACCTCCAGAGGCCGCTGAAGGCCCCTGGTTACGGGCCTCTCGGCTCAAAGCGGAACGGTTCATGCATCTGGGAACGCGACGACACAGTCATGGATACCACCGCGCCGCCCCGGAAGCAACCGGGAACGGCGCCGGGCGTCGTTGAAAGGGAGGGGCTCGTGGCTCAGAAAGCTATCATTCTGGTGGCAGTGGCGATGATCGTCGCGGCGCCGGCGCAGGCTCGAGAGGTCGTCGCGGAGCATCTCGGGAACCCGGTCGTCTACGAGTATCCGACGGGACGTGCGCCGGGTGACCAGTGCGACGTGGGCGAGCCCGACTATTACTGGACCGTCAATTCGTGGTTCACGGGCGAGGAATCGTACGCCGTGTTCTGCGACCCGATGGCGTGTTCCGACTGCGAAGGCAGCTGGAAGCCGCTCTCGGTCACCGTCTATCTGTACTGGGAGACGGAGAACAGCTGCGCGCTGACGGTGCACGCCGACATTCTGAGTGCCGACATGAGCGACCCGTCGAACCCGGAGCCGGGCCCGGTCGTGGCCGCGACGTCGATCCCGATGACCGCGGGCCCGTTCAGCCCTTCCGGTCTCTGGGCCGTGACGGTGCCGCTCCCCCAGGACACCGACGGTTTCACCGACCCGTTCTTCGCGTCCGTGACGTTCGAGGACGCGTGCGGCGAGCCGCCGTCTCTCGTGGCGGACCCGGGCCCGTGCACGAGCTCGAGCTCGTGGAACGACTGGGGCATCGGATGGGACGAGCTGTGCACGTACGGCTTCCCTGGCGACCTCACGATCTACGCTTCGCTCGAGTGCCTCGGCTCCTCGCCGGTGCGCGACGCCACCTGGACGACCATCAAGACGCTCTACAGGCAGAGCGACTGAGTTGACCGACACCCGCGGGCCCACCCGGCCCGCTGCCGGCCCCCCTCAAGGTCACCGGCGACATGCGAAGGCAGGCCATCGAGTGGCCTGCCTTCGTTGCGTTGTGGTGTGCGGTGTTGTGCCGGGTAGCGCTGGGCTCTCGCTCGGCTTCGGCCGCACGCGGTCATCTGTGGAGTATGAACGTGACCTTGTTATCCGATACCATGATGACGCCGGCGCGAGCCTCTACGAGGATGCCGTCCCCAGCTACGGAGATGGGCTCGTCGAACTGATGCACGCCGGGGGTCAGCTCGAGCGTGTCACCCCCGACGCGAACCACGTAGTCGCCCGGCGCCGAGATGGTCAGCTGCTCTATGTCGAACTCGTCCTCTCCCACGGTCGCGGCGGTGGGTCTGCCGACCATGTGGACCCGTGTCCCACCGGAGAACTCGATCTTGATGATGCGCCTGTGAACGACCCGATTGTCGTCGACGGGCGCGACGTTCTCGGGATCGTAGCTCACCGATGAGCTGGCGAGGAGGCCCGTGTTGACGACCAGCTTCTCGCCGGGTCCGCCGACGATCTCGTCGAAGAGCCTCTCAGCGTCGCTCTTGAGGCCCTCCACGTAGCTCGCCTTCTCCTCGACCCCTGCCAGGAAGTCGTAGCGCGGCAGCACCTCGAAGGCCTTCGGAAGATCTGTGCGCGTGAGCTGCCACAGGACCTCGTAGGGGTCGGGGCAGGTTCCCGCCTCCTTCCTCCACTCAGGGTGGAACCTGTCCAGAAGCTCGCAGAGCACGGCCCCGCTCGTTCTGTAGCGGTGCTCTCGGTACCAGTCGAGCCCCCGCGGCTCGGCCGCGCAGGCTCTGGCGCCGGCGGGTGTCCCGAGGTTGCCGGCCAGCAGCTCCGCGGATTCACCGTCCAGATGGTCGGCTACCCTGAGCTTCGCGCGCTCCCCCACGTAGGACGAGAGGCCGGACAGCTGCTCCAGTCTGCGCTCGTAGGCCACCGCGGCTGGGCTGCTCAGTCGCAGGCGGCGGTAGTTCCTCACGGCGACGAACTCGCGCGTCCACAGCCCGAGCGAGTCGTCCGGCGCGACCGACGCCCTGGACAGCAACTGACACTCGATGTCGGAGAGAGCGAGGTTCTCGGGCGTCAGCGGATACCCGTCGACGGGAGGGCTGATCGAGCGAAGCGCGGGGCACTCCTCAACCAGGTGGGCTCTGAAGGCGTGTTCGAACGCGAGCGGCACGGCCTCACCGTCGAAGTCGTCCCACGAGAGGAACGCGGTCACCGCCCCGTTCAGCGAGCCCGCCCCGGGGTCTACCGAGGCGGCCTCCACGGCGTGGTAGGACCTGCGCGAACGGCCTGACGTCCGCTCCTTCGAGAAGGCCGCGGGAGGGTCCGGATGGTTGACCAGATAGCAGAAGCCTCCGCCGTCCTCGTAGATGGCGAAGGCCGTGTCGGAGATCTTCCAGCCCGGCCAGAGCTCACGGGAGAGCCCGTCGAGTTCGCGGATGGCGGACAGCCGCTGTATCGCCTCGTCCACGGCCTCGGAGGGAGGCTGGACCGCGGCGGCCGACGCGGCGGCGATGAGCGCCGCCGCACACGAGAGTACTCCTATGTGAAGGAACGCACGTGGCATTCGCGTCGCCTCACATCGCGTGGCGGTCGCAGGCTCCATCTCATACTACGCCCGCTGACCGGATGCGGCAAGTGTCGGAGTCAATGGGTCGGTCGGCGTTCCACACGCCCCACGTATATGACAGCGTTGCCGTCTCCGTGGTTACACCCTGGACGGGAGACGGCCGGGGCGCGCGGGGCCCCGGCCGCACCGTGCGCCCGAACTTCAGGCGCTAAAGCAGGTCGCGGAGTACGAGCGTCGCGGAACTCGCGCGTCCGTCGCGCTCGATACCGAACGTATGTTCAGTGCCTGCGTCGCCCCGGAGCATCTTCCTGATGGAGATGAGGTCGAGGCTTCCGGAGTCCTCCCCGTCGATCGACGTCACGACGTCCCCAGCGGCGATGCCGGACTCCTCGGCCGGCGTGCCCGGGGCGACGTGGAAGACCTCGAGGCCTCCATCGTCCGTCCGCCACATCTGCAGTCCGCTCCGGTCGACCGGGAAGTCCCGGCCGAAGTCCCCACCCTTCTCGACGACGACCTGCTGGTTCTCGTAGTCGAGGTAGAGGACAAAGTGCCGGAAGAGCGTGTTCCCCAGATTGCCTATACGGTCGCTGCTCCCGAAGGCCCCGTCCAGCTGCCCGGTCGGGCAGGAGACGTACGGGCTCTCCACGACGAAGCCGGCAAGCTCGATGCTCTCGAACTTGAGGAGCCGGTTCTCGATCTTCCCGCCGGCCCCGAACCCCACGACCTCGATGCCCCGCCGCTCGAGGAACCCGTGCGATTCAGCGTAGGGATAGTGGAACGACACTCCGCCGGCGCCCAGGTCGAGCGTCCACCGGCCCTCGTGCTCCCCGTCCACGGCCGCCTCGACCCCGAAGATGTTGCCGGACAGCGGAGCGTCGAGGGTCACGCCGTCGCCCTCGTAGCTGAACGCAGCGGGAGCGTAGAACGTGAGCAGCTCGTTGGCGTAGTCGACGCGCGTCACGAACCTCGAGAGGAAGTCGTACCCCAGAATCCCTCCGATCTCGAGGTCGGACGTTCTCTCGAAGAGGGAACTGATAGCGATCGATGCGGCGTTCTGCTCCGCGAACTCTATCCCCGGCAGGGAGAACGGAGGAAGGACGACGAACGACACGTCGACCGCGGACCCCGCTCCCATGCCCTGCGTCTGCCCCTTCGACTCGAGCCCGAGCTCCGCCGCGAACTCCGAGTCGATGACGCTGGAGCTGGCTCCGGTGTCGAGCACCCAGAGCCGCTCCACGCCGCCCATCGTCACCGGAAGGAACAGGTGCCTCTCGATGAACTGGAAGGGCACGTCAACGCTCGACTCGCCCGAGACGAACGAGTAGTCGTCCGCTTCGTCGGAGGGCGGATCGAACACTGAGGGGTCGAAGGACGGCTCCGGCTCGAAGGCCAGGATCTCCACCGTCTGCGTCTGTCCGATCGGGAGGATCGTGGACACGTCCCTGGACGGGTAGATGATGCCCGCCGCGTCGCGGTAGTCGTAGTGGAGCGTGTGCATCTCGTGATTGTCTCTGGCGTCGACGGTCTTCCGCAGCATGAAGCTCTCCGCGTCGACGTACATGAGTCTGTAGCTCTCGTCCAGTGTGTTGGCCACCCTGACGACGTGGCATTCCGATCCCTCGACGGCCTCGGTGCCATCGTACGTGACAACGAAGATCTCGGAGTCACGCTCGAGATGTTCGTACTCGTCGATCCTCCGCTCGAGGTCTCTCGTGCGGAGCCCGACCTCGTCACGGACGATCGACACCTTCCCGTTGGCGTCGAGCTCCCACGCGAGGTCCCCGTTGTCTCCGGTGGTCTGCTTGAAGATCCCGAGGTCCACCTCCGTGCGGTGGAGCCCCGGGCCTCCGCTCACGCGAGTGAGAGTGCCGGTGAGCCCCGCGACCGACAGCGTGCCCTCGACCGAATACGGACCCTCTGCCTTCAGGCGTTCGAGCCCTCCCACGGCCTCGTAGTGCCGCGTCAGGATCTCGTAGGGGTCGGACACCTCCGTCTGGGCCACCGACGGGACAGAGAGAGCGACGGCGAGCGCGACCGCCACGAGCGGATACAGGCGTTTCAGCATGTTCGACCTTTCTCTTGTCTCGCTATTCGACAGGTCCACCCACGCCGACGCTGTCGGAGCGGAGGTATTCCACGACCTCGTCGCGCATCAGCACCCAGAACGTGTAGACGCCGAGAGCCGTGCCGACGGGTATGTCCAGGAGATCCAGGGCACCCACGATCAGAGTGAGTATGCGGGCCCAGCACTGCCTTCTCAGGAGTCCGATGCCGCCGATGATGCCGGGGATCGACACGACGATCAGAAGCGTCCCCGCTATGCCCCCGACGGTGGCCAGGATGGCGTTGGCCTGCGGGTCGTGCGTGATGCTTCCGAGCACCGAGAACAGCGTGAAGATGCCTATGCCCACGACGAAGCCTATGGAGTGGTACACGATGTGGAAGACGCCCAAGAGCGTCAGGTGCTTGTCCGCCCACCTCTCGTCATTCATGCTGCCTCCCGTCGCTGCCCCCGGCTACACGCAGACGGAGGTCGATGCTCCAACGGCTTCGGCGGGCCCCCGCAGGTCACCCGTTGCGGGCGCACCTCGCGCGGCGGAGGGCCCGCCTTCAGCCATTCGGGGGGATTCGTCGTCCGGCAGAGACCGCCGCTCCACCGGCATGTCCACCATCTTGACCACCACCATCGTGAGGTCGTCGGCCTGGGCCGCTCCCTCAGTGAAGTCCTTGACGTTCGAGTAGACTCTCTCTTCGATCTCCCTGGCGGATTCGTGGCGGTGCGCCGCAAGCACCTCCTCGAGGCGTTCCTCACCGTACATCTCGTCGCGAGGATTCGTGGCCTCGGTGATCCCGTCGGTGTAGAGCACCAGATCGTCCCCTGACCCCAGGGAGGTCTCACCCTCTTCGTAGGTCATGCCGGCCATGATGCCGATGACCACGCCGCCGCGCTCCAGGTAGTCCTTGCGACCGTCGGCGCGCAGCACGCAGGGCGGATTGTGCCCCGCGTTCACGTACCTGAGGTGACCGGTCTTCGTGTTCAGCACGCAGTAGAAGAACGTGATGAACCCGCTGTCCTCGGTCGACCTGTGGACGAGGCTGTTGACCTTCTCGATGAGGCTTGCGGCGGGCACGCCGCTCTCGGAGAGCGCCCGCACGGCGGACTGGACGTTCGCCATCAGGATCGCCGCCGGCGTGCCCTTGCCGGCCACGTCCCCGATCGTGATCGCCAGATGGCCGTCGCCCAGCTCGATGATGTCGTAGCAGTCGCCGCCCACGTGTCTCGCGGGAACGCTGAACGCGAACATGTCGAGTCCCGGGACGTTGGGGAACGTCTTCGGCAGAAGCTCCATCTGTATGTCGCGGGCGACCTCCATCTCCCGTTCGAGACGCGCGCGAGCCGACGACTCGTCCTCGATCTGTCCTCTCAGGTACTCGTAGGCATAGGTCAGAGCCCCGACCACGAGCGCCAGGAAGCCGTTCACGGTCACAACCATGAGCGCGAGACGCACCTGATACAGGATCAGGATCGGGTTGATGAGCATCGCGAGACCGCTCCCGAGCACTCCTCCGCCCAGGAGGGTCGCGAGCGCCAGAGGCACGCGGACGTACGCGGGGAACCCGCTGTACCGCGGGAGGACGAACCTGACCGTGACCACCGCGGTGAACCCGACGACGTTGGCGAAGATGACACTCATCAGGACGATCGAGCTGTTGATCGCCTCTCCCTTGGAGAAGATGAGTATCCCCGTGCCGATGACGAGCCCGGCAACGGTGTTGGCCAGCGCCCAGAGCCCGATGGTCCGTCCTCCGAGCCGACTTGGTGCCTTGTGTGAGGTCGTCCCGCGCGCATCCTCACTCATTCGTCTAACCTTCCTTTGCCTGCGGCGCAGGCGGACCGGGAGCGACCGGGGGCCTGGGGCCTCCCGGGAACGCGTCGGGGAGTCCCTGCGACGGCGAAGGCGGGCTCTCGAAGACGCCGTTCAGCCTGGTCTCCTTGCGCTGCAGCAGGGCGCCGATCCCGAGGAAGATGATGATGATACCGATGATCGTCCCGACGCCGGGAATGGCGGTGATCACGTACACGACGAGCAGCCCGAGCAGCATGGCCGGGAGCGGAGACACGTCTGTGCGTCCGCCGCGCCGGAGCATGAGGTTGCCCAACCATATCGCGACGTAGAACTTGGCGATGTAGAGCGCGATGAGATAGGCAAGCAGCAGCATGATCGAAAGCGGCGCCGTGACGAGCATGACGAGAGCGATGAGCACGATGATCGGGATGCAGATGTACGCTATGAACCCGATACCGAGGCTCTTCAGAGGCTTGGTCCTGATGATGTTGGCGGTCCTGCGCGCGTGGTCCTTCGTGAGCGCCACGATGACGCTGCCCGCGATGATGGCGGCAATGAACTCGAAGATCCACAGGAAGGCACCGAATCCTCGCGGGATACTGAACTTCGGCTTGTAGTCAGAGACCGGTCTCTTGAACGTGGTCGAACCCTTCACCGCTCCGGCCGGGAACGCGAGCTCCGCTGGGCCGCTGTACTTCAGGTCTCCGCCGATCGAAGCGTCCGGGCCGAGCGACAGGCCTCCGTCGGTCAGAAGCTCCGCGTTGCCGCCGATGGTCCCGTTCACGGTCACCGTGCCGCCGGCGATGGTGACGTCGCCCATCACGTCACCGTTCAGGAACGACATCCCTCCCGCGGCCAGCACGTTACCTTCGATGACGGCGCCTTCGCTCAGGGTGATGTTCGCCGCCAGCGCGAGGACGTCGCCCTTGATGGTGCCATCTATGTAGAGATTCTGACAGAAGATGCGCAGGTCGTCCTCGACCTTGCCGGTGATCCTCATGTCCTGCGCGAACATCGCGACGTCCTGAGTTACGGTCCCGCCGAGGCGGCCGCTCTGGACCCAGGCGATGAGGTCGCCGTCGAGCACTCCGTCTAGCTCGAGCATCTGGGACCACAGATAGAGGTCGCGCTCCTCGACCTTGTCGACGGGGATGAAGTAGTTGGACGTCTGAGCGAAGCACATGTTGCCGCCGCCGAGACACAGACCTTCCTTCTCATCGACGTCCATGCCGCTCATGTCGACCTTGAGGCCGGAGAGTCCGACGAGCGTGGACCCGACGGAACCTGTCATCTGCATCGCAAGGAGCGGAGCCGGGACGAGCGCCGTGGCAAGCACCAACGCAAGTCCCAGCAGGCTCCATCTTCTGGACGAACGCGTTCTCATGATCCTCCCCCTTCTCTGACACCCGCCGGCGGCGGGCTGTTTCGTCTCGTTGCGAGTCGCCTTCGGCCCGCTCGGCAGGCGGGGCCTCCGTTTGTCTCTCCTGATGCAATCCTAGGGCAAACAGAGAGAGGAACCCAAGCGGGGCCCGACGAAGCGTCGTTTGAGAGGTGTGAAGCGCACTCAGGAGGGGGTGAACTGCACTACCACGGTAGTATCTCGCGAAGCGCCTTGGCCCGCGAGCGGGACAGAGTGAGCTCGGTCCCGGGCTCGTCGTCCATCACGACGCGGTATTTGCCGCTGAACCACGGCACGATCTCCTTCACCCGCCCGAGGTTGACGATCGTCGAGCGGTGAGCGCGGAAGAACGTGCCGGGGTCGAGACGCTCCTCCAGCTCGCCCATCGTCATGTTGACGAGAAACTTCCCGCCCGCCGTGTGCGCGAACACGAGCCCCTCCTCCGACGATATCCATATGATGTCCGGGAGGCTCAGGAGGATGATCTTCTTGCCCCGGGAGACGGGAAGGCGCTCGATGCCGCGGGCCCGGGCCAGCGCCGTCAGACGCTCGATCTCGGCGCCCAGCTCCGGCTCGTCGCCCAGTACGTCGCGCGCGCGCGCGATCGCCTGCTCAAGGCGCTCCCGGCTGACCGGCTTCAACAGGTAGTCGATCGAGTTGACCTCGAAGGCCTTGATGGCGTACTCGTCGAAGGCCGTGGCGAAGATGACGAGGGGCACCTCGTCGAGCGCCTCGATGACCTCGAAACCGTTCATTCCGGGCATCTGGATGTCGAGGAGCACGACGTCGGGGCGCAGGCTCAGGACCTTCTCGACCGCGTCCATCCCGTTCACAGCCTCCCCCACCACGTCCACTCCCGGCAGCTCCTCGAGGAGGCTCCCGAGGCGAACCCTTGCGAGCTCTTCGTCGTCGACGATGAGCACCTTGAGCGATTCAGTCACCGCGTTCTCTCCTCGTCGCCGTCCGACCCCATCGGCGCGGGCCCGCCGGACACGACGGGTATGGCCAGCGCGACCCTGACGCCGCCCTCGCTCTCGAGCGTGAAGGACGCGAGATCGCCGAACCTCGTGGCAAGCCGGTCCCGCACGTTGCGGAGCCCGAATCCCCTGGACATCGCGAGTTCGGTGTCGGAGCCCGCCATCCCCGGCCCGTCGTCCTCGACGGTGACGCGCAGCGTCCCGCCGTCGACGCGCGCCTCTATGGACACCGTCCCTCCCTCGACGCGCGGCGATATCCCGTGGCGGACCGCGTTCTCGACCAGGGGCTGCAGGATGAGCGGGGGAACCTGCGCGTCCAGGGCCTCCGGCGCTATCGCGTGCCTGACGGTGAGGCGCTCGCCGAAGCGCGCCCGCTCGATGTCCAGATAGGCGTCCACGAGCTCGAGTTCGGTCCTCAAGGGAACGCTCTCCTTCTCCGAGGCGAGCAGCGTCCCCCTGAACGTGCCCGCAAGCCGCTCGAGCGTCCGCTCGGCCGAGGACGGGTCGGTCGCGATGAGCGCCGAGATGGAGTTCAGGGCGTTGAAGAGGAAGTGCGGGTTGATCTGCGCCTTCAAGGCCTTGAGCTCCGAGCGCGCCGCCAGCTCCCGCAACCGCTCCTCCCTCACACGGTTCTCGGAGAGGGCGCGATACCCGGCCTCGATCTCGTTGCGCAGACGTTCGTAGTTGTAGACGAGGAGGCCGACGATGAGCGCCACGACACCGTTGACGATGAGGAGCATCGCCAGGAGGCGCGCCTGGTAGAAGACCATGAGCGGGTAGAAGAGGAGAACGAGGGCAGACCCGAAGGCGCCGCCGGCCAGGAGCGTTAGGGCCGCAAGCGGGACGCGCACGTAGGTGGGCAGCGGACCGTATCTGGGAAGCACGAAGCGCGCCGAGAGGACCGCCGCAAACCCGATCGCGTTCCCGAGGAGGACTCCCATGAGGACGAAGCGCTCCATCGCCCCGGGTTCGTTCGAGAAGATCGCCACGGCGAAGCCCACGAGCGCGCCAGCGACGCTGTTGGCGCCCACCCACACCGCCAGCCCGCGGACGGTCTCCCGCACGCGCCCGGCCCTCGCGCTCTCCTCCCGCTGTTCGGTCAAGACGACTCCCCTGCTCACTCCGGTGCGGCCGCCCGGCTCAACGGAGGTACGTTGCGGGCCGCTTGCGCCAGTATCTCGTGCTCGAGGTCGTGCAGCCGCCACGCCTCACACTCGAATCCGTTCGTGATGATCGAGAACAGGACCTCGTCGCCGGCGACCGTCCGGAGAATGCCCGACATCGCCGTCACGCCGTCCAGGAGGCCCGTCTTGGCGCGCACGCTCTTCGAGAGCCCCGGGAAGCCCATCCTGTCCTCGAGCGTGCCGTCGGTCCCGCTCACACTCAATGACGCCGCGAACTCGTAGGATGTTTTGAATTCGAGGAGCGCGCTCCTGAGAACCGTTACGAGCGTACGCGTGGTGAGGCGGTTGCCTCTCGAGAGCCCCGACCCGTCGACGATCCGGAACGCCGAGCTGTCGACCCCCACGGACACAAGGTAGTCGGAGAGTATCCGCGCGCCCCCGGCGGTCGTGCCTGGAGGCCCGAAGCGCTCCGCCGCGAGGACCTTCACGAGCTGCTCCGCCGCGAAGTTGCTGCTGTACTTGCCCAGGTCCCTGACGATGAGCGACAGCGGCTTCGACTCGTGGCGGTGAAGAAGGGTGGCGTCGTCGGGATAGACGCCAAGCCTGCGCCTTCCTTCGAGCGTGACGCCCGCTCCCGACAGGAAGCCCGCCATCGCCGTCCCGAAGGCGGAGGCCGGGTCATCGAGATTGCGGTAGTACGTCCTCCCGGGCGAGCCCTCCGGTATCCTCCCGGTCACCGTGACCACGTTCCGTCCGTCCTCGAACGTGCGCCTGACCTCGAGCGTCGAGCCGCGCCGCGAGGACCCGGTCCTGGCGCTGCTCCTCAGTTCGACAAGACCGACGTCCGGAGAGACGGACACCACGGCGTCGTTCCCCATGCCGGCTCCCGGATAGACGTGGACCGCAATCGCGTTGAAGTTGAGCGAGAGGGCGCCCGTTCGGGCGTGATAGGCCCGGTCGCCGTCGTCGGCGTCCGGCGTCGCGGTGTCGGCGCCGTCGAACCAGGTCGTGTCGAGCACGAGGTCTCCGGCGATGCGGGCCACGCCGCGCGCGCGCAGGGCGTCACAGATGTTCCAGAGCTCTTCCGAGACGAGAGCAGGGTCGCCCCGTCCTCGCACGTAGAGGTTCCCGGAGAGCACCCCGTCCGAGAGCGTTCCGTCCGTCCCGACGAGCGTCTCGAACGTGCGCGCCTGTCCCATCTCGGAGAGGGCGCAGGCGCCGGTCACGAGCTTCATGTTGGACGCGGGAATGAGCGGGCGGTCCGGCTCCCTGTCGTACAGAACCGCGCCGTCGCGGGTCGCGATGAGGACCGAGACGTCGGTCCCCCTGAGATCGCGCTGCGCCAGGCGGTCCCGGATGAGCGAGTCCAGTCCGTCGATCCGAGGGTGCCCGACCGGAGCCCCCGACGCGGCCGGAACACTCGAGCCGTCGCCGCCGTCCGCCGTGTCCGGCGCCGCGCCCGTCGCGGTGTCGGCCGCAGGCGCAGCAACGCAGGCGACGAGCGCGAGCAGGAGCGCCAGGCCCGCCGTGAGCGCGTGCGCTCCCGGGCGGCCACGCGCGCCGCCCGCGAGGCGTCTCCCGACGTCTGAACCCGTCATACGACCTCCACACGGTGTTCGCCGGGGCGCTCGAGCGCCCGGGCGACCGCACGCCGGAACGCGTCCATGTCGATCGCCATGCCCGGGCACTCCTTCCGCTGCACGGTCTCTCCGTCCTCGACGACGTACCCGGTGCCCTCGAGCTCGCGGTGCCCCATGACGCGGTCAGGGGTCAGGCCGAGCTCGAGAACGAGCGCCGCGCACACGTCGACCGCGGCGGCGAGCTGTTCCCGCGGCGGAGGGTCGTCGCCCGCGTCGTACGCCAGACACACTCCGATGGCGCGGTCGTTCCACGAGCCGACGTGCCAGGAGCGAACGGAGTGTGAAAGACACCGGTAGACGAGCCCGTCCTGCTCGATGAAGTACGCGTAGGCGATCGTGGGGCAACCCTCGGGCGAGATGTGATTCGGCCCCGTGTGATATCTGGCGGTCTCCCAGACGTTCCAGTCCGGCATCGCCGTGCAGTGCAGGACGATCGTGTCGACGGCGGAGTCGTCCCGCTCTTCCGCGTCGTCCCGGGCCGGAAGGACCGCTCGTATGTCGTGGATCCACCGCACTCGGTTCACCTCGTTGCCACGGCCCCTGGCCTCAGGGCCGTCGTTCCCGCCACGGAGCCGGGGTCACCGGTCCAACGCTCAGGGCCGCTCCAGTCCGGCGATCGCACCGGGCAGCTCCTCGAAGTTGTCGACGATGCTGTCGGCGCCCTCGAGTTCCCCTCTTGACGCGAATCCCCACGTGCATCCGACGGCGAGGGTGCCGGCCCTCTGGGCGGCGTCCACGTCCGACCGCCTGTCCCCGACCATGACACTCCTCCCCGCCTCGCAGGACAGCGCGTCGAGGATGAGCGCGATGAGTTCGCTCTTGTCGCTCGTGTTCTCCGCGCCCGCGCACCTCGCGTCCGCGAAGCGGTCACGGATCGCGAAGTGGTCCAGGATGTGGTTCATGTATCCGGTCCCGGCGTTCGTCGCGATAGCGAGCATGCACCCGGCGCCCGACAGCTCGTCGAGCGCGTCCAGGGCTCCGGGGAAGAGCGACCCCCTCCCCCTCGTCACAAGCTCCCGCTCCCAGTGCCACACCAGGTCGTCGATCTCCTCGTGATAGCGTTCGGGAAGCGTCGGGAAGACAGCGGTCGCGAACTCGCTCCTCGTAAGTCCGACACCCGAGAGGATGCGCTCGTTTGAGGGCCGCTCGAGTCCCATGTCGTGTCGCTTGTTCAGGTCTCTGACGGCGCGCTCCACTGCGCCGAGCGTGGTCGCGGTCGACGAGTAGAGCGTTCCGTCAAGGTCAAGGATGACGAGGTCGATGGCGTTCAGCGCGTTCCCTCCGTGAGATCGGTGGCCGCCGCCCGACCGGCGGCGGCGGGACGGCGGGTAGACAGCGGTTCCATCCGCGCTCGACGCTCCGCCGCAGGCGTCAGGGGCTCACCGTGTCGAGTATACATGAGCGACGTCTGCCGCTCGTCATGAGTTCCAGAACGTCGTCGAGCGTCCTGGCTCCCCCACGCGCGCCCAGCTCCGTGCAGTTCAGGCCGGCGGCCGCGTTCGAGAACGCGAGCACCCGCTCGACAGGCCAGCCCTGGAGCATCGCGTAGATGAACGCTCCGTGGAACGCGTCGCCTGCGCCCGTCGTGTCGACGACGTCGACGTCGTAGGCCCTCGACGAGTAGGTCCAGCCGATCTCGGTCATGAGGATGGCGCCCACGTGGCCGAGAGTGACGCACACCACGCGCGGGCCGGCGCTCCGGATGGCGCCGAACGCGTCGTCGAGGTTGTCGTAGCCGGTGAACCGCTCCGGGAAGCTGCGCGACGCGATGAGCACGTCCGTCAGCGCCACGACGTCCGACGTCCCTTCCTTCACGGACTCGGCGTCCATGACGACCGGTATGCCGCGCTCCCTGGCGAGCTCGGCCGCCCTGGCGGCCGCGGGAGCGTCGTGGCCGTCGACGAGAAGGAGGCGCCCCACGGCCACCTTCTCGGCGGTGATCTCGGAGGGCAGTGTCGCGATCTCGTCCGGGCGGTGCCAGAGGATCGTGCGCTCGCCGGTCCCCCGATCCACGATGACCATGGCGAGCTGGTTGGTTACGCCGGGCACGGTGACGACGTCCGCGACGTCGACGCCTTCCGAACGGATGCTCTCGAGTGAGAACGAGCCCGTCTCCTCGCCGCCCACCTTCCCCACGTACTTGGACCTCAGGCCCAGACGCGAGCAGAGCACCATGGCGCTAGCTGCCTGCCCGCCCGGCGTCCTCGCGAACTCCCTGACGCGCGGTTTCGTGTCGCGCTCCGGGAACTCGTCGACCACGCACAGGTGGTCGACCGCGTTCAGGCCGAACCCGACCACGTCGAAAGGCGCGTCCCTCGGAATGTCGATGCGGAGATCCATGTCGCTCTTCGTCCGCGGTGCGTCAGACCACCTTGTGTTTCCAGTGACCACGCTGGAACCAGAAGAACGTGAGAAGCACTTCGAGACACGAGGCGGCGAACATGGCCCACCAGACGCCTGTCTCCGTAGTATCGAGCAGATGGATGGCGATGAGGATGAGCGGTATCTGCACGCCCCACTCGACGATGCCGGCGATGACCGTCGGGGGCCAGGTGTTCCCGGAACCCCAGAACGCAGCCGACATCGTGATGTGCATCGCTATCCAGACCTGGGCGAACGCGAAGAGCCGCACGAGCAGCGTGCCCGCCGCTATCACGTCGGCGTCCGGAGAGAAGAACCCGAGGATCTGGTGCGCGAAGATGAACTCGACGGCACCGAGGACGCCGGTAAGGACCATGACCAGGAGCGTGGCCTTGACGACCGCCTCGTGAGCGCGGTCCTTCTTCTTGGCGCCCAGATTCTGCCCGACGATCGCGCTCGCGCCCAGCTCGAGACCGACCCCGAAGAGGATCCCGAGTTCCATGATACGTATGGCGAGTCCGTAGGCAGCGACGACGACCGTCCCGAACGTGGCCACGAGCGTCGTCACGAACCAGTGCGCGACGCTCCTCATGATGCCGTTCACGCCGGCCGGCCCGCCGACCTTGAGGATCTGGAGCATGACCGCGGGCCTGGGGTGGAACCGCTCCCACACCTTGACCTTGATGTTGGCCCGACCTGAGGCGAGCACGACGAAGCCGACGCCCACGGCGACGGCCGCCGAGAGCGCGGTCGCCAGGGCCGCGCCCATCACGCCCATGTCCAGAACGAAGATGAACAGAGGGTCGAGCGCCACGTTCAGCCCCGTGGACAGGAGCATGATGTACATCGCCTTCGGAGCGTCACCGACTCCCCGGAGGGCGGTGTACACCGTGTACGACGTGAACATGAAGGGCAGACCGTAGAAGTAGATGCTGGCGTACTCGAGCGCGAGAGTCTTGGTCTCGGGCTCGGCCTTCATGAGATCGAGAATGAACGGGACGGCGAGAAGTCCGATGGCGCCCATGATGATGGCCACGAGGACCTTCAGGAGCACGGTCTGACGGATGACGTCCTTCGTCTCCTCGTACTCGCGCTCGCCGAAACGCCTCGAGATGAGCGCGACGGAGCCCGTGCCGACGATCTGGTTGGCCGACCCCAGGATCCACGCGATGGCGGCGAACATCGTGATCGCCGCGACGGGCGCGGTGCCCAGCCGCCCCACCCAGTAGATGTCCGTGAGTCCGTAGATCGTCATCGCCCCGAATCCGATCATCGAGGGGATGCCCATGTAGAGAACGCTCTTGAGCACGTTCCCCTCGGTGATGTCGATCCTGGGACGGCCGTTCTCGCCGTTGGCGGTCTGGTCTGCCACGCGCGCTCCGTGTCGTCGGTCGAACACGCGGTTCCGGGCGCCTGCCGGCGCCGCTCCGCGCGTCCTCGTGAGGGAGAGACCGTGAACTTCTGAGGATAGCTCCGGAAGGGCGGGAACTCAACCCCGCTCCGTCACCCTGGTATCGGCGCGGGGAGCGTCCCGGTCGCCTGCGCGTCGCCCAGGAGCACGTCGAGCGCGGCCCTCTGCATGTGCGGGGACCCGTCGTAGCAGCAGAGAAGGGCTCCTGAGCCCTCGAAGAGAGGGACGAGTTCGGGGCCTGCGAAGATGACGGCGACGCTGCGCGGCGCTGCGGCGAGCGCGCGGCGGGCGGCGGAGGCCAGCGACGCCGGCGGGCCCTTGCGGCCCCGCCAGGCCGCGGGCTGGTCGAACGCGAGGAGAACGAAGGCGTCCACTCCGCGCGCGTCCGACACGAGGCTCTCGAGCTCAGACGCCTGCGCTTCGCCGCTGAGCGTGCGGAGCGTGGCCTCAGGCATCCGCGCGGCGAGAAGGGAGGTCAGACCCTCGAGGTCGGGTGGCCGCTCAGGATCGACGAGCGCGGCGACGAGGACGCTTCCGCTCGCGAACGCTCCCGGCTCGATGGGAACGACGCCGTCGTTCGACACGAGCGTGACGGCGTGGAGCGCAACGTCGCGCGCAAGCTCATCGTGCGCGGGCCCTGCGGCAGGCAGCACCGCCGCCCCCGATCCGGCGCGGGCGTTCGCGTCGCCCGGCGACGCGGCGTCGTCCCGGGCCGCTGCGAGCCACGTCTTGAGGAGGGCGATCCGTTCGAGCGAGCGCTCCACTCGCTCTCGTGAGACGGCGCCCGACCCGACCGCCGCTACGACGCCGTCGACCGCGGCCCCCAGGTCCTCGGGCATGAGGAGAAGGTCCGCTCCCGCAGCGAGCGCCATGACCGCGGCGTCTCCCGGGCCGTGTCGTTTCGCCACCGCCCCCATGAGGAGCGCGTCTGTCACGACGAGCCCCTGAAACCCGAGTTCGCCACGCAGCAGCGTCTCCCCGATCGAGGGAGCGAGCGTCGCGGGCACGTCTGCGCCCGCCAGGGCGGGGAACGCGATGTGGCCGGTCATGACGACCCTGACGCCCGCCGCGATGGCGGCGCGGAACGGAACGAGTTCGCGTTCGTCGAGGACGTTCCGCTCGGCGGTGACGACGGGGAGGTCTATGTGGGAGTCCACGGCCGTGTCTCCGTGCCCGGGGAAGTGCTTCGCCGTGGCCGCCACGCCCGCCGACTGACAGCCTCTGACGTACGCGGCCACGAGCTCCGCGGTCGCCCGGGGCGACGCCCCGTACGCGCGGACGCCGATGATGGGGTTCGAGGGCTCGGTCGCGACGTCGGCGACCGGCGCGAAGACGACGTTGATCCCCACCGAGCGCGCCTCGAGGGCTACTGCCCTCCCCACTTCCTCAGCGAACCCCGTCGAACCGGTGGCGCCGACGGCCATCTGGGAGGGGAAGACGGTCCCCCCAAGAAGCTGCTGGCCCAGGCCCTGCTCGAGGTCCGACGCAACGAGGAGCGGCCCGCCCGCCGCTTCCTCCATCGCGGCGTTCAACGCTCCCGTTCTTCCGATCTCGCCGCCGAACACGCAGTAGCCCGCCACCCCGAGGGACGACACCTCGCGCCGCACGCGCTCGCGCTCCGCCTGGGGATCGTCCCACGCGCGGTCGGAGTAGTGGGTCATGAAGAGCCCTGCTATGTCCCTCTTCGTCATCATCGTCACCCCCCGATGCCCGGCGAGATCTTCCCAAGCACGACGGGCGTGCGGGCGCCGGTCGCGGTCGGCGCGTTCCCGGGGCGGCCGGCAACGGTCTCGCTCGCCAGGACCGCGAACCCGACGGCCTCCTTGGCGTCGGGGTCCAGCCCGACGTCCGCGAGGCTCACGACCGGCACGGGCGCGAAGAGCCTCGTTAGGTCGTCCATGACCGCCCGGTTCCGGACCCCGCCCCCGCTCACCACGACCTCCGCAACGCCGGGAGCGAAGGCGGCCGCTGCCTCGCGGACCGACGTCGCGGTAACGAGCGCGGCGGTCGCGAGGACGTCCGAGAGTTGCGGCGCGGTGAGAGCATCGAGCGGCGTGTCGCCCAGGACCATCCCCGCGAGTTCCCGGGCGGCCGGCCCCCCGAAGAGTTCCTTGCCGGTCGACTTGGGCGGCGGCAGGGAGAAGTAAGGCCTCTCCAGGAACCGCTGGACCGCCTCGGGCGAGGCGCTGCCGGCAGCCGCTCTCTGCCCGTCGCGGTCGAAGCTCTCGCGCCCACCGGTCGCCGCCCGCACGATCTCGTCCATGAGCGCGTTGCCAGGCCCCGTGTCGAAGGCGACGAGGTCGTCGAGCCGGTCCGGAACGAGCGTCACGTTCGCGATGCCTCCGATGTTCAGCATGAGCCTCGGGGTCCCCTCCCTGCGGAAGAGGAGCCAGTCCACGAGAGGGATGAGGGGAGCGCCGGAGCCTCCGGCGGCGACGTCCGCGGTGCGGAAGTCGGAGACGGTCACGACGCCCGTGCGCGCGGCGATGACGTCGGCCTCGCCTATCTGGAGCGTGACGCCCCGACGTCCCTCCGACGGCGGCTCGTGGAAGACGGTCTGTCCGTGCGAGCCGATGAGGTCGACGTCGCGGGTGCGGAGGCCTGCTCCGTCGATGACGGAGAGAGCCGCCCCGGCGAAGGCCTCGCCCAGCTCGAAGTGGAGCCTCGCGAGCTCCGCCACGCTCGACTCGCGGGCGCGGCCGATGCGCTCGCGCATTTCCCCTGTGAACGGAGAGCACTCGAAGCGCTCCAGCTCGAAACGGAGCGCGTCCCCCGATCCGAACACGCGGATAAGGGCCGCGTCGATGCCGTCGTACGACGTGCCCGACATGAGCCCGACGACACGTCTCGGGTCGGCGCTCGCTATGCGCGCCAGACGTTCGACCAGGGGTCCAACGGTCGGTGTGGTCAAGGGGTTGCCTCACAGGTATCGCGACGTCGGCGTCGCGGCGGTCGCGCCGGCGCGTCCGGGGAGCGCTAGTCCAGGAACGTTCGCCCACCGGCGTCCGTGCGCTCTGCCCAGCTCATCGCCTGGGTGGTGAACCCGAGGGCGGTGGCGCCGGTCTCCTCGACCCCGATCAGGCCGAACCCGAATCCGTACGCCCGCCCCATCTCCAGTGCGTTCTCGACGGCCTCGCGGATCCCGAGGTCGCGGGCGGCGTCGACGGCACCCTTCGCGATGAGGTGACGCATGATCGGCTCGCCGTGTCCGGTCGCCGAGACCGCGCCGTGCGGGCTGGCGTACGTTCCCGCCCCGATGATGGCGCCGTCGCCCACCCTCCCCGGGATCTTCATCATCATGCCGCCCGTCGACGTGCCGGCGGCGAGGGAGCCCTCACCGTCGATGGCCGCCGCGCCGACGGTGCCGATGCCCAGCTCCTCCGCGATGCCCGCGAGCCCCGGCATGAACCTGATCTCGCCGCCGCCCCGGAAGGTCTCGAGGTGCTTCGCGTGGAGCCCGACCCTGCGTTCGGTCCTGAGGTCCCCGGACGCGAGCCCCATCTTGCGGGCGAACGCGTCCGCGCCCTCGCCGGCCAGGAGCACGTGGTCGGTCCTCTCCATCACGAGTCGCGCGGCCAGGATCGGGTTCTTCGCCGCCTCGATGGACGCCACCGCTCCGCACGAGTAGTCGGAGAGCATGAACGACGCGTCGCACTCGACGACGCCGTCCAGGTTCAGGGAGGAGCCGAGGCCCGCGTTGAACACGGGGTCGTCCTCCATGGAGACGACGGCGGCCTCGACCGCGTCGGCCGCCGCGCCTCCTGACAGGAGCACCGCCCAGCCCGCGTCGACCGCCGCAAGGAGCCCCCTCTCGTGCTCCTTCCCCGGCTCGTACGCGCCGGCGCCGCCTTGGACGATGATCGAAGGCACGTCTACTCCCCCTCCGAGTGCCGCCTCAGGGCTTCGCGCACGAATCCCGCGGCGGCGTCGATCAGGCGGAGCGCCTCCTCGAGCGATGCGCCCGTCTTCTGCATGACGATCGCCGCCTTCACAGACCCCTCCGCCCGCTCGATCACCCGAGCCGCCTCGTCGCGTCCGACGCCAGTCGTCTCCATCACGATGCGGCAGGCCCGGTCCCTGAGCTTGTCGCACGTCGCGGTGAGGTCGACCATGAGGTTCCCGTAGGTCTTTCCCAGGAGGACCATCGCGGACGTCGTGATCGAGTTCAGGACGAGCTTCGTCGCAGTGCCGGCCTTGAGCCTGGTCGAGCCTGTCACCACCTCGGGCCCCACGAGGGGCGAGATCGTGACGTCCACGGGGACGGGCATATCGGGGTCGGGCACGCAGCAGACGAAGACGGTCGCAGCTCCCGCGCCACCAGCCTCGCCGAGCGCGCCAAGCACGTACGGGGTGACGCCGCTCGTCGCTATTCCCACGACGACGTCGTCGCACGACACTCCGAGCTCCCGCACGGCGGCAGCACCGCTCTCCGCGACGTCCTCCGCCCCCTCCTGCGCCCGCACGAGCGCGTCACGTCCCCCGGCGATGAGGCCCCTGACCATCGAGGGGTCGGTGCCGAAGGTCGGCGGACACTCGGCGGCGTCCAGGACGCCCAGCCTTCCGCTCGTGCCGGCGCCTGCGTAGATGAGCCTGCCGCCTCTCCGGAAGCGTTCGACGACGAGCTCCACCGCCCTGGCGATCTCCTCCCGCGCGAGCCCCACGGCCGCGGGTACGGTGGAGTCTTCCGAGTTCAGGAGGTCTACGAGCTCGAGCGCCGTCATCGTATCTATGTCGGACGAGCGCGGGTTGCGCTGCTCGGTCAGGAGAGAACCGAGTCGCGAGACGTCGCGGTCGGGCGACCGCCACGCGCGGTCGCCGCGCCCCGACGGCGGGCTCATGCTGTCGTCGCGCTCAGTCGCCACCTAGAACTCTCCCTGCGCGTCGCTCCCCGTCGGGCCCGGGTCGGGCTCCCAGGTCATCGTGTCCCCCGGCGCCGGGCTTGCGCCGGACACGAAGCCGGGCGCGAAGCCGGACAGTTTCTCGTACGCCAGCGTCCAGACCGAGTACGAGTAGGTCGTCACGGCCCCCGAGGCCAGGAAGATGAACGCCAGGCCCACCGGAATGCCCAGGAGCAGAGCCACGAAGACGTTCATCATCCCTACTATGACGAACGGGATGGCGAGGATGAGCAGCGAGATGACGAGCCCGAGCGCGAAGATGAGACCTGAGAGGAACATCACGAGCCAGACCATCATCGACTTCCAGAAGTGCTTCTTCGTGAGCTCCCACCCCGTTCTCAGGGCGTCGAAGACCGCGGCGTCCTTGAGGACGATCTCCCTCTCCGCGTAGAGAACCGTGAACGCCAGGAGGAAGAGGAAGGCGATGTACGGCAGGAAGAGGATGGCCCCGATCAGGACCGCGATGACGATGCCGGGCGCGCCGCCCAGGAGCGAGAGCACGACGGGGATGCCGCAGAGCGCGGTGACTACGAGCACGGTGAGTATCGCGAGCACCGTCGTCCCCAGGATCCTCCAGAACGTGTGGAGTCCGGCGCGCCAGGTCTGCGAGAACGAGATCGGCTGGCCGCGATTCGCGCCGGACGTGCTTCTAATGAGCCCGCCGGTGCAGATGATGTTCATGACGAGGAACGCGAGCCCCAGAACGACGGCACCCATGACGATGAGCACGACGGCCACCGGATGCATGTAGATGAAGTCGCGGATCCACTCGCCGCCGTCGTCGCCCCAGTTCCCGAAGTTCCCGTTGCCGCCCCCGGAAGAGGCGAAGAAACCGAAGAACCACAGGAACTTGTACTTCCATGCCGTGCGTATCGACCTCGACACGAGGTCCCAGTAGTCGATATGGAGCACGTTGGTCATCGTTCCCCCCTCATGTCTCGACGCTCGACCGGGTCGTCGGCGTCACCTCATCGCGAACACAGCGTAGAGACCAAGCACGTACACCGGAATCGACAGGACCGCCAGGACCACCCCCGCCGCCACGGCGCGCTTCGAACGGAGCGCCCCGAGGACGAGAAACGTCAGTACGAGCGCCACGGCGGCGTTGACCAGGTTGGGACTTACCCACGGAGCGGCCGCGAAGCCGCCTGCCTCCGCCAGGTTAGACCACGCGGAGCCGCGCCCCGTTGTCCACGCCAGCATGAGCGGCGCACCCAGGGCGAAAACGAGCAGATTGAAGCTGTTGCTCCCCAGGAGCGTGCCGAGCGCCATGTCCGGGGAACCGGCCCTGCGAACGGCGGAGTACGCCACCGTCACCTCAGGAAGCGAGGTGGAAACAGCCACGAGGAGCGTACCCACGAACGTGTCCCCCAGGACCAGCGGGCCGGCCGCCGTAGTGAACTCGTGCGCGGCGATGAGCCTTGCGGCCAACGACACGAGGATCCCCGCCGCAACGACGATCCCCGCGAGCACCACGAACGCGGCCAGGGTCCAGATGGTGGGCTGTCCATGAAGGGCGGGACCTGTCTCGAGCGCGCCCAGAGGTTCGAGAGGGCCGGCTGTGCGGAACTCCAGGACGAAGAGCACGAGCACGGGGAGCGAGAACGCGAAGACGGCCGCCCCTCCCCCCACGCTCCGTCCGAAAACGATGCCCGCGGCGGTGACGACGGTGGACGCGACGAGCAGAAGCCCGACGCGAACGTAGCGTCTGGGGTCGATCCGCAGAAGCAGACGTCCCCCGAAGACAAGGCAGAGGAACCCCGCCGTGGTCAGGTTGAAGTTGTTGCTGCCGAGGACATTGCCGAGCGCGAGGTCCGCGGACCCGAGCTTCATGGCGGAGAGCGTCACCGCGAACTCGGGAAGCGACGTGATGATGGCGAGCACGAAGAGCCCCGCGGCGGTGTCATCGAGTCCCACGTGCGACGCCAGCGTCTTGCCCAGAACCGGGAGCCGGGAGCCGGCCAGTAGGATGATGGCGGCGCCGACCACGAACGCGGCGGCGGGCGCGGCTATCGAAGAACCGTCCATGTGAGCAGCCAAGAGATCGGCAAACACCGGCGAAACCCCCGTATCGCGGGCAGGAACGCGTTCCGCAGTATAGGGACGGCCGTCGCGAGGTGTCAACGGAAAGGCGGGTGGGGCGAGACGGAGCGAGGCCCCGGCGGGTTCGCCGGGGCCTCCAAGTCCCGCGCGGTCGAAGCCGTCGAGCGATCAGCGATAGAGCGCCTTGATGGTCCCCCAGTTCGCGGGCTCCACGGGCGAGCCGACGTTCGGCGCGCCCGGTGTCGGCGGCAGACCGGTCGCGGGCGGAACGAGCGGATTGAGTTGGTCGTAGACGGTCCACTCGATCCCGCCGTCGGGGAGACGCCCGAACGACCTGTCATCCAGCACGTCCGCGGTCGAGTAGGAGACCTGGTCGATCACGGTCGCGTGGTCGGCCGCCACGAGCGTCACGGTGTCCCCACTGTTGTTGAGGGAGAGACCCTGCCTCGCGTGCCCGCTCGCGTCCTCCCAGTCGTACGACTCGTTGCCGTAGACCACGAGCAGGTGTCCCGGCTGTATGACGCCCGAGAACTCGTATCGCCAGCTCGAATCCGACACGGCGTCCCGCAGACGCCAGCCCGTTATGTCGACGGGCTCGAGGCCCGCGTTCACGATCTCCACCCACTCGTCCTGCATCGAGTGGTACTCGTCGTTCCCGTCTGAGGGTGACCAGTCCCGGGCCGGGTCCGCCATGATCTCGTTCAGAACGACCTGCCCGCCTGAGGTCAGGGGCGACAGCAGAAGGATCGAGGCGGAGAGCACAAGCACCAGTGTGAACCGAGTCGTCATTTCCGCACCTCCGGTGAGACGTGGTGAGTTGATGAGCCATCGAGGGGACCTAGGGGAATCTGCGGGGAAAACGTGTGGTCGGAGGGGCCGAGGGGCGTCCTCGGGGGAGCGTGTGCAACGAGTGGCCGGCGGCGCTCCTGCGGGGAGCGTGCGCAACGAGGGGCCGGCGGCGCTCTTGCGGGGAACCGTGCGAGCGGGGAAACCAGTGCGCTTCATGGACTTGGCGGGGTGCGGCCTCTGCCGTCTCTGTGAACGGCGTGGACGAACCGCGGGGAACCAGGACGGATGAGCATGACGCGTGCCACCCAGCTGTGGCACGGCACCGTCGCAACCAAAAGACACCCCGCGCGCGGGCGCGGGGTGCCTTCGTGTTACGTCCCTATGTGTCCTGCGGTTACTTCAGCAGGACCATCTTCTTGCTGGTCTCCTTCTCACCGGCCGAGAGGCGGTAGAAGTAGACGCCGCTCGCCACCTTCTCGCCGCCGTCTGTGCGTCCGTTCCACTCGACGCTGTACGGCCCGGCGGGCAGGTTCCCTTCGACGAGCGTGGCCACCTTGCGACCGGCGACGTCGTAGATGCTGAGCGCGACGTCGGCCGACTCGGGCAGGCTGAATGCGATGCTCGTCTTCGGGTTGAACGGGTTGGGCGAGTTCTGAGCGAGCCCGAACTTCGAGGCCGCGCCGTCGGGGATCCCGACCGGGTTCACGGCGATGTCCTCGTTGCCCCTGGGCTCGATCCTGTAGCTGCCGTAGGCGTACGCCACGAGACCCTTCACGTAGACGTTGTCGCCGTAGACGGGCACGTAGTCGTACGCCGCGTAGTCGGCGACGCGGCAGGTGTCGGTGGAGCCGCCGTTCGTGATCATCCACTCACCGTACCCGAGGTCCGCGTCCTCGACCGTGCAGTCCTCGGCGTGAACGTAGACGCTCTCGTACTTCTCGCCCGTGATGACGTTCTGAAGCTCGGCCGTTGCGATCGAGACCGGAGCTATCGCCTCACGCGTCGGCGGAGTGGCGAGCTGCGCGCACTCCGAGAAGTGCAGCGCGAGCTGCGTGTGGCCGTAGTACTCCTGGACCTCGCCGCAGGCCACGATGTAGTCGCCGCGGTCAAAGCTCAGCGACCCGCTGCGGTCGTAGACCAGGATGCCGTTCCAGGCACCTGCCGCGTCCGCGATGTAGAACTGGTAGTCCCCGAAGATGCCGGGCTCCGCTGTCACGTAACCCTCGACGTTGACGGCCAGCGTGTCCATGACCGACGTGTCGAGGTCCGGACCCACTGCCTGTACGTTCGAGATGGCCGTCGTGCCGACGTAGAAGCTGTAGCTTCCGGCAGACGGCCTGCGGGCGTCCATCGCGGGCACGGCGTCATCGACGCCCGTGACGTAGTAGTAGACTCTCGCGTTGTTCGCGAACGGACCGACGCTCGCCGCCCAGGTTTCCGCCACGGCCTTGGCCGTCTGTGTCATGGCCACGTTCGTGAACGGCCCCGTGGGGCTCAGCGACCAGCTGAGCGTCGCAGAGGCAATGTCGGAGTTGTCCTCGAACACCGCGCTCACCGTCACCTGACCGGCCGCGGTCGGAGGAATCGGCGAGTACCGCACGTCCCCTACCCTCGGCGGACCGATGATGTCCTCGTCGTAACGCGGCTCGAGCTTGTACTCGCTGTAGCTGTACATGACGATGCCGCGGATCTCGGAGAGCTTATCCAGAACCTCGGGGACGTACGTGTAGTAGGCGTAGTCGTCGACGTCGCAGTCGACCGCCGAGGCGTCCTGAATGTGCCACTGACCGTAGTTGTCGGGGATTAGGGTCACCGTGGCGTCCGTGATGCTGACGAGCTGGCTCTCCCAGAGCTCTCCGAGCGTGCCGGCGGGAGCGAGCTGGGCCGTAGTGACACTGGCGTAGCCGTAGTTCGGGTTGCCCGTCGAGTGAACGACGAGGGCTCCCGCGAAGTGCTGAATGAGCTCCGTCATGTTGTAGTACTCGCTGACGGTTCCGCACACCGTTACGTCGTCACCCTCGTTGATGACGCCCTCGTAGCCGGGCACGTAGCACTGGATGCCCTGATAGGGCCCGTTGCCCTCATGCATCCAGAAGCTCGAGTTGGAGAACTCGCCCTTGGCGGCCGTCACGATCCCGCGGAGGTTCACGGACTGCCCGACCAGAGGCGAAATGTCCGGGGCCGACTGGACGTCCGCGATCGCCGTGTAGCCCACGGAGAACGCGTAGGGTCCGGCGGGACCCTCGGCCGGGTAGTTCAACCCCGCCGCCTGGTTGTCGACCCCGCGGACGTAGTACTCGACCTGCGCGCCGTCGTAGAAGTCCGTCTTCGGGATCGTTCCCGTGTAGAGCGAGTCGCTCGTGCTTGCCATCACGCGCTGCCAGCCGGCCGCGTCCACGTTGTAGTAGACCATTACGGAGTCGATACCGCTGTCGTCGGTGACAACTGCGCTCACCGCGACATCCGCGGTCTCCACAGGGGGTATCGGCGCGTAAAGGACATCGCGGAGCCACGGAGGCGTGTTCGCAGTGTTGACCGCTCCGGGCGTCGGAACCTGCATCGCCAGGTCTACGTCGCTGTTGTCGGTATCGACCGACGTGGGGCTGCGACCCAGCGTGTTACCGAGGTAGGGGATCTCCGGGAACGCGTTGTCGTCGGCGCCGTCGTCCCCGACGCACGGATCGGCAGAGCACAGATCCGGGTTGATGTACTCGAAGAGGTCGACGAGCGTGATGAACGTCGCCGACGTATAGAGGTAGAGCACCTCCGACTGATTGTAGCTGCCGCTGCAGCTCCTGCCGTAGCCACTGCCGCCGACGAGCCCTATTTCGTCTGAGTAGTTCGTGGCCGGATCGTCGTTGGCGATCAGCATGTCGGGCGTGCCGGCGTGGTCGTTGTCATACGCGAACGTCGGGTCGAACAACTCGAAGTCCGGGTCGAACCCGAAGTTCTCATAGAAACCGTCTTCGCCGTCGTGTGCGTCCTTGGCGACAATGACGTAACCGCCGGCCGCGATGGTCGTGGCGGGCGGGAAGTACCAGACGTCCTCGCCGCCGCAGAGACCGTCGTACTCGGTCCCGGTAAGGACCCAGCCGCTGATGTCGATGGGGCTGGCGGTCGGGTTGTAGAGCTCGATGAACTCCGCGCCGTCGTACGTGCCGGGCGGGTTCGCGTAGATCTCGTTGATGACAACATTGGTGCCCGATGGATTCGCCGCAGCCGTCCCGAACGCGACGACAAGCATGACCGCAGCGATGAGCGGAGTCCGCATCATCTTGGTGCCCTCCTTGTGGTACGTGTAACGCCCAATAGCCTTTGCAGGGGGTGACCTGGAGCCGTCGTCCCTGTCAGGCCTCCTTTGTGTCTGCCACTCGCCCATCCGACTCGCGCAGGGATGGCCTTCACGGCCGCAGGGTGGACCTCACCACCCCCCGCGAAACGGGTTATCATCCAGCATGGTGATTATATCATATTCAATCCGACTTGTCCAGCTTTCGCTCGAGGGCCCCGTCCGAAAGGGCCTCCCAGCGGGCAGACCTGCGCCCGCAGGGAGGCCGCAGGACCAGAAGAACTCGGGCCCCCCGTGCACGGGGAGCCCGAGTCGCCTCTCGTGTCCGCCCTCGGCCTCTGGACGTTCGATGCTACTGGTAGGGCCCGCTCCCCGCTTCCTCCGGCGGGGCGAGCGGTTCCATGCCCTCCATGGCGGCCGCGAGCTCCGGGTTCATCTCGGAGGCGTCGTCCCTCACCCAGCGCCCGTCGGTCTCGACGCTCAGAGGAGTGTGGCGCCGCACGTAGTGGATGACGGCGTCGCGCATCGTCGTCGACGAGCGCATCTTCTTGTCTTCGGGGACCAGAGGCAGCATGTAGAGACCGGCGTTCCCGACGGCCAGGAAGTCGCTCGTCACGACGCGGTACACCTTGTCCGGCCGCCACTGTTCCCCGCCGACCGTGAAGTGCGTGAGGCGGTCGTAGTCGGGACGCGTCTTGTTGTAGACGATCTCGCCGCCCGCCATGTAGACGCCGTGGTGGTCGGCGCTGACGCGGTACTCGATGACCTCCTTCAGGAGGCGACCGTCCATCTCGAACACCATGATGCTGTTCCCGAACGGGAGCACCTTGAACACGTCGCGCGGAGTGACGGGCCCGGCGGGGATCTCGTCGCGGATACCGCCCAGGTTCGTGAACGCGAAGTCGGCCGACATCTCCTCGAGCATCGCGTCGCACACGAGGTTGCCCATCCGGGTCTCGCCCTCGCCGCCGCGGGTCAGGTCCGACTCGGTGAACCCGACGATCTCGTCCATCCCCTGCTCGGCCTGCGCCATGAAGTCGCCGATCATGCTCGCGGTCTCGGCGTCGGGCCACCACTCGTCCTCAAAGAGCGTGATCAGGTCGCCTCTGTAGCTCGGCGTCTCGTAGCCGGCGATCGTGCCGGTCGCCTTGTCGATCAGGAGGTCTACGTGGCCTACGCCGGACCCCCGCCCGTACGTCTGGAAGATGATCGTGTGATTGGAGGGCTCGACCCATGGCTTGTCGAATCCCCTGTGGATGTGTCCGCCGAAGAAGGCGTCGATCCCGGAGACCTTGTACGCGATCTCCATCGCGCTCGGGCCCCACTTGCTCTCCTCGACCGGCTCGCGGAGCTCGCCCTCCTCCTCGCGTTCCTCTTCGGTCTGCATCATCTGCTCGTAGGACGCCTCGGGGTCGTACGGCAGGCCGATGTGCCCCGAAATGATGACGACGTCGACGCCCATCTCGCGAAGCTCCGCGACGTAGCGCCCGGCCGTCTCGATCTCCGGCAGGAACATGACGCTCTCGACGTGCGCCGGGAACGCCATCTTCGGCGTGTCGGTCGTCGTGAGGCCAATGATGCCGACCTTGAGGTCGCCGTACTCCTTCACTACGTACGCTCCGACACCCTCGACAGGCTCGCCGGTCTCCGCCGACACCAGGTTGGCCGACAGCACGGGCATCTCGGCCATCTCGATGAGGTGCCACAGGTTCTCTGCGCCCTCGTCGAAGTCATGGTTCCCGAGCGTCCAGACGTCCAGGCCCACGTGGTTGAAGTACTCGACGATCGGCTCGCCGTTCTTGAAGTTGCCCACCGGCGTGCCCTGGAAGACGTCGCCCTGGTCCATGAGGAGCACGTAGTGATCCTGGTCGGCGGCCGCCCTCTCCCTGAGCTTCCCTATGTACGCCGCGGCCGACGCTCCGCCACCCAGGGGCGGCGGGAACTCCCTGTTCATGAACGTGGCGCCCGAGGGATCGATGCCCCCGTGTATGTCGTTCGTGAAGACGACGGACAGTCTGACGACGCCGTCGTCTCCGGCAGCGGCGGCGGAGACCCCGAGCAGCAGGACCGTCGCGACCACCGCGGCCATCACCGGCAACATCCTGAGTCTCATGTCGTTCCCCCTGTTCCCTCTTCGATACCGCCGCGCCGGGAAACCGAGCCCGGGGGACGTCACCTCACGCTCCCCGGAACGCGGCGGGACCCCGAGTCCTAGAACGTGTGGACCAGGGTCGCCATGGCCTGCGTCGTAGTCTCGCGCAGCCGCGCGTCGTCGACATCGTACTCACGGAGGTTCAGCTGTCCTCCTATGTCCAGTCTCATCCCCAGCACGTCGAGACCGACGCCCATGCAGAAACCCGTCCTCGCGATCGTGTTGTCCGTGTACGAAGGCTCGTACACGAACCCGAACCGCGCCTGCGTGTCATCGTAGAAACCGTGTTCGACGCCCACGCGGTAGACGATCGTGTCGTCGAAATCAGGGTCCCCCGTCGCGGCGAAACCCTCCCACATCTCGTCTTCTTCCGACCACTGGAAGCCCGCCCACTCGAAGTCGGACCACCTCGTGTACTCCACGTCGAAGCTCACCGTGGTCATGGTGAGATTGCGCGGATGGTATTCGAACCCTATGCCGAACGCGTCGGGGTAACGGTAGTCGAAGCTGCCGATGGTCGCAGAATCCGACCCGGCCGCGCGGATCGAGTAGTCGCTCACCGAGAGGTCGAACGCGGAGCGGTAGACGACCGCGATGTCGACGCGATGAAGCGTCTCCACGAGCAGGCCGAGCGTGAACTGCGTTCCGGAGACGTCGTTGAACTCCGATCTCGCGCTCACGTCCTCTTCATCGGAGTCGACAGGGTAGATCGTGCGCTCGCTGAGATCGTAGTCGCCTCTCAGGAAATCGATCCCCAGGCCCACGTACACGTCTTCCACGACCTCCTGTCCGAGAGCGACGCTGAACGCGTTCACGCCGCCGTCGCCGTCGGCGTAGTAGTCGTAGAGCACCTTGTCCATCGGCTCGGTCTGGGTGTCCGGGTCGCGGTACTGGACGTGGTACTTGTAGTTCATGTCGAGCCTCGGCCGGTAGCCTATGGCCACTGCCGGCGCCCACGCGAAGTCGCCCGAAGGCCTGTACGCGACGCTCGCCATGTAGTGGTCGTAGAAGCCGGTGTTCAGGGCGAACGTGTTGTCGGCGATGATCCCGTCGAAGCTGTCGTGGAGCGGGATGTCTCGCGACTCCTCGGCCGCCATCCCGAGCACGGTCCCTACGAACTCTATGCCTTCTGTCTTCCCGACGAGGGCCGGGTTCACGCCCACGCCCCTCGCGCCGTCGGAAGACGCCATGCCCGCTCCGCCCATCGCCATCGACCTGCCGTCCATCGTCGGGATCGCGTCCCCGTACTGCCAACCGGTGTAGCTGAACGCGCCCGCGCTCCCGGCCACGAGGGCCAGCGAGAAGAGCGCCAGGGCCGCTACTCCTGTGTGTCGCATGCTCTGCCTCCCGGTAGAGTGTGCCACGTATGTTCTGATGCGCCTCATCGTCACGAGTCTCTCCCCCGCTACCACGAATAATCAACCTGGACCCTGAACGTCCCGGTGTCGTCCCTGACGTACCAGCCGTCCGGATCGGGATTGCCGGGCGGGTTCCAGTTGTACTCGCGGGCGTCGAGGTAGGTGACCGGATACCCATGGTCGTTCGTCCAGCGCAGCCTGAGCGCCAGGTTGTCCGACAGCCGATCGGAGATCGAGATCCACCAGCGGTACGCCTCTCCGTCCATGATCGAGAACTGACCGTCCTCGAACGCCCAGAGGAAGCCGTCGTAGTACATGACGGCGCCCGTCACCTTCAGCCACTCGCTGAAGTTGTGCGTGACGGTGGCCCCGAGCGCGTACGACGGAAGCCCGGCGGACCCGATGTCGGGGTGCAGGCCGTCGGCCTCCACGTTGTCGGACAGGCGGGGCCTCGGAGGCCACTTGATCCACGACCTCGAGAGCAGGAACTCGACCTCGTCGAACTTCGAGAGCCTGTACTCGAGCCGGAACCTCGTCTCGGTCTGGTCGTAGCTCATCGGCGTGAGCCAGTTCGAGCCGAGCCGTCCCTGCCACTTGTGCCGGACGTTCATGATGATGTTGTAGATCGGCTGGTATCTGAGCTTGAGCACGAGCCTGGAGTAGTCCGCCCCGTCCGACTTCCTCTCCCACACGTCGTACTCGAACGAAGGCGTGAGCTTGTGCGAGTAGCGGTAGCGGGAGCTCAGGTAGAGACCTCGCTCGGGCTGAGGTGTCACGGAGTTGTAGAAGAGGAGCCCGTAGAGGGGGTCTTCGAGGTAGTACATGTCCTCGAGGATCGTCCCCTTGTATCGCTTGTACTCCGAGAAACCCCTGTTGTACGGGTTGTCGAAGTCGATGTCGTAGTCGCGATACACGGCCAGGAGGCTCAGGTTGCTGTAGGACGCGTATCCGTTCACGACGAACGCGTTCGGGTCGTCCCCGAACTCGAAGAGCTTGCCGTCGCTGTCGAGACCGGCGTACTCCCCCGCGAACGAGACGTTCTCGTGCACCCACTGGAACTCGGCGCCGTAGACCCTCCGGAACATCCCGGGGCTCGTGTAGGAGCTGAAGTACTCCCCGTCCGCGGCGACGATGTGATCCTCGTCGGCGTCAGGCACCATCCACGTCAGGTCGATGGGAGTGCTCGGGTCGTACGACGACTTGAAATACTTGTTGTACCTGCTCTCGTAGCCGGAGACGCCCACCCACGTTCCCGGGCCGAAGTTGTACTTGAGGTTGCCGCCCAGCGTCTTCTCGTGGAGGACGTCGCGCATCGGCCGTAGACCCCCGGCCTCCAGGTCCTCGTTCTGGATGCGTGGCGACATGACGATGTACTGGTTCACCGTGCCGTCGGGGTTTAAGACGGCGTCCTTCCAGTCGTCGGAGTAGAAGACGACGGCCCCGAGCGGACCGGACGTCATCTCCGCCGCCGCGCCCATGAGCTGGAACTCCTGAGTCTGGGACAGGTCGCCCAGGATCCCGACGTGACGCTTCTCCCACCCGTAACCCGAGTTGCGCGGCTTGTGGAAGTCGGTGTTCTGCATCACGAGACCCTGACCGAAGGCCACGGCGTAGTTGCCGAAGATGATGTTGTCGAACTTGATGGGGCCCGCTTCCTTGTCCTTCACGGTGACGTGGAACTTGATGGCGTCGAAGTCGTCCTCCGCGCCCAGACCTCTGTACCCGAGCGCGCCGGCGCGGATGTCCCGTCCCCAGCGCAGCCGGAGCTTGTGCTGATAGGTCGGAGCGGCGTCATCGAGATCCAGTCGCTCCCACCACGAGTCGTAGCCGCCGTCCGCGGGGTTCCTGTCCTCGCGGAGGCACTCCTCGACGTCGAAGAGCGTCGCGGAACTCGAGACCCTGAGCTGATAGCTGCCGCGGAGACCCGCGTCCTCGGCCGGCTCCTGGTAGCGAACGAAGTTCCTGGCGTTGTAGTAGCCCCAGTACGTCAGTCCCGGGACGTTCCTGAGTTGGGACCTGTACTCGATCCGGTTCCGCCTCGTGTAGTTGTAGATGGCCGCGGCGTCCGGCGGCGAGACGTTCTGGAGATTCGCTATCTGCGTGTACGACGCCGTGTTGACGTCGAACGGGTCCTTGATCAGATCGAGCCACTGGTCGACCAGCGCCTCGCTCGCTCCCTCCTCCGCCTCCCACTGCCGAATCCGGTAGTATATCTCGTTGACCCGCTCGAGTTCCTCGTCCTCCACAGGAACAGGCACGACCTTGATGAGGGACTTCAGGATGTTCATCTCCTCCTGCGTGATGCCGGAGAGCTTCCGCAGGTCGTATATGTTCGTGTAGTAGGAGTGGTACTCCTTGTGCCACCAGATCGCCCAGGCGTCTTCCTCGGAGATCGGCAGCTCCCGGATCTCCTCGAGACTTGCCCTGTTGAGATCGAGCCGGTCGTCCCCGAAGGCCGCCGGGGCGGCCGCGAGAAGTCCCAGCAAGACGAGCATCCCGAGGAGTGCCGCGGTCGTTCGATGTTTCATCGTACCTCCCGCTCCCTGTCGGAGCCGTGCCGGGGGCGCCTGAGAACGACCACCCCGTCCGACCCCGCGGCGCATCTTTAGAATGCCACGCCCAGCCCGAAGTGATGCGACCCCGGAAGCGTCGCGTGGGAAGTGAAGCTATAGTCGACCCTCAGCGCCTCCCAGTGCGTACCGAACCCGACCGAGAGCCTGTTGGGCTGATTCTGGAGGCCTCCCCTCAGGGTCACGTAGTCTGTGATCTCGAGTTCCAGTCCGAAGCACGTCCGCAACTCCTCGCTGTCCTGCTTCTGCATCTCGAGGTTCGTGTGAACGCCGCCGTACGGGCTGTAGGACACGCCCGCGGTGAACCACTGCGGGAGGTCCTCCGCGTCCGGGTCACCGAGCTTCGGGTTGTTGACGTTCTTCGCGAAGAAGCCGAAGCTCGTCCTTCCCCGAAGCGTCCCCATCACCCCGATGTCGACGCCGAACGTGCTGGCCGAGCCCAGGTCCTCGCCGCCGACGCTCTCCGCGTCGAACGAGAGACCGTAGAGGCTCAGGGCGTATCCGAACGAGAGCGACGAGTGGACGTCCTCCATCACGGTGAACCCGTGACCGAGCGCTATCGAGTACTCCGTCTCGAGGTCGACGCCCTTGTACTGCACGCTCATGAGCCTGCCGCCCACGGCGAACGTGCCCTTGTTCGTGGGCATCGTCGCGGCGAACGAGGCGAGGTCGAGGAAGTCGTACCCGTAGAGGTCGACGTAGCTCCCGTAGAAGCCCACGTTCTGCTGCTGGGCGAGACCGGCGGGGTTGGTGAAGATCGCCGTCTCGTCGTCGGACACCGCCACGAACGCGCCCCCCATCGCCCTTGCCCGCGGCGACAGAATCAGGTTGTCGAACACGCCCGCGGCCCCCGCACACGTCGGTGCGAGTAGGACGACCATCGCCGCCAGCGCGACCGTTGCTCTTGCTGCTCTCACCTGTGCCTCCTTGCTGGTCGGGTCTCCAGTGGACCCCGCCAACTCTGCGCGACGTCTAGTTCAGTTTCGTTCCAACGACTATCGGCACCGCGGAATCCGAGATCTCGCCGCCGTCGCGAGACCTGGCCTGAATGTGACAGATGTAGACACCGACCGGGACCGTCCGACCGTCGTCACCGCGGCCGTCCCAGCTTCTCCGGGTGTCCCCAAGGCACCGACCGTCGTACACGGTCGCGACCGAGCGGCCCTTGAGATCGAAGATGCGGACGGCGACGTGGTCGCATCCGGCGGAGAAGAAGTCGATGTCTATCGCCTCGCCGGACGAGATGTCGAGCACCTTCGCGGACACCTCTACGCTTGCGCCGGCGCTCTTGGCCTTACTGACGATGACGATATCGTGGTCGTAGCGGGGCGCCAGTTCGAAGCCGTCGAAGTACGGCGCCGTGTAGTCGTACTGAAGAACGATACCGGTCACCTCGAGCACGTCTCCGAGCGAGTAGAGGCTGAAGTCGAGATCGGAGAAGTTCTGGTAGACCTGGCAGGCGCCCGATCCGTCGTCGATGTAGATGGCGAATCCCTCCACGCTGACGACGGTGCCGGACGTCTTGACGAGGGTCCCTTCCCTGTCCTCGTGCCCGATGTCGCCGGTCGGAAGCACGAGCGGCTCGATGACGTCGAATCCGCGCGCGAACACCTCAGGGGTGGAGCCGTTGGCGACCTCGGTGGTCGATCCCGCGGGCATCGCCCACGGGTCGGCGCTGTCGACGCTCCGGTACTCGAGGACCATGCCGTTGCACAGCATGAGGTCGCCCTCGAGAGCGGGATAGGGCATGAGGTCCGGGGAGTAGATGTTGACGCCCCAGCGCTCGGTGTCCTGTACGTACATGTTCGTCCGCGTCGGGCTGAAGATGCCCGGAGGCACGGTCGCGAAGCCCACGATGTTCACCGTCTGACCCCACAACGGCGAGTAGCCCATCTCGTCGGTCGCCTGCACCTCGTTTATCGGAGTCACCGTCACGGGCGAACCGACGAAGCTCTTCTCCGCCAGGACCATCGTGTTGCCCGAGGCGTCGTCGACCCCGTCGATGAGAATGTCGTAGGACTCGTCCGGCACCTGCGTGGCCGTGGCGAGCGCAACCGTTCGCCGGTCTCTCGATAGCCACGCCGCGTTGACCGAGAGGTCCTCCACTCTGTCGCCCTGTATGGCGTAGTTCGCGACGTCGACGGCCGAGTCGCCGTCGAGCGGCTCGTTGAACTTGACGACGACGTACCCGCTCCCGCCCGTTGTTATCGTCGACACCACGGGCGGCTTGCCGTCGTCGATGACGTTGGCGGAGCCGGGCGTGGGCCACGACGAGAGCGTGAAGTCGGCGCTCGAGTCGTCCGTGTCGTCGAGGCCGGCGTCCCGGACGAGGGAGTAGTGACCCGGCGGCGGGCCCGGCACGTACGCGTCGTCGGAACCGCCGAGGCCGTTACCGTTCGGACAGTGGTCGGTCCGGAAGTGGACCGGATCGCGGTACTCCATCGCGTCGACGAGCTGCGTCAGGGTCCGGTCGGAGTAGAGGTAGACCGCCTCCGCGCCCGGCACCTTCGCGTAGGCCGAAGCCCCGGTCCCGTCGAACCCGCCCAGAAGGCGGATCTCCTGGCTGACCGTGACGTTGCCGTCCGCCTGCGACGCGAAGACCATGTTCGGAACGTCTCCCCACGTCACGTCGCCCTGCCAGTCGCTGTCGTCGAAATCGTCGTCGACCATCTCGAAGATGAGGATGTCGTCCACGTCCACGCTGTCCCCGAACACCTTCAGGAACCCGTAGGTGTTGGGGCCCGCCTGTGTCCACGCGTCCTTGGTGACCACGGCGTGCCCTCCGACCGGGATGACGGTCGGAGGGTCTGTCGGGAACTCCCAGAGGTTCGCGCCCCCGCACGTCCCGGCGCTGTTGAGGTCCGTGAGGACCCAGCCGGAGATGTCGGCGGGCGTCGTGCCGGGGTTCATGAGTTCGATGAACTCGGCTCTGTCCTTGGCGTCCCTCGCCTGGTCGGAGTGCGCGTAGACCTCGCTTATGAGGACCGTTCCCGGGTCGGCGAGGAACCCGACGGTTATCTTGGGGGACGCGGCTATCTCCACGAGTGCGCCTCCGGCCGGCGCGGTCGAGACCGGAAAGACGAAGTCGCCGGCGGCGTTGGGTGTCGTGACGTCGCTCAGGAAAATCGTGCCCGTCGCGTCGACGGTCAAGGCAGCGTCCGTGATCGTGATGAGGTTCGGGTTCGTGCCGGCCGCCTCCACCGAGGCCGCGGCGAATCCACTCCCCGAGAGGGCAACGTCAGAGGGGTCCCCTGAGAACACCCAGCCGGCGGGGATGGCGAGCGATAGTTCAGACAGAACGTCGGCCTCACCCCTGACCGAGAACGACACGTCCACGGTCTGGTTCGCGAACACGCGCTCCGTCAGGGACGTCGCGAATCCGCTTCCGGGGCCGCGCGACAGAATGTGCGCGCGAGAGGGAGGGAGCATGCCGTGCCCCTTCCATTGAGTCACACTGTGAAGCCTGGGCACGACCACGCCGTAAACATCGAACGTGTCGAACGGTGCGGGCGACCCGCAGATGTCCGTGTCCTTGTCGAACCACATGCGGCAGGACGTGTCGGCGTCTGCGATGTACGTCGCCCGGTCGTTCGAACACAGGTCATCCGGCCACTGGTCCAGCGGAGTCACGGGGGTCAGGGTCACGCGCCGCACGACGGCGTAGATGCCTTCGTAGTCCTCACCCGTCGGTGTGGCGAGCATGCGCGGCGTCACCACGACCGGGTCCGGAGGCGTGTTCCCGGTGGACAGAAGCTCGATCTTCGAGGTCGGAGCGACGGACGTGTCCACCTTAAGGTACGTGCGTCTCAGGGTGCCGGAGCTCAGGAAGTAGGCGACCTTGCCGGTCACCCGCAGGCTGTCCCCCCTGGCGACCACGGGCGATGCCCCGGGCGTCTGGATGACGTTCACACCTCCCGTGGCGTCCTGCACGTATATGTCATTGCTGGACGCGAGCAGCCCCGTCCCGATGGTCACGATGCCCTTCACCGTCACGACGTCGTCGAGAAGCAGCGGAAAGCCGTTCTCGTCGTCGGCGTTGACGTCCGATATGGGTATGACCTGTCCCAACGCGACGGCCGGGAGCAGGGCGAGGAGCATCCCTGTCAGAAGTGCACGGCCAAGTCTCATGTGCGTGTCCTTTCGATATCGCGCTTCGTAGGCGGTCACTTCAGCCTGACACCCACGACCGCCGGGGCGGTCGCGACGGTCGCGTTCCCGTCCGGGCCTTCGACCTCGAGCCTGCAGATGTAGGTCCCGGCGGGGACGATACGCCTGTACGTGTCTCTCCCGTCCCAGCCCCTGATCCCCTCACCGTAGAAGCCCGGCCTGTAGAACTCTGGCAGAGCCGAGAGACCGTCGTACGTCCCGTCCGTGAGCGTCCTCACCACCCTCCCCTGGAGGTCGTAGATGTCCATCCTGACGTCGCTCCTGTCCGGAGCGGCGTAGACGATCGGCAGTATCTCGCCCATGTCCGGGCGGAACGGCGACGCCGGCACCGTCAGAACGGCGTCCGACCAGTAGACCGGAGGAGGCGGGATGACCGGATCGGCGAACCGCATGTCGGTCTGGTAACGGGGCACGAGTTCCCACCCCTCCAGGTACGGCGCGGCTCTGTCGTACTGGAGCATGATGCCCGTGATCTCGACGGTGTCGCCCGGCACGAAGACGGTGAAGTCGGTGCCTGCGATGTTGGCCTGGTAGACCTGCACGCTCGCTCCGGACCACGGGTCGCCGATGTACATGCTGAAGTCGAAGTTGTTGTCGATGACGACGCCGACGGTCTTGACCAGGCGTCCTTCGTTGTCCTCCACGATGACGTCGGAGAGGTCGAGCGCGGCCGGCTCGACCGGATCGTGACCGGTGGAGACGAGCGTTATGAGCGCGCCGGACGAACAGAAGATCTCCGTCGTCGCGCCGGCGCCCGTGCTGCTGCTCACGTACTCCTCCACGACTCCGGTCACCTCGACCGTGTCCCCCAGCGCCAGCTGGTACGTGAGGAGGTCGAAGCAGAAGATGTTGACGCCGCAGTCCCCCTGCTGGATGTAGAACGACGAGTACTGCGGCTGCATGAGCCCGGGCGGAATCGTGACCGCCCCCCGCACCGTCACCGTCTGCCCCAGCATCGGGGAGAACCCGATGGCGTCGTACTCCTGAACGTCACATATTGTGGTTGCCGCCACGGGCACGGACGCCAGTAGTACGGCGAGCGCGAACGCCAGAGCGGTAGGTGCCTTCCAGTTTCGTGTCATCGCGTCCCCCTTGAACGCCTCTTGTCTTATCTTCTAGTTGGCGGAATTCCTGAGTTCGGAGTTGACGGCCTCTGCCGCCTTCGCGAGCGCCTCGGCGGGGCTCCTGTGCTTCCGCAGCGCGCTCTCGACACCCACCTCCTCGAGATGCTTGCGCCCCGCGTACCACGCCGCGGAACGGGGCTCGTAGGAGGCGAACTCGAGCTGCCGGTAGACGTCGCTCAGTCCCTCTATCTCATCGAACCTGCTCTTCATCGCCTCGGACTCCATCGCGCTCATCCGGACGGGAGCGTATCCCGTCGCGGCCGCCCAGCGCGCGGTGACATCGGGGCTCACGAACCACTTGATGAACTCCCACGCCGCCCGCTTCTGGGCCGGCGTCGCCTCCGCGAAGACCACGACGTTCGTGCCCGCCACGAAGCACCCGCGCTCCTTGTTCTCGGGGAGAGGAGCCACGGCGAGGTCGAACGTGTACTTGCCTTCCATGAACGAGAGCGAGACGGTCGAGCCTTCGATCATCGCCACCTTCCCCGCCTGAAAGTCGTTCTGGTACTCGTAGCCGGAGGTCACCTTCCCGTAGTCGGTCAGGAGCTTCACCATGAAGGTGAGCGCCTCGATGCCCTCCGCGCTGTCGAAGGCGACCTTCGTCCCGTCGTCCGAGAGGACGCGTCCGCCGTTCTGTATCAGGAGGTTCTCGAACATCCACGCGCTGATCTGCCCGGCGGTCCCCCACTGGTCGGTCTCGCCGTCGCCGTCCCGGTCCTTCGTCAGACGGCGGGCGAAAGACTCGTACTCGCTCCAGTCGGAAGGAGCCGCGGTCAGGCCCTCCTCGGAGAAGAGGTCCCGGTTCCAGTAGAGGGCGCGGACGCTCTTGTTGAACGGGAACGAGTAGACGGTCCCGTCCCAGGTGTTGTTGTCGAGCATGCCCGGGACGAAGTCCGCGAGCTCCTGGGCGGTGAATCCGTCGGGGCCGTCCATGTACTGGTTCAGGGGCTCCGCGCTCCCGTTCTCGATGAGCTCGCCGGTCCACGCCTCGTACGCCTGCGCCAGGGCCGGCGGCTCTCCCGCCGCGACCGAGGCCATGATCTTCTGCGACAAGGCCTGATAGCGCCCCATGCTCACCGACTCGATGACTATGTCCGGGTGGGTCTCGTTGAACTCGGCCACGAGCTCGTCCAGGCGGTCCCCCAGAGGGCCTCCCATGGCGTGCCAGAACGGCACGGTCGTGACACCGCCGGTCGTCGAGTCACCGCCCCCTCCGCAACCGACCACCCCGACCGACACCAGAGCGGCGACCGCCACCAGCCCCGCGACCGCACTCATCGAAAGAACGCGCTTCATGCCTGTTCCTCCATCGTCGAGCCCCCTCGAGCTCCGGGGCTCACTCTCCCTAGCCCTTCATGCCCGAAGTGGCCAGACTCTGAATGATCTGCTTCTGCGCGAAGAAGTAGGCGATGATGAGGGGCGCGATCGAGAACGCGGCCGCCGCCATCATGAGTTCGTGATTCGTGCCCTGCTCCTGAGAGAACCGGGCGAGACCTACCTGGAGCGGTCTGACCTCCGGCGTGTTCGTCATGACCAACGGCCAGAGGAACGAGTTCCACGTCCCGACGATCGTGAAGATGACTACCGCCACGAGCACGGCCTTGGAGAGCGGCAGCATGATCCTCCACAGGAACGCGAACCTGCTGCAGCCGTCGATGATGGCGGCGTCGTAGAGGTCGTTGGGTATCGTCTTGAAGTGCTGCCGCAGGAGGAAGATGCTGAAGATGTGGGCGATCCAGGGGACGATGAGCGCCTGATACGTGTCGATCCACCCGAGCTTGACGAGGATGATGTACGACGGCACGATGTAGACGGGCTGCGGCACCATCATCATCGACAGGAAGACGACGAACAGATTGTCCCTGCCCCAGAACTTCATCCGCGCGAACGCGTAGGCCGCGAGCGACGACGTCACGAGCACGCCGGCCACCACGAAGAGCGTCACGAAGATGGTGTTGAAGTAGTAACGCGCGAACGGCGCCTGGTTCCACGCCTCCACGTAATTCCCGAACCTGAGACGGACGCGGTCGCGCAGCGTGTCGGCGGCGACTGTCGATTCGGTCCCGCCGTCGACGGAGCGCACGGTTACGGTCCCGGCCGTCTCGTCCTTCGAAACGATGTAGACCTCGTCCCACGCGCCGCCCCCGGCGCTCACGAAGTGGCCGGTCGGGACCCACGTCGGAGGGAACTCCAGTATCTCGATGGGAGACTTGAGCGACGTCGAGATCATCCAGAAGAACGGGACGATCATCACGATGATCCCGAGCCAGAGCGCGGCGTAGATACCGAACCGCCCGACTCCCCTCTTCAGGCGGAAGGCGGCGTTCAGCTCTCTGTCCTTGAGCGTTGCCGTCGAGTCCAAGTCCCTGCTTCCTCCGGGCGCGCTGTTGCGCGCTCGCGCTAACGTCTCGTGATTCGCTCCGCGCCGGCTCGGCTCCTAGTAGTAGACGCGCCTCTCGACGACCCTTCGCTGGAAGAGCGTCAGAGATAGAATGATCAGGAACAGCACGAGAGCCACGGCGCTCGCGTATCCCATGTTGCCGCCGGCGTCGAATCCCTTCTCGAACAGGTAGTACACGATGACCTTCGTGGTTCCCATCGGTCCCCCTACGGGCGGGCCGGTCATCAGGTAGATCTGCGTGAAGACCTGGAACGACACGATGGTCGTCGACAGGAGGACGTAGAAGGTCGTCGGCGAGAGGAGCGGCCACGTGACCCCCCAGAACACCTGTCGGGGACTGGCCCCGTCGATGCGGGCGGCCTCGTAGTACTGGTCGGGGATGTTCTGCAGCCCCGCCAGGAAGATGACGATGTTGTAGCCGATGCCCCTCCAGATGGCGACGACGATGACGGCGATGAGCGCCAGGCTGGGGCCCGCGAGACCGTCAGGCCACCAGGACCATCCGAGGGATCCCGCCGCCATCTCGAAGATGCCCCTCGGCTCCTCGAGCCACTGGAGCGACCCTCCGCCCAGAAGCCTAAGGAAGTAGTTGAGGAGGCCGAGGCGTGGGTGGAATATCCACTTCCAGACCATCGACACGGCGACGAGCGACGTGACCACTGGAAGGAAGTAGACGGTCCGATAGAGACCCAGTCCCTTGATCTTGTGGTTCAGAAGGACCGCCGCCATGAGCGACAGGAAGAGTGAGAGCGGAACGACGCCCAGCACGTAGTACGCGGTCGTCCCGAGCGAACTCCAGAACGTCGGGTCCTGGAAGAGGCGCCCGTACTGCGCCAGGCCGACGAAGCCCCTCACGCGCCCCATCTTGACGTCGAAGAACGAGAGCACGAACGCGGAGCCGATCGGGATCATCCGGAAGATGATGACGATCACACCCGCCGGCACGAGATACAGGACCGCCGTCAAGGGGTCCATGACGCTCTTCCGCTTCAGCCTCTCGAGCCAGGTCATCCCGCGAAGTCCCCGCTCCACCCCTGCGACTAGTGCCGGTCGAGAACGATCTCCATCGTCTGTCCGTCGGTTACCGCGATCAGATTGCCGTGGTCGGGGTCGACGTTCCGCGGTGTGTTCGGGAAGACCCGGTCGGTCACGAAGTAGTCAGCATCGACCGCGCGGATCCCCTGGGTCACCGACTCCTTCTGAAGCTGCGCCTCGAGCATCGCGTTGGAGATGAACGCCACCCTCGGCGAGACGTTGTCGAGCCACAGCTCGGACGTGGCGTCGTCGTTCCCGTGGTGGCCTATCTGGACCAGGTCGGCGCGGCTACCGGCGCGGCCGTAGGCGTCGATGATGCCGTACTCCGTGAAGTACTCGGCGTCGCCGGTGGTCACGAAGGAGACGCCCAGGAACGTGAAGCGCATCACGACGGAGTCGTTGTTGCCCTTCATGCCCTCCGTGCCGGAGTCGTCCGGCCCCCCTACGAGGCCTCCGTTCCCGGCTCCCAGCACCTCCACGTGGAACCCCGGCGTGTCGTCCCAATCGAGCTCGGGGGTGTTATCGGAGTTGTCGCCCTGACTGACGTCGGTGACCTCGAGGCCCATGGCCGCTATCGTCTCCGCGATCCCCGTCCAGATGGGAACGTAGGCGGTGGCCGCGTTCGGACCAATGAAGGCGCCGAACCCGTAGACGTCGAGCACGCCGCCGGTCTCGTTGTATCCGCCGACGTGGTCGCCGTGGTAGTGCGTGGCGACGGCCGCGTCGAACCAGTTGATGCTCTGTCCCTGGATGTAGTCGAGAACGTCGGTGAAGTGGTCGTCGCTCGCGGAGTCGATGAGGACGTGCGAGCCGTCAGGCGTGGTGAGCACCATGGAGAGCCCCCAGCCGACGTCGATCATGGCGAGCGTCATCGTGTCGTCGCGGAACGCGCGCCCGACGATGGAGGAGGGCAATCCGTCCGCCTCGTAGTCCTCGTTCCCCGCCCGGTCGATGCTCCTGATCCGGACCTGGTACGTCTCCCCGTCGACCGCCTCGAGCAGCGTCACCCGGTGGTACGTGGAGTGGTGCTTCGTCGACTCGTACACGTAGTGCTCGTAGTCCCCTCCCACGAGACCGTACTCGAGGACGCAGAGGGCCTCCTCGTTGGTCGACCACTGGGCCTCGCCTCCGGAGTAGGTGAAGTTCGCAACGACGGGGGGGTTCGGGTCCTGCGACGGGTCGAACGGATTGACCTCGCGGTCACTGCACCCGGACAGAACGAGAAGCGGTAGGACAGAAACGAGAACCAGGGGCCAGAGCTTGGCTCGTCCCATGAGTCGCTCTCCTATTAGGATGTGCGTAGTGCTCAAGAGGGCCCGCGGCGGCGACCCGCGAGCCCGCGTGGGTACAGAGATTCTAGAGGCAAAGCCCCGCAAAGTCAATGAAGCAGGGGCCTTCCGGGGACGAGCGGCGTGGGGACGGAGCGTCGGAGCGGGAGGGCGGAAACGGAGCATCGCAGCGGAAGGGCGGAAACGGAGCATCGCAGCGGGAGGGCGGAAACGGAGCCGGGGAGCGTGGGGTGAGAACGGCGACTGAGGCGGAGGATCGTCGCGGCAGCGGTGTCGGGTCGGCGGCGCGATGGAACGAGAGCCCGGGAGGCGCGCCCGGACTCAGTATGGCTTGCCTGAGGCGGCCGGCGGGCGGGCCCGTCCTATCACGCCCACAAGCGCAACCATCGTGAGGACGTACGGTATCATCTGGACGAACTGCGTCGGTATCCCCTGGCCCTGCAGGCCCATCTGCACCGCCTCGGCATACCCGAAGAGCAGACACGCCCCGAGCGCGCCGACCGGGTTCCACTTGGCGAAGATCATCGCGGCGAGCGCGATGAACCCACGTCCGGCCGACATGTTCTTCACGAACTGGTGCGTGTTGAGAGCGAGGAAGGCGCCCCCCAGTCCGGCCAGCGCTCCCGAGATGAGAACGCCCGCGAAGCGCATCTTGTAGACGTTGACGCCCAGCGTGTCGGCGGCCTCCGGGTGCTCGCCCACCGACCGGAGCCTGAGCCCGAACGGTGTCCGGAAGAGAACGACGTGCGCGACGAACACGAGAGCCACGGTCACGTAGACGAGCGGCGGGTAGTGGCCGACCACGCCGTTCACGGCCCGACCGAACGCCCCCCAGGTCTCAGGGACCGACCAGTGCGACATGCCCTGGACCGGCGGCGAGTTCGCGGAGCTGCCCCACACGACCCAGGTGAGAAACTGCGTCGCGCCCATCGCGAGCAGGTTCAGGGCGACCCCGCTCACGATCTGGTTCGCCTTGAACGTCACGGAGACGACGGCGTGAATGGCCGACACCAGAACGCCGGCCGCGGTGCCAGCCAGCGCGCCGACCCACGGGTCGCCCGTGTGGTAGGTCACGAGGATGCTCGCGAACGCCCCCGTGAGTATGATGCCCTCGAGCGCGATGTTCACGACGCCGGAGCGCTCCGAGAAGAGCCCGCCCAGGGCCGCAAGGATGAGCGGCGTCGCCATCCGGATCGCTGCGTCGAAGACGGCAAGCTCGAACACCTCTACTCCTCTTCACCACCGTCGGTGGGCCTTCTGCGGGTCACCTTGCCGACCATCGTACTGAGACCGTCCTTCAGCACGGCCGTGGTCTCTCTGAACTCACCTCTCGCAAGCATGTACGAGGCCAACAGGTAGACGGCGATGGCCCCGAGCGCGGGGATCCCGAGCGCCAGGATCCGGATCGCCAGCGAGTCGTCGACCGTGACGCGCATCATGAACGGTCTCGAGAAGTACAGGAGAGCCCCCATGACGGCCGCCGACGCGACGACCCCGCCGAACCCCTTGAAGAGTCTTCCGTAGCGGCCCTTCCTGACCGACGCCGGGAGCATGAGGAAGAAGAGTACGAGCTTGAACACGTGCGAGATCGACGTCGCGAGCGCGATGCCGGCGAGCTGGAACGTCCCGATCAGGGCGAAGATGAGCCCGATCTTGAGTCCCAGACGCAGGAAGCCTGCGATGACGGGGGTCTTCGTGTCCTTCATCGCCACGAAGCCCGAGATCATGGCGCTCGTCAGGCCCAGCGCCCACAGCGTCGGCGTGTAGAGAAGGAGCGCCGAGGTCGTGAAGGCGACCGACTGCTCGTCGAACGCGCCGCGCTGGAAGACGAGCCGGACGAACGGCTCGCCCAGGAGAGCGATCACGACCGATATCGGGAAGAGCACGAAGAACACGATCCTGAGCGTCGACATCAACCTGTCCGAGAAGTCCTCCATCCGGCCTCTGGCCACGACGCGCGCGAAGAACGGGAAGAGCACGGTCGAGAACCCGACGACCAGTATCTCGCGCGGAAGGTCGATGAGACGCATCGCGTACGACAGCCCGGAGATGCTGCCCTCGGCCAGCATCGATGCGAACACGCGGTCGATGATGTCGTCGAGCTTGGCGCCGGCCATCCCTATGAAGAGCGGAAGGGCCAGTCGCATGACGCCGAGGAACATCGGGTGCTTGAGGTCGAACCCGAGCCTCACGTGCGAGCGGTGCTGCCAGAGGAACGTCGACTCGATCAGGAGGCCGGCGACGCTGCCGGCGACGACGCCGTAGGCGAGCCCGCGAACCCCGAACGTCCCCGTCAGGAACACCGCACTCCCGATGAGGATGAGGTTCATGACCGGATGCCTGACCCCGGGGAGGACGAAGTTGCCGTAGATGTGGAGGATGTCGGACGTGATCCCGCTCACGGTAGAGAGAACGACCGTCACGATCATCGTCCTGACGAGGGTCGTCGCGAGCGCGAGGTTCTCGGTAGCGAATCCCGGAGCCACGAGGGACACGAGCCTCGGCGCGAAGATGAACGCGGCGACCGCGATGACCGTGACGAGCGCCAGGAGGTCGCCGGTGAAGACGCCGGCCGCGCGCCAGGACGCCTTCTCGCCGTGCTTCTCCATGCTCTCGGTGAAGAGCGGAATGAACCCCGACCGGATCGGTGAGCGGAACCAGCTGATGAGAAGGGTCGGCACGCTGAACGCGACCAGGAAGGTGTCCATCGAGGAACTGGTGCCGAACCGAGCGGCCACGACCACGTCCTTGCCGAGGCCGAGGATCTTGCCCAGGAGCATGAAGCCGATCACCCAGAAGGCCGACACGATGACCCTGACACCCACGAGTCTGTGTCCGCTCTCGGGACCGCTCTCTACCGCCGGCCTCCGCGCGCTCACGCGGCCTCCCCTGCAGGACGCCCGGCGCCGCTTCCGGCACCGCGGGCCCGCAGCTTCCTGGCCAGAACCTCGTTGGCGACGACGACGAGGATGATGGTGACCGCCTGGAGCACGACTATCAGCTCACGCGGCACGTCGGTGAACACGTCGACCTCGAGCGCGCCGGTGTTCAGTACGCCGAAGAGGAGCGCGGCCAGAAGCACCCCGATGGGCGTGTTCTTCCCGAGAAGCGCCACGGCGATCCCCATGAAGCCGACCTGGGCCGAGAAGTTGTCGAGATATCTGTAACGGAAACCCATCACCTCGTTGGTCGCCACGAGCCCCGCGAACGCTCCTGAAATGAGCATGGCGACGACGACCGTGCGCCGCACGTTGATGCCCGCGTATTCAGCGGCCTTGGCGTTCAGGCCGACGGCGCGAATCTCGTATCCGAGCGTCGTCCTACGCAGTATGTACCACGCCGCCCACACCGCCGCGAGCGCGATCAGGATGGAGGCGTTCAGCGGGTTCGCGTCCGACAGCGGCACGCCGACGGCCTGGAGCGCCCCCGCGAGTCTGGGAAGGTGCCCCGAGACGGCGATCTCGGCCGTCTGGGGCGTCATCTGCCCCGGCTCCTTGAAGACGTTGATGACGAGATAGCTCGTCAGGCCGACCGCTATGAAGTTCATCATGATTGTGTTGATGACCTCGTGAACGCCGAACCTCGCCTTGAGGTATCCCGGCACGGCGGCCCAGAGGGCGCCCCCGACGGCGGAGACCAGAACGAGAAGCGGAATGACGAGGACCGGCGGGAGTCCACCGACCTTGAGGCCGACCCAGGCGCAGGCGAAGGCGCCCAGATAGAGCTGCCCCTCGCCGCCTATGTTGAAGAGGCCCGCGCGAAAGGCGAACGCGACGGCGAGTCCTGTGAAGATGAGGGGGCACGCGTTGAAGAGCACGTAGCCCAGCGCGTCGACACCGCCGAACGCGCCCCTGAAGAGGATCGCGTAGACGCGGAGCGGGCTCTCCCCTATCGCCATGACGACGAGGCCGCCGACCAGGAAGGCCGCGGCCACGGCCACCACCGGTGATAGTACGCCCGCTATCCTGACGAAGCGATTCACCTGTCGGCAGACCTCCCGTCCTCACGGGCGCCTGCGCCGCTCCCCCGTCCGCCGGCCATCAGAAGCCCCAGCTCGTCCTCCGTAGCGGCGCCCGCGCCGAACGTCTCGACGATCTCCCCCCGGTACATGACGGCAATCCTGTCGGAGAGTGTCATGATCTCGGACAGCTCGGCCGAGACCAGGAGCACGGCCGCACCGGCGTCCCTCATCTCGAGCAGGCTGCTGTGGACGAACTCTATGGCGCCCACGTCTACGCCGCGCGTCGGCTGCGCGGCAATGAGAAGCATCGGGTCGCCGTCGAACTCGCGCGCGACGATGAGCTTCTGCTGATTGCCGCCGGAGAGGTCGCCCGCAGTGGCGGACGGGTCCCCGGGCCTCAGGTCGTTGCTCTCTATGAGCGCCGTAGCGCAGCTCTCGATGGCCCCGAGCCTGAGCGCACCGTGCTCCGAGAAGGGGGCACGATGATGCCGGCCGAAGATGAGGTTCTCGGCGACGGTGAAGTCGAGCACGAGCCCGCGTTCCTGTCTGTCCTCGGGGATGTGGGCGACGCCCGCGTCGCGAATGAGGCGCGGCCTGAGTCCCGTGACGTCGCGGCCGCCGAGCGTCACGCGGCCCGCGGACACGGCGCGGAGACCCGTTATCGCCTCGACGAGTTCAGTCTGCCCGTTCCCCTGAACGCCGGCGACGCCGAGGATCTCGCCGGAACGTATCTGGAAGCTCACGTCGCGGAGAACCTCGGTGCCCTTCCTGCCGACCGCCGTGAGCCCCTCGACCTCCACGACGACGTCTCCGGGCGTCGCGTCCTCCTTCGACACACGGAGAAGCACCTCGCGCCCCACCATCATGTGCGCGAGTTCCTCCTTCGTCGTCCCCGCCGCGTCCACGACGCCGGTCACGCGCCCGTCGCGCATGACCGTCACGCGGTCGGCGAGTTCTATGACCTCGTTCAGCTTGTGCGTGATGAAAACTATGGTGTGCCCGCTCTCGCGAAGCGCGCGGAGGATCACGAAGAGGTCCCTGACCTCGCTCGGCGTCAGGACCCCCGTCGGCTCATCGAGGATGAGGACCTTCGCCCCTCTGTAGAGCACCTTCACGATCTCGACGCGCTGCTCGAGCCCCACGGAGAGGTTCTCGACGTGCTCGTCGGGGTCGAGTTCGAAGCCGTACTCCCGGGAGAGCTTCTCTACCCTGTCGCTGGACTTCGCGGAGTCAATGAACACGCGGTGCTTCCGCGGCTCGTCGCCCAGGATGACGTTCTCGGCAACGGTGAGCGGGTCGACGAGCATGAAGTGCTGGTGGACCATGCCGATCCCGGCGCGTATGGCGTCGCGCGGGCCGGAGGCCGTGAACGGCTCCCCGTGCAGCCTGATCTCGCCCGCGTCCGGTGAGACCAGACCGTAGAGGATCTTCATGAGGGTGGACTTGCCGGCGCCGTTCTCGCCGACGATGGCGTGTATCTCGCCCTCGCGGACCTCGAGATCGACGTCGTCGTTCGCGAGGACGCGAGGATAGCGTTTCGTGATGCCGCGCATCTCGATCGCGATGCGTTCACTCATGGGGGCCGGCGCCCTTCCTGGATGCACGCCGGCCGCGTGCGGCGTCCCCGCCGCGGCGGCAGGCGCAGAAGCCGCCCTCGTCGTTCTAATCGCGCGGAACCTCTATCTCTCCGGCGATGATGGCGGACCTGGCCTCCTCGACCGACCGGACCATCTCGTCCGTGACCAGCGCGTCGTTGTGCTTGTCCACGGCGTAGCCCACTCCGTCCTCGGCGAGACCGAACTCCGTGATGCCGCCCTCGAACGTGCCCTCGTAGGAGTCCTTGATGATCGCGTAGACGGCGTTGTCCACGCGCTTGACCATGCTCGTGAGGACGTGGCCGGGGGCCATGTAGTTCTGGTTCGAGTCGACGCCGATGGCGAACTTCTGAGTCTCGCGGGCCGCCTCGATGACGCCGTTGCCGGTGCTCCCCGACGCGTGGTAGATGACGTCGACGCCGCGGCCGTACTGCAGAAGCGCCAGTTCCTTGCCCTTGGCGGGGTCGGCGAACGCCTGAGGTGTCGTCCCGGCGTACGCGACCGTCACGGAGACCGCGGGGTTGACGTGCCTGGCGCCCGCGACGTATCCCGCCTCGAACTTGTGGATGAGAGGGATGTCCATCCCTCCGATGAACCCGATCCTGCCGGTCTTCGTGTGCATGGCCGCGAGAACGCCGACCAGGAACGAGCCCTCCTCCTCCCGGAACCGGAGCCCCGCCAGATTCTGGGGCAGCACCTCGCCGGGGCGCACGTCGTAGTCGACGCAGGCGAAGCGGGCCTCCGGGTAGTCGGCCGCGACCTTCTTGATGGAGTCACTGAAGAGGAAGCCGACGCCTATGATGACGTCGTATCCGGCCTGAGCGAGCTTGCGCAGGCCCACCTCCCTGTCGGCGTCCTGTCCCGGCTCGAACTCGGTGAACTCCACGCCGAACTCGTCCGCGGCCAGAAGCATGCCCCTGTAGGCGGAGTCGTTGAACGACTTGTCGCCCTTCCCTCCGACGTCGAAGACCATCCCGACGCGGAAACGGCCCTCCTGCTCCGCGGGACCGTCGGAACTGCAGCCGAAGGCCGCGAGGAGGGCGAACAACAGACACGCAATGGTCACCCTGCGAATGGTCATATCGATACTCCTGTCTCGAGGGCGGAGGACCTATCTCCCGGGCCGGTCGCCCGCGCCGTAGGTCGACACGGACGCGTCGATGCACGTGCCGAGCGCCCCGTCCCGTCTCGCCTTCCGCATCAATAGAATGAACGCCGCCAATCCTGCCAGCACAACAAGAGAACCACCCTTGAACACGAAGTCAAGACCGAAGATGCGTTCGGTCACTCCTCCACCCACCGGACCCAGGATGAGACCGATGCTCATGCCGCTGTTGAAGAGCGCCATCACCGTTCCCATGCCGTTCAGCCGCTTCCCGCACTGCGTCGCCGTAGCGATGGCCGCGGGGAACCCGAGCGCTCCGACCACTCCCGTCGCGATCTGCAACAGGAAGAGGTGCGTGATCGTCTCGCAGAACGGGATCGCGAATATGACCACCGCGCTTCCGAACATGCCGAATCCCATGAGAAGCGGCCGCGAGACGCGGTCGGCAAGCTTGCCGAACGGGATCTGCATGAAGCCGGCGAGGAGGATGTTCGTCGCAAGCAGCACGCCGATCACCGAGAGAGACGCCCCGCGGGACTCGGCCACGAACGGAAGGAACGGGATCACGAGTCCGCGCCCGAAGGCTATGGCGGAGCGGAACACGATGAGCGCGACGACCAGCGTGTGAGAGAGCACCGCGCCGACGGGGACCCTGTTCTCCCATCTCTCCTTGTGCAACCCGAGCTCGGGCAGCAGGAAGACAACGAGCAGAAACGCCAGCGCGGACAGCGCGCCCATGACGAAGAACGGGGCGGTCATCCCGAACCGTTCGGCCAGCGGCCCGCCGATGAGCGGACCGATCCCGAACGCGGTGAAGAGGGACACCATGAACGCGCCCATGAACGATCCCTCGCGTCCCTCCGGGGACAGCTCGCCGACGTAGGCCTGGGCGACCGGTATGACCATGCCCGCCGACGCCCCGTGACACGCTCTCACGATGATCAGGTGGACGACCGACGAGGCGTTGACGTACGCGAGCGAGAAGAGGGAGAAGGCCGCCAGGCCCACCGCCAGAAAGATGCGGCGACCGAACCTGTCGGAGAGCCTGCCGATGAACGGCGTGAGCGCGAACCTCGCCATCGAGAAGCCGGCGAAGATCATTCCGAGCGAGAGCCCGGCGGCTCCGAGGTCCCGCGCGTACAACGGAAGAAGGGGGCCGATGAAACCGACCCCCATCGTGGACGCGAACACGGCTATGAAGAGGACGATGTAGGCCCTGCGATGCATGCGAGTCCCGGGTTTGGGTCACGGCGCGCAGGCGCGCCGCTCGCGTAACAGCCCGGTGAGCCCGAGCCGACCGGCGCTTCGCCGCTCACACGAACAGATCGGTCAGCTCGAACGCGTTGACGTCGACGAGACCCATGTCCGTCAGCTTGAGCTCGGGAATGACCGGCAGGGCCAGGAACGACATCGCCATGAAGGGGTCGTCCAGGGTCGAACCGAGTCGCCTCGCGGCCCTGCGCACCTTGTCGAGACCCTGAACGACCTCGGGGAGCGTGCCGTCCGACATGAGCCCCGCGATCGGAAGAGCCAGCCCGGCCACGAGCTTCCCGTCGCGGACGACGGAGAGCCCGCCCTTCATCTTGGAGATCTCGACGACCGCCGCCATCATGTCCTCGCTGCTCGTCCCCACGACGACGATGTTGTGCGAGTCGTGCGCCACGGAACTCGCGATCGCGCCCTTCTTGAGTCCGAACCCCTTGACGAGAGCCTTGCCGATGCGGTCGCTCGCCTGATGGCGCTCCACGACCGCGATCTTGAGGATGTCGCGCTCGGTGTCGGCCACGACCTTCCCGTCCTCGGCCTTGACCTTCTCGACGCTCGCTCTCGTGATGATCTGGTCCGGGACGAGGTTGATGACCTTCGCCCGTTTGCCCTCAGCCTCGATGTCGAAGTCAGAAGGCTCGAGCCACTTGATGTTGATCGAGCTCCTGAGAATGACGTCGGGGGTGCGCGGCCGGGGACCCGTCATCTCCCCGTTCTCCGCGACGACCTTCCCGCTCTTGAAGACGGTCCGCACGTTGAACCTCTTCAGGCTGTCTACCACCACCAGGTCCGCGACGTACCCGGGAGCGATCGCCCCGAGATCGGTAAGCCCGAAGTACTGCGCCGTGTTGATCGTCGCGAGCCGGATGGCGGACACCGGGTCGAGCCCGTTCTTGATGGCGAGCTTGACCATGTGGTCGACGTGGCCCTTCTCGAGGAGGTCCTTCGGGTGGCGGTCGTCGGTGACGAAGAAGCACCTCGAGAGGTTGTCGGGCGTGATCGCGGGGAGCAGGTCGCGCAGGTTCTTCGTGACCGAGCCCTCGCGGATCATGATGTACATCCCCAGCCGGAGCTTCTCGATGACCTCCTTCACGGACGTGCTCTCGTGGTCGGACGTGACGCCGGCCGCGATGTAGGCGTTCAGGTCCCGACCGGTGAGGCCGGGCGCGTGTCCGTCGATGCGCTTGTTGGAGGTCATCGATATCTTGTCGAGAAGCCCCTCGTCCTCGAGAAGGACACCGGGGTAGTTCATCATCTCGCCCAGGCCAAGGACCCACTTCTCCCGAAGGAGCGGATAGAGGTCGAACCCTCGCAGGTTCGCGCCGCTCGTCTCGAAGTTGGTCGCGGGGACGCACGATGAGAGCATGACGAAGATGTTCACGGGGCTGTACTTGGCCGTGTTCAGGATGTAGTGGATGCCCTCGAGACCGTGAACGTTGGCGATCTCGTGGGGATCGCATATGACCGACGTTGTGCCGCGGGGGACGACCGACCGCGCGAACTCCTGAACCGTCACCATCGTGCTCTCGACGTGCATGTGTCCGTCGATGAGCCCCGGCAGAACGTATCCGCCCTCGAGGTCTATCTCCTTCTTCCCCTCATAGTCCCCTATGCCGGCGATCCTGCCGCCCCAGATGGCGACGTTGCCCCGATAGACCTCAGCAGAGAACACGTTGACGATCCGCGCGTTCCTGAGCACCAGGTCGCAAGGTATCAGGCCGCGCGCGACCCTGATCATCTTCGCCAGGTCCTTCATGTTGTGTCCCCCCGTGTCATCGTGCGGCCACCTGCTCACTTGCGCCCCGGTCCCGCCGTCGTGCGGCCACCTGCTCATTCGCGTTCCGGTCTCGCCGTCCTGCGGTCACCTGACCAGGCGCGTTCCGGTCTCGCCGTCCAGCGCCCGGACGAGCGACTCGGGATTCGTGATGATGACCTCTTCCCCGCCGTTCTCAAGGAAGGCGATCCCCGCCAGTATCTTGGGTCCCATGCTGCCGGGCGGGAAGTGCCCCTCGTCGTAGTAGCACCTGGCCTGCTCGACCGTCAGCTCGTAGAGCATGTTCTCGTCCTTCGTCCCATAGAAGAGCGCCACGCGGGGGACGTCGGTGGAGATGACGAAGAGGGAGGCGCCTATGTCGTTCGCAAGGAGTCTCGACGCGTGGTCCTTGTCGATGACCGCCTCCACGCCGCGCAGTCCGTCCTCCTCCTCCACGACGGGGATGCCGCCGCCGCCAACACCAATGACGACGCAGTCCGCGGAGAGGAGAGCGCGGATGGCGTTCACCTCGACGATACGCACCGGCATCGGCGACGGAACGACCCGCCGCCACCCCCTGCGCGCGTCCTCCACCACGTCCCACCCGTCCGCGTCCCGCTTCCGCCTGATGTCCTCTTCGCTGTAGAAGGGACCTATCGGCTTGGACGGCGAAGAGAACGCGGGGTCGTCGCGGTCCACGACGACCTGCGTCAGGACGGTGACGACGTCCTTCGACACCCCCCTCTTCGCGAGCTCGGACCCCAACACCTGCTGGAGCATGTAACCGATCCCGCCCTGCGAGTCCGCGCCGCACGTGTCGAGGGGAAGCATGGGGAGCACTGCCGAGGCCATCTCGGCCCGGAGCAGTATGTTGCCCACCTGCGGACCGTTGCCGTGCGTGACGACGACGTCGTAGCCGCGCGCGATCATGTCCGCGATGCTGTGGCTCGTGGAGCGCGCGTTCTCGAACTGCTCCGCTATCGTCCCGCGCTGGCCGGACCTGGTGAGTGAGTTGCCGCCGATGGCGACAACCGCGAGCTTGCCCATCTGGTCACCTCGTCGATCGCGCATCAGTCGCGCATCGTGAGCGCCATGATCGCCTTCTGCGCGTGCAGTCGGTTCTCGGCTATGTCGTAGAGGAGCGAGCGGTCGCCGTCGCACACGTCGTCGTCCACCTCGTTCCCGCGGTCGACCGGCATCGGATGGATGAACACGGCGTCGTTCGTCCGGCTCATGCGTTCGGTCGTCGTACGCCAGTCGCGGTGCTCGAGGGCGAGCTTCTGGTCGCCCTCGCGGCCGATCTCGTACCGGTCGGGGTGCATCCAGTGACGCGAGTAGACGACGTCGACGCCGTCGTAGGCGGCCTCCTGGTCGTGCGCGACCTCGAACGCGGTTCCGGCGGCCTCGCAGTTGGCCCTGGCCTGCCCGACGACCGTCGGGTCGAGGTCGTAGCCCTCGGGGTACGCCATGCGGACGTTCATTCCCAGTCGCGAGTTGATGAGGATGCTCTCCTGGACGGAACTCCACGATCTGACCATCGGCGAGTAGCCCCAGACCTGGAGCAGCGTCTTGCCCCGCGTGTCGCCGAGGTTCTCCCTCATCCCCTGGACGTCGGCGAGACCCTGGCACGGGTGGAACTTGTCGTGAGCCATGCTGATGATGGGCACGCTCGCGAGTTCCGCGAACTCCCGCAGGAACGCGTCGCCGTCGCCGTACGACTCGACCGAGTCCTCGAGGATCCGGACGCCGATGCCGCAGGCGTAGCGGCTCATCACGCCGGCCGTGTCCTTGAGCATCTCACCGGCGCTCGTCTTGGTCTTGATCCTGAGTTTCGAGGGTTCGAGGAACTGCGCGTGGCCTCCGAGCTCCGTGGCCGCCGCCTCGAACGACTGCCGCGTCCTCAAGGACGCGTTGTAGAACATCATCATGAACGTCTTGTTGCGGAGCACCTTCGCATCCTCGTCCGAGTAGCGCCGCGCCTTCATCTCGGCCGCGAGCGTGAGGACCGCCTCGAGTTCGTCGACGCTCCAGTCCTGCGTGCAGATCAGGTCCCGCCCCTTGAGGTTCGTGTTCGCCATCGTCTTCTCCGCTTCTGTCCGTCGTGTGCGAGACCCGGTCCCGCCCGTGGCGGGACCGGGACCTCGCGGGGAAAGAGCCGTTAGTCCATCAGGAGCGACATGACCGCCTTCTGAGCGTGCATCCGGTTCTCGGCCTCGTCGAACACGACCGAGTGGGGGCCGTCGATGACGGCGTCCGTGACCTCGTAGCCGCGGTCGCACGGCAGGCAGTGCATGTACTTGACGTTGTCGGCGGCGAGCTTGAGCTTGGCCTCGTCGCAGATCCAGTGCTTGTTCGCGTCGAAGACCTCCTGGGTCTTCTCGAGCATCGGCTCGGACGCGATCGGCGGGATGAAGTGCTTCGACGTCCACGCCTTCGGATAGACCACGTGCGCGCCTTTGAAGGCGTCCTCCATGTCGTTCGAGATCTCGAACGAGCCGCCGGACTCCCTCGCGCGCTTCTCCGTCGCGGCGAGCACGTCGTCGTCCAGCTCGAGACCCTCGGGGTGCGCCAGGACGACGTCGCAGCCGACCGTCGCCGCGGCGATGATCGCGCTGTGTGGGACGGAGAGCGGCTTGTGCACGGAGGGACTGTAGGCCCAGCTCATCACGAACTTGACGCCCTTGAAGGTCCCGAAGTGCTCTCTCACCGTCATGATGTCGGCCATACCCTGGCACGGGTGATAGATGTCGCACTCCATGTTGATGACCGGGATGTGCTCGGCCCAGTGCGCGAACTCCCGCATGACGCGGTTCGCCTTCCCGTTTATCCAGCCGACGGGGTCACCGTACATCCTGATGGCGATGCCGTGCCCCATCCTGTCGAGGACGCGGGCGACGTCCGAGATACGCTCGGTGGAGTACGCGACCTCCTCCCCCTCGAGCGCCGGGGTGTAGATCTTGTCCGGGTCCAGGTAGTGCGCGTGGCCGCCCAGCTGCGTCATCCCGGCCTCGAAGCTGTTACGCGTACGCAACGACTGGTTGTAGAAGATCATGAAGAGGGTCCTGTCCTCGAGGTACTTGTGAGGCTGACCCTTCTTGAACTTGCGCTTCAGCTCGTCCGCGAAGTCGAGGATCGTCTCGACCTCCGACTTCGTGTAGTCGAGGATGGTGATGAAATCCCTGCCTCTGAACTTCGAGTTGAACATCTCTTCCTCCCTGGGGACACCTCGGTCCCTTCTCATTGCGCGCAGAGGCGCGTGAGCGTCCTCCTGACAAGCGCGCGGGTCAGCCGGCGTCTGTGTTCCGCCGTGGCTCTCACATCATCTATGCACTTCGTGGCCGCGACCGCTCTTTCGGCCACCTCGTCCAGCAGCGCCGCGCGGTCCGACACACCGCGCCAGTCCTCCGCGAACAATCGCTCGGCTTCGACCGCCCTTACGGGTGTCGGCGCCACCGACCCGAGCGCGAGCCGCACGCGGCCCTCCGCCGGATCGAACACGGCCGCCACCGACACGATGGCTATCGCGAGCGCGTTCCTCTGCCCTGCCTTGACGTACGCGCTCACGGAGTCCTCGCTCGGCGCGTCGAACTCGAACGCCTCGAGCAGCTCCGCGGGCCGGAGCGCCGTGAGACCGGGACCCCGGAAGAACTCGCGGAGAGGTACCTCCCTCGCCGCGCCGTCGGCCGACGCGATCCTGGCGACCGCGTCGAGCGCCAGCAGCGCCGTGGACGAATCGGCGGCGGGTGACCCGTTGGCGGCGTTCCCGCCGATCGTGCCTCTCGCGCGTATCTGCGGAGACCCGACGGTCCGGCACGCCTCGGTGAGAACCGGAGCGCGTTCCCGCAGCGTCGCGTCGCGCTCGAGCGTCCGGTGCGTCGTCGTGGCGCCGAGCGTCACACGTCCGTTCGCGGCGCTCACTCCCGACAGCTCCTCGACGAGTCCGAGATCGACAAGAACGGGAGGCAGCTCGACGCGACCGGCGATGCGCACGGCCAGATCCGTCCCGCCGGCGATGAGCCTGGCGTCGCCCCGCCCCTCGGCGAGGATCCTGACGGCCTCAACCGCGGTCGTCGGTCTGTGCCAGGTCGGTTCGTACATCGAGTTCCTCAGTGGGCGTGCCCCGGGAACACGCCGGCCCGCAGAAGGGCCTCGAGCACGGCGCCCCCTATCGAGCGCGCCTTGTCGGAGATGCGCGCGTGGTCCACCGTTGCGCCCCTCGGGTCCACGTCCCCGAGCTTCTGTCCCTCGCGAAGCTCGACGCCTTCGGCCACGAGCCCGCGGAGAAGCCCTGCGACCGCGGCCCGAGCCTCCCGGCCGCCGACCGTTCCCACGACGTCGCCCTCCCGGACGAGGTCTCCTATCGCTCTCGCGGACACGAAGGACCCGCTCGCGGGCGCCCGGATGACGCGCGCGGCTCCGACGCCCCCGACAAGACCGGGGACCCCGGTGTTCGGAAGCGCTGTGCCCTCCAATATGACGCGGCCGAGCGAGTGTCCCCTCGCGGTCTCCACGACGAAGTCGACATCCCCCCCCGCTGTGAACCCGGGTCCGAGACCGACCGTCACGGGCGCGTCGTCTCGCGCCGTACCGAGGTTCACCTTGGCCATTCGGGCATCGACGACGGCGTCCGGATGGAGCGCCGCGATGGCCGCCCCCCGAGGGTCGACCAGCACGGGGACCCAGTCCGGCCGGTCCGCGACGCCGCGGCCCTCCGGCGACTCGAGATCCGCCAGATTCGCCAGCCTGGCCTCGACCTCCTCCACGGAGGCGCTCCCCGACGTGACCGCTTCGGCGAACGCGGCCGAGCGCCTCACGACGGTGGGGTGCTCCGTCTCGAGAACGACGACGCGGTACCCGGCGACAAAGAGCCTGTGAGCCACTCCCGTCCCCAGGTCTCCTCCGCCCCTGACAACGACCAGACCGTCGAGCTTCAAGCGGTGCGCCTCACCTGTTCCGCCCCTTGTGTTCGGGCTTGTCCTTGAGCATGGCCGTGTCGGTGATTCCGTGCCTTACGGCGATGATCTCCGCCACGACGCTGACGGCGATCTCGTCGGGGGTCTCGGCGCCTATGTCCAGACCGATGGGGGCGTGGATCGACGCGAGCACGCGGTCGGGAACGCCCTCCGACCGCATCCCGTCGAACGTCATTCCCACCTTCTGCTCGCTGCCTATCATGCCGATGTACAGAGGCTCGCAGGGCATGAGCGCCTTCACCCACTCGCTGTCGAACCGGTGTCCCCTCGTCACGACGACGACAAAGGTGGATCCGTCGACGGTGACGTCGTCCTCGAGCAGTTCCACTCCACCCACGAACCTTCTGTCGGTCGACGGGAAGCGCTCCTCGGTGACCATGTCGGCGCGGTCGTCGATGACGGTCACGCGGAACCCGGCGCGCTTGGCCACCGACGCGACGGCCTGCCCCACGTGTCCGCCGCCGATCACGACGACCTCCGGACCCGCCGAGACGGGCTCGATGAGGATGTCCATCTTGCCGCCGCACGCCATGCCGGTGTCCTCGTCGAGGTCGAACGAGGCGAGTCTCGCGTCGCGGGACCCGGCGAGCTCCTTGCCCATCTCGATCACGACGCTCTCGATCGCGCCTCCGCCCACGGAGCCGAGCGAACGCCCGTCGGCGTAGACGATCATCTTGGCGCCCGCGCTCCTGGGTGTGGAGCCCTGAACCGCGACGACCGTCGCGACGACACCCGGGACACCCTCCCGGTGCATCCGCGCGATCTCAGCGTAGAGGTCCTTGAGTCTCAGAGCCATGCATCCAACCCCGATGCGGCGCCTCGAGACGGCAACGGACCCCGCGCCACGAGGTCCGTCGCCCGGGCCCTCCCGGGCCGGCGCCTGGCCGCGCCCCCCTGCGGGGCGCTAGCGCGAATCTATGCCGTCCTTGACGGCCTCGTAGTCGTCCGGAGTATCGACGTCGACGAGGAAGCCTTCGTCCTCGAGTTCGAGCTCGAAGACGGAGTCGGCGTGCCGTTCGAGCAGGTGACGCCCGCCGGCGTCACCGGACAGAGCCTCCAGCTCGTCGCGGAACGACCCATCGATGATCGCGGGATGACCGCGCCGCCCAGCGCGCGCGGGAACCACGATCCTGTTCCCCGCGGCGTGGGCATCGATGAGCGCGTCCACGTCCTCGGTCCGGAAGAAGGGCGCGTCGGCCAACACGATGACGAACGCCCCGGAGCCCCACGAACACGACGAGACGCCGTGCGCGAGCGAGGTACCCATGCCTTCCCGATAACGCCGATTCCCCACGAGCTCTATCCTCTCGTCGGCCACGCCGGCGAGCGCCGCGCCCACGTCGTCGGCCTGGTGACCGAGGACGACGATGACCTCGTCGATCTTCGCGGACTCGAGGAGCTTCGTGACGACACCGCGGACCATCGGCTCTCCGCGAACGGGCAGGGTCTCTTTCTTCCTGCCCATCCGCCTCGACTCGCCCGCAGCCAGAACGACGGCTGATATCATGACGTCCCTCTCGGAAGTTGTCGGTCGTTCACTCCGCGGGCCCCACCAGTCCCGGGGCCCGACTTCCCGGCGGTCCGGAGTTCCGCCGCCGGGGACTCCTTGCGATCCGGCGCTCTGGAGCTTCGCCGCCGGAGCGTCCTAGCGATCCGGCGCTCTAGAGCGTCGCCGCCAGCTTGCCGATGCGGTCGAGCGCCTTGTTGATGTTGTCGAGCGAGTTGGCGTAGCTGAACCTCAGGTAGCCCTCGCCGAATGAGCCGAAGCACGTGCCGGAGAGACAGGCCACGCCGGCCTCGTTGAGGACGCGGTCGGCCAGTTCCTGCGACTTGACGCCCGTGGCCGTGATGTTAGGGAAGACGTAGAAAGCGCCCTTCGGCCTCAGACAGGAGAAACCGGGGATCGCGTTCAGCCCGTCGACGATCGCGTCGCGGCGCTCCTTGAAGATCCCCACCATCTTCGTGACCTCGTCCTGGGGGCCCTTGAGCGCTTCGACACCGGCGATCTGAACGAAGCTCGTCGCGTGGGAGTACACGTTCGTGTTGAGCTTCGTGAACTTCTCGGCTATCGCCTTCGGCATCGCAGCGTACCCGAGGCGCCACCCCGTCATCGCGTACGTCTTCGAGTGCGCGTCCATGAGGATCGTGCGCTCCTTCATCCCCGGGAGACTCGCGACCGTGTGATGCTCTCCTTCGTAGATGATCTTGCTGTAGACCTCGTCGGAGAGGACGATGACGTCGTTCTCGACCGCCAGCTCGGCGATGCGCTTGAGGTCGGAGGGCTCCAGCACTCCGCCGGTCGGATTCTGCGGCGAGTTGATGATGAGCATCTTGGTGTTCGGGTTGATCTTCGCCTCGAGGTCCGCGATGTCGAACCGGAAGTCCCTCTCCTCCTTGTACTCGAGCGCGACCGCCTTGCCGCCCGCGAAGTTGATCGCCGACTCGTAGATCGGGTACCCGGGGTTCGGGTAGATGACCTCGTCGCCGTGGTCGACCAGCGCGAGTATCGGAAGGAAGATGATGGGCTTGCCGCCCGGAGTCATGACGATCTCGTCGGGCGTGTACTGGATCCCACGGTCCTTTGCGAAGTGCTCGCAGATCGCTTCACGCACGGAAACCATGCCCGCCGAGGGACCGTAATGCGTCTGGCCGTCCCAGATCGCCTTCACCGCCGCCTTCCTGATGTTGTCCGGCGTGTCGAAGTCCGGCTCGCCGATCTCGAGGTGGACGATCTCCTTGCCCTGCGCCTCGAGCGCTCTCGCCTTGGCCAGCACTTCGAACGCGGTCTCCGTCCCGAGTCTGCTCATGCGTGCTGCGAACATCGTTCGACCTCCTCTCGCGCGTGCCGTGGCTCCGCGCCGTGCCTGTCGCCTGCTTCGTCTGTGTCCCCGTTGATCCTCGTTGCTGCCGCCGTCGGGATCGCTCCGCCCTCGGCGGCGCGCCTACAGCTGTTCCCTCGCTCCCTCGGCGATGCCGCGCTTCCTCGAGAGCACCTCCTTCACCGCCGCGGCTATCTCCCTGGCGGTCAGACCGAAGTAAGAGAGGAGCTGCTGGTGCTCGCCGGACTCGCCGAACCGATCCTCGATGCCTACGATCTTGATCGGGGTCGGCCGCACGCTCTGGGCCAGCGCCTCGGCCACCGCGCCTCCCAAACCGCCGATGGTCGAGCCTTCCTCGGCCGTGACGAGGGCGCCGGTCTCGACCGCGGCCCGGTTGACGATGGCGCGGTCCAGAGGCTTCACCGTGTGGCAGTTGACCACGCGCACGCCCAACCCCTCGTCCTCGAGCTGTCTCGCCGCCTTGAGCGACTCGTACACGAGCACCCCGCACGCGAGGATCGTCGCGTCGTCGCCCTGTCTGAAGACGGCGGCCTGCCCGATGGTGAAAGGTGTGATCTCCGTCGTGACGATAGGTACGCGCGCGGCCGCGAACCTGAGGTAGACCGGACCCGGGATCCTCGCCGCCGCCACCGTGGCCTTCTGCGCCTCGACCGTGTCTGCGGGGACGACCACGCTCATCCCGGGGAGAGTGCGCATCACCGCGACGTCTTCGAGGGACTGTCTCGACCCGCCCGCGGCGCCCGCCGAGAGCCCGGCGTCGGCTCCGCAGATGTTGACGTTGAGCGAGCCGTAGCAGATGGTCGACCGGATGATGTCCCAGGCCTTACCCGCCGCCAGCATCCCGTGCGTCGTCACGAACACGCACTTGCCCGCGAGCGCCAGCCCCGCCGCCGTCCCTATCATGTCCTGCTCGCAGAGCCCTATATCCAGGAAACGGTCGGGGAATCTCTTGCGAAACTCGCTCGTCCCGCTCGAACCCGCGAGGTCGGCGTCCATCACGATGACGTCGAACCCGCGCTCCGCGAGTTCGATGAGGCCACGCTCGTAGCCCTTGTTCGTCGCCTCCGTCTCAACGACGCTGTGTCTTGTGTCCACGAGCCCCATGTCGGCCATGTGGAAGTCTCCCGTTGCGTTGCGCCCGGCGTCGGTCCGGGGCCCGAGCCCCGCGTCTATGCGAGCGCCTTCATCGCCTCTTCGTAGAGTTCCTCCGTGAGCCTCCTGTCGTGCCACTCGGAGCTCCCCTCCATGAAGGGCACGCCCTTCCCCTTCGTGGTCCTCGCCAGAACGAGGGTGGGACGACCCTTTGTGGAGGACGACTCGGCGAACGCCGCGGCAAGCTGCCCGACGTCGTGGCCGTCGACCTCGCAGACGTGCCAGTTGAAGGTCTTCCACTTGTCGCCCAGAGGAGACAACGCGACGATGTCCTCGGTGCTCCCGTCGCCCATCATCATGTTGCGGTCGATGACGGCGCACACGTTGTCGAGGCCGTGGTGCGCGGCCGTCATCGCGGCCTCCCACACCTGACCCTCGTGCGCCTCGCCGTCTCCCATTAGGCAGTAGACGCGGAATCCCCTCCGGTCCCTCTTGGCGGCCATCGCGATCCCGTTGGCGATCGAGAGGCCCTGCCCCGGCGAACCGACGGAGGCGTCGATGCCTATCGTCGTGTGCATGTCGGGGAAGCCCTGAAGCCGCGACTTGAGCTTGCGGAACGTCATGAGGTCCTTGACGTCGTAGTAGCCGCGTCTCGCGAGCGCCGCGTACAGCGCGGGGGCCGCGTGCGCCTTGGACAGAACCAGCCTGTCGCGGTCCTCCCAGACGGGCCGGTCTGGCCGGACGTTCATGACGCCCCAGTAGAGGGTCACGAGTATGTCGACGGCCGACAGCGAGCCTCCGAGATGCCCGGACCCCGCTTCCAGGACCATCGTCAGGACGTCGCGCCGGACGACCTTCGCTATCTCCTGAAGCTCGACGGGTGTCGGACTCATGTGGCGCTCCTATTCAAAGGTCAGTGCCATGAGGCCCGTCTTCTCGTCGAGCGCACGTCTGGCCCTGACGGACGTCTTCAGGATCACGATCTCGTTGGTGACGTTCACCTTGCCGTTGGACAGATGCCCCGCGACGGTCTGTTTCTCCTCGTCGGCGAGCACGGCGTGCAGGTGCATGTGGTACTCGTCGTCCTGAAAGATGATGTTGCCGGTCAGCGAGACCAGCTCGAGAGGCTCCGGGAACAGGACCGGAGCGTAGCGGCCGGACGACACGAAGTAGGCGAGTTCCGCCTGCTTGAGCATCCCGATGCCCGACACCACGACGCCCACCCTGAGACCGCACTTCCCGGCCACGCCGCGAAGTGAATCGAACAGGTCGTCACCCTGGTGAAGACGGACGAAGATGATGTTGTCACTGTCTCTGTACTCCATTGGCCTTGGGTCTCCCTCCGTGAGCGGGCCGTCGCGAGCGCCCGCGCCGTTCGAGTGAGCAAGTTCTTCAGGACGACGTTCCGTCCGACCGGGACCGTGCGCCATCGGCCACGGACCGCACGTCGTCCTCGCGAGCCGCCGCCTCCACTGCGTCGACGATCTTCACGTAGCCCGTGCACCGGCACAGGTTCCCGGACAGACCCTCCTCGATCTCCTGACGATCGGGGCTCGGGTTCTCGTCGAGCAGCGCGTGCGCCGACATGATCATACCCGGCGTGCAGTAGCCGCACTGCACCGCGCCCGCCTCGACGAACGCGCGCTGCACGCGGTCCAGCGAGTCGCCTTCACCGAGTCCTTCGATCGTCAGGACGCTCGAGCCGTCGCACTGCGCCGCGAACACGAGGCAGGCGTTCACGGGCCTGCTGTCCAAGAGGACGGTGCACGCGCCGCACTCTCCCCGTCCGCATCCGACCTTCGTGCCCTTGAGCCCCAGTCCTTCGCGCAGGAGTTCGACCAGCGTGGTCGCGGACGACACACTGACCGTTCTCTCGACCCCGTTGACCTCGAGTCGAACCTGCACTCGACCTCCGGCTACGCCCGTCCGGCGGCCGCAAGCGCCGCCTCCACGTCCGAGATGCTCCTGCCGATGGCCACGGGCTCTCCCGCGGACCTCATGGCGCTCTCGGTGTCCTTGAGCCCGCTCCCGGTCATGAGAACGACGACCGTCTCGTCGGGCGACACGCCGCCTTCGCGCGCCGCCTTCGTAAGTCCGGCAAACGCGGTCACGCCGGCCGGCTCCCCGAAGACGCCCGTGGAACGGGCGAGCGCGGGGATCGCGGCGATTATCTCGTCGTCGGTGACCGTCATCATTGTCCCGCCGCTCGCGCGGATGCCCTTCACGGCCTTGCGCCAGTTGCGCGGGTGCCCCACGGCGATCGAGTCCGCGCAGGTCCGCGCCTCGGTCGGCACGAGCTCGCACGAAGCGTGGAAGGCGGAGGCCATCGGGGAACACCCCTCCGCCTGGACACCCACGACCTCGGGCACGCGGTCGATGAGACCGATCTCTGCGAACTCGCGGAACCCCTTGGTCACGCCGCTCGCGATGCACCCGTCGCCCACGGACACGAACACCTTATCGGGCACCGAGAAACCCATCTGCTCGGCGACCTCGAAGGCGACCGTCTTCTTGCCCTCCACCAGGTACGGGTTCACGGCGCAGCAGCGGTTGTACCACCCGAACTTCTCGATGGCCGTGACGGCGAGATCGAACGCGTCGTCGTAGCTCCCGTCGACCGCGAAGACGGTGGCGCCGTAGACCAGGAGCTGCGCCACCTTGGGTCTCGGAGCGGACGCCGGAACGAAGATGTAGCACGGCATCTGCTGCGCGGCCGCGAACCCGGAGAGCGAACAGCCCGCGTTCCCTGTCGACGCCGCCGCCACCGCGGACACGCCTTCGCGCACGGCCCGCGCCATGGCGACCGCCGTGGCGCGGTCCTTCAGGGACGCCGTCGGGTTCCTGCCGTCGTCCTTGATGAGAACGCGCTCGAGGCCCAGCAGCCCCGGAACGTCGTAGAGAGGGGTCCAGCCGGTCGCGAGCACGGGCAGGTTCTCGTCCGAGCCGACGGGCAGGAGAGGCAGATATCTCCAGATGGAGTGTTCGCGGGACGCGGCAAGGCTCTCGCGAGTGAGTCGCCGGCGGGCCTCGTCGTAGTCGTACTCCACGTCGAGTATGCCCTCGGTCCCACAGTCGAGGCACGTGAACCTGGCCTCGCTCTCCTCGTACTCGCGCCCGCACTTGAGGCACGAGAGACGCACTACAGTGGCGCCGCGGTTCGGCATCACATACTCCTCCAGAGCGCGAGGGCACGCTCGCGCGCCCCGGCGAGGACCGCCTCCGCGTCCATCGTCAGGATCTCTCTGTCCCGCATCACCATCCGTCCGTTCACCATGACGCTCTCGACCATCCAACCGGTGAGCCCGAAGATCACGTGGCCCTCGAAGTTCCCGGACGTGACCGGCGTCGGCGGGTCGTAGTCGAGCACGATGACGTCGGCAGGCGAGCCCTCGGCCAGCAGGCCCAGGCGCGCGCCGAAGAGGCGTCCGGCCATGAGCCCGTTGTTCGTCAGGCACAAGCGTCCGGGAAGGCCGTGACCCGCTCTGGGGTCACCGGCCCTGTCCCGATGAATGAGATTCGCTACCTTCATCTCATCGAACATGCTCGCGCTGAAGCCGTCCGTCCCGAGCCCCACGAGAACGCCGTCGTCCAGAAGTCCCGGCACGTCCGCGCACCCGACGGCGTTGTTCATGTTCGACTGCGGGTTGTGCACGACGATCGTCTCGGTGTCCCGCAGCACGCGTCTCTCGGAGTCGTCTACGTGTATGCAGTGTACGGCCACCGTGCGCGGACCGAGCACGCCGTGCGAGTCGAGCCGCTCCACGACGCGCTTCCCGCTTCGCCTGAGGCTGTCCTCGACGTCCGCCGCGTCCTCCGCCACGTGAATGTGGCAGCCGAGGCCGCGCTCCGACGCCGTCCCGACCGCGCGGTCGAGCGTCTCGTCGTCCAGAGTGAAGCTCGCGTGGAGTCCCACACTTGCGCCGAGCATTCCGGGACCGCAGTCCTGCGGGCGGCGGCCGCGGAGCTCGTCGGCGAAGCGCTCGTTCTCGCGGAGCCCTGCGTCCCTCGCGCTCTCGCCGTCGCGGTCGGTCACCTCGAAGCAGAGGTTGGCGCGCAGCCCCGCGCCTTCGAGCACGTCCGCTATCTCGCTCAGGCTGCCGTCGATGTTCACCTGGCTCGCGTGGTGATCGATGATGGTGGTCGTGCCGTTCCGAATGAGGTCGATGGCGCCGGCGGCCGCCGACGATCGTATGTCGTCCATCGTGAGAGCCCTGTCGAGCCGCCACCACAGGTGTTCCAGGATCTCCGTGAAGTTCGCCGACGGCTCGATGTCGGCGATGAGTCCTCTGGCGAGCGCGCTGTAGAGATGGGTGTGCGCGTTGACGAGCCCGGGCATCACGAGCTTCCCGCCCGTATCGAGAACCCTGGCTCCCGGGTAGGCGTCCCTGACCTCCCGCGCCGGTCCCACGCGGCCAATGTTGGCGCCCTCGACCGCCACGGCTCCGTCATGAATGACCCGTGGCTCAGCTCCGCCCGAGACCACGGTGCCCCCTGCAAGTATGAGCGTGCTCGACTCGTTCACGGCGTCTCCGGGACGGACCGACCCGCGCGTCCGGGAGCCTCTTTGAGCGGCTCACGGAGAGGGGGCGGGACGGCAAAAAGCCCTACCGCTAGGGACTTCCTGAACCTATTACTCTACGGGACGCACTCCTGCGTGTCAACGGGATTCACCGGAACGGGGCCGCAGCCGGTCCACTTGACCTGGGGGCCCTCATGCGCGACCATGGTGGATGAAGGGGACACATTGAGGATGCCCCGTGTCCCGCCGGCAGGAGGCCCGGATGTCCAAGGCGCGTCGCCGCACTCCCAGGAAGAGGTCCTCGAAGGGGTTCTTCCAGTCGCTCCTCGTCCTCGCGATCTCGATCGTGATCGTCCTTCTCATCGCCGAGGCCGCCGTCTACCTCCTCCACAGGGAGCGCATCGTCCTCTTCCCAAGATACGTGACCGACGTCCGGCGGGGCGACTTTCATGTCAGGGGCAACATCCCGAACGCGACCTACCGTCACAAGAGCGTGGACGGGACGTGGTGGTTCGGGATCAATGCCAACGGATTCCGCGACGACCGCGACTTCGAGTACGAGAAGCCGGAGACCATCACCCGCATACTGGTCCTCGGCGACTCGTTCACGATCGGATACGAGGTCCAGCAGCAGGAGACCTACTCCGCCGTCCTCGAGCGCTGCCTGCGGAAGCGCGGTCTGGAGGTCGAGGTCCTGAACGCCGGCATGTCCGGCAGCAGCACCGCGGAGGAACTCGTCTTCTTCGAGCAGGAGGGTCTCAGATACGACCCGGACATCGTCGTGATAGGCTTCTACTGGAACGACCTGCAGGACAACCTCAAGGCGAACCTCTACAGACTGGACGACGGCGAGCTCAAGCTCAACGCGACCGAGTACGTTCCGGCCGTTCGGATCAGGAACCGCCTGAACGCGATCCCCCTGTACGGGTGGCTCAGTCAGCGCTCGTACTTCCACAACTACCTGAACAACGTCGCCACCGAGTACTTCAAGAAGGCGATGCTCAAAGAGAACATGGCCGCGCTCGAGCGGTCGTCGGGACTCGAGCCTGCCGACATCGAGAACTACAAGAACGAGCTTGGACGCGCGCTCGTCTCGCGCATCACGGAGATCGCTCACGCCCACGGCGCCGGGGTCGTCCTGCTCGACATCGCCAGCTGGGACCTCGAGTCGTCGTTCCCGTGGAGCGGGGACGGGGACGTCGGAACGGTGGCCGACGTCTACGTGGACACCGCGCCTTTGCTCGCGGAGTACGAGGGACTGGCGCCGCTCAGAGCGCCCCACGGCCACGGACACTGGTCTCCGCTCTCACATCTCGTCGCAGGAGTGGAACTCGGGCGCGTGATTGCCGAACTGATGGCCGAGGAGTAGCGTATGACCGGACGCGGAACCTCCCGCGCGAAGCGTGTGGCGCTGTCGCTCGTCCTCACGGTCGTAGCGACCCTTGTCACGCTCCTCGTTGCCGAGCTGGCGGTCCGGGCCTTCCGGCCGCAGCGGACGATGTACCCGCGCTGGCAGTACTCCGCCGAGTACGGCGCCATGCTCTTCCCCAACAGGACGATGGTCCACGAGACGCCGGGCAGCTGGCGCTTCGAGTACACGACCAACGAGCACCAGTATCGTGGTCGGGCGATCCCGGTGGCGGAACGATACGTGAGGGAGAACGTCGTCGTGCTGGGCGACTCGTACTCGTTCGGCACGGGCGTCAACGACGGCGAGGAGTACGCGGCGGTCATGGCAGACTCGCTCAAGGACTCACACGATGTCGTCAATCTCTCCGTGGGGGGATGGGGCCTGACGCAGGAGATACGCCGGTACTTCGAGTTCGGGAAGCTCTACCGGCCGTCCGTGGTCATCATCCAGTTCAGCGACAACGACCTGAGGGACAACTTCCGGAACCAGGTCACAGTCGTCGAGAACGGGAGGTTCGCGTTCAGGAACTCCGCGAGCCGCTCGAACTGGGCCAAGCGGTTCCTGTCGGACTCCCCCATCCAGCGCAGCCAGTTGTACAACCTCTTCAGGCAGCCCCTGGCCGCGAAGGCCGCCAGGCGCGATATCAGCGCCGGGAAGAAGAGGGCCGAGCGAGCGCACGAGGGCGTGGTGCCGGCCGACGAGCAGTTCCACAACGAGCTGCTCGAGCTATTCGCCCGCGGGCTCCATGGTTCGGGGGTCCGCGTGCTGCTGATCTCGGCAGGGACGAGCCTGGACAGGGCGCCGTTCGTGCGTGCGAAGATAGAGGCGTTGGATGCGGAAGGCGTCCTCGACTACCTCGACACCGAACACTGGCTCGACGACCAGACGGACTACCGGTCGCTCGAGGGACACGCCTGGGGCAGGAAGGCACATGCCGTCATAGGCGCGCGCCTGTCTCGAGCCGTCACGGCTCTCGCGCGAGAAGACTCCTGAGCCTGTCCGAGAGCGCTCCCGCGACGACGCGGTGCCCCGCGTAGTTCCAGTGTCCCCAATGCAGCGGAACACCGTCCTCTCTCCACGACGACTCGAACGCCTCGTGAAGCCCGAGGTACTCGCACTCCATCGAGTCCGCGAGCGCGCCCAGGTCGCCGTCGAAGAAGCGAGGGTCGAAGGTCGGGTCGAGCGCCCTGCACGCGTCGATCTCGTCCGCCCCGCGCCGGCCGCTCCGTCGATGTCCGAAAGGCGCTGCGACCTCCGGAGGGCGTTGAACCGCTCCGCCAGGAGCGACGCCAGCGCCGACCGCTGCTTGAGCCGGTTGACCCGCGCCTTGAAGGCGTACTCGCCCGTCCGGTTGAAACTCGTGTCCAGCACGAGTCGTCCGTCCGGCGAGACCTCGAAGAAGGGACGCATGAGACTTCCCGCGGACGCTCTGGCGACGTCGGCCACGTCGTTGTGCGGAATGAACAGGACGGCCACCATGTCCGGTTCGTACCCGGCTACGTCCCTGCGAAGGACCAGGAGGTCCTCGGTCTGGGTCATCCCCGAGCGGCCCATGTTCAGAAGTTCGACCCTCGCGGGCGTCTCCCCGGAGCCCGCGTCCCGCGCGAGCGCGTCCTCGGCCAGAGCGAGGAACGTCGAGTCGCTCTCGACCTGGAACGATTCAACGTAGCTGTCGCCGAGCACGCAGACGCGGAAGGCGCCCTCCGGCTTCTCGACGCTCCGCTCGCGGTCGCGGAGGCCGTGCCGGGCGATCCTGCCCAGGATCGCGTGGTCGTTCTCCTTGTTGTACCAATAGGGACGCCAGGGCGTGAAGCGGAAGCCCGTGAGCGAATCAGGTTCGGACCAGGAGACCGAAGCGTTGAGCAGGTGGGTGGTGGCGGAGCGCCGCCTCGAGGACGGCGAGGGACAGGGGGAGCGCGACGAGGGTCACCAGGCTCCCTCGAGCTAACTCGCGGAGCCTGTCGCGCGGTGGACGCCTGCGCGGGACGCGGCTCATCGCTCCCCCTCGGGCGCCCGGGCCGCGCGGGCGTGAGGCCCCCCGCCACGCTCAGGCGAGGGCGCCCGCACGACTCGGGCGCCGGGTGTCGTCGCGCGTGCCTCTAGAAGAGCGCGTATATGAACGGCGCGAGCGCTGACCCCTCGGTCAGCACGAGGAGCGCGCCGATGAGGCCCAGAAGCACGATGACCGGAACCAGCCACCACTTCTTGCGCACGCGCATGAACGCCCATATCTCTTTGATCGTTGATGCCTTGCCCATTCGATCTCCCGCTCGGCTCGGCGGACGGCCGCGAGCGCTCGCGACGCCGGCCGACCTAGAACTGGTTCAGGTACCGTTCCCTGCCCGTGGTGGGCTCGGGACGCTTGACCCAGTAGCTCTCTCTGTCGGGCTCGAAGCCCAGGTCCAGGAACTTCTTCCCCACGATCCGCGCTATGAAGGCGATCGGCGTGACGCCGATGTAGAACACGATCGTGAGGATCACCCGCGTCATCACCCACCCGAGAACGAGGGCGAACGCCATCCACACCTTCTGCACGGGCCGAAGGACCACCGGAGCGACGAGTCCCAGCAACAGGAACGCCGCGGCGATCCCGAAGAACCACATGGGCTCGCCCCTGCCCCTCCACAGGAAGAGCGCGCCCAGGACCGCTATGGCCACGCACATCGTGATCCCGAACTTCCGCAGGTCGCGCTTCCCGCTCTTCACGGCGCGCAACTCCTCGAGGATCAAGCTTCCCCAACTCCGTTTCTTCGCCAAGCTCCTGCCCTCCTGTGTCCGGCCGGACTCTCGCTTTCGCACCGCGAGCCGTCTACGGCCGCGATGATCAGTCGAGTTCGAACTCCTGCATCCAGTCGATGTCCTTGTCGAGCGCCTTCTGCTCCGTCTTGTCGACGAGGAACTCACCGAGGATGAGATAGTCCATCTCCGTTCGCATGAAGCACATGTACGCGTCTTCCGGAGAGCAGACGATCGGCTCTCCCCTGACGTTGAACGACGTGTTGATGACGACCGCGCACCCGGTCTTCTTCCTGAACGCGTCGATCATGTCGTAGTAGTCGGGGTTGTCGTCGTGCGACACGGTCTGCAGGCGCGCGCTGTAGTCCACGTGCGTGACGGCAGGTATGCTCGAGCGCACGACGTTCAGCTTCTTCAGCCCGAACCAGTTGGTCTCCTCGTCCGTCATCTCGCGCCTGATGCCCTCCCTGACCGGCGCGACGAGAAGCATGTACGGGCTCCCCCTGTCGATGCCGAAGTACTGGTCGGCGTGATCGACGAGCACCGTCGGGGCGAAGGGTCGGAAGCTCTCGCGGTACTTGATCTTGAGGTTCATCGTCCGCTGCATCTCCGAAGACCTCGCGTCTCCGACGATGCTCCGCGAACCCAGGGCGCGCGGACCGAACTCCATCCGGCCGTTGAACCATCCCACGACCTTCTCGCTTCCGACGAGCTCGGCGATCGTCGTCGGGACCTCCTGCTTCGGAAGCCTCTTGTACGGGATCGAGTTCGACTCCAGGTACTCCTTGATCTCGTCGGGGCTGAACGCCGGGCCCAGGTACGACGCTTTCTGGAGGTCCTTCTTGTCGTCCGCGGTGCGCTCGTTCCCGAGGTACTGGTACCACGTGAACAGGGCGGCCCCGAGCGCTCCCCCAGCATCTCCCGCGGCCGGCTGGATCCAGATGTCGTCGAAGATCCCGCTCCGGAGGATCTTCCCGTTCGCCACGCAGTTGAGCGCGCAGCCGCCTGCCAGACACAGGTACTTCGTGCCGGTCTCCTTCTTCACGTGGCGCGCCATCCGCATCATCACCTCTTCGGTCACGTCCTGGACGGAGCGTGCGAGGTCCATGTCGCGCTGGCGGAGGTCAGTCTCGGGAGTCCGCGGCGGCCCTCCGAAGAGCTCGTCGAACTTCCTGCTCGTCATCTTGAGGCCGGCGCAGTAGTCGAAGTAGTCCATGTTCAGCTTGAACGAGCCGTCCTCGCGCAGGTCCATGAGCTCCGAGAGTATGGCGTCGACGTACTTCGGCTCGCCGTACGGAGCCAACCCCATCACCTTGTACTCGCCCGAGTTGACCTTGAATCCCGTGTAGTAGGTGAAGGCGGAGTAGAGCAGCCCGAGCGAGTGCGGAAACTTGAGCTCGCCCAGAAGCTCGATCTCGTTCCCCCTGCCGACGCCGTAGCTCGACGTCGTCCACTCACCTGCGCCGTCGACCGTGATGAAACCCGCCTCCTTGAAGGGTGACGGGAAGAAGGCCGATGCTGCGTGCGACTCGTGGTGGTCCAGGAAGAGCATCTCGCCGTCGAAGCCGAGTTCCCGCGAGAGGAAGTCCTTCATCCAGAGCTTCTTCTTGACCCACAGCGGCACTGCCTTGATGAAGGACGAAATGCCCGCGGGGGCGTACTGCAGGTACGTCTCGAGGATGCGCTCGAACTTGATGAGCGGCTTCTCGTAGAACGTCACGTAGTCCAGCTCGGCCGCGGTGATCCCTGCCTCCCTCAAGACGTACTCGATGGCGTTCCCGGGATACCGGAGGTCGTGCTTCTTCCTCGAGAAGCGCTCCTCCTGCGCCGCAGCCACGAGCTCTCCGTCGCGAACGAGACAGGCGGCGCTGTCATGGTAGAATGCAGAAATACCTAAGATAGTCATGTTCGAGAGGCTCCCCTCAAGGCACGCGCCACGCTAAGAAACATGCGCCGTGAGACCGCCCGGATACACACGGGCCGCACCCCACGGTTCTCACACTCAGCTATACCATTGTAGACAATCCACGGTCGTTCTGCAACCTCCGGCCCGGGGCCTCCCCCAGGCCGTCCGGGACGCGACGCCCGCCGGCCGCACGGGGTGGGACGTCCGCAGGCCGCCCGCCCGCACGCCGTGGCTGCGTGTGGGGCTTGAGAGCGGTCGTTCAATGCTGAATCGTCCTTCATTGCGTGTGTGGCCCCGCTCTCCGCGTCGGCTCGTCGCCGGCTCACAGCTCTGGTATCATTGTCCTGAACTCCGGGCGCTGCTCCCCGCGCCTGGTCCGCGACCCACCAGTCCGTATCCACTCCTGCCAAGGAGGGTCCACATGAGACCGCAAGCGTCGTTCGCGCTCGCGCTCGTCGTCCTGCTGGCCGCGGCCGGCCTCGCAGGTTCCAGAAGCTACACCGAGGGCTACGCCGGCTGTTCGATCACGGACGGCTGCATCTCGTTCGACCTCTCCTCCTACGCGATCGGCGACACGATCGACCTTCGACCCGGGGGCGACTACCCGTACGACGCCACCATTCGCCCGGGAGGCAGGGAGGTCTGGATCTGCGGCGCGGCGGGCGACAGCGTCATGGTGATCGACCGCGCCACGAACGCGATCACGCACCGGATACCTGTCGGCGAGTACCCGAACTCCATCGTCTTCACCGACGACGGTGACCGCGCGCTCGTGAGCGCACGCGACGGGGACCTCGTCACGCTCATCAGCACGTCGTCCTACGTGCCGGTCGGCACGCTCGACGTGACCGCCGGCTCCGGAGGCACCTCGGACGGTCCCGGCAACATGGCCCTCGACAGGGTCACGGGCCTCATCTACGCCGTGGACTGGTACGGCAACACGCTCTTCGAGATAGCCTCGGACGGCTCGTCGGTCCTGAACCACGTCGACGTGGGAAGCTCTCTCTGGCAGCTCGTCGTCGATCCGCTGGGCAGGTACGTCTATCTCACGGACCGGGGCGCTGACGTCGTCCGCGTCATCACGCTCCCCGGCCTGGTCGAGGACCGTCAGGTGCCGGTAGGGAACGACCCGTGGGGCATCGACGTGACCCTCGACGGGTCCAGGCTCGTCGTGGCGTGCGAGGACGACCACAACGTGCACGTCATCGACACGAGCGACTGGTCGGCCGTCGTGGTCGCGCTCGGAGCGGACGCCGACCCGCGCGACGTCGACATACTCGACGCCGCAGGCTACGCGTTCGTCGCGGGTGGAGAGACGGCCGGGCTCGACCCCGTGTACGTCATCACCCTGGGCACGAATCAGCTCAAGGACACGATAGGCATCGGAGGGAACGTCAACGTCGTCGCCGTTCAGGAGCAGACGACGTCCGCGCTCGTGGGCGTCCCGGAGGACGGGACGCCACCCGCTCTCACCCTTGAGTGCTTCCCGAACCCCTTCAACCCGGAGGCGACGGTGAGGTATCATCTGCCGGCGCCCGCGCCAGCGGAGCTGGCTGTCTACGACGCCGCCGGCCGGCTCGTCGCCCGGCTCGAGCCCAGGCTTCGAGGCCCGGGACTTCTGTACGAGGCCCACTGGGACGGCACGGATGGGAACGGCAGGAGCGTCGCCGCGGGAGTGTACTTCGTTGATCTGAAGACGGAGACCGGGAGCGCCACGGCCAAGGTGGCGCTCGTCAAGTAGTATCATCACATTGCTGTTTGAAGAGGCGGATCGGGCACAACCCGGGTTGGGTTGGTGCACGGTCCGCCTCTCTGTTTGTGGTTGAGCGATAGCGGGTGTAGAACATGGGCAGGCCCGAGGCCTCGATGTTTAA
>JBDRIO010000010.1:0-56467 GCA_043815815.1 Candidatus Eiseniibacteriota bacterium | reverse complement strand
GCGCCGTCGCTCGCCCGAACGACCGCCACGCCCGTGTAGACCTCGTGCCACCTGCCTCTCAGGGCCTCGAGCATCCAGACGGCGTCCTCGGGACCCTCGGGCTTCCCGAGGATGCCGCCGTCGATGAGCACGACGGTGTCGGCCGCGAGCACGGTTCCGCGCGTGTGCCGGGAGGCCACGCGCCTCACCTTGTCGCCCGCGAGTCTCAGGACGTGGTCCTCCGGGCCCTCGCCGGGAAGCGCGTCCTCGGCGACGTCGGGGACGTCGACCAAGAACTCGAGCCCCAGCCCCTCGAGTATCCGGCGGCGCCTCGGAGAACCGGACGCCAGCACGAACGGGAACTCGTCTATGAGATGTGAGACGAGGGGACAGCTCACGTGCCGGTCTCCTGATGGTGTGCCGACGCTCCGTGACTCAAGATGCTCCGCCCTCCGCGCCCGTGTCCGCCTCCCTCTCGGGCGTGTCGAGCACGAACGAGACGGGCCCGTCGTTCTCTATCGAGACCGCCATCCGCGCGCCGAAGACGCCGGTCTCGACGGGGACGCCGCGCCCGCGGATGAGCTCGCCCACGCGCAGGTAGAGCTGCTCCCCGAGTTCGGGTCCGGCGGCGTGCGCGAAGCTCGGCCTCCTCCCCCTGCGGCAGTCGGACACGAGCGTGAACTGCGACACGAGCAGAACGCTCCCGCCTGTGTCCTCGAGCGAGAGGTTCATCTTGCCCGCGTCGTCGCGGAAGATCCTGAGCTCGCAGAGCTTGTCGGCCATCCAGCGCGCCTCGGCCTCCCCGTCGCCGTGGGCGACGCCCAGGAGCACGACGAGTCCGGGGCCGATCTCGCCCACCACGTCTCCGTCGACGGCGACGCGTCCCGACGAGACCCTCTGGAGCACGGCCCTCACGACGTCCCTCCCCCTCCGCTCCCCGGCCCGCTGACCGAGCGGCGGCGCGCGACCGAGCGGACGCCCTTCAGGGACTGGATCGTCTTCATGAGACGGGTGAGCCTGTGCAGGTTCCCGACGGACACTACGAATCTGGCGACGACCTGGCCCTCCTCGGTCGTCATCGACGCGCCCGTCACGGAGACACCCTGGTCGACGATGGCCTTCGACACGTCGGCCAGGAATGCCTTCCTCAGGTTGCCCTTGACCACGAACCCGGCCGGGAACGTCTGGCCCTCGGCCACGTCCCATTCGACGCCTATGCGGTGCTCGGCGTCGATGGTCGGACCGAACGTGTTCGGGCAATCGACGCGGTGCACCGAGATGCCGCGCCCTCTCGTTATGATGCCGACGATCTGGTCGCCGGGCACGGGCTGACAGCACTGCGCGAACCGGAGCATGATGTCGCCCACGCCCTCGATCCTGACACCCGTGTCCTCGCGCCTCGCGCGGCGCGTCAGCCTGTCGACGAGCCCCCGCCCACGCTGCACGGGCTTGAGCTTGCGCTCGAGTTCTCCCGGGCCGACGTCGCCGCGCCCCACGGCGGCCGCGAGCTGGCCGGCCCCGTCCAGGCCGAACCCCTGCGCGATGTCGTCGAGCGAGACGTCCTTGGCGCCGACGCCGAGCCTCTTCATCTCGCGCTCGATGATGCGGCGCCCGAGGACGACGCTCTCGTCGTCGGCGCGGGCCCGCAGATAGTGCCGTATCTTGCTGCGGGCCTTCGAGCTTACGACCGAACCGAGCCAGTCCATGCTCGGGTGAGCGGACTCAGAGGTCATGATCTCGACGGCGTCGCCGCTCCGAAGCTCGTGCTTCATCGAGACGAGCCGGCCGTTCACGCGCGCGCCGGCGCAGTGCGCTCCGACGTCCGTGTGAATGGCGAACGCGAAGTCGATGGGCGTCGAGCCCTTAGGGAGCTGTTTGAGGTCCCCCGCGGGCGTGAAGACGAAGATCTCGTCCCGGTAGAGGTCGAACTTCAGGGCCTCCAGGAACTCGCCGGCGTCCGTGAGGTCGATGTTGCCCTCCAGAAGCTGCCGCACCCACGCGAGCCTGAGCCTGAGCTCCTCGTCGCCGGGGCCGCCCTCCTTGTAGGTCCAGTGCGCGGCGATGCCTACCTCCGCCTCCTCGTGCATCTCGCGGCTGCGGATCTGTATCTCGATCATGTGTTTGTGGGGTCCGACGACGGTCGTGTGCAGCGACCTGTAGCCGTTGAGCTTGGGCGCGGCGATGTAGTCCTTGATGCGGTCGTGAATGGGAGTGAAGAGCGTGTGGACGAGCCCGAGCGCGCGATAGCATGACCCGACCGAATCGGTGATGATGCGAACGGCCATCAGGTCGAAGATCTCCTCGAAGCGCTTCCCTCGCTCGGACATCTTGCGATGGACGCTCGCGTGGTGCTTCGCGCGGCCAGAGATCGACGCCTCTACGCCTTCAGCCGCCAGCCGCTCCCGGATGGGGCGCGCGATCTCCTCGATGAAGGCGTCGCGTTCGTCGCGGGTCGCCCGGAGAAGCTCCGTCACGCGGGCGGCCTCGGCGGGCTCCAGGTTCTCGAAGGCGAGATCGTCCAGCTCTCGCTGCATCCTCGCCATGCCGAAGCGCCCGGCCAGGGGCGCGTAGATGTCCCTCGTCTCGCGCGATATGCGCTCTATCTGCTCGGGCGAGAGATACGAGATCGTCCGCATGTTGTGGAGGCGGTCGGCGAGCTTGATGAGGATGACGCGCACGTCCTGCACGACCGAGAGGAGCATCTTGCGGAAGTTCTCGGCCTGCTCACGTTCGCGGCTCTCGAACTTGAGACCGGTGATCTTCGTGACGCCGTCGACGAGCTCGGCGATCTCCTCGCCGAACTCCGCGCGGATGTCCTTGACCTCGACGTCGCTCTCCTCGATGACGTCGTGGAGCATCCCCGCCGCGACCGTGGCGGAGTCGAGGCGGAGGCCGGCCAGGATCGCCGCCACCTCCTCCGCGTGCGTGTGATAGGGGTCACCGGACTTGCGGGACTGGCCGGCGTGCGCTTCGATGGCGCGCCTGTAGGCCTTCTCCACGAGGGGAAGATCCAGGGCGGGATCGATCCTCTTGAGCTCCGACACGAACTCGCTCTGTGGCATCGGCGCTCTCCGGGTGCCGTCGGCGCGGCGCGGTCCCGCGCGCGGTCCGAGCGACCGCGAGACGCGGACTCCGCGTCGGTCAGTAGTACTCCGGCTGGACGTCCTTGAGCCTCAACTGAAGCGAGGTCTCTCCGCGCCAGTGGTTCTCCTCGAGGACGTAGGCCAGGGACACCATGCCCCCGCCCTGTCTGAGGTCCGCGAGCGCGCCCGCCATGCCGAAGCCTATGGCGTCCATCGAGCTCTCGCCCTGCGCGACGGTCAGCTTGAGGTGGTTGTTCCCGACCGACCGGGCCGAGATGAGCTTCATGTTCCGCGTTCCGAACACGGGCTCGCGGTTGCCCGCGCCGAACGGCGCCATGCCCTTCATGTGCTTGATGAGATCGAAGTCGCACTCGTCAAGCGAGACGACGGCATCCAGCTCGACCTCGGGGATGAGGTCCTCCGGCGCCAGGGACGCCGAGACCGCTTCCTCGACGCAGTCGCGGAACTCCGGAAGCCGTCCCTCCGCGAGCGACACGCCGGCGGCGTGCCGGTGCCCGCCGAAGCTGTCGAGACTGCCGCGGCACTCAAGGAGCGCGGCGTGCAGGTCGAACCCGGGGATGCTGCGTCCGGATCCCTTGCACGCGCCGTCCGCGACCGACAGCAGGACCGTCGGCCGGTTGTACTCGCGCGCGATGCGCGACGCGACGATGCCGATGACGCCCGGATGCCACTCCTGCGACCAGAGCACGATCGAGCGGCGCGAGTCAAGGTCGGAAGCCTCGTCGAGCATCCGCTTGGCGTCGTCGAACACGCCGGTCTCCAGGCTGCGGCGTTCCTTGTTCTCGCCGTCGAGCTTCCGCGCGATCGCGGCCGCCGTCTCTTCGTCGTCGGTCGTCAGGAGCTCGACGCCGACCGCCGCGTCGCCGAGCCTCCCAGCGGCGTTCAGCCGCGGGCCGAGCGCGAAGCCGATGTGCGACGCCTTGGCCTCGGCCGGCTCGACGCCCGCCACCTTCATGAGGGCCTTGAGTCCCGGGTTCAGGGTCTGCCGAAGCTGGCGGAGCCCGAACGACGTGAGAACGCGGTTCTCTGACGTGAGCGGGACGATGTCGGCGACGGTGCCGACGGCGACGAGGTCGAGGTTCTCGTCCACGACGTGGGCGAGGTCCTTGACCTCCCTCGCCAGTGCGGTCATCACCTTGTAGGCGACTCCCACGCCGGCCAGGTCCTTGTAGGGATAGACCGAGTCCTTCCGCTTAGGGTCGACGACGGCCGTCGCGTCCGGCAGGCTGTCCTGAGGCTCGTGATGGTCGGTGACGATGACGTCCAGGCCCTCGCCCCGGGCGAAGTCGATCTGGTCGTGTCCGGTGATGCCGCTGTCGACCGTGATGATGAGCCCGGCGCTCCAGTCTTTCGCGGCGCCCACGCCGGCCTCGGAGAGACCGTAGCCCTCGGTCAGCCTGTTCGGGACGTAGAAACCGACCTCCAGCCCCGCCGCCTCGAGGCACTTCTTCACGAGCACGATCGACGTGATGCCGTCTACGTCGTAGTCGCCGCAGACGAAGACGCGCTCATTGTGGTCGATGGCTTCGCGAAGCCGCGACACCGCCGGCTCGATGTCGGGAAGAAGCCTCGAGTCGAAGAGCATGGAGAGGTCGGGCGCGAGGAACGCGCGCGCCTCTTCGACCGTGCCGACCCCGTGGCTGACGAGCACCGAGGCGAACGCCCGAGGCACGTCGAGGAGCCCGGCGAGCGCGCGCGCGCGCGCGACCGACGCGTCGTCAGGGAGTTTCCACCTTCGCCGCAAGAGGACTCCTTCCGGGGTCTGAGACGCGGACACGACGGTCGCGCGAGGGCGAACGCCGCGCCGCGTCGAGCGGTGAGCGGCCGGAGCGGGTCGTAAGCCGAGTTCTGTCGGAAGGCGGACCTTCCGGTGCGGCCATTCATCTGGGACGAGAGTTACCCCTCGCCTCTAGCGACCTACCCGAGAGTCATAACGAAGCGGGCAGCTTCTCCTCTCCTATTTGGTCTCGCTCCGGGTGGGGCTTGCCTAGCTGCCCCCGTCACCGGGGGCACTGGTGAGCTCTTACCTCACCTTTTCACCCTTGCCGGGAACCCCGAGGGGCTCCTTAGGCGGTCTTCCTCTCTGTGGCGCTTTCCTTGGGATCGCTCCCACTGGGTGTTACCCAGCACCCTGCCCTATGGAGCTCGGACTTTCCTCGAACAGACCGTCTCCGGCCCGTCCGCGGCCGCCTGACCCACTCCAGGCCTGTCTTCTCCGACGCGCTCCGCCGCGCCGACCGCTCCGGAAGATGCGGCCGGCGAGACAGCGCGTCTCGTCAGGGCTTCCCGCTCCTCGCGCCCGTCTGCGCGAGCCGGTCGGCCCTCTTGTTCTTCTCTCTCGGTATCGACTCGAACGTGACGTCGTCCAGTTCCCGCATGACCCGCTCAACGCGAAGGTAGGCGTCGATGAGCTTCCTGTCCTTGACCTTGTACGTCCCCCGAAGCTGGTTGGCCACGAGTTCGCTGTCGAGGCGCACGTGCACGCGGCGGGCGCCGTACGCGACCGCCTTCCCAAGACCGATGCGAACGGCCTCGTACTCGGCCACGTTGTTCGTCGTCGTTCCCAGGTGCTCGTGGAACTCCTCGACCGTCACCCCGTCCGGCGTTTCGATCGTGCCACCCGCTCCCGAGGGACCCGGGTTCCCGAGCGACGAACCGTCTGTGTGCAGCAGGAGTTCCTCGAACGAGCCGCCAGACGCGGCGGCGCTCCGATTCGACTCGCTCTCCTTGAGACCGAACTCCATGCCCGAGCCGACGGTTCCGGCGAACACAGCTACGCTCTCGAGGAAGCTCTCCGCCCGTTCGCGCGAGAGCCCGGACTCGGCCACGGCCGCGTCGAGCGTGGCTCCCCTGAGGAGCGACCGAACGAGCTTCTCCTCGCGTCTACCCAACCTCGCCCTCCGCCCTCCAGCACAGGATGCGGCCGCAGCTCTGGCACTCTATGAGCGTGTCTGCGCGCTTGACCTCGATGACCATCTGGGGAGGGAGCCTCATGCGGCACGCGGAGCACGCTCCGTTCGAGACCCAGCAGACCGCCGCGTCGCCCTTGCTCTCGAGGAGCCTCTCGTATCTGCCCAGAGTGATGGCGTCGATCCGCGTCGTCAGGCGGAGACGCTCGTCCTTCTTGATGGCGACGGCGTCGTCGAGACGGCCGAGCTCGACACTGAGGCTCTTGATCCTCTCGTCGAGTATCCTCTCAGCCGAATCGGCCTCCGCGCGCGCCGCCTCGAGCGCGGCCGTCCCGTCCTCGGCGATCTCGAGACCACGCAGTATCCGGTCCTCGGCGTCCGAGATCGCCGTTCGAGTGTGCTCGATCTCCAGGAGAAGGGCCGCGTACTCCTCGTTCGTCTTGATCTGGAGACGCTTCCCCTCGAGGTCCTTGAGCTTCAAGCTCAGGTCCTCGAGCCCGGTCTCGAGGTGCCTGCGTTCCTTGGCCGAGTCGTCGAGCGCCCGCTGTCTGCCCTCCACGTCCTCACGGATCGCGGTCCTCTGGGCCTCGAGCTCGGCGATCTGTCCCGGGAGCGACTCGTGCTCCAGCAGGAGTTCCGAAAGGTCCCCGTCGATCACGGAGAGTTCTGACAGGAGCTCGAGCTGTTCGAGCAAGGGCTTCCTCCTTGGGGACGGGCGCGTCTACAAGCGGAGGTGCGCCAGACCCAAGCGCACCCCGGTCGGTCTTGAGCGTTCGCGTCGGCGTCGGTTCGCGTGAGGGGCGCGGCCCGGCCGTGGTGGGCGATACTGGATTCGAACCAGTGACCTCCGGTATGTGAGACCGGCGCTCTAACCAACTGAGCTAATCGCCCGCCTTTGTTCGAATGTGGTGGGCCCACTCGGATTCGAACCAAGGACCTACGGATTATGAGTCCGCTGCTCTACCGCTGAGCTATGGGCCCCGCGACCGAGCAGTCTATCACGCTCGCGTTCGGAGTGTCAACCTGACCCCTCTCCTAGGGAAGGTCGATGTACCCCTTGAGCCTGCTCCTGCGCTTGAAGTGGCGCAGCTTCCCGATGGCCTTCTTCTCGATCTGCCTGACGCGCTCTCGCGTGACCCCGAAGATCGCGCCGACCTCCTCGAGCGTCATCGGCGCCTCGTCCTTGTCGAGACCGAATCGGAGCCGGATGATCCGCTCCTCCCTCGGGTCCAGCTCGGACAGGACCTTGTTGATCTCGCCCTGCAGAAGCTTGAACGAGGCGTAGTCGGAGGGAGAGACGACCTTCGTGTCCTCGACGAAGTCGCCCAGACTCGAGTCCTCGTCCTCACCGATGGGACGGTCGAGCGATATCGGCTGCTGCGCCGCCTTGAGGATCCCCTTGACCTTGTCCTCGGAGAGTTCGAGCTTGTCTGCGATCTCGTTGACCGAGGGGTCGCGGCCCTCCTCCTGGACCAGCTGGCGCGTCGTGCGCACGACCTTGTTGATCGCCTCGATCATGTGGACCGGAACGCGGATGGTGCGCGCCTGGTCGGCGATCGCCCGCGTGATGGCCTGCCGGATCCACCAGGTCGCGTACGTCGAGAACTTGTAGCCGCGCGTGTAGTCGAACTTCTCGACCGCCCGCATGAGCCCCGTGTTGCCTTCCTGGATGAGGTCGAGGAAGTCGAGACCGCGGTGCGTGTAGCGCTTGGCGATGGAGATCACCAGCCGCACGTTCGCCTCGACCATCTCGGTCTTCGCCCTCGCCGCTTCGATGTCCCCCACCCTGATGCGCTCGACGGCGTCCCGGAGAGCGTCGCAGCTCATGCCGCACTCGCGCTCGATCCTGCGAAGCGCGCGCTTCTTGTTCCGGATCTCCTTGGTGAGAGCGTCCGCCTCCTTGCGAATTGTTGCGGGCGTCTTCGTCTTGGTGGCGCGCGTGCTCTTCTTCGACTTCGACGCCGCGCTCTTCTTCGTCGTCTTCTTCTTCTTGGCCTGCTCGCGCTCGAGCTTCCGCTTGAGCGCCCCGTGGGTCGACTCGAGCTGCGCGATCTCGTCCTCGTGCCGCTCGATCTTGCCCATCAGCTCGCACATCCGGGCCGACATGCGGGAGATCTGCTTGGGCTGGAGGGCGAGCTTCGCGGTCTCGGTCCGGAGGCTCTTCTCCCTGCGCGAGATGGCCTTCTGCGTGTTCGTAGCGTGCTGGGGTTTGGTCTTCTTGAGCTTCACGAGGAGATCGCGGCGCTCCTCGTCGAGCTTGACGATCTTGTCCATGCGCCTGGCCGTGCGCCGGCGCTCCTCCTTGCCGGTGGCGCTCTTGCGCTTCCGGTCGACCTTCACGACGCGGTCGAGTCTGACCTTGTCGGTCTTGAGCTTCTCGGAGAGGACCGTCAGCCGCTTCATCGTCGTGACGCACTCGAAGACCGCGCCGTACGACATGAGCTCGGCCGCCTCGATCCGCTTGCAGATCTCCACCTCGCCCGCGCGGTCGAGCAGCTTGACCTGTCCCATCTCCCGCAGGTACATCCGCACGGGATCGTCGAACCGGAGCCGCGGCTGAGCCTTGGCCCGCTTCTTCGACTCGCGCTTCTTCTTGACCTCCTGGGTCTTCTTGTCGACGACCTCGACGCCGATATCGGCGAGCCCGCAGTAGACGTCGTCGACGAGCTCGACGTCCAGCCCCTCGCCGAACAGCGCGCTCAGTTCCTCGTACGTGAGGCTGCCCACTCCTCCGTAGCGTTTCTTGACGGTCTCGACGATCTTCGCCGCTGAGCGTTTAGCCATGCGTCGATCCTCACCCCCTGGGAAACTGGAAGCGGCTCAGTTCCCGGCCGTAAGTTCCCGAAGCCTCAGCGCGAGGTCCTGCCTCTCCGCCGCGAGCGTGAGGAGGCGCTCGTCGCTCCGGGTCATCTCGGCGGTCTCTATCTCGCGGTCCAGAGAGCGGATACGCTCCTCGATGCGCGACCGCTGGATGGTCCTAATATAGTCATCGCAAAGTCGCGCGCCATCCCTGTGGGAGGGCGCCAGAACTGCCAGCTCGGACAGAAGGGCGGCTTCGTCCCTGTCCTTTACGCGCGAGAGGAGGGCCGCGACGTCTGCCTCGTCCTCTCCCCACATGAGCTCCGCGAGGGCACGGGCGGGTGCGTTCGCGAAGTCCGACGGGGAGACGGAGGCCCTGACCCGCGCGGCCGCCTCGCCGCCGCACACGAGAAGCGAGAGGAGCCCCTTCTGGGCTGCCAGCGCCGCCTCCTCGATCGGGGGCGCGTCGCCTCCGCGTCCGGAGGGCCTGCCCGGGGTGCCCGTCGCGCCCGAGCGCGTCGCGCCCCCCTCGCCCTTGAGGGCCGCGTAGGCGCGGACGATGGCGGCGCGCCGTATCCCCAATGCGTCGGCCACCTTCTCGAGCATGAGGTCGGCGACGATGGGGTCCTCTACCCGCGCCACGATGCCCACGAGCCTCCTCGCGGCCTGCTCCCTCTCGTCGGGACTTCCGGCCGGGCTCTGCGCGACCAGGAAGTCTATGAAGTCGAGCGACGCGGACAGGACGTCCCGGAGCGCGTCGGGCCCCTTCTCCCGAAGGAATGAATCCGGGTCGGCCCCCTCGGGGAACGACGCCACACGCACCTTGAGGCCGAACCGGATCAGCTCCTCGGCCGCGCGCGTCGCGGCCGCGATCCCCGCCGCGTCTCCGTCGTACGCGATGAACACCTTGTCCACGTACCGGGCGATCGTCTTCGCCTGCTCCCGCGTCAGCGCCGTCCCGGAAGAGGCGACCGCGTTCTGGAACCCGCCCTGATAGAGGGACAGGAGGTCCATGTATCCCTCGACCAGGATGACCTCCCTCGCGACCCGGATCGCGGGACGAGCCTCCCTGAGCCCGTAGAGGTAGCGCCCCTTGTGGTAGACGCGCGTCTCCGGTGAGTTCAGGTACTTGGGCTCGGCGTCGCCCATCGCCCGACCGCCGAATCCGACGGTCCGGCCGGCCGACACCTTGAGCGGGAAGAGGAGCCTGTCGCGAAACCGGTCGTAGTGGCCTCCGCTCTCACGCGCCACCACGAGACCGGCCTCCTCGAGCGTCTGCGGCCTAAAGCCCGCCTTCGCGGCGGCGCGCAGGAGCCCGTCCCACCCGGGGACGGCGAACCCGAGGCCGAACGACTCGATCGTCTCGTTCGTGAGCCCGCGCCCGTTGAGATAGCCGAGGGCGTCCGCGCCGCCCTGCGACCTCAGTGCCTTCGCGAAGTACGAGGCGGCGAACTCGTTCGCGCCGTAGATCGGGTCCTCGTCGTCCGCGAGCCCCGCCCCACTACCCGACTCCGGCAGCCTGATCCCGGCGCGGTCGGCGAGTTCCCGCATCGCGTCCGGGAAAGACAGCTTGTCGTGTTCCATGAGGAAGGTGATGACGTTGCCGCCCGCTCCGCAGCCGAAGCAGTGATATATCTGGCGTTCGGGGTTGATGTTGAAGGACGGTGACTTCTCCTGGTGGAACGGACAGAGGGCGCGGTAGTTCCGGCCGGCCTTCTTGACCTGAATGCGCTCCGAGATCACGTCGACGATGTCGTTCGCCGACCTGATCTCGTCTATGACCTCGTCGGGGATCCGTCTGGCCAACACTCGCTCCCCTCAAGCGCACGCCGGAGCCCTGAACCTCGGCCCCGCCGCCCGGCCTCCGTCCGAATCGACAGCAGCTCGCTCGCGAGCCGCCGTCGCGGACCGTCGCCGGCCTCGGGTCACTTGAGCTCTACGACCGTCACACCGGTGTCACCCTCTCCCCACTTGCCGAGTCGGAACGACTTGACCGCGGGGAGTCGCTTCAGAACCTCGTGGGTCTTCTCGCGCAGGGCGCCCGTCCCCTTGCCGTGGACGATGCGCAGCGTCGAGAAGCCGTGCACGATGGCGGCGCTCAGGAATCTCTCGATCGCGTCGCCGACCTCGTCGGTCGTCATTCCGCGGAGGTGCAGCTCGCCAACGAACGACTCGTCCGCCGTGACGTTGACGGTCACCCTGGGCGGCCCTTCTCCTCCGGCGTCGCCGGCGGGGGCCGGACTCCGCAGATCACCCGCGTCGACCTCGATGGTCCTTCCGCGGATGAGCACGCGCGCTCTTCCGCGGCCGTCCGGCGCGCTCAGGAGCTCTCCCTCCCGGCCGAGTCCGGCCACGCGCACCCTCATGCCCGTGACGTACTCCGACGGCGGCTCTCCGTCACCGGCCGAGTCGGGCTCCCGCGCTTCGAGCTCCGCCTCGACCTCCGCGCGCTCGCGAGCGAGCCTCTGCCGAGCGTCCTTGATCGCGCTTCGGCGGGCTTCCTGCTCGCGGATCTCGCGCACGGTGTCCTCGACGAGCGACTGCGCACGCTCGAGTATCTCCCTGGCCTCGGCGAGCGCGCGAGCGCGTATCTGCCTGCGCTCGTCGCGCACGTCCTTCAGCCGGTCCTCGTACTCCCCGGCGAGTATGCGAGCCCGTTCCTCGTGCGTCTCCGCCTTCCCCAGAGCGTCAGCGAGCCTCCGCTCACGCTCCGACAGGTCGGCGATCAAGCCGTCGATGACGGCGGCGTCCGAGTCACGAAGCTCCCGCGCCCGTTCGAGGACCGACTCCGGGAGCCCCATCGACTCGGCGATCGAGAGGGCGTGGCTCGCGCCCGGCACGCCCGGCACGAACCTGAACGTGGGCTCGAGCGAGTCCGGGTCGAACGCCATCGAGCCGTTCAGCATGCCCTCGCAGTCGTGCACGTGGCTCTTGACTGCTCCCAGGTGCGTCGTGGCTATCGTTCTCGCCCTCTTCGCCGTGAGGGCTTCGAGTATCGCGATCGCCAGACTCGCCCCCTCGTCGGGGTCGGTGCCGGCGCCCAGTTCGTCGATCAGAACGAGCGTGTTCTCGTCGGCCTCACTGATGATCTCCCGGATGACACTGAGATGAGAGGAGAACGTCGAGAGGTTCTGTTCGATCGACTGCTCGTCGCCGATGTCGGCGTAGACGTCCGAGAAGACCGGGAGTTCGGTGTCCGGGTCCGCCGGAACGTGCATGCCCGACTGCGCCATCAGAGCCAACAGGCCCACGGTCTTCAGGGCGACCGTCTTGCCGCCCGCGTTCGGGCCGGAGATCACGAGGGTCGTGCCTTCGTCCCCCAGCTCGACCGACAGCGGCACGATCGTCCCGCCCTCCCGCGACGCGACGAGGACGGGATGGCGTCCGCCGCGGACCGACATCCGTCCGTCCGAGTTCAGGCTCGGACGCGCGGCCGAGAGGTCCCGGGAGAGCCGCGCCTTGGCTCCCTGGAAGTCCAGTTCGCCCAGCGCGGCCAGGGAGCGCCCGATCTCCTGCGCGCGCGCGCCCACCTCGCCGGTCAGCTGACGCAGGATCCTCTCTATCTCCTCACGCTCCGCGGCCTCGAGCCTCGAGAGCTCGTTGTTGAGCTCGATCGTGGCGAGGGGCTCCACGAAGACGGTCGCGCCGCTCCCGGACTCGTCGTGGACTATTCCCTCGAGCCTGCCGCGAAGCTCCCGCCTGACGGGCAGAACGTGCCTGCCGTTCCTGATGTGTATCTCGGACTCGCGCACCGTCCCGGCGGACGTCTCGCTCTGCAGGATCGACTGAAGCTTCTCGTCGAGCCGCCCTCTCACGCGCGCCTTCGAGCGGCGGATCCTGCCGAGCTCCTTGCTCGCCCGGTCCCGGACCTCGAGCGTGTCGGGGTCGATCGCGGCCAGGATCGAGCGCCGGAGCTCGCGACACTCCTCGAACTCGCCCGCAAGCGTCGAGAGCCTCGGGCACCGGGCCTCGTGAGCGGAGAGGAAGCCTTCGGCCCTGCCAACGACCTCGAGGGTCGACGCGACGTCGACCAACGCGCCCGTCCAGAGCGACGCGCCGCCCGTCCCCGCCCTCGCGAGTGCTTCCCGAACGTCGCGCGCCCCATCGAGCGACAGCGACACGCCGTCGTCGAGAAGCGCCCGGAGCTCCGAGACGCGGTCGAGCTCGTCGTTGGCGGCACCGGCGTCGCCGGTCGGCTCGAGCCCCGCGGCCCGCTCCTCGCCGAGAGGGAACGACGTCCTCTCGACGAGCATGTGCACGACCTTGTCGTACTCTAGAACGTCGAGTGCGTGAGCGTTCATGACACGCTCTTCGAATCGTCTGAGGTCAGGAAGGGGGGCGCTACCGCTTGTGCTCGTACCTTCTGAATCCCGAGCACCCGATCACCGTGAGTCTCTGGTTGGTCAGTTTCTCGACCCCGTCCAGAAGGAGGTTCATCCCCAGCGAGTCACTGGCCATGTGCCCTGCGATCACGACGTTGATGTGGTGCTTCTCGGCTTCCTTGCGGTGCTTCTCGGGAAGGTGCATCGCGACCATGGTCCCGATGTCGGACCGGGCCGCGAGCTTCTCGAACGTCTCCTTGGCGCCGCTCGTCCCCCCGGTCATGTCGACGTATATCCGGCCCGCGCTGCGCTTCGCGCTTCCGGCGAACACCTTGAGCGCCATGCCGTGCCTCTCGGCCGTGGCGTACTCAGGGATCCCGCGGAGGACGTCGATGACGTCGCCCACCAACTCGGGGTTATCGTCGTCGAACAGGCTCTGGAGGTACGTCGCCACGCAGTTGTCCGCGGGCGTGTGCGTGCACATGAGCGGAAGGTCCAGGAGTTCGGCGGCGTCGACGGCGCGCATGTGGTTCGTCGGCAGCACGCTCCGCTCGACCTCCTTGATGCGCGGCTCGAGCATGCCCTCGGCAATGTTGATGGGAACGCCGAACGTCTTCAGGATCTCGGCCTGCATCGTCATGACGTCGCCCAGATTCGCGAGCGCCGCACCCTCGGGATGGTGAGCCCACACGGCGTCTATCGCGCGACCCTTCTCGCGCAGCCGGTCCGCCATCACGAGTTCGCCGACCTCGACGTCGATGCCGACCAGGACGCTCTTCACGTCGACGTCGTCGTCCCCGTAGAGGATCCTCGAGTCCGAGTACGGGTTCGCGAGCCTCTCCGCGTCGAAACGTTCCTTCTCCGCGTCGGAGAGATCCTCGAACTCCTTCCTCGCCCTCTCGAGCGACCTCTGTACGCGGTCCTCGCCTCTCGGGTCGACCGACTTGCCGTGAGCGATAGCAGCCTCGTAGAGCTTCCTGAGCGTCATCCGTTCCTCCGTCCGGGGGCGCGCCCCGACCACTGCCTAGTCAGTCCTCGCGGCCCCGAGCCTCGACTGCACGAGCGTTCTCACGGCCCCACCGTCCGCACGTCCCTTGACCCTGGGCATCACCGCCTTCATGACGTTCCCAAGGTCGCTCATGGAGGAAGCCCCCGTCTCAGCCAGGGCCTCGTCCACAAGCGCGAGAAGCTCGGCCTCGCCGAGCTTCTCCGGAAGGTAACCTTCTATCACTTCGAGCTGCGCGGTCTCGTGCGCAACGAGGTCGTCGCGGGCGGCCTCCCTGAACTGGTCTATCGACTCGCGATGACGCTTGGCGATCCTCGTCAGGACCTCCGTCACATCGTCGTCATCGAGATCGCACCCCAGCTCGATGGCGCGGTTCTTGAGTTCCGAGCGCGCAAAGCGGATGGCGCCAAGACGCGTGGCCTCACGCGCCTTGGCGGCTTCGACCATGTCACGCTCCAGCCGCTCCAGGGTAGTCATCGAAGGCTCCCCCGAACGTTCGGTGGGTCCAGGTCTAGCGCTTCTTGCTGACGCGCTTTGTCTGCTTGATCTTGAGCTTGCGGAGCTTGCGCTTGGCGGCGCTCCTCTTCCGCTTCTTGCGCTCGCTCGGCTTCTCGAAGTGAGAGTGCTTGCGAAGATCGGAAAGGACTCCTGCCTTCTCGCAGCGCTTCTTGAATCTGCGAAGCGCCCTCTCGAAGGACTCGCCCTCCTTGACTCGGACTCCCGGCACGGTGCTTCACCCCCTCAGGTGGCCGGAGACGGTTAACGGGCGCACTAACCCCTGCTTCGGACGAGTCCCGGAGAGACCTGCCCGACAAGTGGGTCTGCGTCACGATGCGTACAGACCCTCTAGCATAGAGATTCCTGAGGCGGCTGTCAACCGGTTTCTGGCCCATTTCCATTGACACGAGGCCGCCCAGAGGCCACTATGCAAGATGTGCACGATTCCTGAACGGTCATTCGGAAGGCTGGTGACATGGGCGAGCCTGGACTGCGCGCGCTCGAGGCGCTACGCGCCGAGCACCCCGAGAAGTTCGTGGAGCTCGGGACCGCGTTCCGACACATCCGGAGGGGCCATACCGTCTTCATCGGCACCGGCTGCGGCGAGCCCCAGCACCTCGTCAGGTCGATGATCGAGTTCGTCGAGTCGAACCCGAAGGCCTTCAGCGACGCGGAGGTCCTGCACGTCTGGACCCTCGGGGTCGCCCCGTACGCCGACGCCAGGTTCGAGTACAACTTCCGCCACAATTCGTTCTTCGTGAGCGACAGCACGCGCGAGGCCGTGAACCGCGGGCTCGCCGACTACTCCCCCGTCTTTCTCTCGCAGGTGCCGGACCTCTTCCGCAGACGGCGCGTCTCCGTCGACGTCGCCCTCATTCAGACGTCGCTCCCGGACGAGCACGGCTTCATGAGCCTCGGCGTCTCGGTCGACATCACGAAGGCCGCCACGGAGGCCGCCAAGACCGTCATCGCGCAGACGAACGCCTTCATGCCGCGCGTCCACGGCGACGCGTTCGTCCACATCTCGGACGTCGACTTCATCGTCCACCACGACGAGCCTCTCCTCGAGTACGAGACCACGGTGCCCGGCGAGATAGCCCAGAAGATAGGCCAGTACGTCTCGAGGATCGTCCAGGACGGAGACACCATACAGGTGGGCTACGGGAGTCTCCCGAACGCGATACTCGCGAACCTCGGAGGCAAGAGACACCTCGGTGTTCACACGGAACTCCTGAGCGACGGCGTGGCGGAGCTCATGAAGAAGGGCGTGATCGACAACTCGCGCAAGAGCATAGACCGCGGCAAGGCCGTGGCAACGTTCTGCATGGGCCGGAAGGACACGTACGAGTATCTCCACGACAACCCGGCCATCGCGTTTCGCGAGATCGGCTACACGAACAGCCCGCTCACGATCGCTCAGATCGAGAACATGACCGCGATCAATTCCGCCCTCCAGATCGACCTCACGGGACAGGCGACGGCCGTCTCTCTCGGCCAGTCGTTCTACAGCGGGATCGGCGGGCAGGCCGACTTCATGCGAGGGGCCGTGCTGGCCCCCGGCGGGAAGACGATACTGGCGCTCCCTTCGACCGCGAAGGACGGCGAGATCTCGCGCATCGTGCCGGTTCTGGACGAGGGCGCCGGCGTTACCCTCGTGCGGGGCGACATCAACTACGTGATAACGGAGTACGGCATAGCCTACCTGCACGGCAAGAACATCCGCGAGAGAGCAATGGCGCTCTCCTCGATCGCGCACCCTAAGTTCAGGTCGTGGCTCATCGGCGAGGCGAAACGCAGGTCGCTCGTGTACAAGGACCAGGCGTTCATCGCGGGCAAGCGCGGCGAGTATCCGGAGGAGCTCGAGGTCTACCGAACGTCCAGGTCCGGTCTCGACATGCTGCTCCGACCCGTCAAGATCAGCGACGAGCCCCTTCTGAAGGACTTCTTCTACTCGCTCTCCGACGAGAGCGTGCGGAAGCGCTTCATCTCGAGCAGGACCGACATGCCTCACGAACGGCTGCAGGAGTTCGTGATCATCGACTACACGGCTGAGATGGTCATTCTCGCCGTCCGCCAGGAGGACCACGTCGAGGAGATCGTCGGCGTCGGCCAGTACGGCGTGGACGAGAAGAGCCACACCGCGGAGGTGGCGCTCGTCGTTCGGGACGACCACCAGGGGCAGGGCGTGGGGACCGAGCTCCTCTCCTATCTCACGCAGCTGGCCCAGGCGCAGGGACTGCTCGGTTTCACCGCGGAGGTGCTCTTCGAGAACGCCGCCATGCTGCGCCTGTTCGAGAAGATGGGATTCGACATACAGCGGAAGTCGGGAGCGGGAGTGGTGGAGCTCCGGATCGCATTCAGAGGGAAGCATGACGCAAGGCTCGCCTGACATCCGGCGCCTCTTCCGCCCGCGGTCGGTCGCGGTCATAGGGGCGTCGCACGACGAGAGCAAGATCGGCCACAAGATCCTCTCCAACATCCTCGCGGGCGGCTACGAGGGCCGCGTCTACCCGGTCAACCCGAAGGGCGGCGAGATACTGGGGCTTCCGGTCGCCACGTCGATGGACGACGTGGAGGCCGGCGTCGACCTCGTCTGCACGTGCGTCCCGGCGAAGTTCGCCTACGAGGCCGTCAGGAGCGCGGGCGACAGGGAGGCGGCGTTCAACCTCGTCATCACGTCGGGCTTCTCCGAGGTGGGCAACATCGAGGAGGAGCGGAGGATCTACGACTGCGCGCGCGAGCGCGGCATGCGGATCCTCGGGCCGAACATCTTCGGCATGTTCTCGGCCGCTTCCTCCATCGACGCGACGTTCGGACCCGGAGGCATCACACACGGCGGCGTCGCCATCATCACGCAGAGCGGCGCCCTCGGCCTCGCGATGATCGGTAAGACGGCCGTCGAGAACGTCGGCATCTCCGCGATCGTGTCGGTCGGGAACAAGGTCGACATCGACGAGGCCGACCTGGTCGAGTACCTGGTCGAGGACGACATCACCAACGTCATCTTCATGTACGTGGAGGGCGTCCGCGACGGGGAGCGGCTCGTCGGCGTGCTCAAGGAGGCCACGCGAAAGAAGCCCGTCGTGGTCATCAAGTCCGGGCGGTCCAAGCGCGGTGCAGTCGCGGCGGCGTCTCACACCGGCTCGCTCGCCGGATCGGACGACATCTTCGACGCGATCATGCGTCAGTGCGGCGTGCTGCGTGCGGAGAGCGTCAAGGAGGCCTTCAACCTCTGCAAGTTCCTGCCCGAGACCTCGGTCCCGAAGGGCGACAGCACGGTCATCATCACCAACGGCGGCGGCATCGGCGTCCTCGCGACCGACGCCTGCGAGAAGTACGGGATCTCGCTCTACGACGACGTCGAGAGGTTGCGCGACGTGTTCGATCCCTCCACCCCGGCCTTCGGCTCCACGAAGAACCCGATCGACCTGACCGGAGGCGCCACCTCGGCGGACTACACCGCCGCTCTCGACGCCGCGCTCGTCGATCCGGAGATGGCGTCCGTCATCGCGCTCTACTGCGAGACCGCCGTGTTCGACGCCGACAACCTGCCTGCGATGATCAAGGAGAACACTGACAGATACAAGGAGGCCGGGAAGCCCATCGTGTTCTCGGTGTTCGGCGGCGGCGCCGCCGAGCGCGCCCAGGCCGCCCTCTCGAGGGAGGGCGTCCCCGTGTTCGGCGATGTCTACGAGACCGTCGAGTGCCTGGGAGGCCTCTACGCGTACCGGAGATACCTCGAGAGCTGGACGGACGTGGTGCACGAGGAGGAGGTCGACGTCCCGGCCATCGAGAAGGTCCTGGCGGAGGCGCGGGCCGACGGTAGGAGCTTCCTCCTGGCCGACGAGGGGCGCGCGGTGATGAGCGCGACCGGCATCGCCATGCCCGAGACGCGCGTGGCCAGGAGCCTCGACGAGGCCGTGACCTTCGCTGCCGAGATCGGCTACCCGGTCGTCATGAAGGTCGTCTCGCGCGACATCCTTCACAAGAGCGACGTCGGCGGAGTGGCGCTCGACCTCGAGAACGAGGACGAGGTCATCGACGCCTATCAGGCGATCATGAGGAACTGCAGAACGGGCGTGCCCGGCGCCCGGATAGAGGGCATCCAGGTCATGGAGATGGCGCCGTCCGGGGTCGAGCTGATCGTGGGCGCGAGGCGAGATCCGGGCTTCGGGCCCATCATCATGTTCGGGATGGGCGGCATCTACGTGGAGGTCCTGAAGGACATTTCGTTCCGCGCGGCCCCCCTGAACCGGGCCGAAGCCATCGCGATGATGAAGGAGATGAGGGCGTACCCGCTCCTCCTCGGGGTCAGAGGCGAGGAGCGGAAGGACATCGAGAGCGTGCTGGACGCTATCATCAGGATCGCGACCGTCATTCGGCTCTGCCCGGGGATCTCGGACATCGAGGTGAACCCCCTCGTCGCATACGAGCAGGGGAATGGCACGAAGGCGGTGGACGTGAGAATACTCCTATCGGATGTCGCCGGAGGTGAGAACGATGCGTAGGTTGGTCATCGGATCGACGCGAGCTGACGCCGGCAAGACGAGCCTCATTCTCGGACTCGGACGCGCTGCCGGCGGGTCTTCAGGATACGCCAAGCCGTTCGGGGACAGGCTCCTCTACCGGAAGAAGAGACTCTGGGACTACGACGCGGCGCTCGTCGCCGAGGTATTCGGGCTCGGAGAAGACCCGAAGGACATGAGCATCGGCTTCGACCACTCGAAGCTCCGGTTCATGTACGACGCGGAAGGTGTCAGGCAGAGACTCGAGGAACTCGCCTCGAGCGCGGGTTCGGGGAAGGACGTTCTCTTCATCGAGGCGGGCAGCGACCTGACGTACGGAGCGTCGGTGAACCTCGACGCCGTCTCGGTCGCCCGAGGCACGGGCGCGGGTCTCGTGATCGTCCTCGCCGGCGAGGACCGCGCGGTCCTGGACGACATGGCGTACTTGAGGAGGCACCTGGACGTGGAGGGGGCCGCGTTCGAGGGAGTCATAGTCAACAAGCTTCAGGATGTCGAGGACTTCAGGAACAGCTACGGCGGCGAGATCGCGGAGCTCGGCGTGCGCGTGCTCGGCATGATACCGCTGGACCCCGAGCTGACCTACCCTTCCGTGGGCTACATCTCGGAGTGCCTCTTCGCGAAGGTCGTCACGGGCGAGGACGCCCTCGACTCGGTGGTGAAGCACATCTTCGTCGGAGCCATGGCGGCGGGGGCCGCCAGGAGGCTGCCCGCGTTCGCGTCGTCCGGCAAGCTCGTCATCACGAGCGGCGACAGGAGCGACATGGTGCTCGCCGCCCTCGAGAGCGACACGGCCGGGATCGTGCTCACGAACGGTATCGCGCCGCCCTCCAGCATCATATCGAAGGCGGCCGAGCGGAACGTGCCGCTTCTTCTGGCGCCGGAGGACACCTTCAAGGTCGCCAAGCTCATAGACGACGCCAGCAAGCTCCTGAGGCACAACGAGAAGGACAAGATCGAGCGGATCGGCGCCCTGGTGAGAGACTACGTTGACACGGCTGCGCTGCTGGGGTGAAATGCGCGTTGGACGCGGCGGTGCTGCCGGGGTGTGAGCTGAGTTGGACACGGCGGTGTGGCCGGGGTGTGAGCGGATCGCGGCCGCCTCGCCGGGGAAGCAGCCCTCCCTGGCATCTGTGACGCGACCGCCGCGAGCGCGGCCGCCTCGCTAGGGAAGCAGCCCTCCGAGCATCTGTGACGCGACCGCCGCGAGCGCGGCCGCCGCCCAGTCGGACCGGAGAACGCGCCGGCCAAGGCCAACGGGCTCGACGCCCAGGGCCCTCAATCCCACTATCTCATCGGCGGAGAACCCGCCCTCGGGACCGACGACCGCCAGGAGCGCTCTCGGCGCCGGCGGACGGACGAGGACCGACGCCAGGGAGACACCGCTCTCCTCCTCCCACGCGACGACGGATCTGTCGGACCGTTCGACACGCTCTCCGATGTCCACGAGCGTGGCCGGCGGCTCGACGTTCGTGAGAAAGACCCCGCGCGACTGCTTGACGCCCGCGAGCGCCACGGCCCGCCATCGCTCCACGCGGTCGCGAGCCGACTCTCCCCCGGGACGGGACACGCACCTCTCGGTGACGACCGGCACGATCGTGTCGACGCCCAGCTCGGCGCAACGACGGACCACTTCGTCCATGCCCCTCCCCTTCGGGATCGCCTGCACGACGGTGAGCGACACGCCCTCGTCTCTCGCGTGCGACCTCCCCTCGAGAATGGAGAGCGTCGCCCCGTCGCGCGAGAGAGACTCGACCCTGGCCAGGGCCTCTGCGCCGAGCCCGTCGATCAGGCGGACCTCGTCGCCCGCGCGGACGCGCGACGAGCGGAAGGCATGCCTGTGCTCGGCGCCTTCGATTTCGACGGTGGGGCCGTTCAAGGAGCCCTTCGGCGCGACGAACGTGTCGAGCCTCCAGGCGCCCTCGTCGAGTGAGTGGGCAGGCAACTAGCGTCTCCGGTCGGGCTTGGTGGGGCCGGGGATCCTGTCCTTCGAGAGTTCCCCGAGGCGCTTCAGGAGCTTCTTCTCCTCGGAGTCGGGTCGCTTCGGAACCCACACGAGGACGCGCACAAGCTCGTCGCCGGCGCCGCGCCCGTGGACGTGCGGGACACCCCTCCCGCGCATGCGGAAGACCTTGCCCGAAGGCGTCCCCGCCGGGACCTTGAGGCGCGCGCGGCCGTTCAGAGTGGGGACCTCGAGCTGTCCGCCCAGGGCCGCCACGTCGAGCGAGACGGGCATGTCCAGCATGACGTCGTCGCCCTGCCGCTCGAAGAGCTCGTGAGGGAGTTCCTGTATGAGCACGATGAGGTCGCCGGCGGGGCCGCCTCTGGGACCGGCGTTCCCCGCTCCGCGTATCGGGATGTAGTTGCCGGTGGCCACTCCGGGGGGCACCTGGACCTCCACGACCTCGGTGCCCTTCGTGAGGCCCTTCCCTCCGCACGGCTCGCAGCGCTCCTCGATGATCTCCCCGGTGCCCTCGCACGCGGGGCACGCCGAGACGCTCTGGAAAGCGCCGAAGATCCCGATGCTCTGCTGTGTGCGGACCTGGCCCGCGCCGCGGCAGTCATCGCAGGTCTTCTTCGAGGTTCCCGGCTTGGCGCCCAGACCCAAGCAGGTCGCACAGGGAACGAACCGCGAGACGCGCACCTTCTTGGCCACGCCCTCGGCTATCTCCTCGAGCGTGAGCTTGAGCCGTATGCGGATGTCCGTGCCGCGCTGCGGCCTGCGCGGGCGCCCGGCCCGCGCGCCCCCCATGCCGAAGAGCGTGTCGAAGATGTTCTCGCCTTCGAACGCCTGCATGAACGCGCGGAGAGCGTCGTTCATGTCGTAGGCGCCCTGATTGAAACCGGCGGGGCCGCCCGCGCCCATGCCGGCCATGCCGAACTGGTCGTACTGCTCCTTCTTCGCGGGGTCGGACAGAACCTCGAAGGCCTTCGTCACTTCCTTGAACTTCTCGCGCGACTCGTCGTCGCCCGGGTTCTTGTCCGGGTGGTACTTGAAGGCGAGCTTCCTGTAGGCCTTCTTGATGTCGTCGGGGGTCGCAGCCTTCTCGACCCCCAGAACGTCGTAGTAGTCGCGATTGGAGGACATCGCACTCCCTGGACAGCGGGAACAGGCTCCGCTCTTCACCCCGATCGTCGTCCACTACGTCGGGTCGCTCTGGTCTTCGTCCGCGACGTCGGGTCGCTCTGGTCTTCGTCCACGACCTCGGGTCGCCCTAGTCTTCGTCCACGACCTCGTAGTCGGCGTCCACGACGTCATCGTCGCCGCCCGCCGCGCCGTTGCCTCCCGGCGCGCCGCCGGGGCCGCTCTGAGGCTCGGGCCCGCCGGGCTGCGCGGCGCCCTGGGCGCTGGCGTACATCTTCTCGGCGAGCTTGTACGAGGCCTGCTGCAGCGCCTCCATGTCGGTCTTGATGGCTTCGGCGTCGCCCGCCTTCAAGGTCTCCTTGAGCTTCTCCATCGCGGCGTCGATCTGAGACCGCTCGCCCGCGTCGAGCTTGTCGCCGTGCTCGCGGAGCGTCTTCTCGGTCGTGTAGACGAGAGCGTCCGCCTGGTTCCTGAGCTCGATCTCCTCGCGCCTCGTCTGGTCCTCGGCCGCGTGGTCCTCGGCGTCCCTTACCATCGAGTCGACCTCACCCTCGGAGAGCCCGCTGGACGCCTCTATGCGGATCTGCTGCTCCTTACCGGTTCCGAGGTCCTTGGCCTTCACGTGCACGATGCCGTTCTCGTCGATGTCGAACGCAACCTCGATCTGCGGCATCCCGCGCGGCGCCGGAGGTATGCCCACCAGGTCGAACCGCCCAAGCGTCCTGTTCTGGCCCGCCATCGGCCGCTCGCCCTGAAGCACGTGGATCGACACGGCCGGCTGGTTGTCCGCCGCGGTCGAAAATGTCTGGCGCTCGTGCGCCGGGATCGTCGTGTTCCGCTTGATGAGCGGCGTGAACACGCCGCCCAGCGTCTCGATGCCCAGAGAGAGCGGCGTCACGTCGAGCAGCAGCACGTCCTTGACGCCCGCCTCGCCCGCGAGGATGGCGCCCTGGATGGCGGCGCCCACGGCTACGACCTCGTCCGGGTTGACGCCCTTGTGCGGCTCCTTCCCGAAGAGCTCTTTCACCTTCTCCTGAACGGCCGGCATCCTGGTCGTCCCGCCGACGAGCACGACCTCGTCGATCTCGGAAGGCGAGAGCTTCGCGTCCGCGAGAGCCTTCTTGCACGGGCCGACGGTCCTCTCGACGAGGTCGTCCACGAGCGACTCGAGCTTCGCCCTCGTGAGCGTCATCGTGAGGTGCTTCGGACCCGACGAGTCGGCCGTCACGAACGGCAGGTTGATGTCTGTTTCGAGCGTCGTCGAGAGCTCGATCTTCGCCTTCTCGCCCGCCTCCTTGAGGCGCTGGAGCGCCATCGGGTCGGAACGCAGGTCGATCCCGTTCTCGCTCTTGAACGAATCGGCTATCCAGTCGATGACGCGCTGGTCGAGGTTGTCGCCGCCCAGATGCGTGTCACCGTTCGTGGCCAGGACGCGGATAATCTGCTCGCCACCCTCCGTCGCGACATCGAGGATGGAGATGTCGAACGTGCCGCCGCCGAAGTCGAAGACGGCGATCTGCTCCTGCCCCTTCTTGTCGAGCCCGTAGGCCAGCGACGCCGCGGTCGGCTCGTTGATGATGCGCAGCACCTCAAGCCCTGCGATGCGGCCTGCGTCCTTCGTCGCCTGGCGCTGCGAGTCGTTGAAGTACGCGGGCACGGTGATGACGGCCTTGTCGACCTTCTCGCCCAGGTGCTGCTCGGCGGTGTGCTTCATCGCCTGGAGCACCATGGCGGAGATCTCGGGCGGAGCGTACTGCTTGCCCCTGGACTCTATGCGAACGTCGCCCTTCTGGTCCTTCGACACCTTGTAGGGCACCAGCCCTATCTCCTCGGTCACCTCGTCGAACCGCCGCCCCATGAACCGCTTGATCGAGAAGATCGTGTTCTCCGGGTTCGTCACGGCCTGCCGCTTCGCGGGCTGCCCGACGAGCCTCTCCCCCGTCTTCGTGAACGCCACGACCGACGGTGTCGTCCTGCCGCCCTCGGGGTTCGGGATCACTGTGGGCTCGCCGCCCTCCATTACCGCTACGCACGAGTTCGTGGTCCCGAGGTCGATTCCGATTACCTTGCTCATTTCGGTCCTTCCCTTCTCTCCCGCCTCCCCCGGCGTCGCCGCGGGCAGCGGATCCCTTCGTTGTTCGCGTTCGCCAATCGGCTACTTCGCGACGACCACACGTGAGTGGCGCAGCACCCTGTCGCCGACCATGTACCCTCTTCCCACTTCCTCAACGACCTTGTCGGACTCGTGTCCGTCCGACTCGACGTGCGCGACCGCCTCGTGCACAGTGGGGTCGAAGTCGGCCCCGCGGGTGTCTATCGGCGTCACGCCGTTCTTCGCCAGGACGCCGTGGAGTCTCTGGAGGATGAGCTCGACCCCTGCCCTGAAGGGGTCGTCCGCGGGTGTCCCCGAGTCGTCGCCACCGGCCACGGCCCGTTCGAGGTCGTCGACGACCTCGAGCAGCGACAGAAGGATGTCCTCTCTCGCCTCCACCACCCAGCGGCCTCGCTCGCGCTGGACACGCTTCTTGTAGTTGTCGAGGTCGGCAAGCGCGCGCATCCACTTCGTGTTCAGCACGCGAAGCTCTTCTCGGAGACCCTCCACGTCCTCCGGCCCGGCGGCCCCCTTCTCTGACCCGTTCCCCGTGGGAACGGACTCGTCCCGGGAGACCTCCGCGCCGTCGTCCATCAAGTTCCTTGTCTTCCTGACACCGGGTTCTTTCGCCATGTTTCGGTGGTGGACTCCCCTCTCGTTGTCCGGCTTCGCCCGACCGTCTCGCGGGCCCTGCGTCGCCGCCGCGCCGGCGGCAGCGAGGACCCCGCTCAGGGCTTGGCGGCGAACATCCTGTCGAGCGCTCCGGAGAGATACTCGACGAGACCCACGAGCCTCGGGTACTTCATGCGGGTCGGCCCGATGACGCCCACTCTGCCCAGCCCTCCGCCGAAGCGGTACGTTCCGACGACGAGGGACATGCGGCGCATCTCCCTCTGCGGGTTCTCTCTCCCGATCCTGATCGTCACGGACGTCGGGGCGGCCGGCCCGCGGACGGCCCGCGCGAGAGCCTCCTCGCTGTCGAAGATGTCGCCCAGACACGCGGCGTCGCTCATGAACTCGGGATGGCGGAAGATGTAGCGTGCGCCCTCGTAGTGAACGCTCTGCCCCTCCCCGGGCCGCAGGAACTGCGACCGCGCGTCCAGAAGGGCGCGCAGCACCTTGCGGACCTCCGGACGAGCTCCCCGCATGCGCCTCACGAGGACCGATTCGGCGTCCGCCACGGGCTCGCCGCCCAGCCAGTCGTTCAGGAGACCCGCTGCCTCCCTGATGTCGGAGGCCCCGACGTCGTCGTCCAGCGTGACCGCGACGGTCTTCGTGGCCCCGGAACGCATCGTGGCCGCGGCGACGGCCCGGCCCGGGCTCAACGGGACGAGATCGACGCGCTCCAGAATGCCCGCCGCTCCGGGCGCCACCGATACGGCCAGCTCCTTCGCGAACTCGCTCACGATGCGCGAGACCTCGGTCGCGACGGTGTCGTGGTCCGTGCCCGACAGCGACTCCAGCTCGCCGTCGATCGCACCGCGCTCGCTCCCGGAGAGCGCCGTCGGCTCCATGAGGAAGTCGACGTAGTGCCGGTATCCCCTGTCGGTCGGGATCCGTCCGGCCGAGGTGTGCGGCTGGAGGATGAGCTTCTTCTCCTCCAGCGACCGGAGCACGTTCCGCACGGTCGCCGAGGAGACCGGGAACGCCCGCGCCGAGGCGATCGCGCTCGAACTGACGGGCCTCGCGGTCCTGACGTGCGCGTCTATCAGTATGCGCAGGACCCTCTGTTCCCTGTCGGACAGCTCCAGCCTCGGCACTCCGGCCTCCCTCTGCGACCCGGTTTAGCACTCTACCTCTGAGAGTGCTAAGTAGTAGTAAGATAGTGGGAGGGGACTCGAGTGTCAAGGCGAAAAGGCCCCCGCGGGGGCCGTGCCCCCCGGGGGGACCCAGCGGAAACACCCCCGGGACTGCCCGGGGGCGCTTCGGCGGAAGGTCGCGCTGGAGCGGGTCGAGACGCGCGGACGCGGACCGGACCGCGGGCGCAGCCTAACGGATGATGTCGCCCAGGCGGTCGAAACGCGGCTTGAACCGCTTGGCGTCCCACGACCAGTAGATGAGGATCGCCTTCCCCTTCATGAGGCCCTTGTCGAGGAATCCCCAGTCGCGGCTGTCGGCGCTCCAGTTCCTGTTGTCCCCCATCATGAAGAGCGAGCCCTCGGGGACCTTCACGGGGCCGTAGTTCGACCAGCGGGGAGTCGGAGGCTTGAGCTTGATGTACCTCTCGTCCTCTTCGACGCGCTCGCCGTTCCGGTAGAGCACGTTGTTCCTGAGTTCGATGATGTCTCCCTCGACGCCGACACACCGCTTGACGTAGTTCTCTTTCTTGGCCCGCGGGTCGGGGTCGGGATACTCGAACACGATGATGTCGCCGGGCTTGGGCTCCCGGACCCCGCGGAGCCGGAGATCCGTAAACGGCATCTTGACACCGTAGATGAACTTATTGACGATGAGGAAGTCGCCCACGAGGAGCGTGTCCTCCATGGACCCCGACGGTATCCGGAAGGTCTGCACGACGAACGCCCGCAGCACGAGAGCCAGGATGACGGCGGTGACGACCGTCTCCACGAAGTCCCTGAAGTAGTCCTTGCGTCTTGTCGCCTTCGTTTCTTTCCTGGGCATCTATTCTCAGACCTCCTGACTCCGCACGTGCAATCACCTCTCGCAGAACGCGAGCTAGAACCTGCAAGCGAATCCTATTCTCAAAGCTGCGTCGCCTGGACGCTCGGACCAGTCGTCGAGCGTGTCGGGCCTCATGTCGTCGAAGCCCATCAGGTGCGCGTCGACGTATGCGTCGGCGATGCCGTAGAGCGCGGCGACGATGACCCACCACACGAGCGTCTGCCTGGCGTCGAAGTGGTCGGAGTACTCGCTGAAGTACCTGCTCTGCCCCGTCTCCTGGTAGAGCCTGAACGAGTGGCGCGTCCACCGGTCCTCGAGCACGAGCCTCGCGACGAGGAAGGCCTCCACTCCGCCGATGACCGCCGCCTTGTGCTCCGAGTCGTTCAGAAGCTGTCCGAGCCCCGGGTAGACCGCGGAAGCGACGAGCGACTGTGCCGGACCCTGGACGTGCGCGTACGGTATCCCCCGCTCCCCACCCTCCGCCGCCGCCGGCCGCGGGCACGCTGTGAGCGCCAACAGAACGAGAAGGAGAGCGCTCGTGCGCATCAGACCGCGAACCCCCTTGCCTCCCGCGGAGCGAGCGGAACGACCTCGACCTCCCGGGAGCCTCCGCCCTCAGACCAGACCTGCACGCGGGTCGTCTCGCCCGCCGGAGAGTCCGAGTAGCGGGAGACGAGCCTCGCGGCGGTCTCGACGTCCGCCTCGTTCGGATCCCCGGAGAGCACCGCGACCGGCCCCTTGTGATCCACGGTCTTAAGGAACACCGCGCTCTCCGGTTTGAGCTGGAACAGAAGCTCGTTCTCCGAGTGATTGCGGCCGACCACTAGCTTCGCCCGGTCGGAGAGCCGGAACTGCCGCCCCACGGAGAGGAGCCGGACCGAATCGAGGGACAGCTGCTCGTGGTCCCGAAGGTCTCGGAACACCCTGGCGTAGTTCTCGTCCGTCAGGAGGCAGCCGCCGGCCGGCGAGGCGAACTTCGTGATCCCGAACCTGGCGGCGAGCTCCATCTGCGGCTTGCGTGTCCGGCCGTGAAGACCCAGGAGCCTCTCGCGGTCGACCCAACCCTCCGTCTCCGGCGTTGTCGCGGCCAGGAGTTTGGCTGAGAGCGGCCTCAGGAGCAGCCCCTTCAAGCCGGACTCCCTCTCCACCGCGTCGAGACCGAAGCGCATCTGCGACTTGGGGCGCTGCCCCACGACCTCGCCGGTCACTATGAACGAAGCGCCCAGCTCTCCCATGCGATCGGACGCCTTCCGCACCATGAGAGCGTGGCAGTCTATACACGGGTTCACGAACCGGCCGAAGCCGTGCTTGGGCGCCGCGATGACGTCCAGGAGGTCCGGCCCGATGTCTATGACAACGAGCTCGATGCCCAGCTCGTCGCACGACTCCCTCGCGCTGTCGGCGTTGAAGAACGGGGCCTCGAAGCTCGCGCCCAGGACCTCGATCCCCTGCTCGAGCATGAGCTTCGCGGCGAGCACGCTGTCGAGCCCGCCCGATACGAGCGCCAGGGCCGTCATTCCTTGGACACACCTCCGCGGGAGACGGTGTAGATTGGCGGGAATGTGTGGGAATCGAACCCACCTCGGACGGGATCAGCCGCCCGACATAAGGGTTTGAAGCCCTCGGGATCCACCAGGACCCATCCATTCCCGCAGGAGTGCCTTCACTCTCGTGCCTCGACCGCCCGGCGACGCGAGGGCCGGGTGGCGCGCGGGCGACTCGCCTCAGACGAGCGCGACCGCCCTCTCTTCGCGAGGCAGAACGCGCCCCACGACGTGGTGCCCGGATCCGCCCGCCCTCCGGTACGCGTCTTCGAATGCGTCGAGTCGGTCCTCCGGTAGCGAGATCAGAAGCCCCCCGGAGGTCTGCGGGTCACTCATAAGATCGATCGTGTGAGCGTCAGCGCGCGACGTCACCCGCACGAACTGCCCGTAGTACTGCTGGTTCGAGAGGAGCCCGTCGGGCCGGAAGCCCGCACGGATGGCCTCGTCCGCGCCCTCGATGAGCGGGACGCTCGCGACGTCGAACTCCAGGGTGACGCCGCTCGCCCGCGCCACCCCGACGGCGTGGCCCACGAGCCCGAATCCCGTGACGTCGGTCGCCGCCGACGCGCCGGCCTCGACCATCCCCTTCGACGCGGCCCGGTTCAGCTCCACCATGACGGCGGTCACGTTGGCGAGCCGGTCGTCGTCCAGGGCCTCGTTCTTGAGCGCCGTCGTGAGGACCCCGGTGCCGAGCGGCTTCGTGAGCACGAGCACGTCGCCGATCGCGGCGCCCGCGTTCGAGACGATGCGGCTCGGGTCGATGATCCCGGTCACGGCGAGTCCGTACTTGAGCTCGCGGTCGGTCACGGTGTGCCCACCGATGACCGCGACGCCGGCCTCGTCCATCGTGGCCCTCCCGCCGAGCAGAATGTCGGCGAGCACCGAGACCGGAAGCTCCTCGTCGGGGAAGCACGCGATGTTGACCGCCACGAGCGGCGTTCCGCCCATCGCGTACACGTCCGAGACGGCGTTCGCCGCCGCGATCCGCCCGAAGTCGAAGGGATCGTCGACGATGGGGGTGAAGAAGTCGTTCGTCACGACGAGCGCGGTCCGGTCGTCCACGAGGAAGACGCCCGCGTCGTCGACCGTGTCGGTCGAGACGAGGATCCTCGGGTCTGTGAGCGGTGGAAGCTTCGCAAGAACGGCGTTCAGGTCCTCCGGACCCAGCTTCGACGCTCACCCGGAGCAGCTCACCATGTGCGTGAGCTTCCAGATCTCTTCCTTCGACATCCGTTCCCCCCGAACCTGTCCCGGATCACTCGACCGTCACGCTCTTCGCGAGATTGCGCGGTTGGTCGACGTGGCAGTTCCGCTGCACGGCGATGTGATACGCGAGAAGCTGCAGCGGGATGACCGCGAGTATCGGGGTCAGGTGCCGCATTGTCCTCGGTATCTCGATGACGTCGTCAGCGAGCTTCTCCACCTGCTCGTCGCCTTCGGACGTGACCGCGATGATGCGCCCTCCGCGCGACTTCACTTCTTCCATGTTGGAGAGTATCTTCTTGTAGAACTCGTCCTGAGGCGCGACCACCACGACCGGCATGTTCTCGTCTATGAGCGCGATGGGGCCGTGCTTCATCTCGGCCGCCGGGTAGCCCTCCGCGTGGACGTAGGAGATCTCCTTGAGCTTGAGCGCGCCCTCGAGCGCCACCGGGAAGTTGTAGCCTCGGCCCAGGTAGAGGAAGTTCGAGTGGTGCGCGTAGCGCCGGGCGATGTCGCTGATCTTGTCGTCCCTCGCGAGGATCTCGCGGATCTGGGCGGGGATCTCGTGCATCGCCTTGACGATGCGGCGCCCCTCGCTCACGGACACGTCCCTGGCGCGTCCGAGCATGAGCGCGAGCGCCGCCAGCACCATGAGCTGTGACGTGAAGGCCTTCGTCGAAGCGACGCCGATCTCGGGACCCGCGTGAGTGAACACTCCACCGTCGCTCTGTCTTGCTATCGTGGAGCCGACCACGTTGACGATGCCGAGGGCGATGGCCCCCCTGCGCTGCGCCTCGTTCATGGCCGCGAGCGTGTCGGTCGTCTCGCCGGACTGACTGATCACGAGCGCTATGTCGTCCGGTTCGATGACGGGATTCCGGTAGCGGAACTCCGAGGCGTACTCGACCTCCACTGACACCCGTGCCAGATCCTCGATCATGTACTCGCCGATGAGCCCCGCGTGCCACGACGTGCCGCACGCCAGGATGATGATCCTGTTCGCGGTGTTGAGAGAGCGGCGATGGTCGCGGAGCCCGCCCAGCACGGCGTCGCCCGCCAGCTCTATGAGGCGGCCCCTGACAGCGTCGGTCACGGTCCCGTCCTGCTCGAAGATCTCCTTGAGCATGAAGTGTGGGAATCCGTTCTTCTCGATCTTGTCGATGTTCCACGTGACGCGCTCGACGTCCTTCGCGATCAGCTCGTTCTCGAGCGTGGTCGTCGAGAAACCGTCGGGTGTGGCGACGACCATCTCGAGATCGTCCAGGTACACGACGTTCCTGGTGTGGCGCACGAGCGCCGCGACGTCGGACGCCACGTAGTAGCAGTCGGCGCCGATCCCGACGACGAGGGGACTTCCGTTCCTCGCCCCGACGAGCACCTCCGGCTGGTCGGCGTGGATGACGGCGATGCCGTACGCCCCCTGGACGCGCGCGAGCGCGGAACGCACCGCGGAGGCCAGGTCCCCGTCGTAGTGGTCCTCGATGAGGTGAGCGAGCACCTCGGTGTCGGTCTCGGACGTGAAGACGTGCCCCTTCGCCTCGAGCGTCTTCCTGAGGGCCCTGTAGTTCTCGACGATCCCGTTGTGCACGACGGCTATCCTGCCGCTGCCGTCGAGCTGCGGGTGGGCGTTCACTTGCGACGGCTCGCCGTGCGTCGCCCAGCGCGTGTGCGCTATGCCTATCGAGCCCGCGACGGGGTCCTCTTCCAGGAGCTCCTGGAGGCCGGAGATCTTGCCGGCGACCTTACGGACGTTGAGCGCGCCGTCGGCGACGGCGGCCACGCCCGCGGAGTCGTAGCCCCGGTACTCGACCCTGCGAAGGCCCTCTATGAGGATGGGAACGATGTCCCTGCCTCTGGTCACGCAACCGACGATTCCACACATCCTAAGAACCACCTTCCGTCGTGCGCAAAAGGGCGTCCGTCGCCCTCTCCACCAGCGATTCGCTCGTCGCCCGGTCGGGCGCCTCAGCGATCACCCTGACCACGGGCTCGGTCCCAGACATCCTAGCGTGAACCCAGCGGTCAGGCCAAGTCATCTTTGGCCCGTCGGTCAGGTCGACCAGGGCGTCCGGGAACGCGCCGCGGACCGCGCCCACGATCGCCTCCCGGGACACGCCCGGAAGCCCGAGCTTCGTCTTGAGCATCGAGTACGAGGGGCTCCGGCCGAGGAGTTCCGACGCGCTGCATCCGGCGTCACAGAGCGCGGTCATCACGAGCGCGGCCGCGGTGCAGGCGTCGCGCCCGAGGTGAACGTCGGGGAGTATCACGCCGCCGTTCCCCTCACCTCCAACGACGGCCGAGACCTCCTCCATCTTCGTCACGACGTTGACCTCGCCCACGGGAGAGCGGTGGATGGGCACCGAGAACTCCGAGGCGACGTCGTCCATCATGCGGCTCGTGGACACGTTCGCGACGATCGGACCAGGCGTGCGCGCCAGCACCGCGCGGGCCGCGAGCGCGAGCGTGTACTCCTCCCCCACGGGCGAGCCGTGCTCGTCGACGACCGCGAGCCTGTCGGCGTCGGGGTCGCAGGCCAGTCCGACGTCCGCGCCGGCGTCCGACACGGCCTCGGCAAGGCCACCCAGGTTCTCCGGCACGGGCTCGGGGCCCCGCGTGAACCCGCGTCCGGGCTCCGCATTCATCGCCGTCACGCGGCAGCCGAGCTCGCGGAGCAGGGTCGGGAGCGCGTGGGAGCCGGCCGCGTTCACGCAGTCGACGACGACCTTCGGCGCCCTCGAGGCTATCCCCTCACGATCCACGAGGCGTGACGACAGCACGAGGTTCAGGTGATGCCGCAACGCGCCCTCGAGTGCGGAAGGCTCGGGGCCTTCTTCCTCCGGCGGCTCGGACGAGTCGGCGGCGGCGAAGAGCCTCGCCGCATCTTCCGGCACGAGGAAGATCCCCCTCTTCGAGAAGAACTTGAGTCCGTTCTGCGCTTCGGGATTGTGGCTCGCGGTGACGACGACGCCGCCGGCGAGCCCGCGCTTCCGCACGGCGATGCCGACGGTCGGGGTAGGCACCAGCCCGGCGTCCAAGGCCCGCGCTCCCGCGCTTCCGAGACCTCGGACGACGGCGGCAAGGAGCGAGTCGCCGCCTCTCCGGCCGTCCCACCCGACGGCGACGTCGCCGCCCACCATGGCGCCGAACGCCGCTGCGTATCGCCGCACGAGCGACTCGGTGATGTCCACGCCCGTCGTGCCCCGGACGCCTGACACGCTTCGTATGAGCGTCACTCTGCCTCCGCTTCAGGAAGCCCGAACTCGGGCGCGGAATCAGATGCGGGCTCCGACTCGGGCGACGGCGCGGGGTCGGGCTCGGGGGGCACCGCCGCGTCGGCCGCCGGCTCCGACACGGGCGCCCTCTCCAGCTCCGGCTCGGAGGGTGTCGTGGTGCCGTCGGAGTCCGCGGGGAGCCCCATGGCTTCGAGGGCCGCGGCGGCGTACTTGGTGCCCCGGTACGCGTCCGCGACGCGGGCGTAAGCCTCCTCCGCTCCCGTCGGGTCGTCGAGCCTGTTCTCCAGGATCCACGCCACGGCCAGAGCGGCCTTGGGCGCCTCATCGCTCAGCGGGTGCAGCGCAACGACGTCCGCGTAGTACTCGAGCGCGGTCACCGGATCGTTCAGCTTGAAGAGATAGAGTTCTCCCGCGCGGAAGCGCGCTCTGGAGATGTCGGGGTAGGGCTCGAGATCGACCGAGTCGGGGGCGGCAGCTGCAGCGAGAGCCGTCGTGTCAGCCCCGGCCGTGACGGGCGGGACCGCGAGCGCCGTCGTGTCAGCCCCGGCCGTGACTGGCGGGGCCGCGAGAGCCGTCGTGTCAGCCCCGGCCGTGACGGGCGGGACCGCGAGAGCCGTCGTGTCCTCAAGGGACGAAACGGGGAGATCCCCCGCGGGCGCGGCGCTCTCCTCTGTCGGCTCGACCGGAGGCGCCTGCGGCGCTTCGCCGCGACCCTCGTGCTCGGCGATGTCCGCCAGATGGTCTCTGAGCTTGATGAGGTCGGCCTCGGCGTCGGTCGCCTGCTTCGCGACGTCGCTCCTGGGAGCCTGCGACTTCGCCTTCTCGAATGCGGCGGAGGCGGCGGGAAGGTCCCGATACAGGTCGCGGTGGATGAGCCCTATCCTGTAGTGCGCCTCTCCCGCGGCCTGCGCCCTAGCCCGCGACGCGGCGATGCCCTCGTACGTGGCGACCGCGTCGTCGAGGTCTCCCGCGAGCGTCTGGGCGCGTCCGACGCGAAGCAGGACATCGTCCAGATCCTCGTCCACGGTGGTGCGCCCCTCGAGGTCCCGAAGGACGGCGAGAGCCGCATCGGGGTCATCGAGTTCCATGTGGGCGTCGGCGAGCCTGAGCCTCGCCTCGAAGAGAAGCTCGCGTCCGCCGGCCTCCTCGGCCACCGCCGCGTACTGCGGAGCGGCGTCTTCCGGGCGTCCCATCTCGGAGAAGTTCTCGGCGGCGCGGAACCGCGCCTCCGCGCGCAACCTGCTCCCGGGGAAGCGGTCGAGCAGTTCGAGATACGCCTCCGCCGCGGCCTCGCGTCTGTTCCTGTCTCTCCTCGCGTCGCCCACGAAGAGGAGCGCGTCGTCCGAGAGAGCGACCGGCGGGTCGGCGTAGGCGATCTCCGTCAGGAGTTCCTCGGCCGACACCGGGTTGCCGCTCTCGAGCATGACGCCCGCCAGCGCGAACTCCGCTTCCCTCCTGAGTTCGCTGTCGGGGTAGCGCGCGATGAACTCGGTCAGGCGGGCCTCGGCGCTCTCGTACTGGCCCTTGTGGTAGAGCGCCGCGCCGAGCAGGAGGAGCGCGTCGTCGGCCCAGCTCGAATCGGGATGCAGACGCAACACGCGGCCGCTCTTCTCGATCACGCGCTCGAGGAGTTCCATCTCCCGCAGGGTCGGCTCGGTGTCGTGAGGCCGGGCCTCCCGAAGAAGCTCCGCCTCACGGGCGGCGGCCTTCGCGTGATAGAACGTGTTGTAGTAGACGCATCCCCCGGACGCGGCGAGCACCGCGCCCGCGAGCAGCACGAGCGCGGACCTCCGGAGCACCGCTGGCAAGAACGCTCTCAGATTCAAAGGAGCCGGACCTCTCGCATCACTGAAAGGGCGCCGTGTCGTCGGGCTACCGATCGACCGACTTGATGAGGACCTCGTCTGAGTCGTCCTTCTCGACCATCATGACCGAGATGACCTCCGACGACGCCGTCGGAACGTTCTTGCCGACGTAGTCGGCTCGAATGGGAAGCTCCCTGTGCCCCCTGTCGACCAGGGCCGCGAGTTGAACCGACTTGGGACGTCCGAAGTCGACTATCTCGTCCAGCGCGGCGCGGACCGTCCGCCCGGTGTACAGAACGTCGTCGACAAGCACTATCGTCTTGCCCTGTACGTCGAACGGGATGTCGCTCTCATTCACGACGGGCTGCTCGGCCACCGTTTGAAGGTCGTCGCGATACAGGGTGATGTCCAGAATGCCCACGGGGACCGGCTCACCCTCGATCTCGGCGATCGACTCGGCGACCCGCCGGGCCAGGAACGAGCCCCGCGTCTGAATGCCTATGAGGGCGAGGCTCTCGATGCCTCCATTGCGCTCGAGTATCTCGTGAGCTATCCGCGTGACCGCGCGCCTGATGTCGTCGGCATCCATGACGCGGGCCTTGATCTTCATCTTCATGTCACCCCCGAAAGGCTGCGTTCCGGTCGTCAAGAGGTCGAGAGGAGACTCTATCACTCCCTAGAGGGCCTTGGCAAGGCGGCCCGCAAACAGGGCCTCGCTGACCCTCGGCACCTCCTCAGGAGCGCGCTCCCGGACGAGGTCGAGGAGAACGTGCCGGGCCGGCGGCGCGAGCCCTATTCCGGTGAGGCCCGCTACGTCCGACAGCACGTCCTGCGCATCCCCGTCGGCGACGATCCTGCCCTCGTTCATCACGAGCACGCGGGACGCCAGGCGATCGACCAGCTCGAGGTCGTGGCTGACGACCACGACCCCCCTCGTCCCGCTCTCCGCCGACAGGAGTTCGATGATGCCCTCGCGCGAGGCCGGGTCCAGGCCGGCGGTCGGCTCGTCCAGTAGCAGGAAGGGCCGCTCGAGCGCCAGTATGCCCGCAATCGCTGCCCTGCGTTTCTCACCGGCGGACAGCGCGGAGGGAGACCTCGACGCGAAGTCTGAGGGTGCCAGGCCTGCGCTCTCCAGAGCTCTCTCCACACGTCCGTCGATCTCGTCTCCCGTGACGCCGAGCTTGCGGGGACCGAACGCGACGTCGTCGTAGACGGTCTCCTCGAAGAACTGAAGCTCCGGGAACTGATACACGAGTCCCACGCCCGACTTGAGGGGAAGCACGCGGCCACCGTCCTCGAGGAACGCGCGTCCTCGAGCGGGCGCCAGGAGCCCCGCCCCCACCTCGAGGAGGCTCGTCTTGCCGGCGCCGGTCGGTCCGATGACGGCGACGCACTCGCGGCACCGCAGAGCGACGTCGACGCCGGCGAGCGCAAGGCGCGCTCCGGGCAGCCCCGACCCGAACTCGACGACGACCGATTCGAACACGACTCTCAACGCTTCTCCTCCGCTACCCCGCGCGCGACGGACTCGACGAGCGTCTCCAGGCTCGGCACGCCCCCCGGGACCGCGTAGCCGGCGCTCGCGAGCCTCTCGCCTATCGCGGCCGTCGGCGGGCGCGCGAGACCCCATCGGGCCAGTCGCTCCCCGTCCTCGAAGAGATCGGAGGGAGTGCCGTCGAAGACGACGCTCCCCTCGACCAGCACGATCACGCGGGAGGCCAGCGCTATCTCGTCCGGGAACTGAGTGACGTGTAGCACGGTGCGCGATGGGTCGCTGCCCACGCGCTCGAGGACGTCCCAGATCTCGCGCCTCCCCTGCCCGTCGAGGAGCGACGTAGGCTCGTCCAGCGCGAGGCAGGCGGGGCGCATCGCCAGAACGGCGGCAACAGCGACCCGCTGCTTCTCGCCTCCCGAGAGCTCGTGGGGAGCTCGCGACAGCAGCTCGCGTATGTCGAGCCGCGTCGCTATCTCGTCGACGCGGGAGACGATCTCGGCTCTCGGAAGCCCCAGGTTCTCCATTCCGAACGCGAGTTCGCGCTCGACCGTCGTGCTCACGAGCTGGTTGTCGGGATTCTGGAAGATGAGTCCGACGCTTCGCCGGACGTCCCAGAGCGAGGACTCGTCCCTGGTGTCCATCCCGTCGACGAGGACCCTGCCCCCCGTCGGGAGCAGGAGCGCGTCGACGAGGCGGAGGAGCGTGCTCTTCCCGGAGCCGCTCGGTCCCACGAGCGCCACGGACTCCCCGCGCCCGAACGTGAGCGTGACGTCGGCGAGCGCCGCTCTGTCCGCGCCCCGGTAGGCGAAGGTCACTCCGTCGAATTCGACCATGGGGCTGTCGCGCCTGGGCGTGCCGCTCAATCGCCGCTCCCCGCGCCCTCGCCGAGCTCCTTGAGGGTGGCGGCGGCCTCGTCGACCCACGTCCCTCCCGGGAACCCGCGCACGTAGGCGTCGAGCTGGAAGACAGCGTCCGCGACGCGCCCGAGCTCGACGAGGGCGATCGCCCGGGAGAAGAGCGCGTCCTCGTGGCGGGGCGAGAGCGACAGAACGGTGTCGAAGACCTCCACGGCCCCGTCGTGGTCTCCGGAGCTCACGAGCGCGGAGCCGAGCGCGTACTGGAGAGAGGGATCCGAGGGTCGGACGGCGACGGTCTGCCGCAGTATGGCGACGGCCCGCGTGGCCTCGCCCGACCGCAGCAGAACGACGCCGAGGTTGTAGCCGGCGTCCGCGAAGCGCGGGTCAACGCGGAGAGCGGCGCGGAACTCCTCGGCCGCCCTCGTCAGCGCTCCCTGGGCGGCGAACAGCGTCCCGCGATTGTAGTGCGTCTTCGCGAGCGTGCGCCGTCCGTAGCGCTCGATGTCGGGCTCGCCGACCGGCACCTCGATGACGTCGCCCTCGGCGGGCGTCACGTCCTCGGGGATGTCGTTCGTGTCCCGGAGATAGCTCTCGGCGGAGGCGTCGCCGTAGAAGTCGTCGGCGATAGAGGCCATCGTCTCCCCCGCGCCGATCTGGTGCTCGACGATCCTGACCGTCCTGACGTCGCTGCCGCTCCTGGCCGGGGGGCCGAGACAACCTCCCAGGAGCAGCGTCACCGCCAGCGGCGAGAGCGTGAGGACGATCCGCGAGGCCGTCGTCCTACGCGAGCTCGTTGCGTGCGATCTCGAGCCTGTCCCGGACATTCGCATGCCCCTCCATCCTCACGAGTTCGGACCGCAGCCGCGACACGCCGGGCGCCCCGCGGAGATACGAGACCAGGTGCTTGCGCATCTCGAGGACGCCCTTGCGCTCCCCCTTAGCGGCGACCATAAGGTCGAGATGCTCCAGCGCAACGTCGATGCGCTCAGCGAGGGTCGGCGGGCCCGGGTCGCCATCGGCGCGGAGCGAAGCGAGCGCTCTTCGAAAGATCCACGGATTGCCGACGGCCCCGCGCCCTATCATGACGGCGTCGCAGGACGTCTCGTCGAGCATTCTGAGGACGTCCGAGGGCTCCGTGACGTCGCCGTTCCCGATCACCGGCACGCCGACGGCGCGCTTCACGTCGGCGATGACGGACCAGTCCGCCTCGCCCTTGAAGCCCTGCGCCCGCGTCCGGGGGTGAACCGTCAGCGCCGCGACGCCCGCCTCCTCCAGGACCGTCGCCACCTCGACCGCGTTGAGGGAACGCTCGTCCCATCCGCTTCTGATCTTCGCGGTCACGGGGACGCCGACGGCCTCCACGAGGGCGGTCGCCACCTCGGAGAGAAGCCGCGGCGTTCGCATGAGAGCTGCCCCGGAGCCGCCCTTCACGACCTTGCGCGCGGGACAACCGACGTTGAGATCGATGACATCGGGGCCGAGCCTCTCGATGCGGACAGCCGCCCCCGCTACCGGCTCCGGGCGTGCGCCGAAGACCTGGAAGACGACAGGGCGCTCCTCGGCGTCGAACCGAAGCAGCTCGAGAGTCGCCTCGCTCTCGCGCACGGCCCCCTCCGCGCTCACCATCTCGGTCCAGACCATCGACGCGCCGAACCGGCGCGCGATGCGTCTCATCGGACTGTCGGTGTAGCCGGCGAGCGGGGCCAGCACGAGAGGTGTGTCGAAAGAGAAAGGGCACATCTTCATCTCACGGAGTATAGGCCCGGCCGTTTCGCGCAGTCAAGGCGACCCTTGCCGGCCCGAACGCGAGAGGGGGCGCACCGCGCGCCCCCTCGTCGACCATCTGGTGTGTGCGGACCGATTCGTGCCTCCTGTACCGCCCAGGCGCGACGGCCCGCCGCCCGGACGTCAGTTCATCCCGACCTCTGGCTGCTCGTACGACTCGGCGAGGTCGAACAACTCCTCGAGGTTCCGCGCGCCGCCCAGGAGCCTGGCGACTCGACCCAGCTGCTCGTCGCCCGCGACGGCCACGACGTACGCCTCCTCCCGCCCGACGGCGTGACGGACGAGATCGCGAGCTATGGACAGTTCGACGTCCCGGCGGTTCTCAAGAAGCTGGTCCTCGTCGAACTCGAATTCGTCCTTCTCGAGGAAGGCGATGAACGCGTTCCAGACGTCGTCGTTCACCTTGTTTCCCTCGGGCATGCCATTCTCGGCGACGTACTCGATCGCGAACTCGAAGAACTCCTCTCGACGCTCGAGGTCGACCACGAAGTCGGCCCGCCTGACGGGCTCTATGACGACGTCGGGAGTCACCCCGCCTCCGCCGTAGACCACGCGGCCGCCTGCGGTCCGGTACTCGGGGCGCTCCACATCATCGCCCTCGGGCGCCTCGCCGCCGGCCCAGTGCTCGGGGCTCTCGATGGCCCTGCCGCTGGCCGTGTACCACTTGGCCGTCGTGATCTTCATGGCGCAGTCCTTCGTGAGCGGGCGCAGCCGCATGAGTGTCTGCACCGAGCCCTTCCCGAAGGAGGTCGTCCCGGCCACCACCCCGCGGTCCCAGTCCTGTATCGAGCCGGCGAGAATCTCAGAAGCGCTGGCGCTGCCTCCGTTGACGAGCACGACGATCGGGAAGTCGCGGTCATACCTCGCCGGGGTCCTCGCGTAGTAGCTCTGATTCTGTTCCTCGACCCGTCCTTTCGTGCTCACGACGAGCTCGCCCGTGTCGAGGAATATGTCGCTCACGTCGACGGCCTCCGAAAGCAGCCCGCCCGGGTTGCTGCGAAGGTCCAGAACCAACCCCTTCATACCCTGGGCCTCGAGCTCGGTCAGCTTGACCCGGAGTTCGTCCGCCGTCTCCCTGGAGAAACGCGAGACGCGGACGTAGCCCACGTCGTCGTCCATCATGAAGGCGTACGGAACGCTGTCGATCTTGATGATGTCGCGCGTGACCGCGTAGTCGAGCGGCTCCTCGACCCCTTCGCGCCTGATGGTGATGTTCACTTTCGTGCCGGGCTCACCGCGCAGCTTCTCGATGGCCTCGTCGGACGTGATGCCCCTCGTGGACTCGCCCTCGATCTGGACGATGCGGTCGCCCGACTTGATCCCGAGATCGTAAGCGGGCGTACCCTCGATAGGACTCACGACGGTGAGGACCCCGTCCCTGACGGTGATCTGTATGCCCAGCCCGCCGAACTCGCCCTCCGTCGTGACGCGGAAGTTCCTGTACGACTCCTCGTCAAAGAAGACCGAGTACGGATCGAGCGTGGAGAGCATCCCCCGGATGGCCCCGTACATCAGGTCCTTGATGTCGACCTCGTCGACGTAGGTCACCTCGATCTTCGCGAGCGAGTCATTGAAGAGGTCGAGGTAGGTGTATGTGTCCTTCCGGGCGCTCACCCGTTCGACCGCCCATCCGCCCAGAAGCAGCCCGACCAAGAGGGCGACGACGACCGGCATGAGTATCCTGGTGCGTGATGTCATTGCTCTCACCCTTTCGGTTTCCCTTCGAGAACCTGTTCGACCCGAGCGAGCACGGAGGCGGCCACGACGTCCGGCTGCGCGCTCCCGTCGACGACCGTGAATCTCGCCAGGTCGCGCTCGGCGGTTCTCACGTACGCGTCTCTGACGCGCTCGTGGAAGGCCGACTCCTCGCTCTCGATCCTGTCCCTGCCCCCACCCCTCTTCGAGAGTCTCGTGAGCCCCACGGAGGGGTCCAGATCCAGCAGGAACGTCACATCTGGTTTGACGCCGCGTGTCGCCACTTGGTTCAACGATTCTACGAGAGACGCCCCCAGCTCGCGGCCGCCGCCCTGATAGGCCACGCTGGCGTCGCCGAAGCGGTCGGCGATGACGATCTCGCCCCGCGAGAGAGCGGGCTCGATCACGTGAGCGACGTGTTCCGCCCGCGACGCCATGTACAGGAAGAGCTCGGCCTCGGGCACCATCCCGCGCTGACCAAGGTCGAGCAGGATGTCGCGCAGCCTCTCGCCGAGCGCGGTCCCGCCCGGCTCGCGCGTGAGCGTGACCTCGAAGCCGCGCTCGCGGAGGCGCGCGGCCAGCCTCGACGCCTGCGTCGACTTCCCGCAGCCTTCGACGCCCTCGAACGTGATGAAGATGCCGCGACGTTCTGCCGAGTTCAACGGCTCCTCCTGGAACTCAAGTGCGGGAGGCCGGGCGGAAGCCCGGCCCCCGTGGCCTCTTCGATTCGAAACTGTCTCCGACGCGCGGTCCGCACTCCCTAGGAGTTGGTCATCTCCTCGACCAGCTCGCCCTGCTTGGCGGAGGTCGGCGAGCCGCCCGCCGCGCCGTACGTGGCGATGAACTCCTCCGTCATGCGTCTCGCCTGGTCGTCGGTGTACTGCGTCGGAGGCGACTTGAAGAAGTACGCCGACGGCGCCTCTATGGCGCCGGAGAGGCCGTTGTCGAGCGCGAGTTTCATGCACCTGACCGCGTCGATCATGACGCCGGCGGAGTTCGGCGAGTCCCAGACCTCGAGCTTCATCTCCGCGTTCAACGGAACGTCTCCGAACGTCCGGCCCTCCATGCGAATGTAGGCCCACTTGCGGTCGGTGAGCCACTCCACGTAGTCGGAGGGACCTATGTGGACGTTCGATGTGCCGATGTCGTAGTCGAGCTGAGACGTGACCGCGTTCGTCTTGGAGATCTTCTTCGACTCGAGACGGGAGCGTTCGAGCATGTTCAGGAAGTCGGTGTTGCCGCCGACGTTGAGCTGGCTCGTCCGCTCGAGCCTCACGCCGCGCTCTCTGAAGAGACGCGTCATGACCCTGTGTACGATCGTCGCGCCAACCTGCGACTTGATGTCGTCACCCATCACCGGCAGCCCCTTCTTCTCGAACCTCTGCTGCCAGTAGCGTTCGCGGGCGATGAAGACGGGGATCCCGTTGCAGAACCCGCAGCCGGCCTCGAGGATCTGCTCGACGTACCACTTCGTCGCCTCCTCGCTGCCGACCGGAAGGAAGCTCACGACGACGTCCGTCTTCGTGTCCTTCAGGAGCTCGACGATGTCGTCCGTCGGGCCCGGGGCCTTCTCGATGATCTCTGACAGATACTTGCCCAGCCCGTCGTGCGTCATCCCCCTCGCCACCGTCACGCCCTTCTTCGGAACGTCTGAGAACTTGTACGTGTTGTTGGGCTTCGTGAAGACCGCCTCGGAGAGATCGCGTCCGACCTTGTTCTTGTCGATGTCGATCGCCGCGGAGAACTCGACGTTGCCCACGTGGTAGCCGCCGAGCACGACGTGCATCAGTCCCGGAACGAACTCGTCCGCCGACGCATTTCGGTAGTACTCGACGCCCTGGACGAGCGACGACGCGCAGTTTCCCACGCCGATGATAGCGACCCTGACCTTCTTGTCCTTGCCCATGTACACCACCCCCAGGGATTCACCGTCGTTCCCGCCAGCGCGTCTCAATCACCTCACGCGGGAGAGAACGTGGCGGACCCTCTGTACGGCCGTCACGTGAGACGCGATGGCGAGCACCCAAAGTGCGATCCGTAGAACGTTCGCGCCGAGCAGCGCTCCCACGATCAGGAGGATCATCCGCTCCGAACGTTCGGCGATCCCGACCCGGCAGTCCTGGCCGATCGCCTCTGCCCTCGCGCGCGTGTAGCTCGTCAGCATCGAACCGGCGAGGGCCAGTAGCACGATGCCCGCGGTCAACTCCTCCGGCCCCGACGGCGAACGAACGAGGTAGTAGTAGAGCGCGCCAAGGAGAACGACCGTGTCCGAGTACCTGTCGATCGTCGAGTCGAGGAACGCGCCCCGGGAACTCGCCCGGTTGCCGGCGCGCGCCGCCGCCCCGTCTATCATGTCGCAGACGCCGGCCAGCACGAGCAAGAGGGCCGCCCGGACGAAGTGTCCCGTTCCGAGCGACACCGCGGCCAGCACGGAGAACACGAATCCGGCGACCGTGATGGCCGTCGGGGGCACACCCAGGTCCGCCACGAGGCGCGCCAGTGGCGAAAGGAAGCCTCTTGCTCTCTCCTTCACGCTCCCGTACGCCACGCGTTTGCCTGCCTCGGAATACCGTGCCGGAAACGGTAAGTGCCCTATGGACTTAGCAGTTTAGCACCACGCTGAATGTGGTGTCAACCCCCGGGAGTCCCGCGGAGGCTCCGTAACCGCAGTACCCCTCAAGACCTCCGTCCCTCTACGAGCACCACCATCTCACCCTTGAGCGACCTCCCGGCGGCCTCGTCGGAGAGTTCGGAGAGGGTCCCCCGAAGGAGCTCCTCGTGAATCTTCGTGAGCTCCCGGGCCAGCACGGCCCGTCTGTCCCCCAGGACCTCCAGCATGTCGACCAGGACCGGACCTACGCGATGCGGGGAAACGTAGAAGACGAGCGTCCCCCTGAGGTCGCAGAGACCCCCGAGCTTCGTCCTGCGCGCGGCCGACTTCCTCGGAAGGAACCCCTCGAAGTGGAACGGCATCGGCGGGAGCCCGGCCACGGAGAGGGCCGCGACGACCGCGGACGGACCGGGCACGCTCACGACGGGGACGCCCTCGCGGACCGCCAGCTCGACGAGACGGTAGCCCGGGTCGGAGACGAGCGGCGTCCCTGCGTCGGTGACGAGCGCGATCGACTGGCCGTCGAGCAGTCTGTCGACGACCGCGCGCGCTGCGCGTTCCTCGTTGTGCTCGTGGTACGACACGAGAGGCGTCCTGATCCCGTAGTGACTCAGGAGCTTCCTGGTCCTGCGAGTGTCCTCGGACGCGATGGCGTCGACCTCGCCGAGCGTCTCGACCGCGCGGTGCGTCATGTCGGCGAGATTGCCGATCGGCGTCGCCACGACGTAGAGGCGCCCGGGCCCCGCTTCTCGCTCGTCGGCTTCCAGCTGGCTATCCTCCCGACTCTTCCTGCACGGTCTCGAGGACGTGAACGAGCGCGATCTCGTCGGCGGGACGCACCCTGTACACGACGTCGCAGGGCGTCCGGCCGAAGCGGGACGGCGTGCCGAGATGGATGCGGTTGGAGCGGGCGCTCTCGACGGTCTCCGACGTCACGGAGCGCGCGAGCAGGACGGCCCGGCCGTTCCCGAAGCCGAACGGCCTCAGGCGCTCGAGGTCGGTGGCGGCGGCGGGCGTCAGTCGCGCGAGATCGAACTCCGCGTCGACGACGCGAGGGGGCGGCGCGGGCGGATTGGCGCGAGCGTACTCCTTCATCCTGCTCTTGAAGTCGCGCGTCACGTCCGGCTTCGCCGAGAACCCGGCCGCGCGCGGATGCCCTCCGTATCCGAGGAACAGCTCGGGCATCGTGCTGAAGGCCTCCACCAGGTTGAACCCGTATGGGCCCCTCGCCTCGCCCATCACCTCGTCGCCCTTGGGCGCTATGACGATGGCGGGACGCCCCATCTCGTCTGCGAGCCTGTTCGTGACGTAGCCCAGAACCTCTATCGGGACGTCCGCCTCGATGACCACGACGTTACCCGCTTCTTTGAGCGCCGCGAGGTCGAGATCCCTGGAGGCCTTTCGCCACGCCGCGTTGGCGGACTCGCGCCAGAGCCCGCGGCCCTCGGCGAGCCTTCGCGCGACCGTCCTCGCTTCGTCCTCGTCGGCCGAGATGAGAGCCGTGAGCGCCTCGTTGCCTCCCCGCCCGTCGGAGACCCGGCCGAAGATGGGACCCAATGACTCGCGAACGTCGGACGGCTCGAGCTCGCGCCCCCAGAGCCCTGATTCGGAGAGCATCGCCCGGAGTCCGGGTCGTTCGGTCCTGGCCGTCGCGACGAGGCCCCGCGCCACGATCTTCCTGTTCTCCCCCGTCAGCGGCACCTTGTCCGAGATGGAACCGATCGCGGCCAGGGCGAACGCCTCGTCTCCCCATCGGGAGCCGCTCCACGGTCGGACGCTCCGGCCTCTGAACCTCCCGGACAGTTCGTCCAGGAGAAGCTCGGCGACCCGGAGCGAGACGCCGACGCCGGCCATGTAGCGGTACGGGAAGGGCGAGTCCGGGAGCTTCGGGTTGACGACGGCGACGGCGTCGGGAAGCGTAGGCGGTATCTCGTGGTGGTCGGTGACGATCGTGTCGATGCCCAACTCGCTCGCGTACGCGATGAGCTCGCGGTCGCTCACGCAGCTGTCGACAGTGATGACGAGCCCGACCGACGACGACGCGAGGCCGTCTATCTCGCCGCGCGAGAGGCCGTGCCCCTCCCTGCGTCTGTCGGGAACGTAGTGGAGCGGGTTCGCGCCCAGTTGCTCGAGGGCCTCCACCATGATGATCGTCGCGCACACGCCGTCGGCGTCGTCGTGCCCGTGGACGGCGATCTGCTCACCCGTCTCGAGCGCGCGCGCGACGCGGGCCACGACCAGGCCGGCGTCCGGCAGGAGCCGGGCGTCCGCGAGCGGGGCGTCGCCGGCGGCCAGGAAGTCGCCGGCGTCTGAGACCGAGCCGGAGCCGCGCGCCACGAGCACGCGCGCGAGGAGCTCGGACACACCCAGACCGCTCGTGATCTCTCCGACGAGGGCGTCGTCGACCGGCTTGAGTTCCCACCTCCGCTCCACGCCCCTCAGGATCATCCGGCCTCACTCCCGCGGTCGCGCTCCCGCGCGCCTCTCGTCTTGAGGGGCGGGCCGGGCCCGCCCCCCTCGAACTGACTACGTCGCTGCGCTTCGTGCCGTAGCTTCCGCTCGCTCGCGCTGCCGCGTGCCGCCGCTCCCACTCGCTCGCGCTCCCGCGCGCCGCCGCTCCTACTCGCCGCCCTTCCCCTTCATACCGATCAGGTGCTGGATGATGTCGACCGGCACAGGGAATACGATCGTGGAGTTCTTCTCTACGGCGATCTCGGAGAGTGTCTGCAGGAATCGGAGCTGCACCGAGATGGGCTCGCTAGCCAGGATGTGAGCCGCCTGCGACAGCTTCTCGGACGCCTGAAGCTCGCCCTCTGCGTGAATGATCTTCGCCCGCCGCTCTCGCTCGGCTTCCGCCTGCCGCGCAATCGCGCGCTGCATCGTATCGGGCAGGTCGACGTGCTTGACCTCGACCGCCGATACCTTGATGCCCCAGCTGTCGGTCTGCTTGTCGAGGATCGTCTGGAGCTCCTGGTTGATCTTCTCGCGCGCAGCCAGGAGTTCGTCGAGCTCTGCGCCGCCGATGACGCTCCGGAGCGTCGTCTGGGAGAGCTGCGACGTAGCGTAGTTGTAGTCCTGAACCTCGACGATGGCCTTGTCGGGCTCGAAGACTCGGAAGTAGACGACCGCGTTCACCTTGACGGACACGTTGTCCTTGGTGATGACGTCCTGTGGCGGCACGTCCATGGCGACGATGCGGAGGGCGACCCGCACGAGTCTGTCGATGAACGGAATGATGAGAATGAGACCGGGGCCGCGCACCCCGACGAGCCGTCCGAGCCGGAACATGACGCCCCGTTCGTACTCGCGGAGCACGTAGATCGACTTCGCGAGAAGGACCAGCAACACAAGCACCAGGATCAGAATTCCGCCCATGACAAACCTCCTACTCGGCCTGCTCCACCTCGAGAACCATCCTGTCGACGGACACGACCACGACCTTCGCTCCCGCGGGCAGCGGCCTCGCGGATCTCGCGTTCCAGTACTCGCTGTGAACGTACACGCGCCCGTCGGGATCGAGCTCCGTCAGGACGACGCCGACCTCGCCTATCATCCCGTCCTTCCCGGTCGAGACCGTTCGGCTCTGGGCAAGAAGGCCCACGGGCACGGCGATCAGGAAGAAGAGAACGATCAGCGCGAGCGCGGGGAACCACGCGCTCTGGTCGAGACCGAACAGCCTGAAGAGAGCACCGATGAGATCGAGTACGCCGGTAATCTCACCCATGGCCAGTCACCTCACACGTGGCCTGCCGCCTCACCCGCCGTCTGCCGGTCGACGCGGTGGCCTCCTATCCAAGCTCGGCGTGCGTGTAGAGACGCACGCCCATGTCGGACCTGCCCTCCACCAGAGCGCCCTCCTCCACGTACCGTCGGAGGATGGTGTCCAGCCTCGCCGGTGAGAGAGGCGTCGCGCGGACGAGCACGGAGTAAGGGGTCTCCCTGCCGACGGACGTCAGGATCTCGCTCGCGTGGTCGCCCGGAGCCGCGGCGGGGAGCGCCGGCGCTCGTCTCAGGTACTTCTCGAAGGCCCCGGCGTCTCTCTGGATGTTGGCCATCGTCCTGGTCAGGCGATGCGCGTCGCGGCGCTCGGCCTCGAAGACGGCCAGCTGGAAGTCGGCCTGGGTCTGTCGCTTCGCGACCATTGCCCGCAACACTTTGAGCTCTCGGCCCGACACGCCCAGGACCCGCATACCATCCTCCGCCAACTCGACCATCGTTGTCAATAGCGCGTCGGCCGCGACCTCGTCTCCGTCCACCACGAACGTGGCCTGAAGCCCGTGCTTCGCGGCCCGCCAACGGTTCTCCATGATCGCGTCGTACTCGTCGCGGGTGAGCGGGCGCACCTCATTCCGCTCCGCGACGTGCCACATGAGTCCGGCGACCAGGGCCACGACCTCGCACATGAGGCGCGTGCTCATGGCGCCGTCGCACGCCCGGAGCTCGACGGTCGGACCCATCACGAGCTTGTTACACACGTCTTCGCCCCAGGACGGTTGCGCGAAGGCGGGCTCGACGAACGACTGCGGCATCGAGCACCACTCCGCGAACGACGCCACGCGGTAGCTCTTGTACTCCCCCGACCGCCCGCGATAGACGGGGCTCGCGGCCGTGAGCGCGACCAGCGGGGCCACGTATCCGACCATCCCGTTCTGAACGCGGACGGCGTCCTCCCAGCTCCCGAACGTGCCGACGTGTATGTGGGCTCCGACCGGCTCCATCTGGAACGGGCGGGCCCCTCCGCGCAGGAGCGACCAGCCGTGCCTGTCGAGCGCCCTCCTGAGCTCTTCGTCGAAACGCTCGCTCTTCCGCAGCAGCTCGCCGAAGTCCCGGACGCAGCCGACCCTGCTCTCGATGAGCTCCAGATCGGTGCCGGTCTGGGCCCACGGCAACCGTCGCCGGATCTCGTCCGCCAGGAGCTCGACCTCTCTCTCACTTATGTTCTCGCCGGTCTTCTTGAGTATCGCCATCTCCCAGTCGTACCCGACCGTGAGCGGCTCCATGCGCCTGCCCATCTATCCCTCCAGCCTGACGGAGAGACGCTCTCGGCCCGCGCCGACTCCTGCGGACACGGGAAGCGACTCTCCTCCCAGTTCCAGGATCCCCGTATGTACGTCTCCTACCTCCGGCAGGCTACGCCTCCTGAGCGCGACGGTCCTGGCGCCCTCGGGCGAACTCACTCGGGCTCGAACGCTTCCGCCGACGTCCGCGGTCGTCCGCAGGGTGAGCGCTAGCGGCCGCTTCCCGCCACGCCGAGCGCCGAGGGACGCGAGGAACATCGAGCCGCGCCCCACCGCGACGGCGTCGCCCGCGAGGAACGCGGCCCCGAGTGTCACGGACCTCCCCTTCGCGAGCTTCCTCGTCCCGTGCACAACGGCCACCTCGGGACCGGTGTAGTCACTCCGGACGCTCACGTAGTGCGCCCTCCTGCCGTTCACGAGCACGGCCAGCACGTTGCCGAGCCGCTCGTTCCTGGACACCAGGAACCCTCCGCGCAGACAGAAGTGCTCGTCCCGCCAGTCGCGCCAGCGCCAGCGCCGGCCGAAGCCCGGCGGATGGAAGCGGACCGTGCGGACCCCGTCGGCGCACGACAACTCGAACACGTTCAGGGAAGGCGTCTCGCCCGGGGTCGCCGTCGAGGCCCTGAGGCCGAACGTGACCTCGGTCTCGTCCTTCTTGCCGTCCCCGCGCCGCCCTCTCGCGTCGTCCCGCGCGTCGGAGCCGCCCCCGCCCCCAGGCGGCCTTCCGCCGCCCGGGCCGCCTGGCTTCCCCGAGTACTTCACGCGGTACGTCTCGAGCACGCCGGGGAAGTCGTCTTCGATCCTCGTGGTCTTCGTCAGGACGACTCCCCTGGGGCTTTCGAGCTTCCGCGTGTACGTGGCTTCGAACGCGTCGGCCGACCCGTCCGCGACCGTTCTTTCGAAGGCCGACTTCCAGATCTCGCCGGGAGACCCAGCCTCGGCGATCACGGGCTCCACACCGCCCAGGAGCACGTACTTCCCCGCCATGATGTACTCGTATGGATGCGCGAACCGGTCCTCCCCGTCGGGGCCCGTGAGAGACGAGAGCCGCGCGCCGCGGTGAGGCTGGAGGACGGCCCTCACGAACCGGTTCGACACCACGTCCTCCGGATAGCCGTCGCGGTCGGAGTCGACGAAGTCCGCGCTGACGCCCGCGCCGGGCGAGGGCCCGTCGTGGAGGGCGGCCCTCCGGGGCCTCAGAATCCTTGCGCTCTCGTCAGGGTCGAGCGTCAGGAGGTCGCCCTTTCGGGGCGCCCAGGGCAGCAGGAACGCGCGCGTCACGACGGTCTCGCGCCCTGCGACGCCGTCCGGCACCGACAATGCGTCGATGGCGGTCCCCAGGACCTTCACCCTGAGTGAATAGCGCCCATGCTCGAGCCCGTTGCGGGCCCGATAGCGTTTCTTGAGCGTCTTGTCCCTCACCTCTGCCAGCAGTCTGTGCATGTGTTCCTCCCGGTCGTCTCGGAAGATGAAGGGCTCCCGTGTGGGAAAGTCTCCGGGAGGCGGACCCGCGGCTCGTTCCGGAGGGCTTCTCGCCGCTCCAGAATACGAAGAGGCAGAGAGCCCTTGAGCTCTCTGCCTCTCGAGTCAAGTACTCTGTCTCTCGTCCCTACTTCACGAAGTCCTTCAGGGATTTCCCTGCCTTGAACTTCGGGTAGTAGTGGGCTTCGACGTGCTTCGTTCTGTCTGTGCCGGGAATCCGCCAGTCTCGGGCGGGCCTGTGGTCCGCGCCGAAGGTCCCGAACCCTGTGATCTGGATCCTCTCGCGCTTCTTGAGCTGCCCCGCGAGGATGCCGCCGTCGACTGAGAACATAGCGTCCACTACGTCCTTGGCGGCCTTGTTCGTGAGACCGGTCCTCGAGGCCAGGGCATCAATCAGTTCTGCCTTGTTCATCCGACTCCCCCCTTTGGGCCTGCGGCCAACTTACAGTAATGCTAAGAACGTCCCTAATTTCGGGACAAGCTACAACACGGTCCACATGCTGTCAATAGGAATTGTCCGAAAAACGTGGCCTTCCGGGGAACTCCGAAGATGGACGCCGAAATGCGATCTATGGGGAAGAAACTCGGGGATAGTGGGCCATCGCTCAGCGGATGCCGCGCTGGAGCCCCTTACGGCCGGTCTCTGCCTGGATCTCGGGGAGCGCCTTCACGCTGACGCGGAAGTAGTACTCCCACTCGCCGTCGTAGTACCGACGCGTGAACTGCGCCTCCCAGCAGTGGAGGTCCCTGTAGATGGTGTACTCCTGGCTGGCGACCTCCTGCTCCTTGACGTCGTAGTGAACGCTGTAGTTCACACGCCAGTTCGCGGTCAGCGAAAGGGCCAGGTCGCCATCCAGCCAGTAGGTGCTCTGGTCGGGGTCGGCCCCTCGGGAGTACCGGAACGTGAGGCCCGCGTCCCAGGGCCGGCCGCCCGCGCGGCCGACGTCGCTCATCCTTCTGAGCTCCTCGCGCAACTCGTCGACCGGCGAGCGCCCGAGCGTCGCGGTGCGCTCCTCCCAGCTGTCCTCTGCGATGAGCGGCTGGCTGCCGGTGAGTCCCACGCTCGCTGTCATGCTGGTGCTCTCGAGGCTCCAGTCCTCCGTGTCGTGCCGCGCGTTCCACCTGAGCGACACGGCCTGCATGGGCCTGACGTCGAGCTGTGAGGAGAGGTCGGCCCACTTGTGTCCCTCGCCCTCGAAGTCGTACGACGTCGAACTCGAGAGCCGGACGAGATTGTCTATCTTGCGCTGGCCCTCGCCCTCTCCCAGCTTGACCTGAAGCTTGTTCACCAGCGACACGTTCAGGGCCGTCCTCTTCCTCGGCGTCCCGCCGAAGCCCGAGAGCGTGTAGAAGATGTCCGACCCCGAGTCGTCGAAGTACCGGGAGAATTCCGGCGTCCACGAGAGAGAGGCCGTGGGCTCCACAATGTGTCGCGCCGCGGTCAGGGGGCCCAGGCCCGGGAAGAAGGTCCCGTATAGAGTGGTCCGGGCCGAGACGCTCCCGTCGTACGTGAGCCGCGGGGCGTACTGCCTCCCCTCCTTGTCGCGGTCGTACCAGTTCTGCCTGGCGTTGAACCTCGGAGAGAGGCTGAGCCACCCGAGAAGCTTGCCCGTGCCCCGGAGCGTGACGCCCACGCCGGCCGCCTGCCGGACGGTGAGCCCGGAGTCCGTCCTGTCGCGGTCGTTGACCGCCCTGGCGTCCCAGCTGTACGAGACCTTGGAGAGGGTCGATTTCCACCACGCGGCGTCGGGGGCCGCCTCGAGCAGAGGCCGCTGAGACGCCGTGACCTCGACCTTCGGGAGGAGCTCGGATACCGTGTCCTGGTCGAGCTGCTCGCGCCTGTCGAGCGTGACGCCCGCCGACACGCTGCTCCACCGTCCCCTCATCCAGACCTGGGAGTGCAGGCTGCGGTTGACGCTCTCCTCGATCGTCTGGTACGTGTCCTGCGCGTAGGAGGCGTCGCTCCTGAAGTCGCCGGACGCGCCCGCGGTCCAGTGCCGCCCGATCTCCTGTCTGTGGTTGAAGCGGAGGTCCCAGCGCCGGCGGTTGTTCAGAAGCTCCTCGGTGAACGACGAGTTCACCGAACCGGAGAGCGTGTAGCGCTTCTTGTATCGGCCCTCCACGTGACCGATCCACTTCGTCTGCTCGTAGTAGTCGCCCCAGAGCGTGAGATCGAAGTAGTCGCTCGGCGCCCAGTAGTAGCCGAAGTTGCGGATGAAGCGGCCCCTGTTCTCGGTCACGCCCAGCTCCACCTGCGGGATGAGGAACCCGGAGTGCCGTTCCTTCCGGATCGGGAAGACGTAGAACGGAAGAGCGAACACCGGTATCTCGCCGACGTACAGGATGAGGGGCCTGGCGATGACCTTGTCGTTCAGATAGACCTTCATCTGGTGCGAGACCAGACGGAAGTGCGGGCGCTCGTCGGAACACGTCGTGTAGACGCCCCCTCCGACGAGGAGCGCCCCGTCGGGCTCGCGGGCTATCGTGTCGCCCGAGTAGAGGCCCTCCTCGAACGTGGTGACGCCGTCCGCTATGACGCCCGATTGCGCGTCCAGGTCGTAGACGAGCGTCCTGCCCGCCATCCTGTCCGAGGCCTCCCGCAGGTCCGGCGAGCCTGTGGCCGTCATGACCTGGGCGTCGGGGTCGTAGACGACCTCGTCGGCGTCCAGAACGGTCTGCTTGTACTGGATGCGGGACCCCTGCGAGAGGACGATCCTGTTGCGCGCGACGTAGTAGTCGATGCGGCTCGCCCGATACGACACGGTCTCGAGTTCGACGGTGTCGGGGGCGGCCGTCGCCGGCTGCCCGGCGGGGGCTTCGGGCGATTCCTCGGGCGCGAAGGTGTAGACGCCCGCCGCCTCGTTCCGGAAGACGACCCGTCTGATCCTTCCCTCGAAGAAGAGAACGTCGATCTCCCTCGAGGTCACGGAGTTCCTCTCGCCCCTCGTGCCGACCTCGTGCTCGGAGAGCGCGTTCCCGCGCACGGTGGTCAGGACGGGGTCGCCGGACTCCAAGTACATCGTCAGCGTGTCGCCGTCGACGTGCCCTCTCTGCTCGTCGCCCTCCGGATCGTCGGCCTCCACCGTGTACGAGGCGCTCGCGCCGCCCACAGCGATGACCCTGGAGACCGAGCCCTCGTGCATGAAGACGCGTATGCGCTCGCCGGAGAGCAGGTCACCGTCCTGGTCGACGACGGGGTCGCCGCGGAGTTCGATCGTATCGCCGTCGCCCGAGAGGACCCCGACCCTCGCCCGCGCCACGACGTCGCCGGTGGTGATGACGGCGGAGCCCACGGCGGTCACGCTGTCGTCGTCGGGCGAGAACTCGATGAGCTCGGCCGTGAGGGAGCCGTCCTCCTCCCCGTCCTCCCCGAACATGCGGAGGTGTGGAGCCCCGGTGGCTCTCGCCTCGTCCCTGTCGAAGTCGTAGAGTATCCGCTCCGCCGCGAGCTCGAACGTCCCCTCGTGGTCGACCGCGACGGCGCGGCCGCTGCAGACGGCGATGCGCTCGCGCCTGTACACGTCGATGCGCTCGGCGCGCGTCACGCCCGACGTGTCGCCGTAGGACGCGTTCCCGATGAGACGGGCGCGGTCGAGGTCGCGGAAGTAGCGCAGCGTGTCGCAGGAGATGGTCGACGCGCCGTCGACGCCGCGAACGTCTCCGAACACGATGGCGAGGCCGCTCCGCTCGTAGTACCTGCCTCGCCTCCCGACGAGAGTGGCGTCGCCGCGCGTGATCGTGACGTTCCCCTCGAGGGCGGCGACCCTGCCGTTCGGTCCGTCGCTCCCCTCCACGCTGTCGGCCGTGATCGTGAATCCGTCCGCCGGCGCGGCCGGCTGGGCCTGCGCCGCAGCGGTCAGGACGGCGAGGAGCGCTCCCATGATGAGGGCGTTAGTGAGGACGTTGCGGAAGGACATTCGGAACCTCGATGGGACAGCGGCGGAGCTAGAGGTTGAGCGCTGGCGGGGCTACAGGTCGAGCGCGGCCCGTGCCAGGAGCGTGGCCCCGACGACCCCCGCGGTCTCCCCCAGCTCGGCGGCCACGACTCTCGGAGCCCGGAAACCCGCTCCCGGAAGCTGCGCTTCGAGTTCCTCCCGGGCCGGGCCCAGAAGCGGCTCTCCCGCGGCGACCACGCCTCCGCCTATGACGATCACGTCGGGGTCCAGGATCTGCGACACGTTCAGTAGGCCCACGCCCAGGATGCGGCCGACGGAGGCAAGCACCTCCACGGCGACCGCGTCTCCGTCCAGGGCGGCCGCCCCGACGTCCTTCGCGGTGAGCGTTCCGGCGGTCGCGCGCTCGCCCAGCGACGACTCCCGTCCCGACGCGACGAGCTCCGTCGCTCGCGCCACGATGGCCCCTGCGTTCGCGTAGCGCTCCAAGCACCCGCGGGCCCCGCAGAGGCAGGGCTCCCCGTCGAGGTCGATCGTGCTGTGTCCGACCTCGCCCGCCATGCCGTGACTCCCGCGATAGAGTCGGCCGTCGAGCACGATCCCGCCGCCGATCCCGGTCCCCAGGGTCAGCATGACGGCGTTCGCCGCCCCCCTGGCGGCACCGACCTCGTATTCGGCGAAGGCCGCGGCGTTCGCGTCGTTCTCGAGCCACGTCGGGAGACCGAGTCTGTCGGCCAGCATCCGCGCCAGTTCGACGTCCCGCCACGTGGGAAGATTCGGCGACGACCGGACGATCCCGGCCGCCCGGTCGACGAGCCCGGCGCACGCGCACCCGCACGCGACCGGGGTTTCGCCGGAGTCTCGTGCGAGACGGGCCGCTGCGAGCGCGACAGCCTCGACCACCTCCGAGGGGTCTCCCCCGGACCAGCCCACAGACGCAAAAGCAAGGACGGCGCCGTCGACCCCGACGTGCGCCGTCTTCACGTTCGTGCCGCCTATGTCTATACCCAGAAGAGCGCTCACGCTCCCTGCTCCCCGCCTCCGAGGAGAAGAGACTCGCCGCTCTCCAGGTCGAAGTAGTGGGCGCTTCCCATGTCGAACACGAGTTCGATGTCGGTGTTCACCGCGGGCGGGATCCTGACGTCGATGCGTCCCACCAGGTCGACCCCGCCCAGGGAGAAGTACAGGAAGATCTCGCTGCCCATCGGCTCGACGACGTCGAGGTGGGCGGTGACCGACGCGTGCGTTTCGAGATCGTCGCGGTCGGCGACCTCGAAGATGTCCTCCGGGCGGACGCCCAGGACGATGCCGCGGCCGACGCGCGACCCGAGCTTCTTCGCCGCGTCGGGGGCCACGGGTCCCTCGAAACCCTTGGAGCGGAAGACCAGCCCGCCGCCGGCCTGCTCGAGAGAGCCCTCGATGAAGTTCATGGCGGGGCTCCCTATGAACCCCGCGACGAACCGGTCGACCGGCCTCTGATAGATCGTCAGCGGGTCGTCCACCTGGTGAGAGACTCCGTCCTTCATGACGACGATGCGGCTCCCCATCGTCATGGCCTCGACCTGGTCGTGCGTGACGTAGATGATGGTCGCCTTGAGCCTCTCGTGCAGCTTGCTGATCTGCGTCCGCGTCTGGACCCTGAGCTTGGCGTCGAGATTGGAGAGCGGCTCGTCGAACAGGAAGACCTTCGGCTTCCGGACGATGGCTCGTCCCACGGCCACCCTCTGCCGCTGGCCGCCGGACAGCGCCTTCGGGCGCCGGTCCAGGAGCTTATCGATCCCCAGGATGTCGGCCGCCTCCCGAACGCGCGAGTCGATCTCTTCCCTGGGGTACTTCCGGAGCTTCAGGCCGAAGGCCATGTTGTCGTAGACGGACATGTGCGGGTAGAGGGCGTAGTTCTGGAACACCATGGCGATGTCGCGGTCCTTCGGCGGCACGTCGTTCACCAGCCGGTCGCCGATGAAGATCTCTCCGGAGGTCACCTCCTCAAGCCCGGCGACCATCCTGAGCAGGGTCGACTTCCCGCAGCCGGACGGCCCCACGAGCACGACGAACTCCCTGTCCTTGATCTCCAGATCCATGTTGTGGACGGCCACGACGTCGCCGTCGAAGACCTTCGATACACCTTTGAGTACGACGTTCGCCATCGAGAGACCTCCAGACTGGCTATCCGGCTTCGAGGGAGTGACCGACGCCGAGGCTCGTCATGACGTCGCCAACAGTGTAGTGGGAACCCGTGATCAAGACAAGGTCCGCCTCGCCGGCAAGAGAGAGGGCGGCCGCGACCGCCGCCCCGGGCGTCGGCACGACCCTCGCGTCGATCCCGAACTCCCTGGCGATCGCTGCCACGTCCTCGGGGTCGGCGGACCTGGGCGTCGCGGGCCTCGTCACCACGAGCACGTCGACCACGTCAGAGAGGGCCGACAGAAAGCCCCGGACGTCCTTGTCCCCCATGATGCCCAGGACGGCGATCGTCCTTCCCGGCGCGAACACCTCGTCGAGCGACGCGGCCAGCGCGCGCGCGCCGTCGGGATTGTGCGCGACGTCCGCGATCACCGTGGGCCTCCGGTCGATGATCTGCATCCGGCCTATGCAGCAGGCCTCGGAGAGCCCACGCCTCAGCGCCTTCTCGTCGAGCGAGAAGGCTCCGTCGCGCGCGAGCTCGTGCAGGGCGACGAGCGCGGTCGTGGCGTTCCGCACCTGATGGCGGCCGATCATGGAGATCGAAATGCCCTCCAGGCGGTCGTCCCCGTGTGAGAAGTCGAAGAAGCTCCCGGAGGGCGTGAGCGAGACCCTGCTCCGCGAGCAGTCCGGGTCGACGGCGACCAGCCGCGCTCTTCTGGCGGCCGCGACGCCGCGGATGACGTCGAGCGCCTGGCCGTCGGCCCCGACGACCACGGTCCCGCC